>NZ_WSFT01000042.1 GCF_016820655.1 Anaeromonas frigoriresistens
TCAGCGCTGATGGTACTTGGTGGGAGACTGCCTGGGAGAGTAGGACGTTGCTGGTTTTTTTATTTATAAAATAATCCCTTTGCAATATTGCAAAGGGATTATTTTATTTATTAGTAGAAGTCTTATTAATAGAAATTAAGTCATTATATCATAAAGTTGTAACATACTTGTTAAAGTGTAAACGAAATTTAATCTAATATAATTATAAAGTGTTATATAATTATATGGTGGAATTTTTTGAAATTTAAGAATTATAAGGAATATACATATGCTAGGTTACTGAGTAAACCCTAGTAATTGGGGTATTTTTTAATTATAGTAAATTGATTTAAATAATAACTGACTAAACATCAAATACTTTAGCTACAGTAATAAAGGAGAAAAATATTATGTTTAATTTCAAAACTCGATATAATAAAGAAATGAAATCACTATATAAAATAATAAGGGTAATGTTAATTATATCTCTAATAAAAGTATTATTATTGTATAGTTTTACCCATGAAAAAAATATTGTGGTAGCTTTTTTACGGACTGTTCCATGGATTTTATTATTCTATAGTCCATTAATTTTTTTAAAGCAAAAAAAACTAAAGATCTTTAGTTTTTTTATACATGCTTTAGTAGGCATAATACTATTTGTAGACTTAGTATATTATCAATATTATGGATTCCTTCCCTCAGTTACAATGTTACTTTTTGTTGGTAATGTACCTACGGTATGGAAAAGTATATTCTTTATTTTAAGGCCTATATATTTTGCAATGATATTAGATTTGATTCCAATAGGAATACTATTAAACAAAGAATATATAAACTACTCTTTATTTAATAGTAAACATAAAAAGTTATTTAAAATTATAATACCGTTATTAATTATAATTTTGATATTACCTATTATATATATAAAGGGTAATACCACATATGCTTATAATAATTATGGAATATTTACCTATCATATATATGATGCATATACTCAAATAACCAATAAAGAAGAAGATGTTATTGCAGAGGAAGAAATAAATAATGAAGTTGAAAAAATCACCAATAATGATAAAAATGAAGAAGAGCCTCATAAAAAATACGAAGGAATAGCAGAGGGAAAAAATATTATAGTAGTTCAATTTGAATCTTTACAAAATTTTCTTATTAATGATGAATATAATGGTCAGATACTTACACCAAATTTAAATAAATTTATGACTAAAGATAGTATATATTTTAATAATTTTTATCAGCAGGTGGGGCCGGGGAATACTTCAGATGCAGAATTTGTAAGTCATACTTCTTTATATCCCACAAATAATTTATCTATATTTAATCATTATAATGAAAATTACTATTATACTTTTCCTAAAATACTTAAAAACAAAGGATACTCAACTTACTCTTTCCATGGTAATAATGAGGATTTTTGGGGAAGAAATAAGATGTATCCTAAATTAGGAATTGATAATTTTATTAGTTTAGAAGATTTTGATTATGATGAAAAAGAGGATATTATAGATTTAGGATTAAATGATATGGATTTTTACAAGCAAACTGTTGGTTATCTTAAAGAAGCACCAAAACCTTTTTATTCTATGGTTATATCAATAACAAGTCATCATCCTTATGATATGCCTGAAGAATTAAGGAATATAGAACTTAAAGAAGAACATGAAGGAACAATTTTTGGCAACTATATTCAAAGTATAAACTATGCAGATAGGGCCTTTGGTGAATTCATTGAAGGACTAAAAAAAGAAGGATTATATGAAGATTCAATAATAGTAGTATATGGAGATCATGCAGGATTATATCCAGCTAGGGCAGAGAATGAAAAAATAATGACTGAATATCTAGGGAAAGAATATAGGTTTGATGAATTTATGAACATACCTTTAATATTCCATATACCTGGATTCCAAATGAAAGAAACAAATGAAATAGTAGGAGGAGAAATAGATTTATTTCCCACTATGCTAAATCTAGTAGGAATTAAGGATAATAAAGGAAAAAGATTTGGTAAGGACTTATTTAATTCGAAAGAAGGTTTTGTGGCTAATCAATACTATGTTCCAATAGGGTCATTTATAGATGATGAAAAAGTATTTGAGATGTCTAAGGATGGTATATTTGAAAATAGTAAAGCATGGGATAGAAAGACTAAAGAGCCTATAGATATAGAAGAATGTAGAGAAGGATATGAAAGAGCTATATCAGAATTAAAGGAATCAAAGATTATTTTAGATAATGATTTAATAGATGATATTATAGGAGAGCAAAAGAAAAACCAAGATAATTAATTATCTTGGTTTTCTATCTTTTCTATACTTTTTACAGTCATGATAGGAACATTGGTTGTATGACCATGGTCCTCATGAGTTTCTTCAAAAGAATCTTTTATAGATCCCGTTACTTGTACTTTATCAAAATCTTCTAGACCTTCTGGAATTGATCCATCTTCTGTTTGGGCCAATAGTTCAAAGAACTTTTCTTCTCCATTATCTAAAGTAGCAGTAACTCCTAGAGAAAAAATATCTTTATATTCTTCTGACCCCTCTAACGATACGAAGTGTAATTCCATTGACAACTCTTTGCCAATATATTCATTGAGGTTTCTATAAATATCTATTATTTTTAAAGCTGTTTCATCATCGATTTGCTTTGTTATATCTCTTTCTACTGTAGAAGGTGCCATAGCACTGATCACTAAGGATAATACTGGTGAAAGAATCATAACTCCTACTATAATTAAAGCTATTATAGTATATTTCTTCTTGTTTGGTCTTCGCAATATTAAGTCCTCCCTTTAAAAAACATCTATTATAGTATATCATTTTATATATATATATTCTAGTATAGTAATAGGAATATTATTACCATAAAAAGGAGTGATACTAATGGAAAAAAACAAACATGAAGAATTGGAAACATTAGAGCTTCTTCTACATATGTTAAATGAAGAAAATGAGTTTGTTTCAGAAAAAGGAGAAGAAGTTCACTATTTATCATTGAATGATTTAGAAGATAATGGGAAAAATTATATATATATAAATACATTCGATGAAAAAGTAGTCTATTTTAATAACAGTGAGGATATAATAGATAAAATAAAAGATCTTAATTTAGATTTTAAAGAGCAAAAGAAAGGGTAATAAAAAATTAAAGGGTTTTTAATATTAATATAGAATAATATTAATAAGCTTTATTTACTTAAATGAAATACGACTAAAACTAATATGAGCATATTAATAATCACTGATTTCTTTAAATTTTAAAAAAATAAAATGGGAGGCAGATAAAAATGGTTAATTTTATTTGTGGAAAAAAAGGTTCAGGAAAAACTAAGAAGCTCATAAGTATGGCTAATGATGATATTAATAATGTTAATGGAGATATCGTATTTATTGAATCAAAAAAAAGACATACATTAGATTTAAATCATAAAATAAGGTATATTAGTGCCATGGATTTCAATATCAGGAATATTGAGACTTTCCATGGTTTTTTATGTGGAATTATAGCTGAAGATTATGATATTGAAAAAATCTATATTGATGGACTCTACAAAATAGTCGAATTAGACTTTTACTTACTAGAAAAACTAATAGATGATTTAGAGACTATAGAAAAAGATTATAAAATGGAATTTATTATTTCTATGGAATGTTCAGAAGAGGAAGTCCCAAATAAAATGAAAAAATATTTAATGGCATAAAAAATAAGTCAAGGACTAGTCCTTGACTTATTTTAATAGTATATAATATTAAATTGTTATTGTATGATATAATTTTTATAGATAGAATAAAGTAGAGGTGATATATATGGATGGAAATAGAAGGAAAAATAATATTATAAGTATTTTAACTAAAAGTACAACTCCGATAAAAGGAGCTGATATTGCTAAAAGATTCGATGTCAGTAGACAGGTTATAGTACAAGATATAGCAATATTAAGAGCTCAGGGTAATGATATAATAGCTACCCCTAATGGTTATATGATACTAAGCAATATATCCTCAGGTATAAAGAAAACTATAGTATCTCAACATCAAGGACATGATAATATTGAAGAGGAATTGAATACTATTGTGGACTTAGGAGGAAGAATATTAGATGTAATAGTAGAACATCCTATATATGGAGAAATAAAAGGCCATTTGATGATTTCATCAAGAAGAGATGTTGAGGAATTTATAAAAAGATTAAATAAAAATAATGCAGAGCCATTATCTACACTTACTGATGGTGTTCATATTCATACGATTGAAGTACCAAATGAAGATGTATTTAAAAAGATAAAAGATGAATTAATAATAAAAAAATACTTGATTGAATAATAATATCGTGTTATATTTTTAATGATAGGCATTTGCCTATATTTTTTTTAGGACAAGTGACAAGACAGGAGTCTATACAAAATAGATCGGAGGAAAAAATGAAAAAGGAAAATAGTTTCTCTATAAAGGATTATATAATAAAAGTATTAAATGGAATGGCTTTGGGATTATTTTCATCCTTAATAATTGGACTTATATTAAAACAGATAGGAACATTACTAAATATTGATATATTAATTAATATGGGACAAATAGCTCAATATATGATGGGGCCTGCTATAGGAGCAGGGGTAGCTTATAGCATTAATGCTCCAGCATTAGGAATTTTTGCATCTATAATTACTGGTGCTTTAGGAGCAGGAACTGTAAAAATGGTTGATGCTAGTGCTATTATAACAATAGGTGAGCCAGTAGGAGCTTTAGTAGCTTCGTTAATTGGAGCTGAAATTTCTAAGATAATTAAAGGAAAAACAAAAGTAGATATTGTTCTAGTACCAGCTTTAACTATACTATTAGGAGGAATGGCCGGTGTATATATAGCTCCTATAGTATCTAGTATAATGACAGGATTAGGAGAATTGATAAATTTAGCTACAGAACAAGAACCCATACCTATGGGGATATTAGTATCTGTATTAATGGGTGTAATATTAACATTACCAATTAGTAGTGCTGCATTAGCTATATCCTTAGGTCTATCTGGGTTAGCGGCAGGAGCTGCTACGGTTGGATGTGCTACTCAAATGATAGGCTTTGCAGTAGCTAGTTTTAGAGAAAATGGTATTGGAGGACTGATTTCCCAAGGATTAGGAACAAGTATGTTACAAATACCCAATATAGTTAAGAATCCTAGAATTTGGATCCCTCCAATTATAACATCAGCTATATTAGGTCCTATAGCTACTGTAATATTTAGAATGGAAAACAATAAACTGGGGGCAGGAATGGGCACTAGTGGTCTTGTAGGGCAGTTTGGAACTTTAGATGTAATGGGTAGAGAAGGATTAGTAGGTATAGTATTATTACATTTTGTATTACCAGCTATCCTTACATTAATAATCTCAGAAATAATGAGAAGAAAAGGTTGGATTAAAGAAGGAGATATGAAAATAGAAGGTTAATAAATTGATTAATGCATAAATGGGTAGTATAATGGTATAAACATTATACTACTTATTTTTTTTGAAAGGGGTTGTTATTTTGAGAGATAGAACAAAGTTTATACTATTTTTAGTTATAGCTATATTGTTAGTATTATTTAGTTCTTTTACTAGCATTGTAGGGTTTATAACAGACTACAAATGGTTTGATGAGCTAGGCTATACAGAAACGTTTCTGACTAAATTATCCACTCAAGTAAAGATCGGAGTACCTTTATTTATAATTTTATTTGGACTGATATATTTTTATTTTATATCATCTAAGAGAAATTACTATAAAGAAGCAAATATTACACCACCAAAACCGGGAGAAAAGAGATTTAATATAATACTGGCTGTGATATCTGCATTTATATCATTATTAGTATCATCCATATTTGCTGGAGGACTATGGCTGACAACATTAGAATTTATGAATGCATCCTCCTTTGGATTAAAAGATCCAATATTCAATAATGATATAGGATTATATGTATTTAAAATACCATTATTTAAAGAAATAATATCTTTAATCTTATTTTTACTATTTGTACTAATTATAGCAACAGCAGTATTTTATTTATTATTGTTATCTATAAGAAGACCTAATATTGAAAGACCGGAAAACGTATTGGATATGAATAGATTTAAAGATAAGAAAAATATAGTAGAATTATTAAACAAGGAGATATTTAAGAAAGCCATATTTAAAATTGGGATATTTGCTTTTTTTGGATTCTTACTGATAGCAATTAATTATTATTTAAAGACCTTTGATCTTTTATATTCACCTCGAGGAGTAGCTTATGGTGCAAGTTATACAGATGTAACTGTTACTCTATGGGGATATAGAATAATGGCAATATTAGCAATATTATCTGCAATTACTGCTTTAGTAGGTGCATATAAAAGAAATCTTAAAACAGCATTATCAGGACCAGCACTACTGGTTGCAGTGGGAATATTAAGTGCAGTAGGAGCAGGTTTAATTCAACAATTTATAGTAGAGCCAGACGAAATTTCAAAGGAAAGGGAGTTTATTCAATATAATATTGATATGACTCAAGAAGCCTATGGGTTAAATAATATTATCGAGAAGGAATTTCCTGTGGATCAAAAATTAACAAAAGAAGATATATTAAATAATGAAGAAACTATAGAGAATATTAGAATAAATGACTATAGACCTTTAAAACAAGTATATAATGAGCTACAGGGTATAAGATATTACTATAAATTTAACGATGTAGATACTGACAGATATATGATAGATGGGGAATATACTCAAGTGTTTTTATCTGCTAGAGAAATGGATTCTTCTAAGTTAAAAACAAAGACTTGGATAAATGAACATCTTAAATATACCCATGGATATGGATTTGTTTTATCTCCAGTTAACTCAGTAGCCCCTAACGGCCAACCCGAATTATTAGTAAGGAGTATTCCACCAACTACTGATACTGATTTAAGAGTAGATAGACCAGAAATATATTTTGGTGAGATAACAAATAATTATATAGTGGTAAATACAGATGAGACAGAGTTTGACTATCCTCAAGGGTCAGATAATGTAGAGGTAAAATATGAAGGTACAGCAGGTGTCCCTCTTAATGGTTTTAATAAAATATTATTTGCCATTAGAGAAAGGAATTTAAAAATACTTATATCTGGTAATGTTAATTCAGATAGTAAAATTATAATAAATCGTAATATAGTTGATAGAGTTAATAAAATAGCTCCATTTTTAGAATATGATAAAGACCCTTATATAGTTTCCAATCAAGAAAATGGGAAATTATACTGGATAATAGATGCATATACTACTACTAATGCATATCCATATTCTCAACCATATAGTGAAGAAACAAGTACAAACTATATAAGAAACTCAGTTAAAGTTGTTGTAGATGCTTATAATGGAGAAACAAATTTTTATATCTTTGATGAAGAAGATCCTATGGTAAATACTTATAGCAAGATATTCCCGGATTTATTTAAATCTTCCGATAAGATGCCTGAAGGATTATTTAATCATGTAAGGTATCCACAGACATTATTTAGTATCCAATCAAAGGTATATGAAATATATCATATGGATAATCCAGTAGTATTCTATAATTCTGAAGATGCATGGAATGTGGGTAATGAAATATATATGGGAGAAGAGGTTCCAATTGAACCTAATTATATGATGTTCAAGCTTCCCGATTCAGAAAAAGCAGAATTTCTATTAACCCTACCATATACTCCAGCTACAAAACCTAATATGAGCAGTTTATTTGTTGCAAGAAATGATGGAGAAGAATATGGTAATCTATATCTCTATAGATTCCCTAAGGGTATAACGGTAAATGGTCCAATGTTGGTAGAGTCAAAGATAGATCAAGATTCAGATATATCTCCTCAGCTTACTTTATGGAGTCAGGAAGGATCTAATGTATTAAGAGGTAATATACTTACAATACCAATAGAGAATTCATTACTATATGTAGAACCAGTATATATTCAAGCATCAAATAAAAATAACATCCCTGAAATGAAGAGAGTAATAGTGGCATATAAAAATCAGATAGTAATGGAACAAAACCTAGATACAGCCTTATCTAAGATCTTTGGGCAGTTAAATAGACAGAAGAATGAAGATGGGGTAGTTACAGATGTAGAAGATGGAGAAACTTCTAAAAAAATAGAAGGAACCATCCAAAATGCTAACGAAATATTTAAAAAGGCAAAAGAAGCCTCTCAAAAAGGTGACTGGGCAAAATATGGAGAATATATTGAAGAATTAGAAGGTATATTAAATGAATTAAATAAAGAATTAGATATAGAAACAGAAGAAACAACAGATGAATTAGAAACTGAAGATACTGAAACAGAAGAAACAACTGAAGAAGAATAAAAATAGGTTCCCTTTAAAGGGAACCTATTTTTTACTTAATCTCAGTATTCTAAGGTCTTCTAAACTCATAGAATCTAGAACACGAGATTTCTTTGAAATATCATTTCTTTGTATAATACCTTTTTCAACTAAAACTTCAATAATACTTGCAATAGCTAAAGTGTTTTTATAATCTACTTCCTTAAGCTCAGATAGTTTACTATATACATCAATCTCATTCATATGATAGCCCCCTTATAAAAGTATCTATAAGGATTATTGACTGAAGTATAAAAAATATACAATTTTTTAAAAATGTACCTTGAAATAAAAAGTTATATATGCTACAATTAACGATAATATAAAGTAAGACTCAGTCAGATGTATTTCTGATGCGAAGTCGTCTTATCCAGGGACTTTTCAATTCTTTACTCCAGCCTTGAGAGGATGGATTATTAGAATTGTTAGTCATCGGAAAAATATATGCATTGAAGAGAAATAGTAAATAATCTAATTTCTAAAGAGAGTCGATGGTTGGTGTAAATCGATGCTATTAGTTATTGAATCCATCTCTGAGCATTCTACCGAAATAAGGTAGAACCGAGCACCGGTTATAGTGTACCAAGGGGATTATTTATAAATAATCAACTAGGGTGGCAACGCGGGAATTTAAACCTCTCGTCCCTATTTAAATAGGGACGAGAGGTTTTTTATTGTCTAATTAGTATAAAAAAAGGAGTGATAATGATGTTAGATTTAAAAATGATTAGAAATGATTTAGAGAAAGTAAAAAAAGCTCTAAGTACTAGAAAAGGAAACTTTGATGTAGATTCAGTATATAATCTAGATGAAAGAAGAAGAGAAATACTACAGATAGTAGAAGAAATGAAAGCTAGGCAAAATAGTGTCTCTAAAGAGATACCTAAGCTGAAAAAAGAAGGTAAAGATATATCTGAAGTATTAAAAGAGATGAAGGATTTATCAGCAAAAATTAAGGATATAGATGGTGAACTGAAAGAGGTTGAAGAAGAACTAAATAATAGGATATTAGAATTACCTAATCTTCCAAACCTTAACGTAGTTATAGGTGAAAGTGAAGAAGATAATAAAGAAATAAGAAAAAATTTAGAACCTACAAAGTTTGACTTTGAAGCTAAAGCTCATTGGGATATTGGTACAGAGCTTGATATACTAGATTTTGAGAGGGCTACTAAAATAGCAGGAGCAAGATTTACTCTATATAAAGGATTAGGAGCTAGTCTTGAAAGAGCTTTAATAAATTTCATGTTAAATACTCACATCCATGAGGGAGATTATTCTGAAGTAATTCCTCCATTTTTAGTTAATAGAGATAGCATGACAGGGACAGGACAACTTCCTAAATTTGAAGAGGATGCATTTAATATTCCATCTAAAGATTTTTTCTTGGCACCTACAGCAGAGGTACCAGTTACTAATATTCACAGAGATGAAATATTAAATGAAGATGAATTACCGATTAAATATACAGCCTATACCCCTTGTTTTAGACAAGAAGCGGGATCAGCTGGAAGAGATACTAGGGGACTTATAAGAAATCACCAGTTTAATAAGGTTGAGTTAGTTAAATTTGTAAAGCCTGAGGATTCTTATGAGGAATTAGAAAAACTTACAAGGGATGCAGAAAAAATACTTCAACTTCTTAAACTACCTTATAGGGTAGTAGAGCTTTGTACAGGAGATTTAGGATTTTCTTCAGCTAAAACCTATGATCTAGAAGTATGGATGCCTAGTTATGGAAGATATGTAGAGATATCTTCTTGTAGTAACTTTGAAGATTTCCAAGCAAGAAGAGCTAATATTAGATATAGAAATAATGATACAAATAAGCCAGAATTTCTTCATACCTTAAATGGATCTGGTTTAGCTTTGGGAAGAACAACAGCTGCAATACTTGAAAATTACCAACAAGAGGATGGATCAGTAATAATTCCTGAAGTATTAAGACCATTTTTAGGTGGAATAGAAAAAATAGAAAAGAAATAGTCCTATTGGAGAGCAGTTTATCTGCTCTCTTTTTAAATAAAGAATAGAAATAAACTTGTAATATAAACCATCAGGATGTAAAGGATATTTAATCTAATGTAAGATAAATGTATTATATAATAATCAATAACAAGGATTATTAATGTTTAAAAACAGGATAAATCTTAGGAGGGGTTAGGTGAAAAATAAAAGAAAAATTCTGAATATTCTTACTATATTTACTTTAATTTTAAGTTTAACAGCATGTAACGAGAATATTACAGAAACATTAAAAGGAAATGAACAAAAAGACTATGGAACGTTAATAACAGAGGATTATAATGGAATTGACTTAGATAAAGTTAATGAATATAATATTGAAGTTGATTTAAATCTAGAAAATAAGACTTATACTGGAAAACAACAGGTAAAATACATAAATAATGAAGATATAGAGTTAGAAGAAATTTACTTTCATTTATATCCTAACGCTTATAAGGAAAAAGAAACAGCACCAGCCACATTAGGTGATTTTAACTCAATATACCTTAGAGGTTTTGATCCAGGATATATTGAAATGGAAAATATTAAAGTTAATAAAAAAGAAGTAAAACATATCATATCAGGAGAAGGAAATACTATATTAAAAATAGAACTTCCAACAAAAATAAAACCAGGCAAAAAAATAGACATTGAAATGGAATATACAGTAAAAATTCCAGAAGCCAAAGATAGATTTGGATGGGGATATAAGTCTTTAAACTTTGGAAATTGGTATCCAGTGGTAGCAGTATATGATGATGGATGGAATCTTGACCCTTATTATAAGGTAGGAGATCCATTTTATAGTGATGTAAGTAATTATAATGTAACAATTAATGCTCCAAAGGAGATAGAAATAGCTTCCTCAGGAAATATAATATCTGAAAAGACTAAAGGAAATAATAAAGTTTGGAAAATAGAAGCAAAACTTATGAGAGATTTTGCTTGGGTTGGTAGTGAATTTTTCGAAAAGGTAGTAGAGACTCATGATGGTATCGATATAAATCTATACTTTCTAAAGGGAATAGATGAAAAAGTAAAAGAGAAAACAATTGAGTATGCAATAAACTCAATGAACCATTTTAATAATACATTTGGAAAATATCCTTACGGTCAATATAGTATAGTTGAAACTGGTTTTCCTTCTGGAATGGAGTATCCAGGTATAGTTTTTATTGGTGAAAGATATTATGATATTAGTGTATTACATCACTTAGAGCATGTTTTAGTTCATGAGACCGCTCATCAGTGGTGGTATGGAGTAGTAGGCAATGATGAGATAGATGAAGCATGGTTAGATGAGTCTCTTGCCACCTATTCAGAAGTAGTATATACATCAGAACAGTATGGTGAATCTAGAGGTGAATATTATTATGATACTAATATTAAACAAAAATATGAAAGAGATAAAGATACTATAAAGGACGGAAGAATAGTAAAATCTTTAAGTAAGTTTGGTGGATGGGATGATTATTCAGCATTAGCCTATTGGAAAGGAGCTATGATGCTTTATGAAATAGAGAAGGAATATGGTAGAGAAAAACTATATGAAATATTACATCACTATTATAAAGAAAATAAATTCAAGAATGCTACCACAGAAGATTTTATATCTATAGCAGAAGAAGTAACAGGGGAAGAACTTGATTCTTTTATGGATGAATGGTTATATTCTAAGTAAAATAAGTTATAGAAAAAAGAGATAAAGCATACATTTTTAGAGAGCAGTTTATCTGCTCTCTTTTATTATTGGTAAAAATATAAGTTGAAGGGTTATTTTCTATTCTATTTTAATATAAAATAGAAGGAGAGATAAATATTGGGAGGGATTTTGAGTGAGGATAAGAAGAAATATTTTCATCATAATTATTATTCTTCTATTAGCTAGCGGATTAATAGGATGTAAAGAACATCCTATCAAACAAATGGTTGAGACTGAGGAAGAAAAAGATTTTGGTACCCTGATAATAGATGATTATAATGATGTAAGCTTAAATGAAATAAATGAATACAATATTGAAGTTAGCTTCAATCCAGATGAGAAAACTTATAATGGCAAACAACTAGTTAAGTATATTAATAATGAAGAAATAGATTTAGAAAATATATATTTTCATATATACCCTAATACTTTTAGACAGAAGGATACAGCTCCCTTTTTATTTGATAGTTTCGAGTCAGCATATCCAGAGGGGTTTAGTCCAGGGTATATTGACATAGAGAGCATCAAAATTAGTGGAAAGAAAATTAATTATAAAATATTGGGTAAAGGAAACACTGTACTAAGATTAGATCTTGAAAATAAGTTAGAGCAAGGAGAAAAAATAGATATTGAAATGCAATATACAGTTAAGCTTCCTTCTGCTCAAGATAGATTTGGTTATGGAGATAAAACTTATAATTTCGGGAATTGGTATCCAGTAGCGGCAGTATATGATGGTGATGGTTGGAATCTTGATCCATACTATAGTATTGGAGACCCATTTTATAGTGATGTAGGTAATTATAATGTGACTATTAATGCTCCAAAGGAGATAGAAATAGCTTCCTCAGGAAATATACTATCTGAAAAAGTTAAGGGAGAAAATAAAATTTGGAAAATAGAATCAAAGCTTATGAGAGACTTTGCTTGGGTTGCTAGTGAATACTTTGAGAAGATAGTAAAAAATCATGATGGAACTACTGTAAAGCTATATTTTTTAGATGATGTAAAGGATAGTGTAAAAAGGGCTGCTATGGACTATTCTGTAAACTCAATAAAGCATTACAATAATATATATGGAAAATATCCTTATGGTCAGTACAGTGTGGTTCAGACTAGTTTTCCTAGTGGTATGGAATACCCAGGGATTGTATATATAGGAGATAAATATTATACTGACAGTACTTTAGGAACATTAGAAATTATTATAACTCATGAGACAGCTCATCAATGGTGGTATGGGTTAGTTGGAAATAATCAGATAGATGAAGCCTGGTTAGATGAATCTTTAGCAACTTATTCTGAATTTTTATATGCAACAGAACAATATGATGAAGATACTGCAGAGGACTACTATGAGAGAAGTATAAAGAATAATTATGAATATTCGAAAGATAGTATAGAAGATAATACTGTAATAAGATCTTTAGATAAATTTGTTGGATGGGAAGATTATGGTCCTTTAGTATATGCAAAAGGAGCTATGATGATATATGATATTCAAAATCAGTATGGAAAAGAAACGTTATATAGTATATTACAACAATATTTTGATGAATATAGGTTTAAAAATGCAACTACCTCAGATTTTATTAAAGTGGTAGAAGACGTAACGGGAAATAATATAGAAGATACTGTAGATAAATGGTTATATGATAATTAGAGTATTGCAAGGGGGATAAAATGAAGAAAACAGTCATACTTACTTTGATTTTGATAATATGCTTTAGTTCTTTAGTATGGGGAGAAGATTTTGATGAGGATGTTTTTGGAGTATTATTATCAGATTATGAAACAGGAGAAATACTTTATAGTAAAAATACAGATGAAAAGTTAAATATTGCAAGCATAACGAAGCTTATGACTTATCTTATAAGTATGGATGCAATAAGAGAAGGGAAAGTATACTACGAAGATATAGTAACAATAGGTGATAACCCACCCAAGGAATGGGGATCTACTTTTTATTTAAAAAAAGGTGAAATGTTCAAGTTTCATACTCTTTTAGAGGCTATAATGATAGCTTCAGCTAATGATGCCTGTGTAGCTATAGCCGAACATGTAGCTGGTACAGAAAAAGAATTCGTGAAAATGATGAATGATAAAGCTAGAGAATTGGGATTGGTAAATACTAAATACGTGAATACTAATGGACTCCCAGAAGATGATGGTACAGAAAATATCATGACTATAAGAGAAATAAATGAGTTATCCAGTTATATATTAAAAACCTATCCAGAAGTTTTAAAGATAACGGATAAAAGAAGTATTGAAGTATCAACTAGAAACTATAAAGTAAATACTAATCCTTTGCTAAGGGATATGCCATTGGTAGATGGGCTTAAAACTGGGCATACAGATGGAGCTGGCTATTGTCTAGTATCTACTATCAACATACCCAAAGATGAAGAAAACGATAAGAATATGAGACTTGTAGGAATAATTATGGGAACAGCTTCAGAAAAGGAAAGAAAAGAAAAAAGTGAAGCTCTATTAAATTATGGTATTGATAATTTTAAATCTGAAAAAGTAATAACTAGGGAAGAAGGAATATATGTAAAACTTAATGAAGCTAAGGCTCCTAATATTAAGTTAGTACCAAATAAAGATAAATATATAGTAATAAATAAAAAAAACAAAGTGAATACAAAGATTATTTTAAATGGTAATAGAGATTTTCCAGTGAAAAAAGGAGAAAAAATGGGAGTATTAGAAGTATATAAAAATGGAGTTAAAAAAGATACAATAGATCTTTTTGCTGATGAAGAAATAAAAAGAGCAAATATTTTTGTTAGATTATATCGATGGTTAATGAGTTAAATACATTATTTCACAAGTTGACAAAAAAAGTAAAATACTATACAATAATAAAAGGTTTAATGTATGCTCTCGTAGCTCAGTAGGATAGAGCAACGCCCTCCTAAGGCGTGTGTCAGGGGTTCGATTCCTCTCGGGAGCACCATTGGTCTTTTCAAAAAATATAATTTAGAATATTATTGAGCTCTTTGGGGGAACCAAAGGGCTTTTATAGTGGAATAGGAGAAAATATATGGATAGATACTTTATGAAAAGAGCTCTTAGGGAAGCTCAAAATGCTTATAATTTAGCAGAGGTGCCAATAGGATGTATAATAGTTAAGGATAATAAAATAATAGCCTCAGCTCATAACCTTAGAGAAGAATTAAAAGATCCTACTGCTCATGCAGAAATAATGGCTATTCAAGATGCAGCAGACTTTCTAGGAGGATGGAGATTATCAGGATGTACTATGTATGTAACAATCGAACCCTGTCCTATGTGTGCTGGAGCTATAGTCAACTCTAGAATAGAGAAATTAGTAATAGGAGCTCCTGATTTAAAAGGTGGAGGCTGTGGTTCTATAGTGAATATAGTAGAAAATAATAGATTAAATCATCAGGTGGATGTAACTTGGGGAATATTAGAAGAAGAATGTTCTACAATAATGAAGGATTTTTTTAAGAATTTAAGAAAAAGCAAATAAATGTACTGAAATAACAAATATAAATTATTTTTGTATGCAAACCTTTGCCCCTATTGATTTAAATATTAAATATTATATACTTAAAATATCGACATTTTAAATTAGCTAGGAGAGGATAAAATGAAATATAAAGCTATAATATCTGATTTAGATGGAACGCTTTTAAATAGTAACCATAGAGTAAGTGAATATACAAAAAGTATTGTAAGAAAAGTTATAGATAGAGGTATACACTTCTTTATTGCCACTGGAAGGCATCATAAAGACATAGACTATATTAGAAATGATTTAAAATTAGATTCTATATTTATTACATCTAATGGTTGTAGAGTCCATGATTCTAATAAAAACAAATTATTAGGATATGATATTGAGGAGGATATTGTAAAAGGGCTATTAGATTTAAAAGTAGATGAAAATATTCATAAGAACTTTTATCAGGAAGATAAATGGTTTGTGGAGAAAGAAAATAGATGGTTAGATGAGTTTACTAAGGAATCAAATTTTTTATATGAAATAGTAGATTTTAATAACTTTGAAAATCTTATTGCAACTAAATTCTTCTTTTTAAGTGAAGATCATGAAAGTTTAGTTAAGCTACAAGACAGGATAGAAAAGATGTATCCTAATAGACTAAATGTGGCATTTTCTTTAATAAATTGCTTAGAGATAATGCCTAAAGGTATATCTAAAGGCCATGCTATTGAGAAGGTATTAGAAAAACATAATATTAAACCCCAAGAAGCAATAGCCTTTGGAGATGGATTAAATGATTTAGAAATGTTAAAAACAGTAGGTAAAGGATATATAATGGGAAATGCTCATGATAAATTAATCCATGCATTACCTGATCATGATATTATAAAACCTAACACGGAAGAAGGTTTGGCAAAGAAATTAGAAGAATTATTTTTATAAGTACAGAATACTAGAGGAATGATTTAAATGAAGGATATACTGATAAAGTACGGTAATAGTATAGGTATAGAAAAAATAGGTATAGCTGATATAGGTCCCTATGAGGACTTAGAAAAGATACTGATAAATAGGGAAAAAAAAGGACATCTTACTGGCTTAGAAGATACAAATATAAAAAGAAGAATTGATCCAAAAGTATCAATGGAAGATGCAAAGTCAATTATAGTATGCCTATTTCCTTATCATGTAAAACAAGAAAAGAGATCAAATATATCTAACTATACCTATTCAAAAGATTATCACCTTATTGCACAAAAAAAATTAAATTTAATAGGTGAATATCTTAATAAGCATATAAATGACTTTAAATATCATGCCCATGTTGATACAGGACCTTTAGTAGATCGATATCTAGGACATAGAGCAGGTTTAGGATTCTATGGAATAAATGCACATCTTATTAATGACGACTATGGAACATATTTTTTTATTGGGTATATTCTCAATAATTATCCCTTTGAAGCAGATAATACTATGGATAGGACCTGTTATCAATGTATGAAATGTGTATATTCTTGCCCTGGTAAAATTATATTAGGAAATTTCGATATAAATCCATTAAGATGTAAATCCTTTATAACACAGAAAAAAAGAGATATTGATCAGTTAGATAAGGATATTATAAAAAAGGATAACATAGTATTTGGTTGTGATATATGTCAACAGGTATGTCCCCATAATGATGGAATAGAGATAACCCATATGGAAGAATTTAAAGAGGATTTAGTATATAGATTAGATTATGATGAAATAAAAGAAATGTCCAACAAAGGGTTCAAAAGAAAGTATGGAGATAGAGCCTTTGCCTGGAGAGGAAGAAAAGTTATTAAAAGAAACTATGAAATAATTCATAATATAAAAACTGAGGATTAGAGCAAAGCTCTAATCCTCTATTATTGTTACATCTAATTCTTTTAATGCAGGGCCTTCAATGATTTTACCATCATAAGAAAATCTAGAGCCATGACAAGGACAATCCCAAGATTTTTCTGCTTTATTCCACTGTAGTTCACAACCTAAATGTGTACATGTAGTATCAACAATATAGGTTTTCCCATCAGTATTCCTATAGAACCCTACTCTTTTTCCTTTAAAATCTACTACCTTACCTTCTCCAGTAGTGATTTCAGTATCATTATCTTCTAAGTTTAATTTTCCTTTTATAAATTCATAACCTACATTTAGATTCTCTTTTATAAAAGTTCCTATACCTCCCTTTATATCAGATCTAGAAGGATCAAAAACTTCACTATGGGTGCTATATCCTTCTGTAATTATATCTGATAAAATCATGGCTGATGCTGTACTATTAGTCATTCCCCATTTTTTAAATCCTGTAGCTACATATATACCTTTAGTATTAGAGGTAATATGACCTATGAAGGGAATATCGTCCATAGTCATACAATCTTGAGTTGACCATCTATAGGGGATATCTTTAATTGTGAAATTATCTTCAGCAAATTGTTTAAGACTATTATAATGCACCTCTGTGCTCTTTCCTTGCCCTGTCTTATGATTTTCTCCTGCAATTAGTATCATTTGTCCATCTTTATATCTTTGTCTTCTTAAAGACCTTGTAGGGCTTTCAGCATTAATGTACATTCCCTCTGGAAAGTTCTCTTCTGCTAAAACTCCTATTATGTATGCTCTTTCTGTATATATTCTAGAAAAATATAAACCTTTAAGGTTTTCCATAGGATAATGGGAGGCAATTATAACTTTATTTGCTTTAACAGTATAGCCATTTTCAATTATAACTTCATTAGGTGTATTTTCTTTTACATCTAATACCTTAGTGTTTTCAAATATATGACTTCCTTCTCCTGGTATTTCTTTAGCTAACTCTAATAAATATTTTCTTGGATGAAATTGAGCTTGATTTTCAAATCTTACTGCTCCTTTAATAGGAAAAGGTAAATGAGTGTCACTAACAAAAGAAGCATCAATTCCTAGTCTAGATGCTGCCTCTACTTCTTTTTTAATTTTTTCTACATAAGAATCATCTTGAGTATAAACATAGGCAGGCATAATAGAGAAATCACAATCTATACCTTTTTCTTCTATTATACTTTGAATAAATTCCTTTGCTGATTCATTTGCATCTGCATATTGTCTAGCTTTTTCTTCTCCCACATTATTTATTAAATTATCGTAGAATAATCCATGTTGAGAAGTTATTTTAGCTGTGGTTTTAGCTGTAGTTCCTTCTAGTATTCTATCTACTTCTAGAACAGCTACCTTTAAGCCTCTCCTTTTTAAAATAAACCCAGCCGTTATTCCTGCCATTCCTCCTCCTATTATTGCTACATCTACTTCCATATCTTTATCTAAAGAAGGATAATTAGTTTTCTCAGTAGAATCTAGCCAATAGGACTCAGGTAAATTATTGAAGTTATTCATATAATTCCTCCTAAATAGTTTTATTAATAATAAATATACCCAGGAGGAATTATAAATATTATAAATGTATATTAGTTTTGAAAAATATCTTAAGGGTACTATTAGTATAATAGAAATTTTAAGGAGGAATATAATGAACGAAACGATCAATCTTATCCATAAGCATAGATCCATAAGAAAATATCAAAATAAACCAATAGAAGAAGATAAATTTAAAGCTATAATAGAAGCGGGACAGATGTCTCCCTCATCTAGTTTTATACAAGGATATACAATAATTAGAGTAAAGGATAAAGACAATAGAATAAAAATAGCTAAATTAGGAGGAGATCAACCCTATATAGAACAAGCTCCTGAGTTTCTTGTATTTTGTGGAGATATAAATAGACTTAGTTTAGCCTGTGATATGAACGGAGTTGATATGAAGGAGGGGTATACTGAGGGACTTTTATTAGCTACAGTGGATACAGCTATAATGGCACAAAATATTATGATAGCAGCAGAATCCTTAGGTATAGGAGGAGTATATATAGGCGGAATAAGAAATAATCCAAAAGAGATATCTAAGATATTAGAACTACCTAAAAATGTTTACCCTATATTTGGAATATGTCTAGGATATCCAGCTCAAGACCCTATACTAAGGCCAAGACTTCCTTATGAAGTAATATTAAAGGAAGACAGATATAATATTGAAGGGGATAAAGAAAAACTTAAAGAATATGATGAAGTTATGAAAGAATACTACATAGAAAGAACAAAGGGAAAGATAAAAAATGGATGGACAGATCAAATATCTAAAAAAATGGGAAATGAATTGCGGCCCCATATGAAAGAATTTTTAAAAGAACAAGGATTTGATATGAAATAAGCAAGGGATATATCCCTTGCCTATCATAATGGATTTCCATTTAATTCTTTTGTTATTTCTTCCGATTTTTTTAAAGTTTTAAATGCTTTTTCATAATCATTTAATTTGGAGTATATATCACTTAATTTTTTATATGCAAAAGCTAGATGCTTGGAATTACCTCTTTTACTCATCATTTCTATTCCTTTATATATAGATTCCAAAGCTTTGTCACTTTCTCCTAAGTTAAATAATATTAAACCTTCATAAACTTTACCTGACCACATAAATACATAGTCAAATTTATGATATACTACATCACTATATTTAGTTTTTATTATTTCTTCTAGAGCTTTTTTGTATTCACCCATCTTATAATAACAGATTGCTAAGTCAATATAGTATAAATGTTTTAAATGCTTATTTGAGTCTGGAAAAATTTCTAGTGATTTCTTTAGGTATTCTATGGCCTTTTTAGGTTCATCAATCTCACAATAATAATTTCCATAATTAAAGATAACTTGTGATAACTTAAATTTATTGTCTGTAAACTCGGCAAATTGCATTGCTTTCTCTAGATAATATAATACATTTCCATAATCCTCCATCACAATGCCTAAATTTCCTCTCATTCTATAAAACTCTCCAGTATTATAATAAACTCCAGATTCTTTTGAGATTTCTATAGCTTTATCTACTAATTCATAAGTCTCATTCATTCTTCCTAAAGTGGATAAAACTAATGATTTATTAAATAAATACTCTAAGTGAAAAGTTATATCCTCAGTTGTAGATTGTAAATAGATTTCATAAGCTTCATCTAATATCTTTAAAGACTTCTCAAAATCTTGAGTCTGCCAAAAAGGGCCCATTAACTCTATATAGGCTTTGGCAGCGTTTGAATATAAATTGTTTGCTTTGTATATTTCCACAGCTTCTCTAAGACATTTCTCTCCAATTTCAAATTCATTTAAAGGGAATTTCCATATACCATTTTTATATAAAATATCTGCATATAATTTGCTTTTTTCATTTATATTATAATCTTGTAAAATTCCATCTAAAATTTCCACAACCTTTTCTTTTTCATACCTTTTAGCATACTCATCAGCTTTTCTCATCTTTCTTTTGATTTCATCTACTGGTATATCTTCATTTAATGTGTCTTCGTCTAAAAAATAAGAAATGGGCCTTCCTAGTTTATTAGCAAGATATCTTAAATTCTTCATTGAAGGCATAGCATTGTTATTTTCAATTTGACTTAACATGCTTTTAGTCATCTCTTCTCCAGCTAACTGAGATTGAGTTAATTTCAATTCTTTTCTTAAGGTTTTAATCTTTTCTCCTGTAGTCATAATCTAACCTCCATAATATATTTCTAATTATAGTATAGTACAAAAAAATTAAACCTGCAATAGAAAATCAAAAAAAGTTAAATAAAATTAAACAAAACTGTTGACAAAATTAATTCTCAGGAATATACTTATAGTAGAAGTTAAATAAAATTAAACTTAAGTACTGGAGGGAAAGTAATGAAGAAATATAGTAGAAAAGATAATAAAGTTTTAAAAGACAGTAAAAAGCCTAAAGAAACCCTTGACATAATAATTGATAGAATGATGATTTATTAATAAGAAGCAGAAAATAAGTTAAATTAAATTTAATTTAGATCAGGAGATTATATTATGATGATCGATAGAAACGACAATGAAGATAAATATAACCTAAAAGATAACGTAGACACAATATTGAACTTATTAAAAGTATATTAGTATTTAAATAAAAGCTGAATTAAATTTAATTCCATAGAATAGGAGGTTATATAATGAGAGATTATAACAAGTTTATAAAAAGGTCATATAACCCAAAAAATAATATTAGCATAATATTAGAAGAGATAAGAATATATTAATTTAGTCTTTAACTACAAATAAATGTACTAGGTAAAAGGAGGAATTTCAGTGAAAAAGTATAATAAGAAAGATAATAAAAGAATTAAAGATATTAATAAGGATATTGAAACTATAGATATAAGTCTTATGAAAATAAGAACACATTATTAAATAAATTATAATTAGGAGGGAGATTTATGGAAAATATGAATGAAAAGATTGATGGAAAGGATAATGGAGATCCTAAGGAAAATATAAATATTATATTATACCTGGCAGGGAAAATAGTATCTCTGCTGGGTACCCATATATATACCTTTGCAATATCACTATATATATTAAGGACTACTGGTTCCGGACTCTCGTTTGCCCTCAGTGTATTATTGGGAATGGTACCTAGAGTATTATTGAGTCCAGTAGCAGGATCCTTAGCTGATAAAAGAGATAGAAAGAAAATGGTTGTAGGGTTAGATATATTGAGTGGTATTATAGTATTAGGGCTAGTAGTTATATCATCTATTTATGGTTTGAGATTAATATTTATTTATGCTACAACCTTGTTTCTAGCGGTAGTTAATACCTTCTTTGATGTATCTATAGGAGCAGCTATACCAAACCTAGTTTCTGATAAAAATTTAGTTAAAATTAATTCTTATACCCAAGCTTCTACATCTTTGGCGGCTATAATGGGACCTGTTTTAGGAGGTCTAATATATGGATTAGTTCCTATAAAACTTTTCTTAATTATTAATGGCATATCCTTTTTGATATCAGGATTTTCAGAATCTTTTATAAACTTTAAATATAATATGAGAGATAGTAAAGAAAAAGAAGAATTAGCTGCAGAACTAGCTACAGAATCACCAATTCAAGTAGATGAAAAAGGTATTAAAGCTTTATTAAAGGATATCAAGGAAGGTTTAGATTTTATAAAAGAATTAAAACCAATTTATGCTCTTATGAAATTTGCATTATTATACAATCTTTTAATAAATGCTACCTTAGCTGTTATTATGCCTTTTATAATAAATGATACTTTGAAAATGTCCTCAACTCAATTTGGTGTTATTGAAGGGTCATTTTCTGTAGGAGTTTTAATAACATCTATAGTTATTGGTAAACTTCCTGAAAGAGAAAAAAATCTTAAAATATTAGTGATAGGAACAGTAATAATGGGATTAATGGTTGCTTTTATTGGAATACCTGCAATAGGAAGTCTACAAAATTTAAACACGAGCATACACTTCATATACTTTATTTTAGTAATGATAATATTCTCAGCATGCATGATATTTGTAAATATCCCTATATCAGTTGCCATGCAAAGAATGACTCCCGATAAAATGATGGGAAGAGTAATGGGAACTATGGGAACATTAGCTGGTGGGATTGCTCCATTAGGAATAATAGTATCAGGTTTACTCTTAGATGTGTTACCACCATTTATTATACCTATAATATCGGGAATTTTAATTATTATAGCAGCATTAGTTATGAGTAGGGATAAAAATTTAAGAGATTTTTAAAAAGAGGTGATATATTTGGATAAAAATATAAGAGAAAAATTTAATGAGGAGATACTTGGTTTAATTGCAAAAAGGTATGGAGTTTCATTAAAAGAACTAGATAACATAGGGGGCTTTGAGAATTTTGTTTATGAATTTAATAGAAAAGATAAAGATTATATATTAAGAATATCTCATAGTAAAAGAAGAAGTATGAATATGATTGAAGGAGAAGTGGATTGGCTTAATTATTTATATAATAATGGTTTATCTGTTTCTCCTGCAATATCATCAAAAGAAGGAAATTTTGTTGAGAGAGTTCAAAGTAAGGATGTGGATTTTCTAGGTGTAGTATTTGAGAAAGCTGAAGGCAGACATGTGGAATATAAGGATTTAAAGCCTGAAATATTCATTGAATGGGGTAAAGTAATAGGAAAAATTCACAGATTAACAAAATATTATATACCAAAAAAATCAGACATTAAAAGATTCAATTGGCTAGATGATTATAGAGAAGTAGAGAGTTATATACCTAAGAATCAACCTATTATAAAAGAAAAATATAGAAATATAGTAAAATATATAAATGAACTTCCCAAAGATAGAGATAGCTATGGTCTTATTCATACGGATGCTCATAGTGGGAATTTCTTTGTCAAGGATAATAAAATCACACTTTTTGATTTTGATGACTCCTGTTATAAATGGTTTATAAGTGATATAGCTATACCATTATTCTATTATGGAATGTATGAAAATGTTGGCTTTGATAATATTGAAAAATCAAAGGAATTTATACATTATTTCTTAGAAGGGTATGACAAGGAAAATAACTTAGACAGTAAATGGTTGAAAGAAATTCCTGTATTTTTAAAGCTTCGAGAAATTGTACTCTACTCTGTAATATATAGGAGCTTAGATGTGAATAATTTACAGGGATCAGCTAAGAGATTTATGGATAAGAGAAGTGAAAGAATAGAAAATGATATACGGTTTTTAAATATAGATTTTACAAAAATATAGGTAGAGGAATTAGTTTCTCCACCAATAAGATATTCTATTATTATGTATTTTATAGTCTATACCCTTATCTTCAAGTATAGATATAAGTTCTTCATTCATTTTTTTAGTTATAGTATTATATTCATTTATATATAGATTAGATTCACGAATGAAAGCGTCCTTATCTTCTTTATTCAACACTATTGATGCACTTAATGTAGAGGAAATTATAGATTTAGAAGTATTTAAATATTGTATAGTTAGCCTTTTATAATCTCTCAATTCTTTTGGGGGATTTTTTTGTGATATATATACAATAATATTCTCTATATCCTTTTGATAGATCTTTAAATTATCTATATATTCTTTGTTGCTTGTATATACCCCTCCTTGAATGTTTTCCCTTCTATATTCCATATACCTTCTAATGTCTTTAAGTTTATATTCTGCATCATCAATGAAATCAGCTATATTCTTATGTCTATAAGCGAGAATAGGTACTTTTGATGATATATTATTAGGATTAACTATAAAAATAATCCATATAAATATAAGGATAGACAGAATTAGGATAGATATTATTCTTATTTTATCAATATTATTATAACTTTTCATATATAGTATCTCCTTATTAAAATTCCATTGTTTATAATATAGTTATACAATATATATAGAAAATCCTTTTTAAATATAAAATTTTTAAAAAAGTTATAAGGAATAAGGGTCAAGTGATTTGCACTCAACCCTTATTCCTTATAGGGAACACATATCTGTTGACCCACATAAATTAAATTGGGATTTATAAAAGGATTTCTTTGGATAATTTTATCTAAACTAATACCATAAGCTTTAGCTATCTTGTATAAAGTATCTCCATCCTGAACAGTATAAAATTCTCCATCAGTGCAAGGTAAAAGTGAAGGAACTGGTACACAAACTTCTTGGCCTATTTTTAATCTTTCAGGATTAATCTCAGGATTTAATTCTTTCAATTCATCAATAGTAGTATTAAATAACCTACTTAGTTTATAGAATGTATCTGTGGGAGCTATAACATACTTATCTGTACCCATGGGACAAACCTTTATATTTTGATTATTATAATCTGTTATATTCATGTATTCACCTCCGTAAAATACCCTAATATATAATATTAAATTCTTGGAGTTAATGTTCACTTCCATTAAGGATATAATAAAGTTAATTTAAAACAATAAATTTACTTTTCAGTCAAGAGTTAAAGGAAAAGTTACCTTATCTATATAATTTATAAAATAAATTATATAGGAGGTGATTAAAATGAAGTAGTTATTTAAATTGTTGGTGTTACGATACTGCCAGAAGGGGTGAAAATATGAGAATAGATACTTATGGTGAATATAAGGAATGGGACTTTTCTAGTAGGAGAATATAGAAAAGTTTGCTACAATTTTTGAAAACATCACTCATATTCAAAAGAAGAATATTACTGTTGAAATTTCAACATCTCATATGAATACCTATATCTACTGTAATGAAGAAGGTTTATATAATTCTATGCATTGTGTTAGTTGGTGGACTCCTTTTATAGGATATGGATTAACTGGATTTACTCATTGGAAAAATATAACTTTTGAATATTCCTATAAAATCGTAGATGAAAAACCTAGATTTGTATCTGTAGATAATGTTGTATCATATTTTACTGGATTAAACATAGCGGTATCGTGGAATCAAATAGCAAAATCCACAAACTTCATAAAAAAGTATAATGAAAAGGATACAATAGTTATAGATATAGCTGGATATTATGAATTAGGAACTAGTATTAATGGTTTTTCCCTAGGAGCAACCAAAAATGATAAATGGGAAACTGTAGTATTTACTTTAGTTCCATAAAAAGAAAACTCCCTAGGGAGTTTTCTTTTTATGGATAAAAAAGTGAAAAAACTGGAAAAAAGTTGACTGAAAATTCCATTAAGTGTATTATAGGACTATAGGCCTAATTATAATTAAAGAAGAGGGAGGGGAGATGCGATGATAAAAGAAGCTCTCTCAAAGGAAGATAGTATTGTTATTATATTTGATGAAGAAGGTAACCTAGAATATTCTAGTATAGATACTGATAATTTCAAAAATATTATAGGTGATAAAGATAAGATAAAAAAAGAGCTTATAGATGATAGAATAGTGGTATTAAAAGATTATATCGTAAAGATTGAAGTATTAGATTTAGGATTTAAAAAGCATTTTATAGCTAGCCTATACTATATATCTTCTAAAGAAAATAACAATTTATTAAGTTTAGCCTATACTGATAAATATACTGGATTATATAATAGAAATCTATGGTACAAAATCGAGGAAACTATCATGAATCCTCTTCAGTCTGATAAGTATTGTATGATTGTGATAGACATTGATAGTCTAAATAAAATAAATGATATAAAAGGGTCCTCCCAAGGAGATAAAGTAATACAAGATATTGCTATAGCTATAAAAGAAACCACTGGAGTTTCAGATATAGCAATAAGATACGGAGGGGATGAATTTATAATCATTTTGACAAACAGTGATGAGCATAAAGCTATATATATATTAAATACCATAAGGGATAAGATAAAAAGTATCGAATATATGGATATAGATATAAGTGGGGGAGTATCTTATAGTCAAGGAAATGACAGTTTTAAGGAGCTATTTATTAAATCTAATAAAAATATGATTTCAGAAAAAGACTATAAGAAAAACCAAATCATATCTAAGTTAGATGATTACAATTTAATTAAATTTCATTTAATGAATATTTTAGATATATCAGAAAATGCTATTGAAAACAAAGATATACAGAATAATATAGAACAAGAGATAAATACCATATTATCATTGATATATAAAAAGATGTATAAATAGAAAATAAGGATAACCTTTCTCAAAGGTTATCCTTATTTTGGTTAACCAAATAAAAAAAGAAAAACCAAAACAATAGAAGTTAAACCAATTAATATTATAATTTTGGGTAAAAGATGATTATGAGAATGTTGGAATAAAAATTGCATCCATATATATTTAAAATATAAGGAGGTATAGGAAATGAAAAAATTTATTAGCATTTTACTTATTACAATCATGATTTTAAGTATGACTTCATTTGGTTTCTCTGACAATGAAAAAGGATCTTTAGTAATAATAGGGGGAGCATTAGATCCTGAGAATGAGGCTATCTACAACAAGATGATAGAATTAGCAGGAGATAAGAATGATATTAAAATTGCAATAATACCTGCAGCAAGTAGTACTCCTTCTAAAAGTGGAGGATTATATAAAGGTGACTTCGTAGACTTATATAATGTACCAAAGGAAAATGTTAAAGTATTTCCTATAGCAATAAATGATGATAGTTCTACAGAGGATATAGATGAGTCTACTTGGGATAAAAACGGATTTAATGAAGAATTAGCCCAAGAAATGTTAAATTATGATCTAGTATTTTTTACTGGTGGGAATCAATTAGACATAGTAAAAGTTTTAGTACAGGAAGATGGTACAGATGGACCGGTATTGGAATCAATAAAAGAAATATATGATAATGGAGGAGTTTTAGCTGGAAGTAGTGCAGGAGCGGCTATAATGACAGATCCTATGATTGGAGCAGGTTCAAGCTTTGGAGCTTTAACTCAAGGTACTACTGATACAGATAATTACGATGACCCTGATGATAATAGAGTATTTCTAACTAAAGGATTAGGATTCTTAGAAAACTCTATAACTGATCAACACTTTTTAGCTAGAGGAAGATTTGGCAGACTTATCACAGCTCTGATTGATAGAGAAATAAATATGGGATATGGAATTGATGAAAATACTGCTTTAGTTCTGACTGGAGACGAGTTGGAGGTCATTGGTGAGTCAGGAGTTATGATTATAGATACTGCTGGAGCTACTTATAAAAACTATGGATCTCGTTTATCTGCCAATGATATAAGATTACATTATCTTGAAACTGGAGATAAATATAATAAAAAGACTCAAGAATTTACTATCAATTCTGATAAAGAGACTACTTTAGGTTATGAGTATTACTCAGGAAATGAATTAAACACCAATATTTTTGGAGAAAATAGTGTCATACCAACTATTACTAAGGATTTAGTTGATAATACAGAAAAAGAATCAATGGGGTTATCATTTGATACAGATGGAAATGGAGTAAAATTGATATTTAATCAAAAAGAAGATACACAAGGTTATTGGGGAAAAATTGATGGGAGAGAGTCTTATGCTGCTACTAATGTATATTTAGATATTCTTCCTATAAAAGTTCAGATAAAAGAAATGAAGCCTCCAAAGGAAGCCAAGGAAAAGAAAATAGAAAAAACCAATAATAAAGTTAAATAATTAATAAAGGATGATTAAATGAATAAGAAATACACAAAACCAACTAAAGAAGAAATTAAAAAGAAGTTAACTAAGGAGCAGTATAGGGTCACTCAGGAAAATGGTACAGAAAGACCCTTCGAAAATGAATACTTTGAGCATAAAGAAGAAGGAATATATGTTGATGTGGTAACTGGGGAGCCTTTATTTACTTCTAAGGATAAGTATGACTCAGGATGTGGCTGGCCAAGTTTTACTAACCCTATTACTAGTGAGTCAGTAGATGAAAAAAAGGATTTAAGTCATGGAATGGTTAGAAAAGAAATAAGAAGCAAAACTGGTGATTCTCATTTAGGCCATGTGTTTCCTGATGGACCTAAGGATAGAGGTGGTCTTAGATACTGCATAAATAGTGCTGCTCTTAAGTTTATACCAGTGAAAGATTTAGAAAAAGAAGGTTACGAAGAGTACAAAAAAATATTTGAATAAAAATAAAGCCCTGCAATATTGCAGGGCTTTATTTTGCATAATTCTTTTTATATATAACACATTTTATATCATAATAGCTAATGTTAGCAGGTAAAATTTCTTTAATTGGCTTTAAAAACTCAGAACCTACTTCATCCATAGCTTCTAATACTTGTTTTTCTACATCGGCCTGAACTACACTATCCCAATTAATACTCAAACCCTCTTCTTCACATTTAACAAAATGGGTTAATATAGTATCCTTTTTTACATCTCTAATCTTAGCTATTTCTTCGATACTGTTACCTTCTTTATATAGATTGTAACTTGCAATATGAGTTTTTACTTTAGGTTCTATAGATTTTTTGGTTATACTTGAAGCTAACTCTGAAATAGGCTTAGCATCATTTTCATCTATATATCTATTTATTAAATCCATAAATATAACTCCATAAGTTTGATACTTTTTATCTCCTACACCTTTAATATTTAGAAAATGTTCTTTATTACTAGGTAAAATAGAAGCCATTTCTTTCAAAGAAGTATCTGGAAATATTACATAAGGTGGAATGTTTTTTTCTAAAGCTAGATTTCTTCTTAGAGACTTTAATTCTTCAAATAAATCCTTATAGTAATTATCAGAACTTGAAGTGTTTTCTTTAAATATGTCAACTGCCATATATACTTTTTCATTACCCTTTAATACTTTTTTTGAAGTAGGAGTCAGTCTAACTACAGGGAACTTACTCTCTGTTAGCGATAAATATCCTTGGGATATCAACATTGCAATAATATTTTTTATGTCTTTCTCAGTATAATTATCCATTAGTCCGTAGGTGGATAAATTATCCAAGTTAAAGTTCAATACCTTTTTGTTTTTTGACCCATTTAATACTTGAGCAACAACTGTGGTACCAAATTTTTCATTCATTCGATATACACAGGATAATATTTTTTGAGCTTCTATCGTTACATCTTTAAGCTCTCTTTCTATAGTACAATTACTACAATTATCACATTTATCTATTACATCAACCTCACCAAAATATTCTAATATCTTACCCCTTAAACAATCATGACTATAGCAATAGTCCACTAAATATTGGAGGTTTTTATAGGCTATTGAAGCTCTTTCAGGATTAACATGACTTTCTCCTATAAGAAACTTCTGTTTCACAACATCTTGAGGAGAGAATAATAGTATACATTCACTATCTTCCCCATCTCTACCAGCTCTTCCGGCCTCTTGATAGTAGGCTTCCATGCTTTGAGGAATATTATAATGAATTACATATCTAACATTTGATTTATCTATCCCCATACCAAAGGCATTTGTTGCAACCATTATAGGAGATTCATCATATATGAATGAATGTTGAGCCTTTTCTCTATCTTCTTTGTTCATTCCACCATGATAGATACTTGCATGGTACCTCTTATCATTTAAAAAACTACCTAAAGACTCTACTTCTTTTCTAGTAGAACAGTATATTATTCCTGATTCATCATTTCTTTTCTTTATATAATTAAGTATAAATGATCTCTTATCTATATTATTTTCTACTTTAAAGAATAGATTTTCTCTGTCAAATCCTGTTATTACCTCTTTAGGCTCTTGAAGATTTAGAAGATCCTTTATATCTTCTATTATTTCTTCGGTGGCAGTTGCTGTATATGCGCCTATAACCGGTCTAGTCTCTAGATTGCTTATGAATTTGGGAATTTCTCTATAACTAGGTCTGAAATCATGACCCCATTTACTGATACAGTGAGATTCATCAATTGCGATAAATGGGATATCAATATTTTTAATTAAATTTATGAATCCTTGATGATTAAGTCTTTCTGGAGCTATATATATAAGTTCATATTTATCCTCTTTAATATTTTGCAGTCTTTCATTGAGCTGAAGAGATGTTAAAGTACTATTAATGTAAGTGGCAGATATCCCCACTTCTGTTAATGCATCCACTTGATCCTTCATAAGAGATATTAAAGGAGATATAACTAATGTGGTTCCTTTAGTAACTAAAGATGGTATTTGATAGCATAAAGATTTACCACCACTTGTAGGCATAATACCTAAAACATCATTGCCATCAATAACTCCTTGGATCAATTCTTCTTGTCCTCTTCTAAAACTATCGTAGCCGAAATATTCTTTTAATACATTATTTATATTCATAAATATCCTCCAATCTCTATGAATATTGTATATTTTTATTAGAATTATTTCAATCCATATACAATTTTAAGAGGTATTTTACCTTCATTTTTGGCAAATACTAATTGGATAATATCTTAAAGAAAAGGAAGATTATTTATGGATGTAGGAATAATTGGTGCTGGATTATCAGGGTTATGCTGTGCTATAACCTTAGAAAAACATGGAATAAATCCAATAGTTTATGAAAGTAGAGAAGAAGTTTGTGATAGATTTATTAATTGTGAAATTTTCATGCATGTACAAACTCATCCCATAAAGGATGTATTTAAATTTTTTTCGGAAGAACTGGATATATTTCTTCAACCTATATCTAAATTAGATGAATTAGTCATACACTCTCCTAATAATAAATCTAAATTAACTGGAGATATTGGTTTTTCATCGGTGAGGGGAAGACATAATTTAGCTCTATCAAAACAGCTAGAGAAACAATATAAAGGAAAGATTATATTTAATTCTAAATATAGCTATGAGGAGATACAAGAAAGACATACCCATATTATAGTTGCCCCGGGAGATGGGAAGTATAGTGAGAAGCTAAACAATTATACTACAGATTTAACAGTTTCTCTTAAAGGGGCCATAGTAGAAGGCAATTTTAATAAAAATACTACAGTAGCTTGGTTAAATAATGATTTTGCACCGAAAGGGTATGGATATTTTATACCTTTATCTGATGATAAAGCAAATATAGTATTAGCTTATCCAGAGTATGACGAAAATAAAGAATTAAATATGGATGAATTATGGAATGTATTTATTAAGAGAGCTAGAAAAGATCTTAATCAGTCCTTAAAGAAAATAGATGGTTTTCAGATAAGAAACTATTATTTAGGAAAATGTATTAAACCAAGGGTAGGTAATACTTTTTTTGTAGGAAACTGTTTTGGTATAATGCCTTTTTTAGGCTTTGGCCAATTCACTTCTATACTTACAGGAGTGTATGCAGCTTATGATATATTAGGTATAGGAAACTATGAAAAACTAGTAAAGGACTTAGAGAAAAGCTATAAAAACTCACTAGTTCTTAGACGGGGATTAGAAAAATTAGATAATAAAAAATTAGATACCCTTGTTAATTCAATAGATGGAAAAGTAGGAAAAATTATATTTAACAATAAAATAGATTATCTATCTGTTTTTTCAAATATATTAAAACCAATCATAGATGAAAGAGGATAAGTAGTTGACTATTTTATCCTCCGATTCTTTTGATTTTTTAAAGATAATAAATATAACATACATAAAAATAAAATTATATTCAATTAGAGTATCCCTATATGGGTAAAAGTTTAATGATTTATTAAAATAGTCTAGTTATAATGTAAAGGAAAATAGTTAATAAATATAGAATATATAGTATAAGAATTTTAAGGATAAGGATGATTTCATGGATAGATTAGGAAGAATACATTATAATGCACCAGTTACTTTAACCTTTACATTTTCAGCCTTAGGAGTATTGTTACTAAAAGAAGTATATGGAGATATATTTGTAAGATATCTTTTTACTAATTTTAGGACATCTTTAAGTGATCCTATGCAGTATGTAAGACTATTTAGCTATATATTAGGTCATGCAAATTGGCAGCATTTTTCTAGTAATTTTCTAATAATACTCTTATTAGGACCAATGATTGAAGAAAAATATGGTTCAAATGAACTTATAAAAATGATATTAATTACGGCTTTGATAACAGGAGTGATAAACACATTACTTTTTGATACAGGTCTTATAGGTGCCAGTGGAATAGTTTTTATGATGATCTTATTGAGTTCCTTTGCTAATGTAAGGGCAGGTCATATACCCCTTACTTTAATAATTGTGGGAGCAATATTTATAGGTAAAGAATTAGTTGATGCAGTAACTGTAAAGGATAGTATATCTCAAATGGCTCATATAGTAGGGGGGATATCTGGAGCAGTACTAGGTAATGCAACAATTAATAAAGGAAGAAAAAATGTTAAAAATCATAAAGTATAGTAATAAAGTCATAGAATATTAATATATATTAAAGTTAATTTATATAATAATTTATGATACTATAATAGTAACAATATTCTGAAAACGGACAAAGTATTTTAGAGAGGAGGTAAGTACCTATCTAATTTTTAATCTTTTATTAAAAGGAAGGGGAAGATTTAATGAAAAAAGTATTATCACTATTCTTATGTTTATCTTTACTACTATCCTTTATCCCATTACAATCTAATACAGTCCATGCACAGCCTGATGACTTTAATACAGCTAGATATGGAGATGTAATTGACATAGGTACTAAGCTTAGAAATCTACAACAGAATGAAGATTTTATAGAGGAAGCTAGAGAGAAAATAAAAAAGAACTCAAAAGAAATCAATTTTGCTGAAATGGAAGCTTTAGTATCACAAAATAATGATAGTTACTTTACATATGATGGAGGAACTAAATATTTTTTAAATAGGGATTTAGACTTTAAGACCTTTACTCTAAGAAGTGAAGGTAAACATGTAGAAATTTGGGTGGCTAATGATTTATCTTATGGTCATGGAGAGAAGCCTGAAGATATAGTAACTCAAGAGCAAGTTGATAAATTAGCTAATGTATTTGATGAGACTATTTATCCTAAAGATACAGACTTCTTTGGAACTCCTAATTTCCATGATGGAAGTAATTCTCCATTACCAGAAATGGTTGGGCTACCTGAGGGATACTATAATTCTGAAAATGGAAAAATAATTATGTTAGTAGATAACATTATTGATGAATCATATAATGACCCATCTTATCCATTCTTTGTATCAGGATTTTACTGGGGTACATTAGAAAGTTATATAGATAGAAATATTATTACAATAGATACAAATAGTATGGAAACGAGATTAGAAGAAACCTATTTTAGAACAGTAGCTCACGAGTTCCAACATTTAATTCATGATGATAATGATCCAATGGAAGAAGCATGGATTAATGAGGGAATGTCTGATTTTGCAGAATATCTTTGTTTTGGAACTCACCCTATGGGCCATGTGAATTTCTTCTTAGATAATTCAGAAAATTCATTAGTAGATTGGGATGAACATTATAATGTTGAGAGGGGACCAGAGAATTTAGCTGATTATGGGCAAGCCTATTTGTTACAACTATACTTAAAAGATCATTATGGTCAAGGTTTTATTAGAGCATTAGCAAAGGATAAGGATTATGGAATAGAGAGTGTTAATAAGATGTTAGAAGGATTTAATACTGGGATAGATTTTGAAGAGCTATTTAGAAGATTTACCATAGCAGCAGCTATTGATAATGAAGAGCCAGGAGATGGAGTATATAATTTTGATAGCATTGATTTAAATGTTAATTTTGAACAAGATATAGAATATGATAAACATGGATATTCTAATTTAGGCTTTTGAAGAAAATTATAACGATAATAAAAGACGCCTTTAAAGGCGTCTTTTATTATAGATTAATAGGTGATATACTTTGGTATAATAAACATAGGAGAGTTTAATTTGGAGGTGAATATATTGATATATATTTTTGGGCATAAAAATCCGGATACAGATTCAGTTATGTCAGCCATAGCTTTATCTAAACTGAAGAATCAACTTAGATTAAATACTACTCCCTTTATCTTAGGGGAGATAAATAAAGAAACAGAATTTATACTAGAGTATTTTAATATAGAAAAGCCTAGAGTTTTAGACAATGTAAAAACACAAATAAAAGATTTGAATTATGATGAAGTCCCTTCTATATCAACATCACAAACAATTCTTAAAGGTTACAGAATGATGGATAGTAAAGATATAAGAACCTTATCGATACTAGATGAGAAAGGTAGATTGTCTGGAATAGTGACAATGAAGGATATAGCAATGTCTTCTATAAAGGGAGACTTTTATTATCTTAAAACAGATTTTAAAAGTATAATAGAGGATTTAGGAGGAAAGATTTTGACTGGAGAAGATAGAGAAGTAAAAGGAAGGATATCAGTCATATCTTATTATCCTGATACAATAAAAGAAGAAAAAATATTAAATGAAAACAGTATTGTAATAGTAGGGGATAGATACGATGTTATAGAATATTCTATAGATATTGGAGTGGAACTTATAATAATTAGTGGGGGTAGAAAACTTCCATCTAAATATATAAATAAAGCAAAGGATAAGAATATATCAATAATAACAGTAGAAACCGACACCTATACTACATCAAAATTAATAAATCAGTGCAATTATATAACATCAATTATGAGAAATGAAGATATAATAAAATTCCATGAAGAAGATTATTTAGATGACGTAAGGGAGATTATGGCTACAAATAGACATTCTAATTATCCAGTAGTAGGAGATGAAAATAGGTTTCTTGGATTTATAGGTAGGAGACATATATTAAATCCTAATAGAAAGAATGTTATATTAGTTGATCATAATGAATATGGTCAAAGTATAAATGGACTCGAGGAAGCAAATATATTAGAAATAGTAGATCACCATAAAATTGGAGATATATCTACCAACACACCTATAAGCTTTAGAAATACTCCTGTAGGGAGTACTTGCACTATTGTATTTAATATGTTCAATGAGTTTAATGTAGATTTAGATATAAAAACCGCAGGTATTCTTATTTCTGGTATTATATCAGATACTTTATATCTTAAATCTCCCACAACCACTGAAATAGACAAAAGAGCTGTAAAGGAATTAAATAAAATACTAAATATGGATATAGATAAATATGCTATGAATATGTTTAAAGAAGGAACTTCCTTAGAAGGACAGAGTATAGAGGATATAGTATTTAAAGATTTTAAGGACTTTAATCTCTATGGAAATAAAGTAGGAGTAGGGCAAGTGTTTACTTTGGATATTGATAAGATATTCAGCAGGAAAGATGAATTCTTAGAATTTATTAGTACTATACATAATAATAGGGGATATTCTCTTACCTTAATATTGATAACAGATATTTTAAAGGAAGGGTCATATCTACTATATAGTAGTGACATAAACAATCTTATATCTACTGCTTTTGAGGTATCAAAAGAACAAGGGGTATTTGTAGAAGGCATAGTATCTAGAAAAAAACAAATTATTCCTAGGATAATAGAGGCAATAAATATATTGGGATAATAAGGGTATAAAAAATAAGATTTTAAATTATAGGAGATGAATTTATGTATAAAAAAGGATTATTAATATACAATGGAAATGCTGGGCAAACAGAATCTAATGAGAAGCTAAGTGAAGTTGTAGGAATCCTTAGTGAAGGCATAGATGAGCTTACACTTATTAAAACAAAAAATCCTGGGGATGCAGAAGAAATTACTAAAGAAAAGGGAGAAGAGTATGAAATAGTAATGTTTCTAGGGGGAGATGGTACAGTACATGAAGGAATAAATGGAATTGCCCATTTACAAAACCCTCCTATTGTAGGAATAATTCCTGGAGGCACTTGTAATGATTTTGCTAGAGGATTAAATGTACCATTAAAACTAAGTCAATCACCAAAAGCTATATTAAAGGGAAAAACTAAAGAAGTAGATATAGGAAAAGTAAATGATAGGTATTTTACTAATTTTACAGGAGTAGGTCTAATCACAGAGATATCAGAAAATGTGAATCCTACCACTAAAAATATTATGGGAAGAATAAGCTATTATAGTAGTACCATAAGAAGCATGGGAGAAAATGACAATTTTAAATTTACATTAAAGACTGAAAATGAAAAAATTGAAGATGAAGCAGGAATGGTTATTATAGTAAATGGAAACCATGTAGGAAGTATAAAAGTTCCGAATAAATCTATATCTATGAACGATGGATTATTTGATATATTTATTGTATATAATGCAGGGATTTCCTTATTAGTTAAATATTTAACTCAAAAGGATACATTTGAAGATAAAGTATCTGAAGAGGAGATAAAACATTTACAAGCTAGAAAAATTTCCTTGAGAACAGAAGAAAATATGAGCACAGATACAGATGGGGAGGTATATTTACAAACACCTTTAGAGATTGAAGTCAAAAAGAAAAAACTGAAATTTATAGTAGGAGAATAATCAATATATTTAGTATATTGAAAGTTGTTATAAAGATTTCATAAGTATATAATAGATATATGAGTTTAAGAAATAGAAAAAGAGAGGTATTATATGTCTGAAGAGAATATTACGCGATTAAATATAGATGATAAAGAAATAATTCTTATTGGAACAGCTCATGTATCTAAAAGAAGTGCAGAGCAAGTAAAAGAGATAATAGAAAGAGAAAATCCAGATACAGTATGTATAGAGTTAGATGCTCAGAGATATAAATCTGTTACTGAAGGACAAAAGTGGAAGGATATGGACATAATATCTGTAATAAAACAAAAGAAAGCTACATTACTTTTGGTAAATCTGATGATGTCATCATTCCAAAAGAGGATGGCAAAGCAATTTGGTATAAATCCTGGACAAGAGATGGTTCAGGCAATAAATTCAGCTAAGGATATAGATGCGGAGATCGTATTAGCAGATAGAGATATTCAAATTACTTTCCAAAGGATCTGGAGAGGAATCGGCTTATGGGGAAAAATGAAATTAATGACAGAGCTTGTTTATAGTATGTTCACTGATGAGGAAATTTCTGAAGAAGAATTGGAAAAATTAAAATCTGAGGATATTCTCTCTTCTATGTTAAATGAATTAAAGGATTCTTTTCCTAAATTGAAGAATGCATTAATAGATGAGAGAGATAAATATCTTTCCCATAAAATTAAAAACGCTCCGGGTGAAAAAATAGTTGCAGTATTAGGAGCAGGACATGTATCGGGGATTAAAGAAGAAATACATAAAGAACAAGATATAAAGAAACTATCAACTATACCTCCTAAATCTAAAGTAGGTAAGTCAGTTCAATGGGTTATACCAGCTATTATAATAGCTATAATACTTTTTACATTTTATAACAATAGAGGAATGGCTCTAGATCAAATGGTTGGATGGATACTTTGGAATGGATCCCTGTCAGCGTTAGGAGCTGTAATAGCTTTCGCTCATCCATTATCTATAGCTACGGCATTTTTAGTTGCTCCTATAAGTTCACTAAATCCATTATTGGCTGCTGGTTGGTTTGTAGGATTAGTAGAAACTTTTATGAAAAAACCTAGGGTACAGGATTTTGAGAATTTATCTGACGATATAAACAGTTTAAAAGGTTTTTGGAGAAATAAAATTACCCATATTCTTCTAGTAGTTGTATTAGCTAATATAGGTAGTGTAGTAGGTACTATGATTGGTGGAGCAGAGGTTATTAGAATATTTTTAGATTTATTTTAATTAGATTTATAAAAAATGATATATTAATGAAATTAGAGGAACCCTAATATAAAAGGGTTCTTTTTTATATGTGTAAAATCCAATAAATTACATTATCCCCATATAAATAACATTTATATGGGGATAATGTTTTGTTATAATCTTTAAAGTAACTAAAAATACAAGAAAAACGTTATCATCTTATACTTATATTAGAAGGGAAGATATAAATGGAAAAAATAATTAGTTTTGTAGGGATTATTGTTTTACTTTTCATTGCTTTTTTAATCTCTGAAAACAAAAAGAAAATAAATTGGAGGTTAGTTGCTATAGGAATAAGTATGCAGCTAGTATTTGCATTACTAATATTAAAGTTTCCTCCAGGACAAAAAGCTTTTATTATAGCCAGTGATTTAATAACTAAGGTATTAGATTTTACTAAGGAAGGTACAGTATTTTTATTTGGTGATTTAATGAACACTGAGAGCTTTGGGTATATATTTGCGTTGCAGGTATTGCCTACAATAATATTCTTCTCATCATTAATGACAATACTTTACCATATAGGAGTAATGCAATTAATAGTATCAGTATTAGCTAAAATAATGCTTAAGCTATTAGGAACTAGTGGAGCAGAATCACTATCTGCTGCTGCTAATATATTTGTAGGTCAAACAGAGGCTCCATTAGTTGTTAAGCCATATATAAAGACAATGACTAAATCTGAGTTATTAACTGTTATGACCGGAGGAATGGCTACCGTTGCTGGTGGAGTTATGGCAGGATATGTATCTATGGGAGTAGATGCAGGACACTTAATTGCTGCAAGTATAATGTCAGCCCCAGCCAGTTTAATTATAGCTAAAATAATAGTACCAGAGACAGAAACACCAGTTACTAAAGGAAAAGTTGATGTTGAATTAGAGGAATTAGATGCAAATGTTATTGATGCAGCAGCAAGGGGAGCAGGAGAAGGTCTAAGTCTAGCATTAAATGTTGCTGCTATGCTATTAGCCTTTATAGCTATTACGGCTCTATTTAATAGTTTATTAGGTGGTATAGGTTCATTAATAGGATTAGATTTTCTATCCTTAGAATGGGTACTAGGTAAACTATTTGCACCATTAGCATTTATAATGGGGGTACCTATGGGAGATATAACACAAGCAGCTAATTTACTCGGACAAAAAATAGTCATAAATGAATTCTTCGCTTATGCGAACCTTTCTACATTAATAAATGAGGGAGCATTATCAGAGAGAACTATTACAATATTAACTTATGCTTTATGTGGATTTGCTAACTTCAGTTCTATCGGTATCCAAATAGGTGGTATTGGAGGTTTAGCTCCAGAAAGACGTAGTGATGTAGCTAGACTAGGAATTAAAGCTCTTATTGGAGGATCATTAGCTGCCTTTATGACAGCAACTATAGCAGGAATATTAATATAATAGACATAATAAAAAACTGGGTATCCCATGACTAAGCTTTGGAAAGTGTCACTCTGAGCTCGTCGAAGAGTCTTAAAAGATAAGATCCTTCGACGAGCTCAGAGTGACATAAAGCATCTTGGTATTTATCCAGTTTTTTATATTTTAGTTTTTAATACTCTTAATGAATTCAGTACTGCCAGTAATGCTACGCCCACATCAGCAAATACTGCTGCCCACATAGAAGCTAATCCTATAGCTCCTAAGGCTAAAACAAACACTTTTATACCTAATGCAAAGATAATATTTTGATAAACTATTTTTCTAGTTCTTTTAGCTATTTTTATAGCATCTACTAATTTCTTTGGTTCATCTGTCATTAATACCACATCGGCAGCCTCTATCGCTGCATCTGAGCCTAAACCACCCATTGCAATACCGATATCAGCTCTAGCTAATACTGGAGCATCATTTATTCCATCTCCTACAAATACTAATTTACCTTTATTTCTTTTTTGCCTATCTAAAGCTTCTAGTTTTTCTACCTTACCATCGGGAAGTAAATCTGCATATACTTCATCTAATCCTAGTTTATTTCCAATTCTTTCACCAATAGATTTATTGTCACCGGTTAGCATTACTGTCTTATTTATACCTAATGATTTAAGAGCTTTTAATGTGTCTTTAGAATCTTCCTTAATCTCATCTGATATTATTATATGACCCATATACTTATGATCTACCGCTACATAAATAATTGTACCGATAGTATCTGATTCTTTTACTGATAAATTATATTTATCCATTAACTTCTTATTTCCAATTAGAATTTCTTTATTTTCATACTTCACACTTATACCATGACCGGATATTTCATTATAATTGGATATTTTATTTTTATCTATATCTTTTTCATAGGCCCATAGTATAGCTTCAGCTATAGGGTGAGTGGAGAAAACTTCACCGTATGCAGCATACTCTAATATATCTTTCTCTGTATGATTTTCCTCGGGGATAATTTCAGTTACTTTAAATACACCCTTAGTCAGAGTTCCTGTTTTATCAAACACAGCTATATCTACATCATTTAATGCTTCAAGATAATTTCCACCCTTAACCAATATTCCATTTCTTGAGGCTGATCCTATACCTCCAAAAAATCCTAGAGGAATAGATACAACTAAAGCACAAGGACAAGATATAACTAAGAATATTAATCCTCTATATAGCCAGTCAGTAAATGATGCCCCGGGCAATAATAGGGGAGGGAGTATGGCTAGAGCTAAAGCAGAAAATACTACTACAGGAGTATAATATCTTGAGAACTTAGTTATAAATTGCTCTGTGGGAGCCTTTTTACTGCTGGCATTTTCAACTAAATCTAGAACTTTAGCCACTGTGGATTCACCAAATGACTTAGTAACTTCTATAATTAGTACACCATTTTTATTTATAAATCCTGCTAAAACTTCTTTATCCTTTTTAACAGACCTAGGAACAGATTCTCCAGTTAGAGCAGAAGTATCTACCATAGATTCTCCCTCCAATACAATACCATCTAGAGGAATCTTTTCTCCTGGTTTAACTAATATTCTATCCCCAATATTTACTTCTTCTGGAGATACCTTTTCACTATCATTATCTACTACTAGGTTTGCATAATCAGGACGGATATCCATAAGGGACTTTATTGAGTTTCTAGATTTATTTACCGCTATATCTTGGAACATTTCTCCTACTTCATAAAATAGCATAACAGCTACAGCCTCTGGAAACTCCCTTATAGCAAAGGCACCTAATGTAGCAATCGACATCAAGAAGTTTTCATCAAACACTTGTCCTCTGGATATGTTTTTAAGGGATTTTAATAATACATCCCCTCCTATAAGTATATAACTCAGTATAAATAATCCTAATTCCATAGAGAAAGCAAAGTCACCAATTATTGCTATGAAAAATATAAGAATTCCTATTGATAATTTCCATAATTTCTTTTTACCTATAGTATCTATTATTCTATGATCATTTTTTACCTGTGTATCTACAGGCTTAGTACCCTCTTCTTCTACTATGACTTCTACTCCAGGTTCTAGTTTGTTTACTATAGCAATAGATTCATCCAACACTTCTTTAACTTTATTCTTATTATTAATCTCTATTTCAAGTTTTCCATTAGAGAAGTTGATATTAGCACTATCTACATACTCTAGTTCATTTATTTTTCTTTCTATTTTTGCACCACAGTTAGTACATACAACCCCTTTTAAAATAAGTTTTCTTTTTATATTTTCATTTTTATTTACTACTACCACATGGGGTTCATGCTTATTTACTATTTTCTTTATATTATAAATAACTTCAGTAATACTATTATCCTCTGTTTCTACTTTTAAAGTCTTAGTTACAAAATTAAGTGTAGCCATCTTTACTTTATCTAGATTTATTATTTCATTTTCTATCTTACCAGCACAGCTAGCACAGTCTAATCCTTCTAATATTAATTCTGCTTTATTTCTCACTGCTAGTCCCCCTTTCGCTAAATTATTTTTTATGACAAATATGAGTAAATCCTTGATTTAAAATTTCAGATATATGATCATCATCTAAGGAGTAGTAAACTACTCTTCCTTCTCTTCTGTATTTTACTACACCATGATTTTTTAATGTTCTTAATTGATGGGATATGGCTGATTGGCTCATGTTTAATAGTTCAGCTATATCACAAACACACATCTCTGATTGTAAGAGAGCATAGATTATTTTAATTCTAGTTGAGTCTCCAAAAACCTTAAAGAAATCTGCTAAATCAAATAAGCATTCATCCTTTGGAAGGTTAGTCTTTGCCTCACTTATAATATTTTCATGTACTTCATTACAGTTACAAACTTCAATTTCCTTAGCCATAAAATCTCCCCTTAATATATTATATGAATATATGAGCAATTGTTCATATATAATTATATACCACTTTAAAATATATTTCAATGGATAATATTAATATACTTCTTATGTTAAAATAGAGGAAGGTGATTAATATGAATAATATAAAGATATCCATAAGAAATTTAGTAGAATTTATTCTTCGATCAGGAGATATAGTATCTGGTTATGTAGGAAGAAATAGAGCAGTGGAAGGTACTAGAATACATAGTATGATACAAAAAGAAATGGATGATAACTATACTCCAGAGGTGACATTAAAGACTGATGTTCATTTTGATGATTTAACTGTAACGGTACAGGGAAGAGCCGATGGAATAATAGAAGAAGATGACAATATAATAATAGATGAGATAAAATCTACCACTAGACCTCTAGAGAAAATAGATGAGGATTTTAATCCTCTACACTGGGCTCAGGCAAAATGTTATGGGTATATTTATTGTATTCAAAATGATTTAGCAGAAATAGATATTCAGCTCACCTATTATCAAATAGATACAGAGGAAATAAAACGATTAATCAAGACTTATAAGTTAGAAGAGCTTACAGAGTTCTTTAATGATTTAATGGATAGATACTATATATGGGCTAACTTTACGAGAAAATGGATGAACACTCGGGATATCTCCATAAAAGAATTAGAATTTCCCTTTGGTAGTTATAGAAAAGGGCAAAGGAGATTAGCCGTAGGAGTGTATAGAACAATAGATGAAAATAAAAAAATATTTGCAGAGGCCCCCACTGGGATAGGTAAGACCATATCAACAGTATTTCCCTCCGTGAAAGCTATAGGAGAGAATAAAGGAGAAAAGATATTTTATCTTACAGCTAAGACTATCACTAGAAGTGTAGCCCAAGATACCTTTAAAATATTAAAGGATACTGGACTTAGGTTTAAAACAGTGACACTAACTGCAAAGGATAAAATTTGTTTTTGTAAAGAATCCTCATGTAATCCAGAAGAATGTGAATATGCCAAGGGACATTTTGATAGAGTAAATGATTCAATGTATGAATTGCTTAATAATGAGGATATGATTACAAGGGAAGTAATAGAAGAATATGCTAAGAAGTATACTGTATGTCCCTTTGAGTTTTCCTTAGATTTATCCCTCTGGGCGGATGCCATAATATGTGACTATAATTATGTATTTGATCCTAGGGCACAATTAAAGAGATTTTTCTTAGATGCAGAAAAAAAATATCTATTTTTAATAGATGAAGCCCATAACCTAGTGGATAGATCTAGAGAGATGTTTTCAGCGGTACTACATAAGGATATACTTTTAGCTTTAAGAAGAGTGTTTAAGGAGAAGGATCCCAGAATAGCTAAGGCACTATCTAAGATTAATTCCTTCATGCTAAAAGTCAAAAAGGAATGTAATGATGAAGGCTACCATATACAAAAGGGAGAACCAGAGGATATATACTATCCTTTAAAGAAGTTTGTAAAGGAAGCTGATGAATGGTTACAAGAGCATCAAAAGGAAGAAGGGCATCAAGAATTACTAGAACTATACTTTGAAGTATTAGCATTTTTAAGAGTAGCAGAGGATTATGATGAACGTTATGTGACCTATGTAGAAACTAATGGGAATAATGTAAGTATCAAGCTATTTTGTTTAGATCCATCTTATTTACTATCTAAGACATTAGAACAGGGAAAAGCATCAATATTTTTCTCTGCCACATTAAGTCCCCTAGAATATTACAAGGATATATTAGGAGGAAAGAAAGAGGATAATACTATGTCTCTTACATCCCCTTTTGATAAAGATAATCTAATGCTAATGGTGGCAGATAGAGTGTCTACTAAATATAGAAATAGAGAGTTTAGCTATGAAAGTATAGCAGATATAGTCTACTCTACAGTGAAGAATAAAAAGGGAAACTATATGGTATTCTTTCCTTCATATAAATATATGAACGATGTATATGAGACATTTATAGATAAATATCCTGAGGTAAGGACAATGATACAAGAGATAGGTATGTCCGAGGAAGAGCGAGAGGATTTCCTATATTCCTTTAAAGAAAATCCAGAAGAAACCCTAGTAACCTTTGCAGTAATGGGAGGAATATATTCAGAGGGTATAGACTTAAAAGGAGATAGACTATCAGGAGCAATAGTGGTAGGAGTAGGGCTACCAATGGTATGTCTAGAGAGAAATATCATAAGGGACTATTTCAATGAAAAGAACAATTTAGGCTATGAATATTCCTATATGTATCCAGGAATGAACAAAGTCCTACAAGCAGCAGGAAGAGTAATTCGTACAGAAAAAGATAAAGGGGTAGTATGCCTAATAGACGAAAGATTCTCCTACAGTGGCTATAAAAAGATATTTCCAGCCCATTTGAGGAGTAATGTAAAGATAAGAAGAATCGATGATATGAATAGAATATTAGATTTATTTTGGAAGGAATAATCCATCTTGAAGGAGACTTTGGGGTGGATTATATTTATATGGGTAAAAATGCCTATTTAAGTAAAAATATTTATTTTTATATTGACAAAATATTCACATAAATATATAATCAATACTAACAAAAGAAAATATTGGAAAATATACATAAACTAGTTATGATTTAATGGACAAGCTAGTCACCATATATATAAGAGTTATATATTATTAAGATATCAAAATATAAATTTTTATTTAGTAAGCCGGCGACTAAAGAGTAAATTTTATATTTGATATAAAAAAATAAAAGGAGGAAAAAGATGAAAAGGTTAAAAAGTATATTTTTAGCTGTAACTTTAATTATAAGTATTTTTAGTGGTAATCTTATAGTATATGCAGAAGTTGATAATACAAAGGGTCCAGAGAATCATAAGAATTCGTATAGTATTAATGAATATGAAATGTTAAAAAATATGACTTTTGAGAAAGGAACAATTGACATCGAAGATAATAATGAAATACCTGATACTACAGAAGTATCAAAAAATCGAGATAATAAAAAAATGGAAAAAGAAATGAAAGAGTTGTCAAAAAAATTATCAAAAGAAGATTTAATCAAAGAGTATAAAGACAAAATTTATTCTTTGAAGGAATGGAAAGTAAAAGAATTAAAGTCAGTTGGATACACAGACAAACAAATTGATGCAATTAAAAATTTTGATGGTAGCGAAGAAATGATGATTGCAGCAGCTACAACAGTAGATGTAAACATTGGTCTTAGAAACATTAATTCTAGTTACCAAGGTACAACAGTTGATGTAATTGCTGATTTCAATAGCCAAGGGATACAATCCAATTGGTTTATGGATATTTTTGCAGTAACATGGTCATCACCATTAACAGTAGTATCTAATACTGGTACTGTTAGGTATGTAAACTCAAATGGGAATAGTAAATACTATACACATACCCCTGTACCGGCTGATTCACTCTATGCAAGACAAATGAAATTTTATAAGTATAAAGATGAAGGATATCCAGCATATTATGTACATAGTGGTTCAATGATAATAAAACTAAAATCTAATACTAAAGTATACGATATAGCTGCTTATGCTGCATATGGATATAATTCAATTAGTGTCAATCCTTATGTTTCAGTTAAGGGAGATGTAGGTTTATCTTTCTCCACTGGAGTTAGTAATGTTGGATGGGATTATACTTCAAATTAATATTTTAGGCTATTACTAATTAAATTTTATAAAAGCGTTGGATGCATGATAAAAAATGTATTCCAACACTTTTATATGTAAATGTATTTAAAAGAGTAATAATAAAATATCCAAGATGATAGTTATTTGTAATAGCTGTTATCTTGGATATTTGAATAAGTAATGAAATTCTATTTAAAGTTATTAGAAAATTATATTTATGGTTTTAATGATATAAATACCTAAGTATTTTATTTTAAAAAATTTACTTTTTAAAATTGATTAAAGTAATAGTAATTTGATATTTAAGTATAATTATTTTATGACTAGAATTAGTAATAAAAACTAATTTTAAGGAGTGTTAGTTAAGATGAAATTTATAGCATATGTAATTATTGGTTTTATTATTTTTATTATTGTAAATTTTTTATCTATTAATATAGGAAGTATAATTGGTGTGGGTTCTTATGAGTCTGGGATAGTTGTATCTGCAATCTCATTTCTCTGTTCAATAGTTGTTATATGCACATTGGTAATTATAGATGCCATTAAGAAATAGTATTAATGAACATATAAAGTAAAGAATTAAATGAATATGAATAGTATATTGGGACAAAAGTCATATATTTTGTTAATTTTAACATAGATTTGAAATTTATAATCAAAAGATCATTATAGATGTTTTCTATTAGTTCAACTTAATTATACAATCAAGCTTATTTTTTACGTAATAATGATGTCAATTAAATTTTTCAAAAAAACTATTGTAACGAATGGCAAGCAATGATATGATATGTTCAACAAATAAAAAGTAATTAAATTTACCTGTGATTTAAATGTACTAAGTGAAATTTAATAGGAGGTGATTAAAGTATGATTTGACTTTACAAAAGTTCTTTTACTCTACAAAAGCTGAAATTTTTTTAAATTGAACTTTAAAGTGAGATAAAAAATATTAAAACAAAGTATCAATAAATCATATAAAAACATTTGTCACTCTATAAATCCGTAGATGTAATAATAAAGTGACTATATCTCACCTAGAATGATTTAAGAAAATAGGGGGAAAAGAATCATCCTTCGCTAATTATTCTATAAGTATATTTTAGCACTAGGATATCTCGAATGAAAATTGTATTTTTAAAAAAATAATATGAATAGAGCATCTAAAAAAGTAACTCTAAACATATTATACGAGGGGAGAAATGAAAGTGAAAAAGACAATTGTAATTTTATTAAGTATCATATTAGTACTAGGCTCTTTCTCATCAAGTTTCGCTAGTACTATACCAAAAACAGATAAAGAAAAGCAGATGAAAATAATTGAAAAATGGGAAATGAAAAACAAAAAGAAACAAGAAAAGTTATCCATAAAGTGGGACAACCAAAAAGGCGTTCCGAGTTTTATTCGAGGTAAATTATCAGAAAATTCTGTGAATGACACTAAAGACATCCAAGCTTTCTTGAAGTCAAATAAAGATGTATTCAAACTAAAGTCTAATGAATTTAAAGTAAAAGATACTGTTACTGATAAGCTTGGTATGAAACATTACAGGACTCAATACATTGTTGATACTATTCCTGTATATGGAGCTGAAATGATGGTTCATGTTGACGAAAATGGAAGTGTTTACGCATTAAATGGTGAAGTTGAACCAAGTATAGAAGCAAAAAAGTTTAAGAACTCCGTTAAACTTTCAAAAAATGATGCTTTAAAAGCTGCTGAAAAGGCAATTGATGTTCAACTTAAGCCATACGTAGATTCCAAAGAATTAACTGAAGAAAGTATAAACGAAGATAGATATTCGAGTGAGCCTATCGCTGAGTTATATTTGTATCCAGTGAAAAAACAATGGAAACCTGTATACATCGTTAAACTCTCTTTTATAAATCCTTATCCAGCTTACTGGCATATATATATAGATGCTAAGACTGGTAAAATTATTAAGAAAAACAATGAATTGAGATATGATGAACCTACAATAGGTTCAGGCGTGGGGGTTAATGGACAAACAAAATCCCTTAACACTTATTTATCAAATGGTAATTACTACTTATATGACACTACCAAAGCTATGAATAACCAAATCAGAACTTATACATCTAACAATGGAACTTATTTACCAGGAAATTACATGACTGATACAAACAATAACTTCAATGCATCAGATCAAGCTGCCGGTGTAGATGCCCATTACTATGCAGGACTTACTTATGACTATTTCTATAATAATCATAATAGAAATAGTTTTGATGGCAATGGGGCTACTATAGCTTCAACAGTACATTATCAATCAAACTATAATAACGCTTTCTGGAATGGGTCACAGATGGTATATGGAGATGGAGACGGAAGAACATTTATCGAATTGAGTGGAGCATTAGATATAGTTGCTCACGAGATTACACATGCTGTTACTACCTATAGTGCAGACTTGGCGTATCACAATCAATCAGGTGCATTAAATGAATCATTCTCAGATGTATTTGCTATAATAGTTGAGGGAGATACAAATGATTGGTTATTAGGAGAAGATGTATATACTCCAGGAATTTATGGAGATGCTTTAAGAAGTATGTCAAATCCAGAACAATATAATCAACCAGCTCATATGGATGATTATTATCACTCACCAGATACTAAAGATGGTGACTGGGGTGGAGTTCATACTAACAGTGGTATACCTAATAAAGCCTTCTATCATGTAGCATCAGATATAGGATTTGAAAAAAGTGGAGATATATATTATAAAGCTCTTACACAATACTTAACATCAACTTCAGATTTTGAAGATGCAAGAGTAGCACTAGAACAAAGTGCTATTGACTTATATGGATCAGGATCAGAACTACAAGCAATAAAAAATGGTTTTGATTTGGTAGGTATCGGAACATCTGGTGGAGGTTCCGATGATACTTATGAACCAAACGACACGATGAATGAAGCTAAAGGTTCTTTAGATAATGGAACAACTTACCAATCATATATTTCAACAACATCAGACGTAGACTGGTTTTTCATAAACAAGTCAAACACAGGGAATTTAAACATTACTTTAAATAACTTGCCAGGAGACTATGATCTGTATCTATATAACTCAGATGGAAATCAATTAGATTATTCGTATAATGGTGGGACTAGCAGTGAATCCATATCTTACTATAGTGGTTCAGGAACATACTATATTAAAATAGTAGGATATAATGGAGCTCACAGTACATCAACTCCATATAATTTAACTGCAACCTACTAAAACAATAAAATAAATTTAATCATATAAAAAAGGCGGACTAGAAACTAAAGTGCACCCCAAAAGTTAGACAAAAAATCTAATTTTTGGAGGTGTATTTTTTTATGAAGTATAACTTAGATGATAAAAAGAAATATATTGAATTAATAGAGTTAGGAAAATATTCTTTAAGGTCAGCCGCTCTTGAATGTATCTATTGGGTTAGTATCTATTATTTGTGGCATAGGAATTTTTGCTAATAATAAGCCCTTATATAAATTAAGTCTTGGCTTTAATATAGTATTTCTTATTTATTGGTAGTGTAAATAGTTTATTTATACTATTAAATGACATTTATATGACTGCTATAATTTTTCATATAATATATGAGGATAAAGTATATAATTTAGAAATGAAAAAAGTTTCAGGATATTCATTTCTTTTCATAGAGGGAAATATTAATCTAACATAGACAAAGGACAATCAAAACAGTATGAACGACATTTTATGTTAGTTATACCTCTAAGAATGTCGTTTGTCCATTTGAATTGAAAATTATAATTTCATGAGTTAAAGAAATATGGTCATATAAATATTATGATACAATATAGTTAATTAGAATATATTACCATATAAAAGGTGATTTATATGAAAAGTTGAAGGATATAGAATATACTATGTTGAAAGTGATAGCAAAGGATATGTAGGAGATAAAGATACTATAGATGTTTATACCTTTGAAGCAAAGGTGTTTTCTACTATTATAGCTATTAAGCAGTTAGGTTATTATACTTTAGGGGAGTTATTATATGAGCAAAACATAGATGGTAAGAATCTATATGAAGTTATACTGGAGAAATATAAAAATTAAAGATATTAATCTAAAAGTCCCTATCTAAACCAGATAGGGACCTTATATAGAAAATACTATACTTATTTATTAAAATAATCTCTATTCTCTATAAAAAAGAATGAATCGAAATTCCCTAGTTCAAACCCCTCTTCATGGATATAAATCAGATTATTCCTATAGGTCATAGAACTACCTACCATTTCTTTTTTCATTATTATATTATTTTTCATATCATCAAATAGAAGAATTATATTAAATAATTTTTTGTTTTTACTAAACAGTCCATTTTTAGAATAAGCTGTTATATAGACTTGATTGTCAGTAGAATTATCTATCCTGTAATTAAATCTTCTGCTTTCTTCTAGTTTACCTTCCTTTTTGATAAAATGTATTAGCTCATTATTAGTAAATTCTATTCCTGTATTGTCATCATCATATTTCCATAGACCTAATAAAGCATCTTTTATAGGTAATTCTTTTCTATTTTCTTTTATTAATTTTGATTTTTTTCTGTTCTTATCCATGTTTTCCTTAGATTCTATACTTTCATATAGACTTTCTATACTAGTGTCCAGCTTATACCATTTATCTTCATAGAGCATTTTGTCACCTATAAAAGAAATTGATTTAAGGTCTTTATCATTATTATATTTAGATTCTATCTTATAGGCTGTACCTTGGAAATCATCCTGTGTAAGGGAAGAAGTATCTAGACTTTCCCCTTCTAGAGATTTTAATTTAGATATAAACCCTTCTATATCACTATCTTTAACTTCTTTATAATATACGTCCTTATAAATGACTATTGTATTTAATTCTTCAAAAAATCCTCTTTTGATAACGCCTTGAGATGTATCAGTATCATCACATCCTGATAGAAATATTAAGATAATTAGCATAAGTACTGCATATATTTTTTTTGTTTTAAACATATTCATCCTCCAATGGATTAGATATTACTACCAAGTATATTATATCAAAGACAAATATATTAACAATATAAACCCATTGACAAAGTAGAAAAATAATAGTAAACTTAGTTCAAGTGTAAAGGTATCTTTAAACTGATCCAGAGAGGTCAGGAAGGTAGACGTATAAGGATGAGTGTATAATTTTGCGGAATTACTATGCTTATTTACCTTCTTAAAGATTTCTTTAAGAAGGTTTTTTTATGCCTAGATACCTAACACCTTTAAAATAGTCCAGAGAGGCTAAAAAGGAGGAATATAAATGTTAAAAGGACGACATCTTATTGAACCAAGGGATTTTTCATTAGAGGAACTAGACCAAATATTTTCTCTATCAGAAGAAATTATTAAAGATCAACAAGCCTATTTAGATGTATGCAAAGGTAAATTATTAGCATCTCTATTCTATGAACCATCTACAAGAACTAGGTTTAGTTTTGAAGCTGCTATGCTGAGGCTAGGAGGGCAAGTGATAGGGTTTTCTGAAGCTAATTCTTCTTCAGTATCAAAGGGAGAAAGTATAGGAGATACTATTAAAACCGTCGGTTGCTATGCTGATATAGCCGTAATGAGACACCCTAAAGAGGGGGCACCATTACTTGCATCAAAGAAATCATATATCCCTGTTATAAATGCTGGGGATGGAGGTCATCAACATCCTACCCAAACTCTTACAGATTTACTAACTATAAAAATTCTTAAAAAAGACTTATCAAATCATACTATTGGACTATGCGGAGACCTCAAATTCGGAAGAACAGTCCATTCTCTAGTAAAAGCAATGAAAAGATATCTAAATATCAATTTTGTATTTATCTCACCTGAAGAGCTACAGATTCCCGATTATATTAAAGATGAATTAGAAGAAAATCAATACTATGAAACTGCCAGTCTAGATGAAGTCATAGATAAGCTAGATATACTTTATATGACCAGAGTACAAAAAGAAAGGTTCTTTAATGAAGAAGATTATCTAAGACTAAAGGATAGCTATATCTTAACTAATGATAAATTAAGTGCAGCAAAAGAGGATCTTATAATAATGCATCCCCTACCAAGGGTAAATGAAATATCAGTAGAGGTAGATGAAGATCCTAGAGCTGTATATTTTCAGCAAGCCAAATTTGGGATGTTTGTTAGGATGGCTTTAATAATGAAATTATTGGGGGTAGATAAGAATGCTTAAAATAGACAGTATTAATAAAGGTATAGTAATTGATCATATCAAGGCTAATTGTGGATATAAGATTTTCAAAGAGCTAGGACTTCATAAGGTAGACTATAGAGTAGCTCTTATAAGAAATGTTCCCTCCAAGAAATTAGAAAGAAAAGACCTTATTAAAATAGAGAATAAAATAGATTTAGATTTGAATATTCTTGGGATAATGGATCCGGGGATAACTGTAAATATAGTAGAGGGAGAAGATATAAAAGAAAAAATTAAGCTTTCTTTACCTAAAAGAGTTAATGGAATATTAAATTGTAAAAATCCTAGATGTGTAACAACAGTAGAGGATATTCAAGATATAGAGTTTATTCTTGTGGATAAAGAAAAGAAAGAATATAAATGTGAGTATTGTGACACTAAAACATCCCTATAGAGGTGATATTGTGGATTATATAATAAAAAACATTAAAATTGTGGATAAAAGAAAAACCCTTAAAGGAGACCTGTGGATAAAAGATGGGATTATAAAAAAGATATCTAATCACATAGATGCTGGGGATAAAAGTGTAATTAATGGCAAGGGATTAACTCTTATGCCTTCATTCATTGATTTACATGTCCATTTAAGAGATCCAGGATATTTGTATAAAGAAGATCTATATACAGGGCAAAGGGCTGCCTTAAAGGGTGGATTTACACATATTTGTGCCATGGCAAATACTAATCCAGTCTGTGACAACAAAAAAACCATGGAATATATTCTTAATAAACATAAGAAGAACAACCATTGTAATCTCACTCAGATTTCTTCAATAACTAAAGGGCTACAAGGAAAAGAATTAATAGACTTAGAAGAGATGCTAAAATACACTAAATTATTTTCTGATGATGGTGTAAATGTTGATAATGAAGAGTTATTTGAAGAAGTACTAAAGCTTTCTAAAGAGATGTACTTTACTATCTTAACCCATTGTGAGCCAGAGGCAGAGGTGATTAAAAGGGACTTAGAATTACTAGAGAATACAGAAGGAAATCTCCATATATGTCATATAAGTCTAAAGAAAAGTTTAAATTTAATAAAAAAATATAAGGATAAGGGGATAAATTTCACTTGTGAAGTAACACCCCATCATCTATTTCATTGGAATGATAAATATAGAGTGAATCCTTCCTTTGGCAAAAAAGAAGATGTGAATGCAATGATAAAAGGGATAAAGGAAGGATATATTGATATAATTGCCACAGATCATGCTCCCCATAGTGAAGAGGATAAACTAAAGGGCTCCCCTGGAATATCAGGGATAGAGGTAGCATTTTCTAAAGTCTATACAGTATTCAAGGAAAATAATATTTCACTAAACAAATTGAGTGAGATGATGTCTTACAATCCTTCTAGAATATTAGAATTAGAAGAAGCGCTAGTAGAAGAAGGTAAAAGAGCGGATTTAGTATTAGTAGATTTAAATCAAAGCTACTCAGTTGATTCATCTACTTTTATATCTAAGGGAAAAAATACACCCTTCAATGGCAGGAGAGTATGGGGCAAAGTGATGATGACCATAAGAGATGGAGAGATAGTGTATAAGGATTAGTCAGTCATCCTCAAGGGAGCAAGAGCCAAAGACTCTTCGACAGGTTCACAGGGACAACATGGTATGTCATCCTGAACGTAGTGAAGGATCTTGTCTTTAAGACTCTTCGACAAGCTCAGAGTGACAACATGCCAATTTAAAAAGGGAGTGTGATTATAGTGATTATAGATCGTTTATATAGAGAAGCAGTAGAGAAAAGTCCTATATGTGTGGGATTAGACACTAAGTTAGAGTATTTACCCAAATATCTATTAGAATCGGATAAAAGTATAGAAGAGAAAATATTTGAATTTAATAAACAAATAATAGATAATACCTTTGATTTAGTAGCCTGCTATAAGGTACAAATTGCTTTTTATGAAAGCTTGGGATTAGAAGGATTAAAAGCTTATTCAAGAACATTAAAGTATATAAAGGAAAAAGGAAAAATTTCTATAGCTGATATTAAAAGGGGAGATATATCTTCTACGGCCGAAGCCTACGGTAAAGCCCATTTTCAAGGGGATTTTGAGGCGGATTTTATAACAATAAATCCTTATATGGGAATAGATTCAGTAAGTCCTTACTTTGAATATATGGATAATGAAGAAAAAGGAATATTCATGCTTATAAGAACATCTAATAAAGGCTCAGAAGATTTTCAAGAACTTTTGATAGAAGATAAACCAGTGTTTATGAAGGTGGCAGAGAAAGCAAATAAATGGGGTAAAAGCTTTATAGGAAAAGAAGGATTTAGTTCCTTAGGGGGAGTGGTAGGATTAACTTACCCTGAAGAGTTCTTACAAATTAAGAATAATAACCCTAATACCTTTTTTTTAATCCCTGGGTATGGTGCTCAAGGGGGTAAGGGAGAGGATATAAAAGAAATATTCAAGGATGGCATCTGTGGAGTAATAAATTCCTCAAGAGGAATTATTACAGCTCATAAGGGAAAAACAGAAGATAAAAGCTTTGTAAATTTCATAAGACAAAATACCCTAAATATGAAGGAGGACATTGAAAATTGGCAAAGATAATATGCAATGAAAAATTATCTGAAGATATGTTCCTTATCACTATAGAAGGAGATTTTCCTGGAGAAATGGGACAGTTTTATATGATAAGAGGTTGGGAAGATTATCCATTATTATCGAGACCTCTAAGTATCCATGAAATAAATGATGGAAGCATAAGTTTTATATATAAGGTCTTAGGGGAAGGAACTTTAAGGCTTAGTAAATTGCAAAAGGATGATAATATTACTCTCCATGGGCCCTATGGTAATGGGTTCCCTAAAGCAGAAGGTAGAGTAGCCTTGGTAGGAGGTGGAATGGGAATAGCTCCTCTGTTATATACAGCTAAGAAACTCCATAAAACAGTTGATATTTTAGATATATATATGGGATTTAGAGATGAAGCTCTATTAGTAGATAAATATAAACAATATGCTGATGAGTCCTATATTAGCATAGGATCTAACATTACTGACCAATTAGATATAAGTAAGTATGATTATATTCTCACCTGTGGCCCAGAACCAATGATAAAAAGGATAGTAGAGATGAAAGAGGATAATCACACAAAGATATATGTATCTATGGAGAAACATATGGCTTGTGGAATAGGAGCTTGTCTTGTATGTAGTTGTGAGAGTAAAAATGGAATGACTAGAGTATGTAAGGATGGTCCAGTATATTTAGGGGAGGAGATTTTCTATGAGTAATACCAAGGTAAATTTCGGATCAGTAGAATTTAAAAACCCAGTTATAACGGCCTCAGGAACCTTTGGATTTGGAAGAGAATATAATGAAATTTTTGATATAAGCTCTTTAGGAGGAATATCAACTAAAGGACTTACATTAAATAAAAGAAAAGGGAATAAGGGCATGAGGGTATGGGAAACTCCTTCTGGAATGATGAATAGTGTAGGATTAGAAAATCCAGGAGTAGAGGACTTTATAAATAAAGAGGTGCCATTTTTGCAAGATCTAAATACAAATATAATTGCAAATATAGGAGGCTCTACCTTAGATGAATATATAGAGGCAGTTGAGAGAATATCAAAAGAAAAAGTAGATATGATTGAACTGAATATATCCTGTCCAAATGTAAAAGAAGGTGGTATGGCCTTCGGAATAAAGACTGATACTGCTAGGAATATAGTAAGAGAAATCAGAAAGGTGACCAACCTACCATTGATTATAAAACTATCTCCTAATGCAGAGGATATAGTAGCTATTGCAAAGGCTTGTGAAGAAGAGGGAGCAGATGGCATATCTTTAGTAAATACCTTTAAAGGGTTAGCAATAGACATAGATAAAAGAAGACCAGTATTTGATAATGTATATGCAGGATTATCAGGACCAGCTATAAAACCTATGGCTCTACGAATGGTGAATGAAGTCTACAAACAAGTATCGATTCCTATCATGGGAATGGGAGGAATAATGAATTGGAAAGATGCCATAGAGTTTATGATGGCAGGTTCTACATGTATTCAAGTAGGTACAGCTAATTTTATAAATCCAAAAGTATCCCTAGAAATAGTTAAAGGAATAGAAAATTTTATGGATAGAGAGAATATTAAATCTTTAGAAGAAATTATAGGAATAATATAAGGAGGAATAGATAATGAAAAGTATTATTGATATATTAAAAGACACAGAAGCTTTATTAGAGGGACACTTTCTTTTATCATCTGGAAAGCATAGTAAGGAGTATGTGCAATGTGCTAAAGTATTAAGTCATCCTCAATACGCAGAACAAGTATTAAATCCTGTAGTAGATAAAGTAAAGAGTTTAGATATAGATATATTAGTTGGTCCTGCCATGGGAGGAATAATTGTAGCCTATGAAATGGGAAGGCAATTAGAAAAACAAGCTATATTTACAGAAAGAAAAGATAATGAAATGACTTTAAGGAGAGGTTTTCAAATAGAAAAGGGACAACGAGTACTTATCACCGAGGATGTGGTAACCACGGGAAAATCTACTATGGAAACTAAGAAAGTAATAGAAAGTCTTGGAGGAATTGTAATAGGGGTAGCCTCTATAGTTGACAGAACTGGAGGAAAATCAGAATTAGATATACCTTTATATAGTGCCATAAGTCTTCAAATAGATACCTATGATAATGAAAATTGTCCTATGTGTAAAGAGGGTAAAGAAGCAGTTAAGCCAGGAAGTAGAAAATTATAAAAATAAAAAGGAAGGGTAATTCAATTACCCTTCCTAAAATACTGGTTTATTAAATCCACTACCGTGTATCTCTGCCGTATCCATAACTGTCATAAATGCATCTGGATCAATATCTGATACTACGTTTTTAACTACTGCTAATTGTCTAGTAGAAATAACACAATATATTACCTTTTGTTTTCTACGGGAATATCCTCCTTCACCTTCTAAGAAAGTGATACCTCTTTGAACTTTTTCCATTAATGCTGAGGAAAGCTCTTCAGAGTGATCAGTCACAATTAGTACAAGTTTTTTGGTATCTAAACCAATCATTATCTTATTCATTACCACAGTAGAAATAAACATACTTATCAAGGTATATATTGCTAATGTATAATCATTTATAGTAGCACCTATCAATACTATGATTACATTCATAACGAATAAAATAGTAGATATACCAATCTCGAATCTTTTCTTAATAATAACCGATACTATATCCGTACCTCCAGTAGAAGCTCTGACTCTGAATATAAGTCCTGAAGCAAAGCCCAAAAAAATACCGCCGTAGATAGAAGAAGCTAAAATATCTTTAATCCAAATTCTTTCACTGAGAGCTCCAGTAAGAACAAGAAAAAATGATAATGAAACCATTCCTACTATACTTACAAAAGCAAATCTCCTATCTATCTCTTTAATACCAAATATAAATATAGGTATATTTAATAATAATACAAAAATCCCTGTTGGTAATTTTGTTAGGTATTGAAGTATGATTGCAAGTCCTGATACTCCTCCTGCTAAAAGATTATGAGGAATAATAAAAGCATTTATACCCACTGCCATTATAAATGTTCCGATCAATATTATAATAGAACTCTTTAACCACTCAACCTTAAGTAACATCTTAGCCACCTTATCCACCTCCTAAATTAATTCACTCATACTATAATAAAGGAAAAGATATTATAATACAATAGAATTAACACAAATCTAATATGGTAGAATATTCTTAATTAAACAACAAATCATTCTCATCTTCCCCAGTTAGTCTAGCTAATTTTTCAATCTTGTTATTTATATATTGTTTATCTAAATTTTCTAACTCTGTCTTATTAAAACCTCTTACTAGATATTTCGCAAATCTCCATATTTTTTTATCTATTTTAATATTACTTTCAACTAGTAAACATAAGCCTTCTATTAATGCACTAAGAATAGATGCATCCCCATCTCCATAATATCTTATTTGATAAAATGAAAGGTATAATAACTCATCAAAATCTGAATATTTCATAGTCAATCTTAATATATCATCCTTATCATGATAATATGTTGTATCAATGTATGATAGGGAAATATGAGATAAAATAAGGCTAAGTCTTTTTATACAATGAACAGTAGTATTTGGATCATTTATACCAGGGGATATGGCTCTTAAAGCCACTTCAACTAGTTTTTGGATACCAAACTCTATATCTTGAACCATGGACTGATGTCTTCCTATAGTGACTTGATTAATTATGGAGTCAGTATCTTCCATAGCTTTATTAGTATAAACTGTAAGGATATGACTTCCTTTTAAAATGAATTCTCCAATTTTCTTCTCCATTTTTATAGATATATTCAATTCATTGGCTATTCTTACTAAGGATTGAGAGTCAATTAATTGGATATATCCTGTAGTTGGAGCTAATACTTGTATTTTTATATTTCCATCATTCATTTTATGTAATTTTTCATATCTAATACTTTCATCATTAATTACTTCTGCATCTAATTTTTTAATTAAAGCAATTGATTCTTGAGATATATTATATATTAATTTATTCACTTGCATATAAGTAGCTACATGATGAATAAAAAGAATAAAAGATGCTACAGAAAATATGGAGATAATAACCCCCATTAATCCAGAAAGCACTAAACCATTTTCTTTATTTTCATTAAGGAATAGAAGACTAATAATAAGATAAATGAAAGTTCCAATAAAAATTCCAAGAATTCTTAAAGTAGCTTTTTTATTCAGAAAATCCTGTAGAGTTCGAGGAGAATATTGGGATGAATATGTACTTAATACTACCATTATTGTAGAAAATGAAACGGTCATCATAGTTATAGTAGCTGCAGCTAAGGCAGAAAGTATAGTTTTAGCCAAATCAAAATCAGTTAATAATATATCTGGTATATAGATTTGTATTAGTTCAGAAGGAAAAGTATCTATTAAAATAATAAGTAGAGAGAATATAAAAGCTATGATTCCATATAATACCGGTATAAACCATATTTTAGATTTAAGTTTAAGTATCCATCTATTTATCATATGTACCTCCAAAATTAAATTTAGAATAGAAAAAGAGAGTAGGTCTATGGGGGAGTTCCTACTCTCTTTCTACCATTAAAGGGGCTTTGCATGGGGTTATTAATAGTATACCCGTTGTAAAAAAAATAAAACAAAAAACAAAAAAATAAATTTTTAGAAAAATTAGAATTTTAATCTGTAAATCCATTTACTACATTAGAAAAATATGTTAAAATTTAATTAAGTATTAAAGGAAAAGGTGGGAAATATGGAAGAGTATATTACTAGAGGTCAAAATTTAAAAGTTTTAAGAAAGAAATTAGGATTAAAGCAATATGAGATTACTGGTGGAGAGATCACTAGAAATTTAATAAGTCTTATTGAACATGATAAAACACCACTACATGAAGGAGTAGCTAGGTTAATATCAGAAAATATAAACAAAATTTCAGATGAAAGAAATATGGATATAGTTGTCTTTCCAGAGGATTTAATGAATCCTGTTCGTTTAAAGGCAAAAAGCTTAGCAGATGAATATATTTCAAAACTTAAAATATATCTAGAAGATCCAGAAAAAGAGATAGATAAAAAACTACTTGAAGATATGGAGTTCTTCTTACAAAACTGGAATCTACCAGATAAAAAATCAAAAGCCTATGAGATGTTAGGGGATATATATGAAAAAAGAAATGATTTTGAGAAGATGTATATTTACCTAACAAAGGCATTGGAGAATTACTTTTTAAAACCTTACAATAAAGATATTAACAAACTTATATTAAAGTTGTCTTTTGCATGTATGCACACAAAAAGATACGAAGAATCAATAAACCTTACTAATTTAGCCCTATCTTATGAGGATACAGTGGAAAAATACGGGAGTAAAGTATATTATAATAGATCTGTAATATTTAATAGAATGAAAAATTATGATAAAGCATTAGTGGATTTGGAAAAGTGTAGAGTACTACTAACATCAAAAAACAAGTTAGACGAAGATGAGAAAGTTAGACTTAAAAGGTTAATAATAGTAGAAGGAAATTGTTATAAAAATAAAAAAGAGTATTTAAAAGCTATAGAAGTTTATCAAAAAATGTATAACATGACCGAGGAAATTCAATCTGTAGGTGAAAAATGTGCTGCTACAATGAATATTGCTGAGACGTATGAAATTATGGATAATAAAGAAAAGGTACGAGAATATATATTAAAATCGGAAGAATTATTAGATGAAATTGCAGAAGATAGCTTTTATAAAACTCGAATATATCAAGATTTAGCAGAAAGATATAAATATTTAAAAGATGAAGAGAAAACTAAGCATTACTATGAGAGAGCATTAAATAATTTTGATCCTAAAAAAGAAAAAGAGGGAATAAACAATTTATTGTTAGACTTTATTAATTTCTATAGAGAAACTAATAGCACTGAAGATATTAGTACTTTAATTAGTAATATTGAAGAAATGGTAGAACATATAAATGTAGATTTAAATATTAGGCTATTACTTAATTATTTATTATTTAATATAGAAAATAATAGAGTAGTAGATAGTATGAATATAATCAACAAGTTATTAAATAAGGGGGAAAATTAAAGTGTTTACTAAAAAAGGTTTCTTAGTAGTATTGGTGTTATTTTTGTCTATTGGGTTTTTAGTTAACTTAACACACCGTATTGAAGTAGCAGAAGTGATTCCACCATTAGAAACACGAGGATTAGAAGTAGCAGAAGTGATTCCA
>NZ_WSFT01000011.1 GCF_016820655.1 Anaeromonas frigoriresistens
CAAGTGGTAAGGCAGAGGACTGCAAATCCTTTACCCCCAGTTCGAATCTGGGTGCCGCCTCCAAATTTGCGCCTATAGCTCAACTGGATAGAGTGTCTGACTACGAATCAGAAGGTTGGGGGTTCAAGTCCTCCTGGGCGCACCATACATAAACGAGAGAAAACCCGTAAAGTAGATGTCTAGAGCCTACTTTGCGGGTTTTTGTTTTTTCTATGAAATCAGTCCAAAATCGTCTAAATTATATCTTACAACTAACAAACAACTAACAAAAATCAACCTATATTTTCTCTATAGCTTTCTTTAATTCTTTTATATCTAAATGTGTATATATATTTGCAGTAGTAGAATAGTCTGCATGGCCTATTATTTTCTGTATAGAGAGCGTATCTACATCTAAGACTAGCAGCAAAGGTATGTCGACAGCTGTGAGAGGTTAATTTTCGTATCTGAGCTTTTTCTAATGCTCTATAGTATAAATACTTTCTATAATAATCTACTCTAAGTTTTTCTCCATCTTTATTAAATAAGTATGATCCTTTGGTGTTATAGTACTTTTTTATTATCTTTTGTATCTTAGGATGTACTGGAATAATCCTATCTCTACCTGCATCTGTTTTTATACCACCTATTATAATCATGTTTTCAATATCAACATTAAATTTAGTTATAGATAATAATTCAGCTACTCTCATACCAGTATAGATTAATATTAGTACTGTATCTAACCAAGGGATACTATTAGACTTTTCTTCTATTATTTTTATTTCTACATCATTAAATATTTCTTTTTCCTGTTTCTTTTGTGATGGTAATTCCACATATTCAGCATAATTCTTTTTGACTATATCATCCTGCATAGCATAATCAAAAAGCATCTTGGCCAACAATCTTATTTTTGATAATGAACTCTTTGATAATTTAGTTCTACTTATTATTTCTTGAAGTTGAGATGTTTTAATATCTTTTATTTTCTCATCTTTTAGAATAGATAGATGATTCCAGGCTACTTCATAACTTTGTATAGTTTTCTTAGATATCTTCTCATATTTACTCGTGGACCATTCTTCATATATTTCTCTAAAGGTCACATCACCTCGAGAGGCTATAGGGTTCTTATTATAATCTGCAAGTGCTTGAAGTGATTTGGCTCTAGTAAGGTAGTAGCCAACAGTATAATATTCTTGCTTACCTTCATCAGTCCATCCAGTAGTTTTTCTTACTATCCATGGATTTCTTCTTTTTCCTGATAGCTTATATACGCTACCATATCCGCTGGGATTACGCATTATAGATTCCTCCTTTATAGGTTTTCTAATTACCATTATACACTAATAAGAATGTATGTTCGGTTACGTGGGTAAAAAAATTTAAACTTCTAGTACATATCTAAAAAATCTACTAGTACAGTTCATACGTATATTAAAAAAATGGAAGACAAAGGGTGTATTAATAAGATAGAAGCTTATGGAAGATCTATTGTAGTAACGGAAAGAGGAGAAATGGCATTAAAATTAATCAATAATTAAACCAGGACAATTATCCTGGTTTAATTATTGATTAATGATTATTTTTAATTTTATAATATTCATCTAAAGCTTTATCAAGTTCTTGACTAATACTTACTACATTATTAGCAGTAAGAAAGTCTTCTGAATTTATTAATTCATGCATCTCTTCTCGTAGGAATGTTATTCTTTTTTTAAGATTCTCTAAATTATTCATAACTATCAAACTTTCTTTAAATATATTTTGGCTCACTTTTTCAATTATAATCTAAATCTCCTTAATTATCAATATTTATTATATAAGGTATATATAATTGTAATATTGCTTATATTTTACATAAAAGAAGGATTTTTTAAAATAATGTAGAATAATCTCCTAGGAGGGATAAGAATTGGAATATATAAAAGAGCTTGAAGAAATAACAAATATGTTTCTAGAATTAGCTGATAGATCATTAGATAATAAAGTAATAGATGAACAAACCTATAAAGAAATTACAGCTAATAAAAAGCAGTTCCTTAATCATCTCCAGGAGAAAATATTAATAAAATAGACAGAAGAAGTGCCAATTAAGGCTCAAAATATTATAGTTTATTTAAAAGTCCTAATACTTATTAAGTATTAGGACTTTTAAATAAACTATAGTTTTCATATGTTAGTCTAGCATAATATCAGTATATACTATCGTACCTGGGAAATAACCTTCATGAGTAATCATTACGTCTAACAAACTATTTTGTTGTGTTGAATTCATTGAATTTAAAACAGTATTTCTGTCCATACCTGTTCTTGACTCAACAAAAGATATATAGTTTTCAGTATCATTTTCTGAACTAGGAGCATATATTTCTATCATTTCAGCAATTGTTTTACTTCCGTATGTTCCGAATACTAGATTCTTCATAGCATTATATCCATCAGAATAACTTTTGAAAATTGCAAAATTATTATTACTTCCAATCTGGCTAGATGCCCACCTTAGATTCCCTGGATTGTTATTTCTCCAAGATAAAGAACCTCCTACATGATAAAATCCAGGATTATCACCAATAAAATATATTACGGCACGTTCTCCATCATAATAAGTGGAGTACGCAACATTTCCAGTTGCTGCAGATACAGAAACTGAGGTAACAATCATCAAAAGACAAATCAAGCCTACGTACTTTATTATCTTTTTAAAGTTTTTCAAATATAACTCCTCCTTTAATTAATGTAATATATTACTAACAATGCATTGTTAATATCATATTACATTAAAATGGTAATATTGTAAATAAAAATAGTAAAAATAATTACTCTAACAAGAAAATTAGGTCTAAATAACTAGCATACTATATAAATAATAAACTAAACCATTGCATTGCTATGGAATAGAGACTAAAGAGAAAGTTTGTAGATACAAGACGTTGTTGAGGTAATAGGATTACATTATTATACGTTAATTGATAGTATAAAAAATTCCTACTATTATATAGGGGGATTTTTTTGCGCTTAATTTCTATGAGCATACAATAAAAATTATATTATACTTGCAATAAAATTTTAAATGGGTAATATTATAGAATAATAATAATAATGGTCCAGAAAAATACGTGAAACTAACATATAACTAACAAAAAGCATTTCAAATATAGATATAAATCAATCCTTAGTCTGACTACGAATCAGAAGGTTGGGGGTTCAAGTCCTCCTGGGCGCACCATACATAAACGTTTTAAAATAGAGGGTTAAAGCTGAGATGCCGACCCTTTATTTTTGTGCCCATTTTTAAGAAAGATGAGATTATAAATGTATATTATCTTAGACTACAATTATTTTTTATAATAAAAAAAGTCTAATAATTTAATTTACTATTATTAAAAAGATAGAATATAAAGTGTGTATTGATAAAATTAAAGACAATGGAATATCAATTTCAGAGTTTTGTTACAACAATACATATAGGATTTGGATATATTTTTCCATCCACAAGTATAGAAAGATTAATATCAGTTGTATTTGTTTTAGTTGGTATTGAATTTATAAGTATATTATATAACTTAATATAATAATCAATAATTAAGTATAGTAGAGATTTTAGATAAAACTAGCGAAGATAAAAAATTACTTAGAAAAAAACTAGCTGCAATTGATGTAACCATTTATCATTAAACAAATAAAAGATGTTTTGATAATATAAGAACTAAAGTAAATAAATAGTCCAGAGTTTTTCATATTAGGCTTTTATTAATTTCATACTATATTTCATACTTGGATTTATACTGACCAAGAGCTTTGAGAGAATTAATAAAAACGTACGATTGGGGGCGTGGAAGTGATATATTATGAACTTAAATATTCTCTATATAATCATGAAGTTATCTCTATAATGTATATGAAAAGAATGGAAATAACACAGCAAAGAATATAAGTAATAAGAATAGATGAGAATTTAGTTAAGTCTATTGAGATAGATAAATAAGATATAAGGATATTCAAAAAAAGATAATATATTAGCTGGAATGAGTGAGAATATTATTAATGAGGTCAAGACAAAAGTTGATATAAAGTTAAGTGATAATAACAATTTTATTAAGTAGATAAGAGAAAGATCTACTTAACATGTTAATGAAGAGTTATCATATAGTGTTATCAATTATGTGGAGTCAGGAGTGTTGTAAGCTTATACAATCTAAATATGTTAGAATCAGAAAATAAGTATTAGTTTTAGATATTCCTATAAAGAATAATACTATAATTATATATGATTTAATATATTATTTGCAGGGAAGGGTAGAATCCTTTAGTTATATGGCTCTCTAAGATGATATGAATACATTAAGAAGCTTTTTATTAGGTTACATTTCATATTAATAATATTTATAAGGCTATAAAATTAAAACCCACATATGTGGGTTTTAGAAAATATTCGTTTTTATGAATCTAAAAATTTCTTCATAATTGTTAGAGGCAATTATTGCAGAAACAAAGAAAGATGATAGTAATAGAATGATAGTTCCAAATATAAAAAGTAAATTTTTTATAGGAATATTAAATTTAAGGGAATTATTATTGCTATTGTTAGTATCATTATTGTTATCATTTGGCTCATCATTTTTATTAGTATTATTTAATACCTCTATTTTTTGGGTCATTATATCACGTTCCTTTCATTCCCTTTTATTATGTTTATATTGTATTAAATATATACCCGTTTGTCTATTACTAAATCTAATAATTTCCTTTTTTAATCATTTCTTTCGTCATAAGTAATAGTAGCCATATACATAGAACCAATATTATTATATTCGATATCAATGATTTCTAATATATCACCTTCATGTTCAATAATCCATAAATCTATTTTTTGTGTTAATAATTCTTGATCTTCTCTACTTTCTACTATTGTGACATGCTTCATTTAATCACCCCTTAATAATTATATTTTTAAATAAGTTTTTTATGAGATTTAATATAAAGTAAGATAAGATTTATTTGATTAATGTATCTGAAGGTTATTGATTTATAATAAAAAAAAGAAAGGGGATAGAAATAAGAACTTGTACAATGGATATATTAAAAAAAATTATTCTATTGATACAAAATTATTACTTTAGTAAAGTCTTTAGATTATATTGTATAAATACTAAAGTATGCTTGACATATTATAAGAATTTAGATAAAGTACTAGTAGTTACTTTAGAATTAATAATTCTATAAGACTTTTTAAAAAAGTTATTGACAAAAATGATCATATTTGATATATTATTAAAAGTCGCATGAAGGATTAACAAATTCGACAAAGTTTAAAAAGTTTTTTTAGAAAAAGATGTTGACAAGTATCGAAAGATCTGATATAGTATTAAGAGTCGCCGGTAACGGCACAAAACAATTT
>NZ_WSFT01000035.1 GCF_016820655.1 Anaeromonas frigoriresistens
AAATTGTTTTGTGCCGTTACCGGCGACTCTTAATACTATATCAGATCTTTCGATACTTGTCAATATCTTTTTCTGAAAAACTTTTTATGTTTTGTCGGATTTGTTAATCCTTCATGCGACTTTTAATACTATAACGAATTAACTATCATTTGTCAATAATATTTCTATTATTTTTGCGACACATTATTATCGACTTTTAATAATATATAGTACTCAGTTGGATAAGTTAATAATTATTTAGTGTTAATTGTTACCATGTTTATATAATCAAAACATTAAATAACACTACTACATTCACTTATCTCATAATAAAAAAGACTTTCAATTTAATAGCAGTATGAAAATAGCTTTATGGAGTATATAGATAATAGGAACACCTATATAAAAATTTTTATTTCTAATTTTATGTCTGAATACTATCATACCTATTAAAGTTCCTGGACTACCTCCTATAAGAGCAACTACCAACAATAGTTTTTCTCCAATTCTCCACTTATTTCTTTTGGCTCTCTTTTTGTCAATCCCCATAAGTATAAAACTTATTATAGATAAGGTTATACTATATATATAACCAGTATAATTCATCATATAGTTATTTATATCCATCTTTTTAATTCCCCTTTTAACTAATTATCTTACATCTATAATGTTATCATATTTATTTTATTTAAAGGCTTTGTTTTAAGATTTATTTGACTTAAATGATATATTTGGAAAAATATATTTTTTAGCTCTTTGGTAAATCATTTCTTCTTCATAGCCATTCACACGATTAAAAATTTTATAAATATATGTAAATTTAAGACCATACATGTGACTCCGCAATAATTTTTAATTATTATTATCTCTTATTTTTAAATCAGAGTGATATTTAATTACCACATGTTTTTTAACAGAATCTATTTAAAAAGATAAAAAATAAAAGATCACTTAGCATGTGATCTTTTATTTTTTATCTTTTCTATTTAGGTTTACTTATAAACATTTGTGTAAACATATATCCATATTTATCACTTGGCTTTATTCCTATTCCTATATGAGTAAAATCTGGACTTAGTATATTCTTTCTATGACCACTTGAATTCATTAAAGCAGTGTGAGCTTTTTGAACAGTAGAGTTTCCTGCTAGATTTTCTCCAGCATGTAAATAATCTATTCCGAAACTTTTCATCATTTCAAATGGACTTCCATAGTTTGGCGAGTAATGACTAAAGTAATTATTATCTACCATATCCTGTGACTTAACTCTTGCTACTTTTGTTACTTCTAAATCAGCTTTTAATTTAGGTAGATTGTTTTTTTGTCTTTCTTGGTTCACTAGATTAAGCATTTGTTGCTCACTGTTTGTAAGAGCTGCAATATTTCCATCATTTTCTTGGGTATTTTGATTTTTAGGTGCTTGATTATTATTAGCTTGATCATTTGTACCTTCTCCTGGAGTTTGTGGTATATCCTGATTTTGAGGTGTTTCAGACGACTCAGGTCTCTGTCCCTCTGGAACATCATCTTTAGGTTGTTGTTGTACATTATCATTTCCTTCATCTTCAATTACTACAGGTTTAGCATCAGATCCTTGTACAGCTCCTATTTCATTATTATCTAACTGAACTACATACCAATCATCAACTTGCCTTAATACATTAACTATTTCATTCTTATTTAACTTATCTATCTTTTTGAAATTGTCTCCTACTCCAGCTTTCACATCACAAGAATCGGAAGTAATCTTAATATGCTGTACATCAGATACTTCAAATATTGATGATTCATCCGTATTCATCCCTGTGTCCTCCGGTGCATTACAAGAAATCATTAGAAAACTCATAATAAATACTACCAATATATATTTAAACTTCATTTTAAACCTCCTTTTTATAATTTATTTATAGTATCTGCATTTTTGATTTAAATATTATACTGAAACATAATTTTCAAAAAAATATTATATAATTGAGGTTTTTAAGCTTGTATATATTAATAGAACATTACAACTAAAAGAATATATTTTTTAAATATTTATTCTATTAATTGTTTTATTCCAATAGTCATTTAGTGAGATACCACATATGCTACAAACTTTTACTCCTTTTTCTTTATCTTTTATAAATTTAACTGGTGTAGCACAATATGCACACCAAGTCACTCCATTAGACTTATCAATAACACTTGTTAATTTTGGCTTTTTAGATTTAGTCATTATATCAAAAATTTTAATTTGCTCCACTATACTCCTCCTAATCTATAAAACTATAAAATTTAGTCTGATTATTTGATTCAATTGTATATTTTTTAAATATGTATATATTAAAACTAATAATATCTTTATTTATTTGATTTACTTTTTGATTTTATTAGATGCTTATTTCACAATTATTAAGACTTAATCTTTTATGATATTTATATCAGGTTAAATAACTCCTTATAATCCATATTCAAATGTTATCACAAATATATTTTTCTTTTTATTATATAATATACTAAGCATTGGACATCTTCAATAGTCCACCAATAACGTAATATATATATATTTATTTGCACAAAAAAAGACTTCCAATTAAATTGGAAGTCTTTTTTTATGGTGCCCAGAGGCGGAATCGAACCACCGACACGGGGATTTT
>NZ_WSFT01000047.1 GCF_016820655.1 Anaeromonas frigoriresistens
TAACTTTGTACTGTTCAATTTTCAAAGACCAAATTGTTTTGTGCCGTTACCGGCGACTCTTAACACTATATCAAATAACAATTTCTTTGTCAATACTTTTTTTGAAAAAGTTTTTACTTTGTCGAATTCGTTGATTCTGTAAGCGACTCTTAGTACTATATCAATTGCTTTTTGGTTTGTCAACACTTTTTTCGTTTTAATAGTATACTACAAACCCCTTACTATATATTAATATTAAGATATTAGATAATCTCAATTATGCTTAATATGACTTCTTTCGACAAATAATAGCTTATCATATAACATGTTTGTTGTCAAGAAGTGCGTCATATTTGTTAACCTAGTTTATCATATATTTTTGGGTAATATATTGGGTAATATATATGTAGATACTTTTATATACATATTAAATGAAGTATTTTTTATTATAACTTTGGATAAAATCATAATATTATTTTGTTCCTAGGAGGTACTATGATAATGATTAAAATAAACAAAAATACTATAGATTGTAATTCTGATTTTGCTATATCTTCTTTTAGTCATATTTTGCAAAGTAAATTAATAGAAAAATATAATTATGTATATTCTGATTTAATTATTTTATGTATAGGTACTGATAGATCTACAGGAGATAGTTTAGGTCCATTAGTTGGATATTTCTTAGAAAGAAGATTGTTTAATTCCAAAGATAATGTTTACGTTTATGGAACCCTTGATTCCCCTGTTCACGCAAAAAATCTTGATGAATATATTATGAAAATTAATAAAGATCACCTAAATCCTTTTATAATTGCTATTGATGCTTCTTTAGGAACTCTTGAAAGAATTGGTTTTATTTCTGTATGGGATGGGCCCTTAAAACCAGGAGCTGGAGTTAATAAGAAACTTACAGAAATAGGAGATATTCATATCACTGGAGTTGTTAATGTTTCTGGATTCATGGAATTTATGGTTCTTCAAAATACCAGACTTAATATTGTAATGAAAATGGCAAATGTTATATCTAATTCAATTATATATTCTATATCTAAAATGCGAATCAACACTGATGCATTAAATTAAGGCTGGTAATCCAGCCTTTTTACTTATTAAAATAATGGTGTATAATATCCTTTATTTATTATTTCTTCTATTTGTTCTATATTTTTTCCTGTTGCATTTATAAGTAATGTTCCTTTTGGATTCTCTATTGGCTCACCATTATCCATATCCATCATATTGGTTAAACTAGAAACATTATAGCCATCAGCCATATATATATATACCTCTGCACTATTAGAATCTTCACTATCTACTATGTTATATCCTCGTCTACTTAATTCTTGAGCTAACTCATTAAGTCCATTTTGTACTGATACATTTTTCAATAAAAACACCTCCAACAAAATACTGTTATTAGTATTTTCATTGAAGATAATTTTATGTATTATACTATTATATTTAATTTTTTTATATCTAAATTAAAATCTATAAGTCCATTTGTTTTTAATATATCTCCATCTACATTTAGAACAATTTCATTCTTTGAATATATTTTTAAGGATGATACTCGAATAAATTCTACATACTTATCGTACTTTCCATGCTTCCCATTATATACAGAAGGAAATAAAAATAATAATTTAAACTTAGCTATATTCTTTATGATGCATACATCCAGTTGATTATCAGTGATATCAGCCTTGGGACATATCTTCATTCCGCCACCATAGAATCTTCCATTAGCAACCGCTACTAATAATATATTCTCATCTCTTTTAATTCCATCATACTCAATTTTAATATTCTTGGATTTAAATGTAAATAAAGTTCTCAAAATTCCCATAGTATATGCTACTTTTCCTTTTAAAAACCCTTTAAATACTTTAGTATTCTCAACTATTTCAGCATCAAAACCTATACTTGCAACATTTAAAAAAATATTGTCTTGAGAAATACCAATATTAATTTCTTTTATCTTTCTTTTTACTATTCTCTTTATTGATTCTTTAATATCCAATGGAATATTCAATGTTCTAGCTAAATCATTTCCAGTACCCATAGGTATAATTCCTAATATTCCTTTATTTTTATATGAAATTCCACTAGCTACTTCTCTTACAGTGCCATCTCCACCTACTGCAACTATTATCCCATATTTCTTATCTATATATTCTTTAGTAATAACTGATGCATGATTTATTCCTTTAGTATAGATAATTGTATATTCATAATTAGTTTTATCAAGTTCACTTTTTATAAAAGGAGTAATGTCTTTTTTTCTGTTTTTTCCTGCAATTGGATTTACTATAAAAGCAATTTTCATTTAATCATCCTACTTAACCGCTTTTCTCATTTTATCTTCCATGTATAAAGAATTTCTCTTTGCTCTATCAATGGCTTGAATTTCTTCAATAGATAGCTTATAATCAGATTCTCCATTTATAACAGGCTTGCCATAAGTTATAGACTCATTCCTACCAAACAGATTCGAGATCACTATCCCTGTATTGTTATCATCTAATAGTGCTACTGAAAAACTTAAATCACTTCCCATATCATCGAAGGCATTATATCTTATCATTCCTACTCTTTGTATTGATGTTTTAAGCCTATTATCTATATTAGATGCATAATTTTTAACTTCTTTAACTTCTTCTTTAACATTTTTCATCTCATCTAAATGATTAAATAATATTTCTTCTAGGCTTGTCCCTTTACTATCCTCAAGTAATTTGTTATATTTTTTCTTTATAGAAGATACTCTGAATTCTTGAATTAAAAATAACAAAAGTAAAAACAATGAAAATACTATAAGTCCTAATATTATTTCGTTAGTATATAAATTTAAAATTTCATTAACCCTATCCATTTTCTACTCCCTTTCAATATTGTTTAGTTTATATTATTGTAGTTTCTATAATATACATTACTGCATTTCTTGTACTCTCAATATATCACGAATCTGCTAGGTAGATTTTTCTACCTAGCTTCTACTGCTATCTTTTTTATTGCTTCTAATGCCTTTGAAATATCTTCTTTCGTATTAAAGGGTCCTATGCTAAATCTAACCACCCCTTGTTCTAATGTCCCCAAGGTTTCATGGGCTAAAGGTGCACAATGGAGCCCTGATCTAGTTCCAATATCAAATACACTGTCTAATATATAGCTTATCTCTGAAGAGTCTTCATCTCCAATATTTAATGAAATTACAGGAGCTTGTTCTTCTATATTTGCTGGACCATATACCTTAACACCATCTATCTCATTTAATCCATCTAAAAATATTTTAAGAAGTTCTTTTTCATGATTTCTTATACTATCTATACCCTTATCTAGTATATACCTAACTCCAGCACCTAAACCTATAATTCCCGGAGTATTAGGTGTACCACTCTCGTATTTATCTGGTAGAATATCCGGTTGAATTAATTCATGAGACTTACTACCGGTACCCCCCTCTTTCATTTGCATTATGTCTAGACCTTCTTTTATATATAATCCTCCTGTTCCTTGAGGTCCTAGTAAACTTTTATGCCCTGGAAAGGCTAAGATATCTATATTCATTTCTTTTACATCTATAGGATATACTCCTGCAGTTTGAGCAGCATCAACCATATAATAAATATTATGTTTTCTTGCTAACTTTCCAATTTCTTTTATTGGAAATATAGTTCCGGTTACATTTGAAGCATGAGTTGTAACTATTAACTTTGTGTTTTGTTTGATGTTTCTCTCAATATCTTCTATATTTATAAAGCCTTTTTCATCACATCTTACTATTGTATTTTCTATTCCTTTTTCTTCTAATGCTATTATTGGTCTTAAAACTGAGTTATGTTCCATTGTGGTGGTAATTACATGGTCACCTTTTTTTAAAAAGCCTTTAATACCTAAATTTAAAGCTTCTGTTGCATTGTTTGTGAAAATTATATTCATTGGGTTTTCGATATTAAAAAGAACTGATAAAACTTCTCTGGTTTCATAAATTCCTCTTCCAGCTCTTAAAGATAATTTGTGTCCAGCTCTTCCTGGATTTGCTCCAAAATCTTTCATAGCTTCCATTACTGCATTATAAACTATATCTGGTTTCGGGAATGTTGTCGCTGCATTATCAAGATATATCAAGTCCCACACCTCCCTATTTATTTCATATTAATTATACCATAGTATGAGTAGATTTTAATTCATATTATTTTTAATCTAATTAAAATTTTATAGAAAATCTTGTGTTTTAAACAATTTATAAAACAAAAGGTGATAGCCTATGTAAGCTATCACCTTTTGTTTTATAATGTATACTTTTCTCTTTTTATATAATGAGTATGCAATAATTCATGAGACTTATGACTGTTTGGTTTTACTAAGAACTCATCATATACCTTCTTAATCATTGGATTTTCGTGAGATTTTCTTATTTTCTTATTTTTATCTTCTCCATAAAGAGCTTTAGCTCTTTCTTGTCTTATATCTTTAGTCCATCTATCTTGTGCAGTAATATATGGCTGTCCACCACCGGCTACACAGCCACCAGAGCAACCCATAACCTCTATAAAGTGATATTCTTTCTCGCCATTCTTTATCATATCTAACACTTTACTTGCTTGACCAGTGCTGTGAACTACTGCTATATTTAAAGTCTGATCTCCCAGCTCTATAGTAGCTTCCTTGATTCCTTCTATACCTCTTACTCCTTCGAAATCAATGCTCTCTAACTCTTTTTCTAATACTACTTCTGATACGGTTCTAAGGGCAGCTTCCATAACTCCACCTGTAGCTCCAAATATAACTCCTGCTCCTGTAGACTCTCCTAATATTTCATCAAACTCCTCATCTTGAAGTTTTAAGAAATCTATTCGTGCTTCTTTTATCATTTTAGATAATTCTCTTGTAGTTAATACTGCATCTATATCCTGTAATCCATTATGGGATAATTCTTCTCTATCTGCCTCAAATTTCTTTGCAGAGCATGGCATAACAGATACTACATATATATCTTCTGGATTAATTCCATTCTTCTTAGCATAATATGTCTTAATTATTGCTCCTGTCATCTGAGCTGGTGATTTACAAGATGAAAGATTATCTAAAAACTCTGGATAATATAACTCACAGAATTTCACCCAACCTGGTGAACAAGATGTTATCATTGGTAGAGTTCCACCATTTTGTAATCTATCTAGTAACTCATATCCTTCTTCCATTATAGTAAGGTCTGCACCAAAGTCAGTATCGAATATCTTATCAAATCCTAATCTTCTCAATGATGCTACCATTTTTCCTGTTACACTTGTACCCATCTCTAATCCAAAGTCTTCACCTAAAGCAGCCCTTACTGCTGGAGCAGTCTGTACAACTACATGTTTTTTAGGATCATCAATTGCTTCCCACACATAATCTATTTCTTCTTTTTCTCTTAGAGCAGCTACTGGACATACGGATATACATTGCCCACAGTTTATACAAGGAATATCATCCATACCTCTTTCAAAAGCTGGTGCTACAGTAGTTTCATATCCTCTATTAGTGAAAGATAATACCCCTACATTTTGAACCTCACTACATACACTTACACATCTACCACATAAGATACACTTATTTGGGTCTCTAACTATAGATGGTGATGAAGTATCTACTGGGCGTACAATTGACTCTCCAGGAAAGCTTATTTCTCTAACTCCTAAATCATCTGAAATAGTTTGTAATTCACAATTTTTGTTTCTAGCACAAGTTAAACATTCTCTATCATGATTAGAAAGTATAAGCTCTAATGTAGCTTTTCTTGCTTCTCTTACTTTCTTAGTGTTTGTTTTTACATTCATTCCTTCTGTAACAGGTAATACACAAGCAGTCTGTAATGTTCTTGCTCCTTCTACATCTACTAAACACATTCTACAAGCTCCAACTTCATTTATATCTTTTAAATAACATAAAGTAGGAATATCAATGCCTTGATTTCTTGCAGCTTCAAGAACTGTAGAATTCTCAGGAACACTAATTTGTTGATTATCTATAGTAATGGTAATCATATTCATGATCTACACCCCTTCTTATCTATTTCGGTTAAGATTAAGCTAACAACACAGCTCCAAATGGACATTTATCCAAACAAGCTCCACATTTAATACATTTATCTTGATGTATTATGTGATTTTCTTTTCTTTCACCTTCTATAGCATCTACAGGACATGCTTTAGCACATAAAGTACATCCTTTACATTTTTCTTCATCTATTGTATATGCTAATAATGATTTACATGCTCCTGCTGGACATCTTTTTTCATGAACATGAGCCTCATATTCATCTCTAAAGTATTTCAATGTTGATAACACAGGGTTTGGTGCTGTTTGACCTAGACCACATAGAGCAGATGTTTTTATATTTTCTGCTAATCTTTCTAATCTATCAAGGTCTTCAGGCTCACCATTGCCCTCAGTTATTTTTTCAAGAATTTCTAACATTCTCTTAGTACCTATTCTACATGGAGGACATTTACCGCAGGATTCCTCAACAGTAAAATCTAAGAAGAATCTTGCTATATCAACCATACAGTTATCTTCATCCATAACTATCATACCACCAGAACCCATCATAGATCCTAATGCTGTTAAGGAGTCAAAGTCAATTGGAGTGTCTATAAAATCAGATGTAAGACATCCACCGGAAGGTCCTCCTGTTTGAACAGCTTTAAATGCTTTTCCTTCAGGTATTCCTCCACCAATATCATATATAACTTCTTTTAGACTTGTTCCCATAGGGATTTCTACTAACCCTGTGTTGTTGATTTTTCCACCCAATGCAAATACCTTTGTCCCCGGTGACTTTTCAGTTCCAATACTTCTAAACCATTCTGCACCTTTTAATATTATCAAAGGTACATTTGCATATGTCTCTACATTGTTTATTAATGTAGGTTTTCCCCATAAACCTTTATTAGCTGGGAATGGTGGCTTTGGTCTTGGCATACCTCTTTCACCTTCGATAGAAGCTATAAGAGCTGTTTCCTCTCCACAAACAAAAGCTCCTGCTCCAAGACGAATTTCCATATCGAACTCAAAATCAGTTCCAAAAATATTTTTCCCTAAAAGTCCTTTACTTCTTGCTTGATCAATAGCTATTTGTAATCTATCTACTGCTATAGGGTATTCAGCTCTAACGTATACATATCCTTGTTTTGCACCTATAGCATAACCTGCTAATGCCATAGCTTCTATAACTGCATGAGGATCCCCTTCTAATATACTTCTATCCATGAATGCTCCTGGATCTCCCTCATCAGCATTACATAATATATATTTTTCATCCCCTTCAGCGTTAGCTGTAAATTGCCATTTAAGACCAGAAGAGAATCCTCCGCCTCCTCTACCTCTTAACCCTGAATCTTTTATTACTTCAATTACATCTTGAGGAGTCATTTCAGTTAAAGCTTTACCTAATGCTAAATATCCATCCATTGCAATATACTCTGTTATATCTTCTGGATTTATAACTCCACAGTTTTTCAATGCTAATCTTTTTTGTTTTTTATAGAAATCTACTTCATTAACTGATTTTATCTTTTCGTTATCAAAGGACTCTTTAAATAATTTACTTTTTACTATTCTTCCTTTTAATAGATGTTCTTCTACTATTTCAGGAACATCCTCTATCTTAATGTGACTATAAAAAGCTCCTTCAGGATATACTATTACGATAGGTCCTGCTTCACATAATCCAAAACACCCTGTTCTGATAACTTGTATTTCCTTGTCTAATTCTTTATCTAAAAGTACTTCATTAAATTTTTCTTCTATTTTGTCTGACCTTGAGGAAGCACACCCTGTACCACCACATATAAGAACATGAGATCTATAGATATTCATATCCTTTCCTCCTTTTTAATATAAATGTTTCACGTGAAACATTATTATTTTTGTACAGATCCTACTGTATATTCATCTACTATTTTTCCGTTCACTATATGCTCTGCTATTACTTTTCTTGCCTTCTCAGGGGTCATATTAACATAAGTTACCTTTTCTTCCCCTGGTCTGTATATTTCTACTATAGGTTCCAAACTGCACATTCCTATACAACCAGTTTGATTTATCTTAACATCAGTTAAATTTCTTTTATTAGCTTCTTCTACCATAGCCATCAAAACAGGTCTTGCTCCAGCAGATATTCCACAAGTAGCCATTCCTACAACTATTCTAGTTCCTTCTCTTTCTTGTCTTAAATCTACGTTCTTGATAGCTTCTTCTCTTATTTTTTTTAATTCCTCTAGAGATTTCATATTAGCACCCCCATTTAAATTAATATTTCTTTAATATGTCCTTAGCTTCACCAGTTTTCAGCTTCCCATAAACATCTTCATTTATCGTCATTACAGGAGCTAGTCCACATGCACCTATACATCTTGTTGCTACTAGGGAGAACTTTCTATCCTTAGTAGTTCCTCCTACTTCCACGTTTATCTCTTTTTTAATCTCATCTATAATATCTTGAGCACCTTTAACATAGCATGCTGTTCCAAGACAAACCCCTATAGTGTAATCTCCCTTTGGAATTAATGAGAATTGTGAGTAAAAGGTTGCCACACCGTAAATCTCTGCCAAAGGTACGTTTAACTCTTCTGATATAATTTTCTGTACTTCAATTGGTAAATAGCCAAAAATCTTTTGAGCTTTATGAAGAACAGGCATAAGAGATCCTTTTAGCTGTTTCTTCTCGTCAATTACTTTTTTTAGCTCTTCAATCTTTGATGCATTCTTATCCCAATCAAATTTAAACTCCATATTATTACCTCCCCATTGAATTTTGTTAATTAAATAACTATAATGTTGTATTAAAATTTTACATATAATGAATTAATTTACTATGTCATCTTTTACCTCATATCATTGTCACCGCTTTAATTATATATTGATTGTTAAAGTAAAGTCAATCAATATATAATTAGAAAGACTTTTTAACTATTTAAGTTTTTGTAATAAACTAAACGTTTTCATTGTTAATTTTTATTCTATTTTATGCAATATAAGTTTTTCTTATAATAAAGGAATCTGACATACTCAGTATGTCAGATTCCTTTATTATTTCTTTGATTCTTCAACTACTTTATCATATTTTTTTTTTAGGTTACTTATTACTTGAGATATGGGTAGAGTTTCTTTAATTCTTCCTACTCCTTGTCCTGCAGACCATATGTCTTTCCATGCTTTTGATCCTGTTGAATTTTCTTCAGAAAAATCAAAAGATTGTTTTCGTTCTAACTCATCAATCTTTATACCTGCTTGTTTTATACTAGGTATTAGAAAGTTAGCGTTTACACCAGTGATTGCATCAGTATATAGTATATCATCTAAGTTTGAATTTATTAGCATTTCCTGGTATTTACTATTTGCCATACTCTCTTTTGTAGATATAAATTTAGTACCTATTGATACTAAATCTGCACCTAAAACATTTGCTGCAATTATATCCTTACCAGTAGATATTGCTCCTGCTAAAATAGTCAATCCATTCCAGAATTCTTTAACTTCTCCTATAAATGCAAACGGATTTAGAGCTCCTCCATGACCTCCTGCACCACTACATACTAAAATCAAGCCATCTATGCCTTTATTAGCGGCTTTTTTTGCATGAACTAGTTTAGTTACATCTGAGAAAACAAGACCATTATATTCATGTACAGCCTCTATCACTGGAGTTGGATCTCCTAAGGAAGTAATTACAATTGGTGGTTTATATTTTTTTATCATTTTTAAATCTTCTTTATATCTTTTATTAGATTTATGTACAATAATATTTACTGCCCAAGGAGCTACTTTTCTATCTATATTGTCATTTTTGTACTCTTCTAACTCCATTGTTATATCTTTCATCCATTCTTCTAAAGTGTCAGTTGTACGAGCATTTAATAGTGGAAATGAACCTATTATACCTGCTTTACAGCTTTCTATAACCATTTTGGGACTAGATATTAAGAACATTGGTGCAGAGATAATAGGAAGTTCAAGTTCGTTTATGAACTTTTTAGATACTTTATTCATAATATTATACCTACCTTTCATAATAATTATATCATTAATTAATATACACTAAAAAATATTAAATAAAACCATAAAAGAAAGGTATAAGTTTAATCGTTAAACTTATACCTTTCTTTTATACTAATAACATATTCTTTTCGTTAGGAAAGATTTCTATTGCTCTTGGCAAAATATCATGCTTGTATGCTAAAAATATACCATAATTCACTATAGGTATACTTCTAACTGAGGCTCTTTCTATTCTACTCAACATCTCTTTTCTATTTATCATACAGCCTCCACAATGGACTATCATAGAGTACTTAGAAATGTCTTCTGGTATTGTACTTCCTGAACTCCACTCAAATTTCAGGTTCTTTTCCGAGAGTTCCTGTAAAAATTGAGGAATTTTATCCCTTCCAATATCTCCTTTTTGTCTATGATGAGTACAAGCCTCACTTATTAATATAGTATCATCTTCATTTAATTTTTTTATATTATTTACTCCTTTGATAAATTCTCTAAGCTCTCCTTTATACCTAGCAAATAATATAGAGTAGCTAGTGAGATATATATTTTCAGGTACTATGTCTTTAATTCTTCCAAAGGCTTGAGAGTCTGTTATAACAAGTTTTATTTTGTCTCCAAATAATTCTATTGTTTTTTCAAGCTCCGTATCTTGGACCACAATATTAATCCCATTATGATCTAATACATCCCTTATTGTCTGTACTTGGGGCAATATTAGTCTACCTTTTGGTGCTGCCTCATCTATAGGAACCACCTGTACTACTACATCGTTTTTATCTATTTTATCTCCAATAATCACTTTTTTTTCATATTCAATATCTTTAGAGTATTGGGCTATTTTGTCTTTAAATTCATCTATACCATTCTTAGTTTTTGCACTTACTTTTAATAGTTCTATTCCTAATTCTTTTTTTATTATGTCAATATCTATGTCTTGTTTATCTATCTTATTAACTGCACCAAGTATAGGTATATTTTTTTTCTTAATCATTTTAATTATATCTTTTTCATATTGAAAATCTTCCTGTTCTGAATCTATCAAAAGAATAGCTAAATCTGTCTTTTCTAATACCTTAAGAGTTTTCTTTACTCTTAAGTCTCCTAATTCCCCTGTATCATCAATTCCCGCTGTATCTATTACAACCACTGGACCTATTGGTAGTATCTCCATAGATTTATATACTGGATCTGTTGTAGTTCCCTTTGTTTTACTCACTAATGCTATATCCTGATTTGTTATAGCATTAATAAGGCTAGATTTACCTGCATTTCTTTTGCCAAATATTCCTATATGAAGTCTATTGGCTCTAGGAGTATTATTCATTTTTATCACCTCATTTTATACTATTATCTATTTTATATCCTAACTCTTCGATATAACTATAGTTAAGATACTTAGGTAATTTTCTTTTTGAGTCTAAAGTAGATTGTATAGCAAAATCTAAATCCACCATGTTTTTATTAGAGTATATTCCATAGTTTTCTCTTAGGGCCTTAGGGGTACTTATTAACATAATAGTATTAGCTCCAGCTTCAAGAGCTAAAGTTTGACCTAAAGAATTTAGACTTGCTATTGCAGTAGTTGCAGGAATGAATACATTTTGACAAATAATCCTTGTAATAGCTACTACTTTTAAGTTTAACTTAAGGTCTGACTTTGAATAGTTTTCATAGGGTGTACCTTTTGCTGGTAGGAATGGTCCAAAACCTATCATATGAACTCCAAAATCCCTTTGAAATAAAATAACATCTGCTATTTCTTCAAGTGTTTGAGTAGGAAGACCTATCATTCCTCCTGATCCTACCCTCATTCCAGCTTCTTTTATCCAGGTTGTATGTTGAACTCTAGTATCTAAATCATCATCTGGGTGAATATAATCAAACAATCTCTTGCTATAAGTTTCTATTTTTAACAGATAATTATTTACTCCTGCCTCACTAAATAATCTATATTCTTTTTCTGTTCTTTCCCCTACACTTAAAGTTATTCCCATTCTATATTTTTCTTTTATTGACTTAATTATATTTAATAACTTATCTGTTGTATAAAAAGGATCTTCACCAGATTGTAATATCACTGTTTTTATTCCTATTTTATAAAGATAGTCTACTTCTTCTAATATTTCTTCTTCACTCATTCTGTATCTATGTTGTTTACTATCTTTTCTTAATCCACAGTAGTTACAGTTCTTTATACAGTAGTTGGAGAATTCTACAGCGGCTCGCAATTCAATCCTGTCTCCTACACACTCTTTTCTTATTATATCAGCCGTTGTTATTAAAGCATTATATTCTTCTTCCGTTTCTCTATTGAGAAGATATAATACATCTTTTTTTGATATATCTTCATTGTTTTGAACCTTATTAATTATCTTTTTCATATCATCAGATATATTCATCTCTAATACTGAAGATAAATCATATCTATATCTATTATCTAAAGAATAGATACCTTTGTACTCTATCTTACTTTTTTTTATCAAGTTTTCTATTTCTTTTTTATCCTTAAAATCAAATTTAATTGCAGTAGTACATATTTCCCCAAATCCTTTAGGTGTGGGAATAAGTTCATTGGAAACAATATTTTTATCTAATATGTCTTTTGCATACATCATATGTGTTTTAGATGAACATACAAGTATATAAGGTTTTTGAAAGTTGTTCTTAATAAATTTATTTAATATGGACATATATTCTCCTTTCTAGAAGTATAAATCCCTTTCTCCATCTTCTAATCTTTTTAACCTATCCTTTAGCTCTTTCTCGAAATTCTTATTTTCTACCTCTTGGGATAATTTATTTATTATTTTCTCTGCACTTTCCCTAGTTTCTTCAGATGCATAATCTAATGTGTGCTCCTTCAAAGTTAGTAAAGCATTTGATCTACATATACTCTTCATTTTTCCTTCTTTTACTAGTTTCATGAAGTCCTCTCCCGTTCGTCCCACTCTATAACAGGCTGTACAAAAACTAGGTATATATCCAGTATCACTTATTGTTTTAACTACCTCATCTAAACTTCTCTCATCATCAGTATAGAATTGATCAGACTCATGCTTTCTATTTTCCTTATATCCACCTGGACTAGTACTAGAGTTTGCACTTAATTGAGATACACCTAAATCTAAAAGTTCATCTCTTAATTTTTTTGACTCTCTAGTGGATAGTATTATTCCTGTATAAGGAACAGCTAATCTAATAATAGCTACTAATTTTTTAAACTCATTATCTGTGATAGGATACTCAACCTCTTCCATTTTTGCACCAGGAGCTGGTCTAAGTCTTGGTACTGATATAGTATGAGGACCACAATTGTATTTTTTATCTAGATATTGTGCATGCATTAATAGAGCCAGAGTATCAAATTTATAATCATATAAACCATATAATACACCCATTCCTAAATCATCTATTCCAGCTTCCATAGCTCTGTCCATAACTTCTAATCTATAATCATAATCAGCTTTAGGTCCAGTAGGATGTACCCTTTTATAGGTTTGTCTATGATAAGTTTCTTGAAAACATTGATATGTTCCTATTTCTGCATCTTTAAGTTTCTTAAAGTCCTCTATATCCATAGGTGCTGAGTTTATGTTTAATCTTCTCATATCACTATTATCATAAATTTCTTTAATAGTTTCTATTATATAATCTAATGGTGCAGATATATTATCCTCTCCTGCAACTAATAATAATCTCTTTTGACCACTTCGTTCTAATGCTTTTGCCTCGGCAATAACCTCATTAATCTCCAATGTCTTTCTTGGAAGATCTTTATTAGCAACTCTAAATCCACAGTATAAACAATTATTTATGCATTTATTAGTTAAATATAGAGGTGCAAATAATACTATTCTTTTTCCATATATATTTTCTTTTATTTCTTTAGCTGTATTAAAAATTTCATTAATATGTTCTTTATCCTCAACGTTTAGTAATATAGCAGTTTCTTCTAAAGATAACCCTTTAGCTTGTTTACTCTTTTCTAATATCTTATCTATTTCTTCAAAGGATGGTGCAATTGATTTTTCAAGAATATTATTAATTCTTTTCTCATCTATAATCATTTTAATCTCCTTCCATAGATTAATACTTGATTTTACTATATTGTAACTCATTATATCATAAGATTCTCTATTAGATATTTTTTTAACAATTATATTTTTTTAATATATTAGTCTATTAAAAGGATTTATTACATTTTATTTTTCAAAAGTAAAAATAAAAAAAGACCTAAGATTTTGTCTTAGGTCTAACAATGTATAACTCCTTCAATAATAATTGATGCTTTGCCTCCTACTTCTATGCAATTTGGATTTGACTCACTAATCTTACATAAAATCTCAGAGGGTCTATTTAGTATTTCTCCCTGCTTTATTGTAATTTTATCTTTATTTATAATATTATTTTCTCTAAGATAATAGAATAAGGCTCCATTTGCAGTTCCTGTAGCAGCTTCTTCATTAATCCCTACTAATGGTGCAAAGTTCCTAGTATATACTTGTCCTTTTTCGATTGTAAAAGCATGTATACCAGTAACATCTAATTTTTTAGATAGTTTTGTAACCTTATTATAGTCAATTTCAATTTTATTTAAAGTCTCTTTATTTTTAATAGGAACCATGAGATCTGGGAGCCCGGTAGATATTATTTGGCTTTTTATTTTTTTAGATTCTAAGCCTAATTCATCAATATTAATATTCATAGAAACTAATAATTCATCTACTTCATCTAATTGTCCTATTAATTTAGGAGAAGCCTGTTCCATAAAAATATTATCAATTTCTCCATCACTACAGTAAACATCTACATATAACTTTCCTGCTTTAGTATGCTGATAATATCTTTTAGTTTCATTATCTATCCCCTTCAAATAGCCCTTTGAAGCTAAAGTATAAAAAGTTGCTATAGTAGCATGTCCACAAAGATCAACTTCCTGAGTGGGTGTGAAAAATCTCACCTTGTAATTATCTTCATCTATTTTCTGTACAAAAGCTGTTTCTGATAAATTAATCTCTGTGGCAATTCTTTGCATATCCTGTGAAGACAAACCCTTTGCATCAGGAATTACTCCTGCTGGATTTCCACTAAACTTCTTATCGGAAAATGCATCAACTAGATACATTATGATTTCCATAAACATCTCTCCTTAAATCTTGCCTTAATTACAATTATATCAAATTATTACAATTTATATAGTGGTATTTATTAGGATGTTTCACGTGAAACATTTTAAATCAAAAACTACTCTTTTATATTAGAAGAGTACTATTATTTATCTAATAACTCTAATATTCTATCTAGATCTTCATCATTATAATATTCTATTTCAATCTTGCTTTTTTTCTTACCTTTATTAATAGTTACTTTAGTGCCTAATATCTTTCTTAAATTTTCTTCTATTCCTTTAGTAAGAGGATCTTGTTTTTTTTCTTTTTTAGGTTTTTGCTGTTTTGGTTTTTGTAATTCCTTAACTAATTTTTCAGTTTCCCTAACACTTAAATCATTTTCTAATATAGATAGTGCTACGTTATATTGTTTCTCCTTGTCAGATATTGATAATAAAGTCCTGCCATGTCCAGATGATAATTGCCCCTTTTTTATCATGCTTTTTACTTTATCGGAGAGGTTTAATAACCTTATTAAATTAGAAATATAAGTCCTGCTCTTTCCTACTATTTCTGATAATTCTTCTTGAGTTAAGTTGTGTTTTTTAAGCATATGATCATAAGCAATTGCTTCTTCTATTGAATTTAAATCTTCCCTTTGAATATTTTCTACTAATGCCATTTCGGTAGATTTTCTCTCATCTTCTGATCTTAAAATACATGGTACTTTATCTAATCCTATGAGTTTCGCAGCTCTAAATCTTCTTTCACCAGCAATAATTTCATATCCTGATTTATCTTTTTTGACTACAATTGGTTGTATTAATCCAACCTTTTCTATAGACTCAGATAATTCTTTTAAACTTTCATTATTAAAGGATTGTCTAGGTTGATTTGCATTTGGTTTTATATCTGATATATTTACACTTATAATTTTTTCTTCACCTTGATTATCTATGATTTTGATTTCTTCTTGAGGTTCATCAGGGATTAAAGCTGATAAGCCTCTTCCTAATCCTCTTTTCTTTTTAGTCATTTATATCACATCCTCAATATAATCTAAAAATTCTTCAGCAAGTTCCATATATGCCTCTGCTCCTTTTGATTTAGGATCATAATCAATTATTGACAATCCATAACTAGGTGCTTCTGCTAATCTTACATTTCTAGGAATAATAGTTGTATAGACTTTTCCTTTAAAATATTTTTTAACTTCATCTACTACTTGAATAGAAAGGTTAGTTCTACCATCAAACATGCTTAGTACTACCCCTTCTACCTCTAAGTTTTCATTTAATCCCTTCTTTACTAACTTAATAGTAGACATAAGTTGACTTACTCCCTCTAAGGCATAATACTCACATTGAATAGGAATTATAACGCTATCTACTGCTACCAATGAATTTATAGTCAGTAATCCCAGGGAGGGAGGGCAATCTACAAATATATAATCATACTTGTCCTTTATTTTATCAATAGCATTCTTCAGTATAATTTCTCTTTGCTCCCTATTAGTTAATTCTATTTCAGCCCCTGCTAATTCTACATTTGATGGAACTAAGTGAAGATTTTCTATTTCTGTTTCTAATATAACATTTTCTATATCTTCACCCTCTATTAAAATATCATAAATAGAGTTATCCAGTGACTTTTTATCTATTCCAAAACCACTAGTTGTATTTCCTTGGGGATCAATATCTATAACTAATATCTTGCGGTTTAGTTTTGCAATACATGCACTTAAGTTTACGTTAGTTGTTGTTTTTCCTACTCCACCCTTTTGATTAAATATTGCAATTGTCTTTCCCATTCAATCAACTCCACTCCTATTTCTAATTTATTTTTAATTATATCAAAATTTTCTCATAATCTTATAATACTATAATATATAAAATATCCTATAAAGAGAAGGGTATAATATATTTAAACTTATTTTTTTTTGCTATTATATTATTATAAAAGTAAAGGAGAATACTATGATTAAGCTAAATAGGAGTTTCTACAAAAAAAATGCTTTAGACTTAGGGAAAGATTTATTAGGAAAATATTTAGTATTTAATGTTCATAATAATAGGTTAGTTGTTAAAATAGTAGAAGTAGAGGCATATATGGGAATTAAAGATAAAGCTTCTCATACTTACAAGGGTAAGAAAACTCCTCGAACCGAAGCTATGTTTATGAGCGGGGGTCATGCTTATGTATATTTAATATATGGAATTTATAATTGTCTTAATATAGTTGCTTCAGAAAAAGATAATCCTCAGGGTGTTCTTATAAGAGGAGTAGAGCCTATTGAAGGAGAAAATATCATGTCATTAAACAGATTTAATAAACCTTTTTCTGAATTAAAAAAGAGTAAAATTCCTAATCTTACTAACGGACCTGGAAAACTAACTCAAGCCTTAGGAATTACAAGAGAATTAAATGGTGAAGATCTAACAGGGAATAAGCTGTATATCTGTTCTGGTAATGAAGAAAATATAGATATTATTGAGTCTAAAAGAATAGGTATAGATTATTCTGAAGAAGCAAAAGAATTTCTTTGGAGATTTTATATAAAAGATAATAAATATGTAAGTTATATTTAATTAGCTAAATATGTATTTTTTATAAAGATAAAGAGTATATGAATTCATATACTCTTTATCTTTATAAAATTATATTGCTTTTTTGTTTTTAGGTATTTTAACAGTAACTTCTATAAATTCGCCTGCATCCTTCTCTTCATACTTAGCTTCTATACCACTATCTTTTATCGCATTATATGCATTCTTTAATGTATTTAAATAAATTCTAAAATTAATTAAGCTTTTTATTTTTTGCTTTGATTTTTCCTCTTCTTCTTTTTTAATATCAGTTAAATCTTCTAAGATGGATTTGATTAATGCTTCAGTTTTTTTAACAGTCAGGTCATTTTTTATTACTCTATCTAATATTTTAAACTGTAAATCTTCTTCTGGTAATTTTAATAATGCTCTTGCATGTCTTTCAGATAATCCATTCTCTAATAGTAGCTTTTTTATTTCTTCTGGTAGTCGAAGTACTCTAAGTTTATTAGCTATAGTAGATTGATTTTTCCCAACTTTTTCTGCCAATTCTTGTTGAGTAAGTCCATGATCATTTATTAAATTATTATATCCTTCTGCTTCTTCAAGAAAATTTAAATCCTCCCTCTGAAGATTTTCTATTAACGCTAATGCGGCTGAGTCTTGATCCTTCATATTTACTACTATTGCAGGTATAGCATCCAATTCTAATAATTCTGATGCTCTTAAACGTCTTTCACCTGCAACTAGTTCATATACATCCTCATTAATTTTTCTTACACTAATAGGCTGAAGAACTCCATAAGCACCTATGGATTGACTTAATTCTTCTATAGATCTTTTACTAAAACTTTTTCTTGGTTGATATGGATTTGGTCTTATTTGATTTATAGGAATACTTGTAATTTCCTGACTAACATAATTCATAATATCATTCCTCTCCCGAAAACTTCTCCGACTATTATATTATTTATTTCTCTAAAAATCTTTAATTTCCTGCTAATTCATATTAATTTTTCAAACTTTCGTATTACACAAAAAAACAAATTTATATATATTACAACGGATTTTGTTTTGGTTTTCCTGCTTTCCTAGGATATTTTGTCGGAGTTTTAGATATTTTCTTTATAACTAATAAAATATGAGTTATATCACTAAAAGGTAATTTTATATCAAATCTTTCTTCAATATTTCCCCCTAGTATTTTTAAAGCTTTTTCAGATTCTTCTACTTCGTTATTTATTTGAGGACCCTTCATTGCAATAAAGTATCCTCCAACTTTTACAAAAGGAAGACAATATTCTAATAGTATATTTAATGGTGCCACAGCTCTTGATATTGCAATATCGAACTCTTCTCTATATTCTTTATCCTTACCATAATCTTCAGCTCTACCGTGAATTGCTTTAATATTATCTAATCCTACTTGGTTTATAACTTCTGTTAAAAATTTGATTCTTTTATTTAAGCTATCTAATAATACCACTTCGGTATTTCTATTTGCTATTTTTATAGGTAGTCCAGGAAACCCACCCCCCGTTCCTATATCAATGATTTTAAGTCCTTCTTTTATATACCCTGTTTTGAAAATAGTCAAGCTGTCCAAAAAATGCTTAATATCTATTTCCATATCATCTTTTATTGCTGTAATATTTATTTTTTCATTCCATTCCTTTAATAATTCTTTATAGAGCCTGAAATCATCTATCTTTTCAGGCTCTAAAGTTATATCTAATTGTGGCAATCCTTCTACTAACACATCTATATCACTCATCTGAATTCCTCCTACTTTTTAATCTTCTCTGCTGCTCTAAATAAACAAGTAAGACATTAATGTCTGCTGGAGAAACTCCAGATATTCGAGATGCTTGACCTACAGAGTCTGGTCTTATTTCTTCAAGTTTTTGTCTTGCTTCTAATCTCAACCCTCTTATATTTTCATAACTTATATCAGCAGGAATCTTTTTACTTTCTAGTTTTTTAAATTGTTCTATTTGCTTCATTTGTTTCTTAATATATCCTTCATATTTAATCTGAATCTCTACTTGCATTCTAATTTCTCTAAGTAATTCAGGTCTTTCAGGGTCTATTTCAGCAATCTCTTCATATTTGATCTCAGGTCTTTTTATAAGATCATAGAGACTTGTAGGCATCTTAATAGGTACACTGCCTATAGACTCTAGGAATTTATTTGTATCTTCAGTAGGAGTAATCTGTACCTTTTTTAATCTCTCTAATTCTTCATTCATCTTATTCTTCTTTTCTAATACCTTTTGATGCCTTTCATCTGAAGCTAAACCTACATTATAACTTTTTTCAGTTAATCTTAAGTCAGCATTATCTTGACGAAGTGTTAATCTATATTCAGCTCTAGCAGTCATCATTCTATAAGGTTCATCTGTCCCTTTAGTAACTAAATCATCAATAAGTACTCCTATATATGCTTCAGATCTATCTAATATAAAAGGCTCTTTATTTTGTGCTTTAAGAGCGGCATTAATTCCAGCTATCAATCCTTGAGAAGCAGCTTCTTCATACCCAGAAGATCCATTAATTTGTCCTGCAAAAAATAAACTGTCAATATCCTTGTATTCTAAAGATCTTTTAAGTTTTGTAGGGTCTATACAATCATATTCTATAGCATAGGCCTCTCTCATTATCTCTACATTTTCTAATCCAGGAACGGTTTTAAGCATTTCTATTTGAACTTGAGCGGGTAATGTAGTAGACATTCCTTGAACATACATTTCCTTTGTATCTAACCCCTCGGGCTCTATAAATATTTGATGCTGATTTTTATCTGCAAATCTTACAACTTTATCCTCAATAGAAGGGCAGTATCTAGGTCCTTTACTCTCCATTTTTCCAGTATACATCGGAGATTTATCAAGATTTGCCATAATAATTTTATGAGTATCTGTATTAGTATAGGTTAGATAACATAACTCTTGCTCCTTCTCTATTTCACTATTCATAAACGAAAAAGGAACTATTGTATCATCTCCAGGTTGTGGTGACATCTTTTCAAGATTTATTGAATCTTTATGAATTCTTGCAGGAGTCCCTGTCTTAAATCTTCTAAATTCAATATTTAAATTTTCTAAAGGTCCTGTAAGATTAACAGAGGGAGATAGACCATTTGGTCCCCCTGAGTAATTAACTTCACCAATAAAAATTCTACCTCTAAGATAAGTTCCAGTAGATAATATCACTGTCTTTGCATTATATCGAGCTCCCGTTCTAGTTATTACGCCTTTTACCTTCCCGTTATCTACTATTAGATCAATTACCTCTCCTTGTTTTAAGTCTAGATTTTCTTGACCTTCTAAGACATTTTTCATTTCTACATGATATAGCCTTTTATCTGCTTGAGCTCTTAATGAATGAACTGCTGGCCCTTTAGATGTATTTAGCATTTTTGTTTGAATAAAAGTTTTATCTATATTTATGCCCATTTCACCCCCAAGGGCATCTACTTCCCTCACTAAGTGACCTTTACCTGTTCCTCCTATTGAAGGATTACAAGGCATAAGGGCAATCGAATCTAAACTCATGGTAAGAATTAATGTTTTTAACCCCATTCTTGCTGGAGCTAAAGCAGCTTCACAGCCAGAGTGTCCGGCTCCTACTACTATAACATCATATTCACCACCATGATAAGTTATAGAATTATCCATCTTTAAACTCCTCTCTTATTTGCCGATACAGAAATCACTAAAGATTCTATCTATAATATCTTCACCAACTGTATCACCATTGATTTCTCCTAAGTTGTTCCAACATTCTTTTACATCAACTTCTATACAATCAATAGGCATTCCCATGTTTATAGAAGCTAAAGCTTCCTCAATATTTTTCTTTGATTTAAGCAATAAGTCTTTATGTCTAACATTATTAATTATTATTTGATCTGTTACCTTAACTTCTCCTTTAAAGAACATATCTTTTATTGCTTCTTCTAAGGTTTCTAACCCTTTTCCTTTTATCATAGAAGTATTTATTATTTTTTTATTTGGAATATGTTTCTTTATTTTTTCTTCCGTTGTTTTAACTTCTAAATCGGTTTTATTTAATAATATAATTGACTTCTTATCTTTTATTAAATCAATTATATTCATATCTTCTTCAGTTAGTTCTTTAGATGCATCAAATACTACTATAGCTAAATCACCTTTATTAATAAGGGCTTTAGCTCTGTCTACTCCTATTTTTTCTACTATATCCTCTGTTTCTCTTATTCCTGCAGTATCTACTATTCTTAAAGGAATACCATTAATATTTACATATTCCTCTATAATATCTCTAGTAGTTCCAGGGATTTCAGTTACAATAGCTCTATTTTCTCGCAATATTGCATTCATTAAAGAGGACTTTCCTACATTAGGTTTTCCTAGGATGATAGTTTTAAGTCCTTCTTTGAGTATTTTACCAGTATATACAGTACTTAATAATTTATCTATTCTCTGAAGAATAACATTTCCTTCTTCTTTCATTTTTTCATAGGCCATTTCTTCCACATCATCTTCATCAGGAAAATCTATGGTAGCTTCTATTTGAGCTAGCATTTTTAATACTGATTCTCTTAATTGTCTAACCTCTTGGGATAAACTTCCTTCTAATTGATTTAAAGACACATCAAAACTAGAATCTGTTTTAGCACTTATTAGATCCATTACTGCTTCTGCTTGGGCTAAATCTATTCTCCCATTCATAAATGCTCTTTTAGTAAATTCTCCAGGATCTGCTATTCTAGCTCCATTTTCTAAAACAATTTCTAATATTCTTCTAACTGGAATAATCCCACCATGACAGTTTATTTCAACAATATCTTCTGTAGTATAAGTATAAGGTGCCTTCATATAAACTACTAATACTTCATCTATTACCTTTCCATCCTCAGGATTTATTATATGTCCATAGTTCAATTTTCTTTGTTCTCTATCTTTCAAACTAATATCTTTTTTTCCTTGAAAAATTTTATCTACAATATCTACTGCTTTCTTACCACTTAAACGTACTATACCAATTCCAGCTTCTCCTGGTGCAGTGGCTATAGCAGCAATAGTATCTATATCCAATTTATTCACCTCTTTATAAATTTATATATCTGAAAAGTATTATATGTACTTATATTACTCTCATTATTATTATACCAATATTAACTTTAAACATAACATAAACCCAGTAATTAAACTGGGTTTATTATAACTATTTATTAATATCTATAACAACTTTTCTATAAGGTTCTTGACCTTCACTAAAAGTACTTATATATGGATCCTCTTGTAAGGCTGAATGTATTATTCTTCTTTCATAGGGATTCATAGGTTCAAGTCTTATTTTTTTTCTTGTTCTTTTAGCTTTTCCAGCCATTTTTTTTGCTAATCTTATTAAAGTTTCTTCTCTTTTTTTTCTATAATTTTCTGTATCTAATAATACCTTTAGATAATCATCTCTATCCTTATTTACAATAAGACTTATAAGATATTGTATAGAGTCCAAAGTGTTTCCTCTTTTACCTATAATGGCACCCATATCGTCACCATTTTCCCCTAATATTTCAATATCTAGAGTATCTAAGGTTTTATTTATCTTAAGTTCTGCTTTAATTTCCATTTTATTTAATAGTTCATGTAAAAAGTCTTCGGCTTGTTTTACTGGATTATTATTTACAATAAGTTTTACTTTAGCATCCTTAGCACCTATAAATCCTAAGAAGCCTTTGTTGGGTTCATCTACTATCTCAATAGTTACATCATCTCTATCTACATTTAATTCTCTTAAGCCTTCATTTATAGCATCCTGAACAGTTTTTGATGAAATAACAACAGATTTCATATTATTTTAACTCCTCCTTAAGAGCTCCTGCATCTCTATTTATAATGAATTGTTGTACTATTTGGAAAGTATTACTTACTACCCAATATAGTGCCAATCCTGCAGGTACACTTCTAGCAAAAAATAAAATCATTATAGGCATTATTGTAGTCATAGTTTTTTGAGTAGATTGGGCTTTTTCATCTCCTCCACCAGAAGGAGCCATCATTTTACTTTGGAAGTAAGTTGTTAGACCAGCGATTATAGGTAATATCCATAAATCGGGATCCTTTAAATTATCTATCCATAAAAAACTCTTATTTATAGCCTCATATGCTGCTTCATTTTCAAAAACATATTTTATAGGATTTCTTAATACATTAAAAAATCCTATTATTATTGGAAATTGTATTAATAATGGTAAACAACCACCGAATGGGTTTACCTTGTGCTCTTTATACAGTTCCATTGTTTTCACATTTAATGTTTCTTTATCATTTTTATATTTCTTTTGTAACTCTTGTAGCTTTGGTTGAATACTTTGCATATTCTTCATTGATTTAGTTTGCTTTAAAGTTAACGGAAGCAAAATAAATTTAACTATAATTGTAGCAATTATAATTGATATAGCATAAGCCGAAAAACTTCTAAAATCTAAATTAGCTCCAGAAACTACCTTGTATATATATTCAACTAAAAATCCCAAGGGACGAGCAAAGATATCTATCATTAATTAACCCCCTACCATCTTATCAGTATAGTATCGTTCATTTGTCTATTGGATCATATCCTCCAGCATTAAATGGATTACATCTTAAAATTCTCCATATTGATTTCATTCCACCTTTTATAAGCCCATATCGATCTAAAGCTTGTACGGAGTATTCAGAACAAGTGGGATAAAATCTACAGGTTCTTCCCTTCAGTGGTGAAATATATCTCTGATACAATATTATAATTTTTTTTATTATATACTTCACATTAAACAACCTTTCTAGGTTATTTATTCAACTTAGATCTTTTAAATAAATTAATAATAGATTTTTCCATATCTTCATAAGAAGCACTATTAGCTCGAATTCTTGCTAAGAATACGATATCATATCCATTAATTAAATTATCATTATTTAACCTAAAACTTTCCTTTATTAGTCTCTTAACTTTATTTCTAATAACAGCATTTCCTAATTTCTTAGTAGTGGAAAAACCTACCCTATTATAATCTAGTCCATTCTTAATATAAAACATTACTAAATATTTATTGGATATGGATTTTCCTTTATCGTATACTTTACGGAAATCTCTATTATTTCTAAGCTTTAGCTTTTTATCCATTCTAAAACTCCTTAAAAAATAACCTTAAATTGAATAAAAAGGCCACTAAAATGCGGCCTTATGCTGATAATTTCTTTCTGCCTTTTCTTCTACGTCTTTGTAATACATTTCTTCCTGCTTTATTCTTCATTCTCTTTCTGAATCCATGCTCTTTACTTCTTTGTCTTTTTTTAGGTTGGTATGTTCTCTTCATTAAATACACCCCCTTCAGTCACTGCTACCTCAAATCTAATATATTATTTTAATGGTAACTTCCAAATTTTTAAATTAAGACACTACTTATTGATTATAGCTATATTATTAGGGTATGTCAAGCTTTTAATAATAATTTGTACTCACTTAAGTATATTCGAATATCTATATTAATTATTAGTAGTTTCAATATTATTATACTATCTTCAAGTCAATGTTTTGTTAATAAGTTTTGGTAACATACTGTTTATTCTGTGGATATCTATTTATACTTGTTGATAATTCTACTTTTATTTGATATTATTAATGAAAATGTGGATTATTAATCAAGAATATTAACTTTTATACACAGTCTGTGGATTAATCTGTGTATAACTTAATGAATTTGTTGATTTCTTTGTTAACTTTTGTTTCATAACAGATTATTTCTTGCTTCTTTATCAACAAGTATTCTTTAAATTTTATGTTAATAAAAATTTTTTTTGTTATATTTTATATCCATATATTTATTATTCACAGTTTATCCACAAAATAATTCCATGTTTTTGTTGATAATTTTATCATATATATTATTTTTAAAAAAACGATACTTTGTGGATTATTTTGTTTATTTTTTTATTTTAAGAGCTTTATTTTATGTTTATATAGAATAAAGTATTCTTTTAATGACAATAATCTTTATAGAATAGGAGGAGAGATAATGTCAGCTAAATTAGAAGATATCTGGGTAAAGGCCCTAAAATTAATTAAAACTGAACTAACTGAAGTTAGCTTTAATACTTGGCTTAAAAGTATAGACCCAGTATCTATTGAAGATAACAATATTATTCTGGCTGCTCCAAATGAATTTACTAAATCAATTCTAGAAGCAAGGTATTTAACTTTAATTAAAAACGCTATTAATCAAGTTTCTAATAGCAATTATAATATTACTTTTTTAATACCTGGAGAAGAAATAAGTACTGGTGTTGGACAACCTAGAAAAGAAAAAACTGAAAAAAATGAAGCTGAAGAAAAACCACTAAAGTCTCAATTAAGACCTAAATATACTTTTGATCAATTTGTTATTGGTAATAGTAACAGATTTGCCCATGCCGCATCTCTTGCTGTAGCAGAAGCTCCTGCAAAGGCATATAATCCATTATTTATATATGGAGGAGTAGGGCTAGGGAAAACTCACCTTATGAATGCAATTGGTCATTATATATTAGAACAAAATCCAAATGCCAATGTGGCCTATGTTTCTTCAGAAAAGTTTACAAATGAATTAATCAATTCTATTAGAGATGATAAAAATGTTGAATTTAGAAATAAATATAGACATGTAGATGTATTACTAATAGATGATATTCAATTTATTGCTGGAAAAGAAAGAACTCAAGAGGAGTTTTTCCATACCTTCAATGCACTTCATGAAGCTAATAAACAGATTATAATATCCAGTGATAGACCCCCTAAGGAAATACCTACTTTAGAGGATAGATTGAGATCAAGATTTGAATGGGGTTTAATAGCAGATATTCAGCCCCCAGATTTAGAAACAAGAATAGCAATATTAAAAAAGAAAGCAAATCTAGAAAACTTAGATATAAATAATGAAGTATTTCTTTTTATTGCAGATAAAATTCGTTCAAATATAAGAGAATTAGAAGGAGCTTTAATAAGGATAATTGCATATTCATCCTTAACCAATAAAGAAATTACTATAGAATTAGCTAATGAGGCACTAAAAGACATCATATCAGGAAATAGAAGTGAAAAAATTGATGTAAATAGAATAAAAGAAATGGTATCAAAGCATTTTAATGTAAAAATTGAAGATTTTAATTCCAAGAAAAGAGCTAGAGCAATATCTCATCCTAGACAGATAGCTATGTATCTATCTAGAGAGCTTACGGATCTATCATTGCCTAAAATAGGAGATGAATTCGGAGGTAGAGATCATACTACAGTAATCCATGCTTATGATAAAATTTCAAATGCTATTAATTCAGATAATGAAATTAAATCTATTATAGAACAACTCAATAAAGATATAAAAGGTAATTAACAACTAGTTGTATATAGTATGTTTATGAATTGTTGATATCTTTTTAGTTTTATTAAATCAGGGTATATGTGGATAACTAGGTACAGGTTAGTAACACATTGTCCACACCCTTTACCTTTTAGTATTTATCTAACATAGATGGTTATCCACAAATTCACAGGCCCTATTACTAATACTACTAGATTAAGTTTATTTATTTCAATAATTATTTAAAAGGAGGTTATCCACAATTGAAAATTAAAATCCCTCAAAATACATTGTCAAAAAATATTAGTATCGTACAAAAAGGTATATCATCTAAAACAACATTACCTATATTAAATGGTATATTAGTTGAAGCTTATGATAATAAATTAAAATTAACTGGAACAGACTTAGAATTAGGTATTGAAACTCAATTAGATTGTGAAGTAATAGAAGAAGGTAAAACGGTTATTTCTTCTAAAATATTTGGAGATATAATAAGAAAATTACCCAATTATGATATAAACTTAGAGGTAGATACAAGTCACAATATACATATTACTTGTGGACATTCAGAATTTAATATTTTAGGTCATCCAGCTGAAGAATATCCTGAATTACCTAAAATCAATGAAGAAAGTTCCTTTGAAATACCTAAAGATCTATTAAAAAATATGATTAAACAAACTGTTTTTGCAACAGCTCAAGATGAAACAAGACCAATATTAACAGGAGCATTACTTGAAGTTAAAGATAATAGTGCAGCATTAGTGGCTTTAGATGGATATAGATTAGCTCTTAAAAACTCATCAATACCTTATGATAATAATATAAAAGTAGTTATACCAGGAAAAACATTAAGCGAGGTAAGTAGAATATTAGACGATGAGGAGAATAATGTTAAAATAATGTTTACTTCTAGTCATATTCTATTTAATCTAGGAGATACTATAATTAACTCAAGACTTCTAGAAGGTCAATTCTTAAACTATAAAGATATAATTAGAAATGAATATAAATCTAAGGTTATAGTGAAAACTAGTGATATCAAAGAGAGTATCGAAAGGGCATCTCTGCTTGCAAGAGAAGGTAGAAATAATTTAGTAAAATTTGATATAAAAGATGATAAAATGATTATTACGTCAAATTCTGAAATAGGAAATGTTCATGAAGATGTGGATATAGAGTTAGAAGGAGATGATATTGTAATAGCCTTCAATTCAAAGTATGTATTAGATGGACTTAAAGCTATAGATAGTGATGAAGTAATAATGAATTTTATAAGTAATGTAAATCCATGTATAATAAAACCTAAAGATGATGAAAACTATACTTATTTAGTATTACCAGTAAGGCTAGCAGAGGTTAATTAGACTATTAATGATGGACACCTTAAAAGGTGTCTATTATATTTGAATTAATAAGGAGAGAATTATATGAAAGAAATATCAATAGATACTGAGTACATTAAGTTGGATCAACTACTGAAATATGCTGCAATAGCTCAAACTGGAGGCCATGCTAAATTTTTAATTAAAGACGGACATGTAAAAGTAAATAATGAAGTATGTACTCAAAGGGGAAAAAAAATAGCTAAAGGTGATATTGTAGAAGTAGAAGAAGAAGATTCTATAATCATAAAATAATAAGATATTTCCCTGTATTATATTATAATTTAAATTTCTATATAACTAATGCTCTAAATAATATGCTAAATGAATTTAGAGCTATTATTCATGGAAAAAAACATTATAAAGGTTTAAAATAGATTATAAGAGCATAAAAACCCTTAATAAGAACGAACGTTTGTTTTTATATGGAAAAGTGATATAATAAAGGAAGTGCTATTATGTATGTAAATAGTATTAAACTAATTAATTTCAGAAATTATAGCGGGATAAAAATATTTTTGAATGAAAAGGTTAATATTTTTTTAGGTGAAAACGGTCAGGGTAAAACAAATCTTTTAGAATCTATATATATAGCTTCAACTGGAAAATCTTTTAGAAGTAATAAAGATAAAGAACTTATTACTATAGAAAAAGAAGCGGGATATATAGGAGTAGAACTAATAAAAGAAAATGTAGAAAAATATATAGAATTAAAATTGGATTTAAATAACCCTAAAAGAGTTAAAATAAATGGAGTTGAGCAAGAAAAGATATCAGATTTAACTGGAGTATTACAAGTTGTAGTATTTTCTCCCGAGGATTTGAAGATAATAAAAGAAGGCCCATCCCATCGAAGGAATTTTCTTGATGATGAGATAACTCAAATGAAACCAGTATATAAGAGTATTGTTAATGACTATAATAGAGTTTTAACACAACGAAATAATCTACTAAAAGTTATACAATATGATTCTAATAAAAAGAAGATGTTATCTATATGGAATGAACAATTAGTAGAATTAGGAACAAAAATAATGATATTAAGAAAATCTTTTGTTGATAGATTGGCACCTATATCAAAAGATATACATCATAGTATTACAGATGGAGGAGAGAATTTAGAGGTACAATATTCTTCTTCTTTTAACCTTGTTAATTTAGATAAAAATAAAATAATAAACAAATATAACGAATTATTATCTAAATATGAGAAAGAAGACATAGAAAAAGGTACTACAAAAATAGGACCCCATAGAGATGATCTGGATATTATTATAGATGATAAAAATACAAGAATATTTGGTTCTCAAGGTCAACAAAGAACAGCAGCATTATCATTAAGACTAGCAGAAGTTAAGTTAATTAAAGAAGAGACAGAAGAATATCCTGTGTTATTATTAGATGATGTATTTTCAGAATTAGATATAAATAGAAGAAAATACTTAATATCAACATTTAAAGATGTACAAACAATAATTACATCTACAGACGACATAGAAATCGAAGAAATAGACAAATTTGAAAAAAGGATTTATTATATTAAAGGTGGTAATATTTTATATAGCAAATAAGATATTGCTGAAAGGATTGATAAATATGTTTCTTCATCTTGGTAAGGACTATGTTATACCTTTATCTGAAATAATTAGTATTATAGATGCTAAATCCTTAGAATTGAAAGATACAGCAGATTTTATTAGAATATCTGAAGAAGAAGGATTTTTGACTAAGATAGTAGATAACAATATAAAGTCGTATATTATAACAGAGAGAATTGAAAAAAATAATAAAAAACTTAAGAAATCAAGAAAAAGTATAATATATTGCACAAATATATCTGCTAATACCCTTTATAAGAGGTGTAATTATATAGAAAATGAAACTATTAAAGTTAGATAAAAGATTGGGGGCAAGTATATGTCAGAAAATCAAAATAATAGAAGTTATGAAGCTGAACAAATACAGGTTTTAGAAGGTTTAGATCCTGTTAGAAAAAGACCTGGAATGTATATTGGTAGTACAGGACCTAAAGGGTTACATCATATAGTTTATGAAGTAGTAGATAACAGTATAGATGAAGCTTTAGCCGGAGTTTGCGATACCATAGAAGTAATTTTAAATGAAAATGGATCTGTAACTGTTAGTGATAACGGTAGTGGTATACCGGTTGCTATTCATCCTAAAACAGGCAAATCTACAGTAGAAACTGTTTTAACTGTATTACATGCTGGTGGTAAATTTGATAATGGAGCTTATAAAGTATCTGGTGGATTACATGGTGTTGGTGTTTCTGTTGTTAATGCTTTGTCAGAATGGTTAGAAATTAAAGTTAAGAGAAATGGAAAATTACATTTTCAAAGATTTGAAAGAGGAATACCTAAATCTCCATTAGAAGTTATAGGGGATGCTAAAGGTACAGGAACTTCTATTACATTTATGCCAGATGATTTAATATTTGAAGAGATTAAATTTAAATATGAAACATTAGAACATAGATTAATGGAATTAGCCTTCTTAAACAAAGGTATAACAATAACTATTGAAGATAAAAGAAATGATAAAAAGAAGACTTTCCACTATGAAGGTGGAATAAAGGCATTTGTTGAGCACTTAAATAAAAATAGAAATGCAATTCATAAAAAAGTAATTTATAACGAAGGTGAAAAAGAAAATTGTACAGTGGAGTTAGCAATCCAGTATACTGATAATTACAATGAAAATATATTTGCCTTTGCAAATAATATAAATACTCATGAGGGTGGAACCCATTTAAGCGGTCTTAAATCTGCTTTAACAAGAGTAGTTAATGATTATGCTAGAAAAAATGGTATTTTAAAAGAAAAAGATAGTAACTTAAGTGGTGAAGATATTAGAGAGGGTATAACTACAGTATTATCTGTAAAATTACCTGATCCTCAATTTGAAGGACAAACAAAGACTAAACTAGGAAATAGTGAAATAAGAGGTATAGTTGATAGCATAGTAAGTCAATCTATGGAAATCTTCTTAGAGGAAAATCCTAGAGAAGCAAAAATAATAATAGAAAAGTCTTTAAGAGCTTCAAGAGCTAGAGAAGCTGCAAGAAAAGCAAGGGATTTAACTCGTAGAAAAAATGCTTTAGAAAGTTCAGCATTACCTGGAAAATTAGCTGATTGCTCCGAAAAAGATGCTAGACTTTCAGAGATATTTATTGTCGAGGGAGATTCAGCCGGGGGTTCTGCAAAACAAGGTAGAGATAGAAGAACACAAGCAATTCTACCCCTAAAAGGTAAAATAATGAATGTAGAAAAGGCAAGGTTAGATAAAATATTAAACTTTGCAGAAATAAAAGCTATGATAACTGCATTTGGTACTGGAATAGGAGAAGAATTTAATATAGAGAATTTAAGATATCATAAAATAGTTATAATGACAGATGCCGATGTAGATGGAGCTCATATTAGAACATTGATACTTACCTTTTTCTATAGATATATGAAACCCTTAATAGAAAATGGAAATATATATATAGCTCAGCCTCCTTTATATAAAATAAAAGCAGGAAAACAAGAGTACTATGCTTATACAGAAAAAGAATTAAATAAAATATTAAGACAAGATCTTAAAGATTTAAAAATTAAACCATCGATTTCAAGATATAAAGGACTTGGAGAGATGAATCCAGAACAATTATGGGATACTACAATGGATCCAGATCATCGAATTTTATTACAAGTAAGTGCAGATGATGCAGTAGCAGCAGATGAAATATTTACTACTTTAATGGGTGATAAAGTACAGCCTAGAAGAGAATTTATAGAAGAAAATGCAACCAATGTTAAAAATTTAGATGTTTAATTATTGGATAAAGGAGGACTATTATAAATGAGTGAAAATCATAACAATATTATTCCAATAAATATTGAAGATGAAATGAAAACATCATACCTTGATTATGCTATGAGTGTTATAGTTTCTCGAGCATTACCAGATGTTCGAGATGGGCTTAAACCTGTACATCGAAGGATAATTTATGCTATGAATGGTCTTGGCTTAACACCAGATAAACCTCATAAAAAATCAGCACGTATAGTAGGGGAAGTATTGGGTAAATATCACCCTCATGGAGATAGTGCTGTGTATGATGCAATGGTAAGACTAGCTCAAGATTTTTCTACTAGATATCAATTAGTAGATGGACATGGTAACTTTGGTTCAGTAGATGGTGATAGTGCAGCTGCAATGCGTTATACCGAAGCTAGAATGAGTAAAATTGCCATTGAAATGTTAAGAGATATAGGAAAAGATACTATAGATTATAGACCCAATTTTGATGAAGAATTAGAAGAACCTATAGTATTACCAAGTAGATATCCAAATCTATTAGTAAATGGTACTAATGGTATAGCCGTAGGTATGGCTACATCTATTCCTCCTCATAATTTAAGGGAAGTTATAGATGGAGTAATTATGATGATAGATGATCCTGATATAGAATTAAAGGATATAATGACGAAAATTAAAGGACCTGACTTTCCTACAGGATCTATAATAACTGGAAAAGAAGCTATAAAAGATGCTTATAGGACAGGTAGGGGTAAAGTACGAGTAAGAGCAAAGACCCAAATTGAACCAATGAAAAATAATAAAAATAGAATAATTGTTACTGAGATTCCTTACCAAGTAAATAAAGCTAGACTTATAGAAAAAATAGCACATTTAGTAAGAGATAAAAAACTCGATGGAATATCAGATTTAAGAGATGAATCTGATAGAACTGGAATGAGAATTGTAATTGAGTTAAAGAGAGATGCTAATCCAAATGTAGTACTAAATAATCTTTATAAACATACTCAAATGCAGGACACTTATAGTATTATTATGATAGCTTTAGTAAATGAGGAACCTAAAGTTCTTAATTTAAAACAAATATTAAGACATTATTTAGATCATCAAAAAGAGGTTATTACAAGAAGAACTCAATATGATCTTAATAAAGCTGAAGCAAGAGCCCATATATTAGAAGGTTTGAAAATAGCTCTAGATCATATAGATGAGGTAATTAAACTTATAAGAGCAAGTGAAAACACCCAAGAAGCTAAAAATGGGCTTATAGATAAATTTGGATTATCAGAAATTCAAGCTCAAGCGATATTAGATATGAGACTTCAGAAGCTGACTGGGTTGGAAAGAGATAAAATAGAAGAAGAATATAAGGGTTTAATACAAGAAATAAATAAATTAAAAGAAATCTTAGCAAACGAAGATTTAATATATAAAATAGTTAAAGATGAACTTATTGAAATTAAAGAGAAATATGGTGATGATAGAAAGACAGAAATAAGAGCATCTATAGAAGAAATAAATGTTGAGGATATGATTGAAGAGGAAAATGTTGTGCTTACTCTTACTCACTATGGATATGTGAAGAGATTACCAGAAAACACATATAAGATTCAACATAGGGGTGGAAGAGGAGTTACAGGACTTACAACGAGAGATGAAGACTTTGTTGAGGATATCCTAATAACCTCTACCCACGATAATCTTCTATTCTTTACTAGTAAAGGAAAGGTATATACTATAAGAGCCTTTGAAATTCCAGAAGCTAAAAGACAGGCTAAAGGAACTGCAATAGTAAACCTATTACAATTAGATCCTGATGAAAAGGTTAAAGCAGTGATACCAATCAAAGAATTTGAGAAAGATAGTTATTTAATATTTGCTACTCAAAATGGATTAGTAAAGAAAACTGATGTAACACAATTTGAATCTATAAGAAAAAGTGGTCTAATAGCAATTAATCTTAAAGAAGATGATGAATTAATATCTGTTAAAAAGACTACTGGTAAAAGTGATGTACTACTTACAACAATTCACGGGATGTCCATAAGATTTAATGAGAAAAATGTTAGAGATATGGGTAGAACTGCCATGGGGGTTAAAGGAATAACTCTCAATAGAGAAGATAAAGTTATTTCTATGAATCTTGTAGAAGAGGGAAGTGATTTACTAGTAATCAGTGAAAAAGGATATGGAAAAAGAACTGATTTAGATGAGTATAGAACTCAAACTAGAGGCGGAAAAGGTATAAAGACATATAATATAAAACCTCATACAGGAAACTTAATAGGGGCTAGAGTAGTAAATGAAAATGATGAAATAATGATAATAAGTTATCTAGGTGTTATTATACGTTTGAAAATAGCAGGGATATCTCAAATGGGTAGAACTACTCAAGGAGTTAAACTTATGAGAGTTGGTAAAGACGACAGAGTCGTATCCATAGCAAAGGTATTATATCAAGAAGAGGAACTAGAAGAAGAAAATTAATGAAATTGTTTTAAAATAATATTAGTGGGTATAAAGGATAGGGCAGACAAATTTTAGGCTCTATCCTTTATTTAATGGATAAAAATAAGAAAGTTTACAAATTATTATTATTATTATAATATTTATAATGAAAAGATATCTTATTGGTTTGCAATTATATTTTCCTTTTTTATTAATTAATTGGCTAATAGATAAAAAAATAATGGAGGTGCACTTGTGATATGGCTTTAAAGGTTGATAAATCTTTTAATGAAGTAAAGGGAGTTTGGGTTTTAAAACTCCATGGAGAAATAGATATATATACTGCTCCTAAATTTAAGGAAACATTATTAAATGTAATAGAAGCTAGAGAGAGTGATATAATAATAGATGGAGAAAACTTAGAATATATAGACAGTACTGGATTAGGAGTTCTAATTAGTGGATTAAAAAAATTAAAAGAAACTAATAAAAATATTACTATCATAAACCTACGTCCTAATATCAGCAAACTATTTGAAATCACAGGATTAAATAAAGTATTTATAGTTAAGGGGGTGTAATATCAAGTGGAGGATTTAAAAGCAAGAGGAGATCAAGAAGTTAATATGGATCATATCAAACTAAGTATGCCTAACAAACCTGAATTTGTAGGTATTATAAGACTTACAGCATCAGCTATAGCTAGTCGTATAGGATTTAATATAGATGATATAGATGATATAAAAGTAGCTATAGGTGAAGCTTGTACTAATGCTATAAGACATGGATGTGAAAAAACAAATGATACCTATGATATAGAATTTTTTGCATATGAAGATAGAATGGATATCCAAATAACTGATACAGGTAAAGGTTTAGCTTCACTAAATATTAAACAACCTAAGGCTGAAGATCTTAGAGAGGGTGGATTAGGTCTATTTATAATAAAGACACTAATGGATGATGTAGAAGTTATTACATCTGAAGGTAAAGGGACTATCATCCGCATGACAAAGAAGTTAGGAGTAGATTAACCATGGGAAATAACAGGAATTCTGCTACAAAGATTTCTAAAGATGAAGAAATGAGTGTTAAAGATTTATTTAAAATATACTCTGAAACTAAAGATCAAGAAGTGAGAGATGAACTAATAAATAGACATCTATATATAGCAGAAATATTATCTAAAAAATATGCAAATAGAGGTATAGATTTCGATGATATATATCAAGTGGCTTGTTTAGGATTAATATATGCTATAGATAGATATGACATTAGTAAAGGGTATGAGTTTTCAAGTTTTGCCACCCCTACTATAATAGGTGAAATAAAAAAATATTTTAGAGATAAAGGCTGGTCTATAAGAGTTCCTAGAAGAATACAGGAATTATCTAAAAAGATCAATAACGCTAAGTTATTATTAAGTCAGAAGCTACAAAAAACACCTACAGTTCAAGATATAGCTGAATATTTAAATTCAACAGAAGAAGAAGTATTAGAAGCAATGGAGGCAAGTAAAGTATATACCCCTCATTCTTTAGATGCTTCATTAGACTCTGATAGTGATGATAAAGACGTTAGTTTAGCAGCACTAATAGGTCAAGAAGATGAATATTTATTAAGGGTTGAAAATAGAGACTTCTTATTAGATACAATCAATAAACTAAACGAGATAGAGAAAAAGATAATAAAAGATAGATACTTTAATAGAAAAACTCAGATAGCTATTGCTGAAGATATTGGTATGAGTCAAATGACAGTATCTAGATTAGAAAAGAAGATTATAGAGAAATTTAGAAAAGAATTAAAAAAGATTTATAATGAATAAGATATTCTTTATAAATAAAAAATCTTTCTAAAACTCTCTTGACGTAGAGAGTTTTTTCTGCTATAGTAATAAAAGTCGATAATAGTTAACAGTTTTTCGAGAAAATAATTTAAAAAAACTTTTAAAAAGATGTTGACAAAGGAATTGTTATTTGATATAGTATTAAGAGTCGCTGGTAACGGCACGAAACAATTTGGTCTTTGAAAATTGAACAGTACAAAGTTAAAATGACAACTTTTAGTTGTAAAA
>NZ_WSFT01000009.1 GCF_016820655.1 Anaeromonas frigoriresistens
TATTGGATTGAGTAAACATAACCTCTTCCGTAACTTACATTGTTATTCATATCATCACCTATTTCTATTATATCATATGTTGCTAGTATATTCTACTATATAACTATTATTCATATGAATTACTTTTTATCATATGTTATATCTATTAAAAAAATATCGCCTTAACTCATCACTGAAGTAATGAGGGTGCGGGCGATAATACTCAAAACAATACCTCCAATAAACTCGTCACATTATACTACAATCAAGACATACTTTTATATAGCGGCATTCTTTGTGATATAGTTCTTATTTAATCTTTTGTTTTAATTCTTTTAAATAAACCCCGACTCCAACAGTGCATGAAAAGATACCTGCTAATATTACCCCCCAAGAATAACTATTATTAAACGGATGATTTAAAACCCTTGCAACATAGTTTAAAATATAGTATCTTAATTTTCTTTAACTCTTTCAAGAATAATAGTAGTTTCATTTTTATTTGGGTTAGTAAAAAAAACAGTTCTATTTCCAAACTTTATATCAAATATTCTCCACCCTTCTTTTCCATAATCATTTAAAATATTTTCTAACTCCTCAGTAAGAGTTAAAGTACTGAGATTCCATTTAAAAACCTTATATTCATACATAATAAACATCTCTCCTTTTCTATACAATATATTTTTTGTTACAATTAAATTTACAACTACAAATCTAATTCTTAATTTCTATATAAAAGCATTGAATCCTTTTAAATTATAATCAATATTTTCCAAATGTTCTATTTGTTATTGGATTCCAAAATGAAATAATGTATGGTTTCGTACTAAAAATGGCGTTGTGACACAAAAGAATTTTTATATGCCATTTATAAGATATTCTAAAATATGTATATAATGATCGAAATTTAACTATAGCAGAGCCTTAATAAAAAGGATAAAGTATTTTTCTACTTTATCCTTTTTATTATTCCCTTTTTAAAAGGTTTATCATTTCTAATTTATCTTCTTCCCTTATATATCCGTATCTGCCTTCAGTATTAAAAATAATAAGTTTATTAGACTCTTCATCTTTCCATAACCACATTTGAAGTATTATTACTTTTTGTTTACTATTATCTAATTTAATTTTGTAGTCAGGATTATCTAAATCTACGTCAAACTCTCTATTTGCATACTTAAATTCAAAAGATACATTTCCAATATTATCTAAAATTCTATATATACGGGATTTATCAGTAACTTTTATTAAGTCAATACTATCCTCAGTAGATATCCACATTACTTCATGTTCTAGTTTCACAAATTCTTTAGACTCATTTTTTATATAAATAGCTATAGAAAGGATAAATACTACAGATATAATAATTAAAATATTTTGAGTTTTTTCAGAAACTATATTTGAAAGGATATATTTAGCTATAATTACTATCAATCCTCTGAGAAAAAAATTATTGCCATTAGAATTCCATCTAAAATAGGCATGCCTCATATCCTTCATTCATTAATTAGTAGCGTCATGTCTTATCCTTATTTTACCATATAAGAAGATCCATATCACTCAATACTTTTGTATTATAATAGAAAAAGTTAAATATTTGCCTTGACTTTTTATGATTACAGATGTAATCTATATATAAAGACTACATCTGTAATCTATTAATAAGGAGGGTAAAATTATGAAGGATATACCTCAGATCTCTGATGCTGAATGGCAAGTAATGAAGGTTTTATGGGAAAATAAACCCATGACAGCTATGGAAGTTTATAAAGAATTAGAAAGTAATACAGAATGGAAATCTAAAACGGTGAAAACCCTATTAAGACGATTGGTAGATAAAAAAGCTATAGACTACATTGTAGATAACAGAACTTACATCTATACCCCTATAGTTAAAGAAAGTGAATGTATCAAGGCAGAAACTGAAAGCTTATTACAAAAGGTAGCTAATGGATCCTTTAATCTATTAGTACAAAATTTCATTAAAGAACAAAGCTTAAGTCAAAAGGATTTAGATGAACTAAAAGAAATTATAGACAAAAATAAAGAATAGGTGGGGATAATATGAGTCTAGAGCAAATATTTAAGTTTATACTTTTATCATCAGCAATGGGTAGTATTTTAGCTGTGTTAATACTCTTTTTGAAGAAAATATTAAAAAAACAATTGAATGCCCATTGGAGTTATTATATTTGGTTTATATTGCTCATACGATTGATTATGCCCCTTGCTCCAGAAAGTTCAATCAGCATATTTAACCTTTTTGATGATACTAATGCATCTGTTAAAGTTCTACAAGAAGATATTCAAAAGGAGTCCTCTCCTAATACATATTCTAGTGAAAGTAGTTCTAATGAAAATAATATTGCTAAGGAGAGTTATTCTAGCAGTGAACAAACCAATGAACTACTACCTAAGACTAATACAACAGATATAACACCTAAAGAAGGTAATTCATTAGTTACTAAATCTATAGAGAATAACATTTCTTACATGAGTATATTATCCGTCATATGGTTAGTAGGGATAATTATATTGATTCTATATACGATCTTCGCAAATATGAAGCTATGGTTTAATCTTAGAAAGGAATCTGTAAGTAATAGTGAACAAATGTTATCCCTTTGGGAAGAGTGTAAAAAAGAAATGAATATACATAGGTCTATACCTTTAATAACAAGTAAAAATATACATACCCCCACTTTAATTTCATTTATAAAGATACAATTGGTCTTCCCGGAGAAAATGATAAATAAATTATCTAATGAAGAAATAAGATATATATTCTTACACGAACTCTCCCACGTAAAGAGATTAGATACAGTAACTAATTGGATAATGGTTATTATTCAAAGTATACATTGGTTTAATCCTGTAGTCTGGTTCTCTTTTCATAAAATGAGACAGGATTGTGAAATATCCTGTGATGCTACAGTTTTATCCCATTTAAGTAAAGATGAACATAAAGAATATGGAATGACAATTATAAGCTTATTAGAAATGTTCTCTAATAAGTATTACATCCCAGGAACATCTTCTATATTAAGGTCAAAATCAGGAATAAAAAGGAGAATTAAAATGATCACTCAATTTAAAAAGCATCCATTTATATGGTCGGTGATAGGGATTGGATTAGTTGTGATATTGGCATTTATAGGACTTACAAACCCTATAGGTTCTACTAAGGCTGATAATCATGATGAACTTACTGATAAAGCAAACATACTAGAACAACATCAAGCTTATCTTAATTCCCTTAAAATATCATATGATGAGTTTGAATCTTCAGTTCAAAATATTGTATCTGCAGATTATTTAGCTTCTTATGATGATACCCTTATATTCGGTGCAAATGGAAAAGAGTATAAAGTATCTGATATCAAAGGTTTATCTGAAAAAGAATTAAGCAGTTTGCAGGATGAGTTAGTGAGAGTTAGAAAGGAGCTTGGGACTAATAATCCAGAAGTAATTATTGGCTTCTCTAAATCTTATGATGCAGGCATTTATGATTGGAAGTATGTTTATTCTAAAACTATTTTTAAGGATAATAATGGTAAGGACACAGGAATGATAACTACTAAGAGATATACTTTTGAACAACAAGGAGAAGAATGGAGAATAATCAATGTAGACTCTGATATATTTCCTGCTACGATAGATGATAAAGAGATATTAGGTGCATTACTTGATGAATCAATACCTAAGTTAAAATATCAAACAATAAATAATGAGAACTTCGAATATATTTTTAAGCTTGGATTATCTAGCTTTTATGAGATACGATAAACTAATAAAAAGGGTTAACTTGAAATTCAAGTTAACCCTTATACATTATACTAAATCTCTTTCCACTATTTCTGTAACTATAAAGCTTGCCACATCATTTGCAAAGCTTCCTGTTCCAAATCCTGCATCATAGCCTAACTCTTTGGCTAATTCATGGGATAATCTAGGACCCCCGCATACTAATACGATCTTATCTCTTAAACCTTCTGCCTCAAGTAATTCTACTAGTTCAGTAAGGTTTGGGATGTGAACATTTTTCTGTGTAACTATTTGAGATACTAATATCGCATCGGCATCTAATTCTATAGCCTTTGCTACTAGTTCTTCATTGGGTACTTGACTCCCCATATTTATAGCTTCTATTCCTTTATATCTTTCTAATCCATAATGACCATCAAAGCCTTTCATATTCATTATGGCATCAATTCCAACAGTGTGAGCATCCGTACCAGTGCATGCTCCTATTATTGTTATATCTCTTTTTATATTTTCTTTTATATAATCTTCTACTCCATATTTATCCATGGAATCAACTTCAACCTTAGGAACTTCAATTTTAGTATAGTCAATAGTGTGTTGACATTTACCGTATACTACAAAGAAAGTGTAACCTACTCCTAGGTCAGCATAATGTACTACTTCAGGATCTTCTAAACCCATTTTTTTAGCTAATAGTCTAGCCGCTTCCTTTGACTCATCATTATAAGGAATTGGTAATGTAAAAGATGTTTGCATCATACCATCATTTAATGTATCTCCATAAGGTTTTACCCTTGTTAAATCTACCTTTTCTACAGCCATTATCTGTCACCTCCAAGCATTAGTTTAATGAATGGATTGTAGTATCCTTCACCCTTAGTGATAACTCCATCAAGACCTTTTCCACCATCTCTTGGTCTCTTAACTGCTGCAAATTTACCTTTTTCTATAGTAGAGAATAGTCCTTCTTGCTCTATATCCTTAAGAAGTTCATCTGCATCTTTTAATACATTCTGAGCTCTTGTTTGAATCATTCCACCATCTTTGAATTCAATTTCATCTCCTATGTTTCTTGCATTATTAAAAATGTATTTTGCATTTTCTATAGATAGCATTCTATCTTGAAGATGTGGTGTATGGATTGCTTCTGTAGGCATACCTAACAACTGTAGACCTTGATTAGTCCATACGGATACAAGGTTAAACATTGCATCTTGAAGATGTCCTTTAAATATATTTCCTGTCATAAACTTTGTTGGAGGCATATATTTAAGAGGGGCATTAGGGAATATCTCTCTTGCCATTTGAGCTTGAGATAATTCAAGTAAAAATCCATTTTCTAAATTAGGATCCATCTCAAAAGCATGACCTAATCCCATTTGTTCTTCTGGTATTCCAGCTTTTAGGGCAAATTGCTCATTCATAAATTGAGATGCTAATACTGTATGAGCTTCCTCTACTGCATCAGCTGTAGTAAGGTAGTTATCTTCTCCTGTATTTATGATAACTCCACCATATCCATTGATGATTCTAGAGAAGTACTGGTCTACTAATGTTCTTTGCATATTTATATCTCTAAATAATATTCCATATAAAGCATCGTTAAGCATTACATCAAGTCTTTCTAATGCTCCCATTGCTGCAATCTCTGGCATACATAATCCTGAGCAGTAGTTACAAAGTCTTATATATCTTCCAACTTCTTCTCCCACTTCATCAAGGGCTTCTCTCATAAGTCTGAAGTTTTCTTGAGTTGCATATGTTCCTCCAAATCCTTCAGTAGTAGGACCATAAGGTACATAATCTAATAAACTTTGAGCAGTAGTTCTGATTACAGCTATGATGTCTGCTCCCTGTCTAGCCGCTGCTTGAGCTTGAACTATATCTTCATAGATATTTCCTGTTGCAACTATAACATAAAGATAAGGCTTTGTTCCTTCTCCTAAATTCTCAATATATTCTTCTCTTTTAATTCTATTTTGTCTAATTCTTTCTGTTGTATCTTTTGCTATACCATCTATTACTTTGTATATATCTTCATCAGATGCTATAGGTAGCTTAGTTAAGTCAATATCTCCTGCACTAACCATTTCTGCTACTTTTTGGGGACTTTCTTTTGTATGAATCATAGCATTACCTATCCAATAGGCTATACCTTTATTTAGTCCTCCTCCTTCTTTAACATTATCTACTACTACGTTTGGTAATGGTCTTTCTATTTCGTCTACTCCGTCAATACCCAATAGTCTAGCTACTGTTCTTTCTACAGATACCGTAGAGTGCTTATCGATAAATTCTTGAACATCTTCAGCGATATTATTTGCAGCATTTCTTGCACTATCTACTACATTAAAATCAAGATTTAATTTACTCTTCATAGTTTGTCTCCCCTTTCATTAATATTTCTTCGGCTAAATCTAATATTTCTTCTTGAAGTCCCATAAACCTAGCAATATTTAATGCATCCCTAGGCACTTGGGTATTATCTTCTACTCTTTTTAATCTATAGTCCATATACTCACTTATCATATCAATACCATATCTATCATAATTGATCATTTCTTCCTTAAGTCTATCATAGTCTAAGTTTTCCAATCCTACTACTTGATAATGGGCTACACCTGAAGTATTAGCCACATTATCATAGTGAGTTGTTATCACACTAATAGAGGGTTTATCTAAAAGAAATTTAACTATGGCTTTGGATATTGCATAGCCCTCCTTTGGATTTGTCCCTCGCGCTAATTCATCGATTAATATAAGTCCGTTCTTATCACTTTCCCTTAAGGCACTTTTCACCTGATTTATTTCTCCCCCAAAGGTGCTAAGGCCTGAATCGATTGATTGCAAATCTCCTATAGAGACATATATATAATCTACTATAGATACTTCCATATATTTTGCGGGAACTAGTAATCCATATTGTGCCATAGCAGTAAGAAGGGCTATGATTTTTAGTGTGATGGTTTTACCTCCCATGTTGGCTCCAGTGATACATGTGGCTCCAGACTTAAGATCTATTGATATTGGTATGAATTTTCCTCTACGTCTATTAAGTTCATCTTGAACTTCAGGGTGAACCCCTTCAACTATATCAATCTTATTTTCGGTTATTATTTTAGGTTGACTACAGTTAAGACTTAATGCAAGGTAAGCTTTTGCTATTTTTAAGTCAAAATTGGCTATAGCTTCAATATTGTTATTTATAAGAGGTAGATTTCTTGCTATTTCTTTTGACAATCTTTCTCTTATTCTTAATTCTTCTTCTTCTTCTAATTCTTTAAGTTGTTCTAATCTATTTAGTAATTCTTCTATTTCAATTCCATCTACTACTCTATATCTTATAGACATATAGCTTTCTGATAAATACTCAAAGTCTGAGTGCTCTGATATGATTCCATTTAATGATACATCTTCCTTAGGAACTATAACTTCACCTTTAGGGTTAATTCTAATATTAAGCTCTTTTTTTAACCTACTTCTTTTTTCATTCTTCCTTAATTTTATATCCCGTCCTAAAGCTCTTTTTTCTTCCCTTATATTTGTTAATTCTTGAGAATATTCATCATAAATATAGAAGGTTTGAAGATTTTTATCTTGAGGATCAAATAGAGATTTTAATTCTTCTGATGATTGAACCTTCATATCATCATACATGGTAAAGGATAATTTTTGGGTTAATCCTTCAATATCATCTATAAAGGATACAAAGCTCTTTATCTCATAAAGCTCTATCACTGTAAGTATTTGATCATTTTGGGCCCTATATAGGGAATGTCTGATATCTTTAATATGAGCTAGAAGGGATTTTATCTGATTAAATATGTTTTTGTTTTCTTCAACACTTTTTGTAATTACTCCAACCTTTTTTAACTCCTCTTCAAGCTCATTCTTATCAAAATAGGGAGTTATTTCTCTTTTTTTATCTCTCCCATAGGGAGTTAATAATTGAAGTTTATTCATCACATAGTTAAAGCCAATCAGTGATTTTGTATCATCATTCATATATTTAATCAAAATTCCACCTCCTTACATCATCACATCAAATACAGGCAAATCCTTTATATAGCTACTCATTTTTTCTCTAAAATCTTCTGGGTTAAAGTAATATCCTAATGGTGAATAGGGGTTTAATGTTATTGCTACAACATTAATAGTGTTTATCACTTTAACTTTAACTCCTCTTTTCATGAACTTTAACCAATCTTTAGGCCCTATAAAAACCTTTGTCCCATCCGGAACTACTATAGTAACATCCTTATATAATTTAGAAGATTCAGTGATATCCTTTAATGTCTTAGTTACCAAAGACCCCGGGATAAATATATACTTGCTAGTTTCATCTATATTATCTGCTATTATTTTTCCAGAGTTTAATGATGTTTTTATATCTAATTTATTAATGTTATAACTTTCATCTATAATACATATATCCTTAGTTCCATCTAATTTTTCTTTTAAGTTTTCTTCAATTTCAGGAAGTCCTAAAAGAGTTTTCTTATGCAGAGTCTCTTCTATAACCCTATCCATACTTCTGCTAAGTACCGCTCCAGTAGCTAATACTGCTCCTTCGGTTATAGTAGGGTCTGCCACAGCTATTCTGTTTAAGGAACCATCAACTAAGACTAACTCTGCTCCTAATTCCAGTATCCTATCAGATATGTCCTTCATCTCCTTTATAGTTTGAGGTCCAGCGATTTCTATATATCCTCCATCTATCACTCTTCCTAAGACTATATTTCCCATAGGAGATCTGTATTTTGTTATTTCTATTATTTCAATAGTAGCATCGCTTCTATCAATACTACCAGTAGTTGTTGCTATAATATTGCCATCGGAGGCGTATATGGCTGGTTTTTCTGTATTGGTTAATACATCTGTCCGTTCCCCATCTCTCCCAGTAGATGTGATACCTAGATTTATATCTCTATCATATGCATCTTCTATTATTCGATTTAGTGCAACTGTTTTTCCTGCATTTTTTGCCATTCCTATTATTGAGACTATTTTATACTTTTGATGTATTAAACCAATTAACTCCATTCCAGCCTGCCCTCCTTTTATTTGGTTTGTATTATTAATTTGTCATTCTGAACGGAGTGAAGAATCTTAAGATCCTTCGCCTTCGCTCAGGATGACAGACTTAAACTTTTACTCAGCTGTAGTCATTCTATTCTTTGCTCTTTCATTTCTTGCAAGCTTAGTAGGCTCTAGAGCTATATCATGACCTTCTAATAATCCCGCTACACCAGTTAATTTATGATCTTCTTTACCAGTACACACATCACATTTACAAGCAGATTCTTTTACTTCTGGCTCAGTATAAGTAGTAATAACCCCTTCAAAGTTTCTTAAGATAAGCTTGTTTGATGATCTAGATACTACATAGTTTGGCATTACTGGAATCTTTCCACCGCCACCAGGAGCATCTACAACAAATGTTGGTACTGCATAACCTGAAGTATGACCACGAAGACCCTCTATAATCTCAATACCTTTACCTACAGAAGTTCTGAAATGCTCGATTCCCATAGATAAATCACATTGATAGATGTAGTATGGTCTTACTCTAATTTTAACTAATTTATGAACTAAATCTCTCATAGTATGAACACAATCATTTACTCCTCTGAGAAGTACAGATTGGTTTCCTAATGGTACTCCAGCATTAGCTAATAACTCTATAGCTCTTGTAGATTCTTCAGTGATTTCTTTTGGATGATTGAAATGAGTGTTCAACCATACTGGATGATATTTTTTAAGCATATTTACAAGATCTTCAGTTATTCTTTGAGGCATAACAACTGGTGCTCTTGAACCTATTCTTATTATTTCTACGTGAGGAATTTCCCTTAACTCTTTAATTATTTTTTCAAGTCTTTCATCAGAAACTAATAAAGCATCTCCTCCAGATAATAATACGTCTCTAACTCCTGGAGTATTTCTGATATATTCTATAGCTCTTTCTATTCTGTCCATTCCCATAGCTGAGTCCTGTTGTCCTGCAAATCTTCTTCTAGTACAATGTCTACAATACATTGAGCATTGATCTGTTATTAAAAGAAGTACTCTATCAGGATATCTATGAGTTAATCCAGGTACTGGAGAGTCAGTATCTTCATGAAGGGGATCCTCCATATCTGCTGCTCCCATGTGTGTTTCTAATACTTGAGGTACTGCTTGAAGTCTAACTGGACAGTTAGGATCATTTTCATCCATTAATGAAGCATAGTATGGAGTAATACCCATTCTAAATTTCTCTAAAACTTTAGAGATTCTTTCTTCTTCTTCTTTAGTAATGTTTATTATTTTTTTCAAATCTTCAATAGTATCTATTCTATTTCTTACTTGCCACTGCCAATCGTTCCAATCTTCTTCTTTAACATTTTTCCAAATTTCAATATTTTTATAGTTCATTTCATTAGCCCCCTTTTAATTTATGCGTATAGTTCTTCGTATACTTTTCTTAATTCTTCGTTTTCTCTCATTATTTGAAGTGCTATTTCAGCGTGTCCTTTTGTATATCCATTACCCATAATCATGTTTGAGTCTCTTCCTACTCCTTCTGCTCCTAAAGCTGCTTTAGTAAAGCTCGTTGCCATACTGAAGAAATAGATTGTTCCATCATCTTTAGTAGCTAATATACTTCCCATTTCAGTATTTGGCACATTAACATTGTTTATAGTTATATCAGCCATTTTCCCATCAGTTAATTCACTTACTCTATTCATTACATCTACTGCATTAGTAGCATCCCCTACTATATAATGATCAGCTAATCCTAACGCTTTAACTCTCTCAATACTCTTTTCACTATACCCTAGGCAAATAACTGTACCAGTTACTCCTACTCTTTTCTTTGCTTCATATAAACAAAGCATTCCAGACTTTCCTGCTCCACCAATAACTAATACAGTATCTCCTGGTTTAACTAATTTTGCAGTTTGAGCTGGTGCTCCAGCAACATCTAGTACTGATAATGCTAAATTCTCTGGAATATCAGAAGGTAATACTGCATATATTCCACTTTCAAATAGTATAGCTTTTCCATTTATATCAACTTGATCAATATCTTTTCTTACTTCTACTATTTCATCAATTCTTAAAGGGGTTAATGATAAAGAAACTAAAGTTGCTATCTTATCTCCTACTTTAAGATCAGTTTTTCCTTCTAAAGCTGGACCTATTTTTTCAACAGTTCCTATAAGCATTCCACCGGATCCTGTTACTGGATTTTGGTGCTTTCCTCTAGATTCAACTATACCCTTCATTATTTCTTTGATTTTTTCAATATCTCCTCCAGCTTCTTCTTTTATTTGAGTAAAACTAGCTGAGTCAACATTTAATGTTTGAACATCAATAAGAATTTCATTGTCATAAATCTCCATGTTGTTATCTATTTTTGTAGCTGGTTGAGGTAACGTGCCCTTAGGTTCAATTACTCTATGAGTTCCAAATTTACATCCTTTTTTCATAATAACGCCTCCTTAGATTTTTTATATTTTTATTTATTTCGAAAATGTTTTCCTACTTGTAATATAGTTGCAAATAGCATGCCACTTTCAATGTAGTTAATAAATTAACAATCTAAAATAGAGAAAATTAACTTTTATTATACTGGTATTGTTAATAATAATAGCCTCAAAATAAGTATTAGCCTTGGTTAACTTTTTCTTTTTACTATTTTTACATATTCGTAATACTATTTATATTCTGAATATTGAGTGTTTATTATCAAAGAAACTGGGTAAAAATTTCTTATATTTGATTAATTGTGCTGGATTTTGGGCATTAATTAATGGTTATTGTTAAATAATATACTTTTTATCCTTCAAAAAACTCCTAAGATTCATTTCTTAGGAGTTTTTTAATCCATACTTCTTCATCTTATATTGTAATGTCTGTCTCGGTATTGATATAATATCTGCTGTTTTACTGATATTCCAATGGGTTTTATTCAAACCATCTAATATTATTTTTTTCTCCAGTTCCTCTACTGCCTTATTTAATGGTTGCACTTCCTCATCTAGTGAAATAGTATCAATAAATTCTCCAAACTGATAAGGAAGATGTTCTCTTTTTATTATATGAGTCTCCTCTATAGACAATATTCCTTGGATCACATGTTCAAGCTCTCTAATATTTCCTGGCCAATCATATTTATTAAATATGTCTAAGACTTCTTTTGATATATTATCAACAGATGTATCTAGTTTTCTATTATATTTATCAATGAAATACTCTACTAATACTGGGATATCATCCTTTCTTTCTCTTAAAGGAGGTATTTTAAGGTTTATTACACTAAGTCTATAGAATAAATCTTTTCTAATTAGTTTTTCATCCATTGCTTGTTCAGGCTCAGTATTAGTTGCAGTAATCACTCTAACATCCACATCAATAGTCTTTGTTGAGCCTAGTCGTCTTATACTACCATCTTGTAGCACCCTTAACATTTTTGCTTGAAGTTCTAGGGGCATGGAGTTTATCTCATCAAGAAATAATGTACCCTTATTGGCTAATTCAAATAAACCTGGCCTATCCTCAGCTCCGGTAAAACCTCCCTTTACTGTACCAAATAGGATCCCCTCAAGTAAATTAGCAGGTAGGGCTGCACAGTTCTGAGCAATAAAAGGTTTGTTTTTTCTGCCACTGGCATTATGGATTGATTGAACTAATAGTTCCTTTCCTGTCCCAGTTTCACCATATATAAGTACTGGAGAAGAAGTTTGAGATGCCCTTAATGCCATTGCTTTAAGTTTAAGCATCTTTGCATTTTGCCCTATTATATCAACAAATGTATATTTAGCTCTTTCTTTATTCTCCTTAGGATCTTTAGTTTCTTTATATAATTTAGATTGAAGATCTACTATTCTCTCTGATAATTCTCGAACTTTGGTTATATCTCTAGATAACTCAATGGCCCCCTTTATTCTTCCTTTTTCTTTGATAGGAATTGAGGTGTTTATTGTGGTTATCTTATCTCCTTTATAATTGACAAAAGTCTGTTCTGCCTCAAATATAGGACTACCAGTCTGCATTACCTTTATAAGAGTACTGGTATCATGGGATAGGGATGGATAGACTTCAAATATATGTCTACCTAAGGTTTTTTCTACATCTAACTCATCAAGATTTTGAGCTGATTTATTAAAATATAATATTTTACCCTTTTCATCAATTATTTGAATACCTTCTTCTATATAGTTAAGTATTTCAAATATATTTTCTCTAAAAAAAATATTTTTCATCATTATCCTCCTATGCTTAATTTTCGGCACCTGTTGCAAAATAATTGGCATCAATTGATGCCAATTATTAATGTTTTTATGAAAAAGTAATATCTAATGTATTTAGACTTTCCATTGTATTAGATATTATAAGTCTATATTTCAAGCTAAGATCACCTTTACCTTCATCGCTTATATCTACATTTACCTTTTGGGTAGTTACTTCCATATTTAAATTACCATAAGCTGTGGTATATTCGGTATTATATCTGTCACCCTTTTTGAAGGATAATTTAGAGTTATTCTGTCCAAATCTTTTCATCCATACTTCATCATCTTTTATCTTTAATGTAGTAGTGGATCCCTCCATGCCAGATATCTCAGTTTCATCATATACTACATAATAAAAATTATTCTTTTTATAGAATTTTCCTTCTGTTGTTAATTCTATTTTATTACTCTCACCATCATCTGTTTTTTGAGTACCTAATATCTTTACCATTACATCTTTCATTATATCTTCCTCTCTTATCTAGGACTATATTTCTTAGTTTATTTCACATCCCATAGTTTATAATTTATATAGTAATTTATCAAGTAATTCTGTTTTTAAGAGCTTCTATAAAGTCTAGATTCTTTATTTTTCTATAGGTTGCTAATTGAGCAATAATTACAAATATAACCGTTGCAAGGATAGATCCTAAATAACTAAGTAAGGATATATCTACTCTCAATGTATATATATCAGTACTATACATACTCTCTAAATATTTAATCATATATAATCCCAAAGGGATACCTAATAAAATTCCCGTTATAGTCATTATAGCATTTTCCTTAGTAACTATCTTGAATATTTCTTTTTTAGATAGTCCTAATACTCTTAAAGAAGAAAATTCTAATCTTCTCTCAGCTATATTCATTATTGTTGAATTATATATGATAACGAATCCTAAGATTCCTCCGGCCAATAGCATGATGCCTAAACTCAATATAATTAAATCTGTAAACTCCATATATATATTTATCATATCCTTTGTTGATTGGATAAAGGATACATATTCTAGATCATCTAATCTATTTTTAACATCTTCATCAGAGTTTATATATACTCCAGTGGTGATATTACTGCCGATAAATTCTTCTCTCATTTGAGATATATTCATATATCCATTACTTCCTAGAGACTGTCTTATTATACCTTTAACTTCTACTTTAATATTTTCGTCATTATTGAAGGTTTTGATTTCAATATTATCTCCTTCTTCTAGATCCAAGACTTTTGCTAATCCCTCTGATAATAAAATACCCTTCTTCGGTAATTCTATATCATCTCCTTTAACTGAAGTAAAATCATAAAACTCTGTATTTTCCTCTAATCCTATTATAGTCACAACTTTTTCTTTTTCTTCATTAATTATTTCAAAAGGATACTCAATCTTATTCTCTATTTTACCTATTTGTAATTCTTCTTTTATATCCTCTATTACATCTCCCGTCATAGGTCTATTAAAGTTTATATTATACTCCATTAATTGAAAGTCAGTGTAGTGTTTATCAAACATTGTATTCATTGCATCTAGCATTGCAAAGGGCATTATAACTATAGAGAATGTTATAGCTATTCCTAAACTTAAGAATATAAATCTTTTCTTATTTCTGAATATGTTCCTAAATACCATCTTCTCACTAAAGTTTAATCTTCTCCATAAAAATCCTATCCTATCTACAAATACCCTACCGCCTTTTTTAGGAGGATCTGGTCTCATGGATTCAGCTGGATCTATCTTTAATACCTTTCTAGCTCCCCATAGTCCAGCTAATACACAAAACATCACAGATAATATGATGCCATATAGGGTGAATTCCGGATAAAATCTTCCCTCCAAGAAGGGGATATTAAAGAAATTGAGATACATTTTAGCCATCTGATTAGCTAATAAACTTCCTAATAATATCCCTATAACTGATCCTATCAGACCTAAACTTAAGGATAATTTAGTGTAGTGGGCTAATATTTTTCTATTATTATATCCTAAGGACTTCATTACACCGATAGACATCCTATCATTTCTTATCATTCTAGATATCAATGCAGCTATTATAATCCCTGCTACCCCTAGAAATAATAGCGGTATCGTACTAGATACCTGTTTAAGTCCTTTTATCTCTTCATGAACCATTCTATTACTCAACTGATCTTCTCTAGGATATATTCTTCTAATTTTAGATCCTTTCATCTGATCTTCTATTTCTTCTTTTAATACTTCTAAGTTCTCTGTATTTTTTGATGTTACTAAGGCTTCGGTGTAAACACCACTATATCCTAATATCTCTTCTAAGTATTTCTCATCCATATATACTACTCCAAACTTCTTAGGAGTTGGAAGAAGACTTTGTTCATCTTCCATCAAATAGATATATTCAGGACTGGATACTATTCCTTTAATAGTAAATATAATATCCTTTCCTCCTATTTCTAATGTTATATCATTTCCCACATCTAGACTTCTAGCTTCAGCAAATTGCTTTAGCATTAAAACTTCCTTTTTCTCTATATTTTTATCTCCCTTTACCGTATATAGCTTATTTATTTCTTTATCCTTTCCTTGAGATATTAACCTCACCTTTGCATCTTGATCTTCATCTTTAAAAGGAACATCTACTACTATCCTTCCTTCAACTTTAGATACATCGGTAATCTGTTGGATTTTCTCGATATCTCCATCAGATAGTTCTACTGCCTCTATAAAAAGATCACTAAAATTCATTCTATTAAAATATGTATCTATAGACTCTTCTAAATTGATCGCTGCCATACTTAATCCAGTGTATATTATAAGTCCAATGATTATTAGGACAGTTATCGCAATAAATTGACCTTTAGAATTTTTAATAAGCCTTAATAGTCTTAAATCTAATTTTTTCATTACCATTCGATCCTTTCTGGAGAAATAGGATTTTCATTAACTTTATTGTCTACTATTTTTCCACTTCTCATCTTTATAACTCTATCCCCCATTTTTGAGATTGGTGAGTTATGGGTAATTATAACTACAGTCTTTTTATAGTCTTTATTGATTTTATTTAGTAAGGACAATATAGATTTTCCTGTCTTATAATCTAGTGCTCCTGTAGGTTCATCACATAATAATATAAGGGGATTTTTAGCTACCGCCCTAGCAATAGCTACCCTTTGTTGTTCTCCACCACTCATTTGAGATGGAAAATGTCCTTTTCTATCTGATAAATTCACACTTTCTAACACTTCTGCTATTTTTAATGGATCTTTACATATCTCTGTTGCTAACTCCACATTTTCTTCTGCTGTTAGGTTCGCCATTAAATTATAAAACTGAAATACAAATCCCACTTTATCTCTTCTATAACTAGTAAGGGATTTATCATTATATTTTGTTATATCTTCATCTCCTATAAAGACTTTTCCTTCTGTTGGAGTGTCCATCCCTCCTATAATATTTAATAGAGTACTTTTCCCAGAGCCACTGGGCCCTACAATTACTACAAATTCCCCTTCATTTATATCAAAGGAAACTTTTTTTAGAGCATTTACCGTTACTTCTCCCATTTTATATTCTTTGCTTAAATCTTCTACCCTTATCAATTTATTCTTCTCCATATTTACACCCCCGATTAAATAACTTCTTATTTATATTTTATTGTATATATTGTCTTTTGAATAGAGTAGACAAGAAAAAACCTGAGATATTTTATCTCAGGTTTTACTCTACATCATTAATGTTCCATTTTCATCTTGTATTATTCTAAGGATATCCTCTTGGCTACCATCTAATGCATTTATATATACTATGAAATCTGATCCTTTATATGTACCACTAAATTCATAGCATAATACATCTCTGTTGCCATTATCAGGTATAACTGCTAACCGGACCTTTTTAATTTCAAATCCAATCCTAATTTTATCCTTTGCTTCTTTCTCACTAATCTTAGGTTTTAGTAATTCTCTCTCATGATTACTCTTAAGGAAGTTAGACGCGTCTACTCCTATTACTTCCCCATTATCTAGAGCTACTTTTACCTTTATCAAATCTGTGTAAATTGGGATTCCATTTTGTTCATATACAAAATTATAAACTATAGAATCCTCATATTTTGTACTATAATTAGCTTGCATATTAGTATAACCATTTTTATCCAAAAACTCTTTAGCTATCCTTAAGGCTTCTTTGTCACTGAGTTTCTTATTTTCAACATTTCTAGGATTCTCCATCCATACTACCTTGCCGCCTTTTACACTAACTCCTACAATTACACTACTTTCCTCACCTTTAGGAGTTATACTAAAGGTATAGGCATCAATATTAGAGCTACCAGTAGATTCTCCTTTATTAAACATATTTATCTCTTCTGGATTTTTAACCCCTATGAAATCTAGAGCTATTTTTTCTGCTTCATTTTCATCTACTGTTCCTTCTCCTAGACCTTTAGGTTTAACATTTAGTACTTGATCTGAGAAGGGTCCATCATATATTAATTCAGGATAATCCGTCATCTGTTCTTCTTCATATTTTTGCATTTGGGTATCTAAAATATCTTCATTAGCATCCCCTATTTCTTCCTTTTGACCCTGTCTTACCTTGAACATTGTCAAGTTGCCCTTCATTATTTTATCATGGGCTCCTTGTAATTCAGTTGTTAATTGCTGAGTATAATCTTGTAATTTAAATAAAGTCTGTCTTTCCTTATCATCTAGTTTATCACCCTTCATATATCTACCTATCATTGAATAACTATAGTCAGCCACTTGAGTTAGAAATTTTTCAGTCTTGGCTATATTTTGATGCCCTACTGGAAGTTGTGACAATTTATCATGGGCAAAAAATGCCTGTTGATATATTTGGCTAAGTAATAATACATCACTCTCTTCTGATGTAGATACTAGAGTCTTAGATAAAGAGGTCTGTACTGTTTCTATATTATCCTTCATATCATAAAACATTCTTTGATATTGATTAACTAACTGATCTTTATAATAGTTTTTCTCTCTATATTGATTATATCCCCATACTCCCGCAACCACTAATGCTATGGCTAAGAAGGTGGGTAGAAGACCTTTTCTATATCTCATTTTCAACCTCCCTTTTAGTTTCCGAACCAGTGTTTACCTATCTCGATGACTTTTTCTCTAGACCATATCCATTTACTAGTAGCTGTAGCTGGATTCCAATAATAAAGACATCCATAGGAAGGATCCCAACCATTTAACGCATCCCTAGCTGCCCTTAAGGATTCTGCATCGGGAGTTAAATTGATTTGCCCATCAGCTACTGCAGTAAAAGCTAAGGGTTGATAGATAACTCCTGCTATTGAATTTGGAAATGTTGGACTTTCAACCCTATTTAATATGACTGCAGCTATGGCAACCTTACCAACATAGGGCTCTCCTCTAGCCTCTCCATGAATTGCTCTACCTAAAAGATATACATTATCATCTCTTGTAACTCCTCCACTTCCACCTCCACCAGTAGATTGAGTCCCTCCTAAGGATATTCCTAATGCATTAGCCGTTGATGGACCTATGATTCCATCTACAGCTATGCCATTTCTCCTTTGGAACTCTCGAGTAGCCCTATAGGTTTGAGCTCCATATACTCCATCAATAGCCCCATTATAATATCCCCAATCCTTTAATCTCTGTTGAGCCTCTCTTACTGCACTTCCTGATGATCCCCAATATATTACCCTTGGGGCTCTGGCTACAGTTGTATAGGAGGTAGTCTCTTTACCATTCATTCTTTGGATAAAAAATAAATTGAAAGGTATTAATACTAATAAAAATATAGATGTAATTATTATTAGTTTTTTCATTTTAGTCCTCCTCATAAATTACTTTGAATTTTTACTATATTTTTTGTCAGAAGGACTAAGATTATACATATATAAAAAAGAAAGGGTTAACCCTTTCTTTTTTATATGCCACTATCAAACATCTTAGCTAGTTTAGTCCTATTTCGTTCTAATACTTCTACTAATTTGAATTTTATTTTAACTGGGACATCTTGAGAATTTTCATTATTATTTATCATATTATATTCTTCTTCTGATAAAACTTCAGTCATATTCTTTTCTGTTTCTTCACTGGGTACTCCATTATCCATATCTAAGAAACATAGGGGCGGGAACATAACACACCACCAATTTTCTCCTTTTCCTTCACCTAATACCACTCTAAGAGCTGTATAGTTTCCTGCCGGAAGTGTAAATCCTCCATAGGTTTTAGTTGGGAAATCATAATCTCCAAAATATACCTTCACATCATATTCCTTACCTATTCTATGTAATTCTTCTTTTGCTATTTTTTGTATAATATCCATATTATTAGATAAAACTTCTCTAGTTTCTCTAATAGATTTAGACTTTTCAAATTTCGGTGTCATTTCCTCAATGATCTTATCTCTTATTTGTAGCTTTATACTTTGATCCTCTTTAGTATCACTATTGGCTATAACATGGAGTCTAATCAACTTTTCTTTATAACCATCTACATTTTTATAGACCTCAGCTAAGGATACTGCTGCTACCCCTATCAATATGCCAATTATTAATATAATATTAATTACAATCTTTGTTTTACCTTTCATCTTAATACCTCCTATTTCTAGGGAATTTATTCCAATGTTTGTCCACTCCCACTCCCTTTATTAATATAAAGTATTAGCATAAAAGGTAATTTTTAAACCTATTTTATATATTTTTCTAGAATAATTTTTAAAAAAATTATTCTGTTAGTCCTACTCTTCTTATTTTACTATTTACATTTACTTGAAAATCAATTTTTCTGAACTCTTCCTCCCAATTATCTTCTAGTTCTTTCCATAAGTCAGGTTCTCTCTTACTAATATAGTCTTCTATTCCTATAATATCCGTTGCAAATTCATCTTGTAATTTATTTATAGTATTTAATATTTTTGTTTCAATTTCATTATTTAACTCTTTTTCAATTTCTTTTATTTTTTTAGTATCTAATATATCTGTATCTAAAGCAATAGTACCTGGCTCTAAATATTCTTCAATATAACCTTCATTTTCTATATCATAAGTAAACTTTATACTACCATCCTTAATTTTCATACTTTTTTCAATATTAAAATTTTCAATAATATATGTTATAACATATCTTCCTGAATCTCTAATAATAGTAACATCCTCATTATTTATTTTTTCTCTGAGTATTAGCACTGATGTAGTATCTGTTTCATCTAATTTCCCGATCATTTTAATATCTTTGATAATAGATGCTCCTGCTAACTTAAGCTCTTCTTCTCTAGGCATAACTATCCCAATCATGGCCACTTTACTTCTATGTAAATGAGTAAATAATTCTCCTATGCTTTCAGTATAATACCGTCCTCCTACATTTTCTCTTTGTACAAGATCCCATATGAATCTACCTATAACCGGTTTCTCTTTCATTTCTGTATTTATCACATCTCTGGCCTTTCCTTCAGCTATAAGTATAATAATCCTTCTTCCTATATCTGGGGACCTGTCTAAAGCATTAAGTACCGTAGCTAACTTTATTTGGTCTTTAGCAACATCTTCTCCAATAATTACTACCTTTAAATGCCTAAAAAACATATCATTCTCTATTCTAGTTGCTACCTGTCTACTTATCTCAGATATAGTGGCTCCTTCAACTGCTATTGTAAACCTAGGCTCACCTTCTCCAGTTTTTCCATAAGCAGCTAAGTTAGGATACTCATAGGTAAGTACAAATCCAGGGGAATTCTCCTTTCCTTCTATGCAATCTATTCCTATAGCTGATATATAAGCTCTGTTTTCTATTTCTTTCTTATCCCAACAAGCAGTGTTCATTAAAAGAACGAAAAAAAACATTAGTCCTAATATCGACTTTTTCATGCTTTATTAGCTCCCTTCTTCTTCTTAAATAATGAAATACTAAATAATAGTATAGGTATAACTATAGCTATGGCAGTTCCAAAGTAATTACTAAACAGACCAATATATTCATAGGCTGCCGCTATATTTTCCGGAACAAGAGCCAATATATAAATTATAGGTAATAATGGCATAGACATAAAATTTGTCTCTTTTAATTTAAGAGATTTACTTAATATAACACTCCCTTGCATCAGTATTATAGCTAAACTTTGAAGGGTAAGAAACGTCCATAGGCCTATGACTACTCCATCTACATTTTCTAAAAAGGTACCTGGAACATCTACTGTTTTCATTAAGAATAATGTTGGCCATAAAAGATCCATAGTTTGTATCCGTCCAAATTGGGTTAACACCACGATAAATATAGTTATATATATCACAGCAAGAAAAACCACAGATAAAATATTGTATCTTAAGACCTTTTTAGTGTCATTTAAATAAGCCGTTGAGATTAATATTATCTCCGTTCCTATGAAACTAAACATAACCACCTTTATTCCTTTAGCTATATCCATAGGACCTACTTGAAATATAGGATAAATATTAGTAAAGTCTAAATCAGGAACAATTGCTAATAATAAAATGAAAAAAGGGATGATCGCCAATGGAAATATTATTTGAACTAATCTAGCTATTGTTTCAATTCCTTTTCTAGCAATATAAACATTAGATATGAGCATAGTTATGATAATAACTTCTAAGGGGGTATTCTGTAATAAAAACATTTTTACTATCTCTGAGGAGATTCTAACTACACTGGCTGCTGAGAAAATATAAAAAAGTATAAATATTATACTAAATAACACACCAATAGGTTTTGGAATGAGGGCATCCATTATCTCTACTACCGTTTTACCTGTAAATTTTAAAGTTAATTTAGTATGAATCATGACTAATAATATAGTAAGAACTGATCCTATTATTAACATCATAATACCATCAGAGCCAAAATCCTTAGCTAAATCACTAGGAAGAGATAATATCCCCACCCCAAAAACTGAACCAATGATAAGTCCAGCATTTTGTCCTTTTGTTATCTTATCATTGTTTCCTATCATCTTTGTTTTCACCCTCGCTTTCACTACTCACGTCGTTTACCTTTTGGCTGTTATCCATCCTAACTCTGTTCTTTATCCTAAGATATTTAGGTCTTAGTTTCATAAATTTATGGGGTACACGAATTATACTATCTTTCAAATCATAAAAATCATTTATTATATTTGAATAAGGCTCCATATAAGGAATACCAAAGCTTTTCAAGCTAACTAAGTGCGTCAAAAGTACCATTAACCCTAAGACTATACCATAAAAACCCAACACTGCTCCTAATACCATTAAAATAAATCTCCAAAGTCTTATTCCTGCCGCGATCCCAAAGCTAGGAAGAGAAAATGAAGCTATGGTAGTTAAAGCTACAATGATTATCATAAAGGGACTAACAATTCCAGCCTCTACTGCCGCTTGACCTATTACTAGACCTCCTACTATACCTATAGTGGTACCAATAGGTCCTGATATCCTAGTTCCTGCTTCCTGTAGTATTTCTAATGTTCCTTCCATAATAAAAGCCTCTATAAAAGCAGGAAAAGGTACATCTATCCTAGTAGCAGCAAGATATAAGGCTAGTTGGGTTGGTAGCATTCCAGGATGATATGAAGTAATTGCTATGTATAGAGCAGGTAGTACTAAAGATAAAGGTACAGCAACGTAACGTATCATTCTTACAATAAAAGCAGCAGACCATCTGCCATAATAATCCTCTGCCGCTTGTAATAGTGTATTCCAAGTAGCTGGTAGCAAAAGAACAAAGGGAGTATTATCAATTACTAAGGCTACCCTACCTTCATACAAAGCAGCTGCTACTGAATCTGGACGTTCTGTATCTTGTATTTGAGGAAAGGGGGAAAGCCAGTTGTCTTCAATTAATTGTTCTATAAAAGAACTTTCCAATATAGCATCTACTTTTATATCATCTAACCGTTTATTCACTTCTTCTAGTATGTTTTTGTCTACTACATCATCTAAATACATTATTGCTACATCAGTTTTCGATTTTACTCCTATTTGTTTATATTTTAATTTAAGCTGAGGATCTCTTATTCTTCTTCTAATAAGGGTAGTATTCACTTTCCCTGTTTCAGTAAATCCATCCCTCGGACCCCTTGTTACACTCTCTGTAACTGGTTCACTTATACCTCGAACAGGCCATCCTCTAGAAGATATAAAGAGCACTTCTTTAAATCCATCTAAGAGTACTATGGTTTCCCCAATCAACACACTGTCTATAGCCTTTTTAAGACATTTTAAATCTTTAACCTCTGTTATAGGGATATTTCCTTCCTTTGATAAATCATATAAATTATTGCCAACCATCCTAGGGTTAGGAATTTCATCTCTAGCCACTTGCATCAATGATTCTAATACATATTCACTCACTAGTTTTTTATCTACTAGACCATCAACATATACTATTGCAAATCTATAATTCTGTCTTTTACCTACATTAAATTCTCTATATATTACATCATCACAGTCAGTTAGTATTTCTTTCATTTTATCTATATTATCATTTAAGTCTTTAGAAATAGGAATTTCTATTTCTTCTTGCTTCTGATCTTTTTTTTCTTTATCTTTTCTTTTCAAAAGGAAATCCTCCCATCTTTACAAAATTATCGATATGATATAGGTTAAAGGTCCTATTACTGCTAAAGCTATAGATAACCCCACCACTATTTTCCTTTCTTTTTTTAAACCTTTCTTTTTTAAATCATTTGCATCAATAAAAAAAAGAACAAATGCTAATACTAAAGTTAATAACACAAAATAAAAGTCTATTAATCCCTTAAACTTTTCAATCAACATAAAGATCTCCTTATATAAGTTTTATTTTCTTTTAATCTTTCCTTATAATATTTACTATAGTGAGATTTGTTATTCATTGGCAATTAAAAAAGGCGGACTAAAAACGTGTCCGCTCATCTCAAGAAAACCTAGTTTCCCTTCGACGATGCATAAGACGTGCATCTGAGCACCCTTCTAATGCGACAGGGGATTTTATCCCCCACACCCCCAACTTTTTTATTATATTCCAATATTTTCTATAGTATTAAAACTCAGTGTTTATCATCAGTTTAGAAAATCTATTAAATTAAATTCCTATACAATAAAAAAGAGACCCAATTCAATTGGCCTCTTAGGATTCTTTATTATTTTTAAAATCGGATACTATATATTTTTTAGATATTTCAATATGCTCTTCTGCATATTTTTTAGCTGCTTCTTTGTCCCTCATTTCAATAGCATCTATTATTTTTTGATGTTCCTTAGCTAACTCAGAAGATTTATGGTGACTGCTTACATAACTAACTCTAAACCTTTGGACTTGTTCTCTCAATCCATCTACTAAGTCCATGAGCATATTATTTCGTGTTGCTTTAAAGATTATATCATGCAATTCCGTATCCTTCTCTACAATACAAGCCACATCTCCATCATTGATACATATTTTTAGCTCCTCATGTTTCTTTTTTAAAGCCTCAATCTCATCTTCCTCCATTCTTTCTGCTGCAAGATATGCCCCTAAACCTTCTATACTCGCCCTTATCTCTAAGGCCTCCTTTATATCCTTTAATGATACCTCAGATACATAAGCTCCTTTTCTAGGAACCATTATAACAAGTCCTTCTAACTCTAACTTTCTTATAGCCTCTCTTACAGGGGTTCTACTAACCCCTAAACTTTCTGCTAATTGAATCTCCATAAGTCTTTCTCCAGGTTTCATTTTTCCTAATATGATTGATTCTCTTAAATGTTCAAATACTATTTCTCTCAAAGGTTTATAGTCGTGTAAATTCAGCTTATCCATTTCCTTCATTGATTTTCCTCCTCGTCCCTCATCATATTTTATAATCTATATTGTTTTGCTAAAGAATACCTCATCAATGTAATTCTTTAAGAACTTTTCACAGTCTTTTCCTTTTTTATAATCATCGAAAATACCAAAAACAGTTGGCCCACTTCCACTCATAATACTTCCAATCGCCCCTCTGTCTAGCATCTCTTTCTTTATTTTATTAATTACAGGATACTTCTTTATAGTTACAGTTTCTAATACATTAACCATGTTTTCTGCTAAAATATAAATATCATCATTTTTTATGGCTTTAATTACTCTTTCAGTATCAGGATGAGTAGGAATATTTTCTATATCTAAATTATTATATACATAAGCAGTAGATACATCAATATCAGGCTTAGCAATTAATACATACTTATCTGAGAAACTATTAAGCTTTGTAAGCTCCTCACCTATGCCTTCAGCTAGAGCAGTACCTCCCATTATACAATAGGGTACATCAGCACCTATTTTAACTCCTATATCCATTAATTCTTCTTGAGTTAAGTTTAAATCCCACATTTCATTTAACCCTATTATAGTCTGGGCACAATCGGAGCTACCTCCAGCTAGTCCTGCTGCCATAGGAATTTTTTTATCTATTCTCACTTTTATTCCTTTGCCTATATCAAACTTATCACTGATTAACTTATAAGCTTTATACACTAAATTTGATGAATCCGTAGGAACTCTAGAATCGGAGCATTCAATCTCTATACCGGAGTCTATTTCAGTTAAAGTTATTTCATCCTTTAAATCTATCTGTTGCATTATCATTTTTACTTCATGATATCCATCTTCTCTTTTCTTTAATACATCTAAAGATATATTTATTTTAGCATAAGCATTTAATTTTATCTCTCTCAAAAAATCACTCCTAGGACTTCCATTTAATTTATTATATCAAATTAGTACTTTGTATTTATTATAACGAAATATTGTATACATTGAAACACTTCTTTTGCAAAAAAAGAAGCTAGAGATTAATCTCTAGCTTAAATAGTAACATCTACAGTTTTAATTATAAATATTTTTTCTCCTGGCATTATATTCTCCGGAGTCATTATTTCATTTATCTTTATTAGCTCCTCTATTGTAGTGTTATAGTTTTTAGCTATATCCCACAGAGTATCATTAGCTTTCACAGTATATATTACGATAGAAGGTCTCTTCTTTTCATCTACTGCCTCTTCTAATTCAATAGCCTCTGTTACAATATCTATACTCTTAATTCTATTTATTGAAGTATTAAGCTTAATTTTTGATTCTACTTCTACTTCTCTAGAGCTTACTTTTTCATATTCTATATCTTCAAGAATCATATCAATTTCAGCATCCATATCTTCTGAAATACCTTCCATATCAATATAAGATTTAAATGGAAAATCACTTCTTATACTCTTTATTTCTCCACTTTCTTCTCCTAAATAAAGCATATTAGCAGTAGCTATTCCTTCTATTATAGCTTTACTTTCTATTATTCTAGTATCTGTTATTATAGGCTTCACACTAACCGTATATATTTCTTTGATTATCTCATCATCTTCAGATACATCTATTACACCTCTTACATTTTCTTGGTTTATAGTTGCTCCAATATTTTCATTTATTTTTATTACTTCCTTAGATAAATCAAATCTCTTATCAGTAGAGTATGTATCTATTGTTATCTCTTTTTCTTTATTCTCAAAGACTTTGGCATCAATTTTTATAAGAGATTCTACATCTACAACTCTAGACCTACCATTTATGTCTTCCTTTATTTCATAATAAGGTTCTAAGGAATCTAATTTTACTTTATATTCCATATCATTGTTTATACCAGAAATATCTACAAAATGAGTAAAGGGAATTTCATGAGTTATATGGTTAATCCTATTATTTTCATCATCCCCTAGATACATTATGGAACCTTTTATTTCTCCTGCAACTATAACTTTGTCTTCTACAATCTTTATTTCCCTTTCATAAGCCTTTAGATCTACTCTAAGTATATCAATTACATCAGGAAGCTCCTCTGATAATTCAAATGCATCCTTTATCATAGTAGTAGATGAGTTCTCCCCAAATACTTCATTATACCTGATTTTTTCTTTTAATACTTGAATACCCTTTTCTCCTTGAATATCCTTTAATATGTTTATATTGTTACTCTTCATAATTTTTCCATCTAAGGATATCACAGATTTAACTTCTATATTTTTATCATCTAACAATCTATAGTCTATATTCTCTACATTTGGAATAATCTCGGCCTTCATATCTTCTTTTATTCCATCTATAGAGATATCTTCTTTAAATACTAATTTATATCCTTTACTATAGATTCTATTTTCCTCTTCTCCCATATAAAGAGTTCTTGTATTGAGATATCCAGATACTTTTATTTTATCTTTATGTAATTCTACAGAATCAACAACTACATCTCCTTCAGTATTTAACACTTTAAATATCTTAGGTTCATCCGATGCCATTTCGATATTTTTGTGTAAATATACGTCTTTTTTATCCCTACCAACAGTTTGGTCTATCTTAATTAGGTCTTTTATTAATTCAATTGGCACATTACTCCCTCCTCTTATAATTACCCTGAACTAATACAGGCATTATTCTATTAATATATCTATGCATTAGGTAGGGATAAAATGTCCAGTTTCTTTTAAAATTTCATACTCTTCTTTAATTTTTAATGATTTTTATACAAAAATATTCAATATCCATCTATAGACCTATTATCATATATTTATAATATGATAAAATATAATTGAGTTAAATAATTTTACGTAATTTCCCTAACGGGATCCTTCCCCTTTTTTCTTCAATAGAACCCTTAAATATAAAAATACTATCCTCTTAAGAGGATAGTATTTTTATATTTACCAAGTAAAAAACCGCCTATCGGGCGGTCTACTATTAGCTAATCTGTATTTTGTTATCGATCTCACAAAGAGTGACTTCAACTGTTTCTGTTAATATATCGGAGTAACTATAGGATACTCTTCTTACAGAGTTATATCCTCCCTCAATTTTTACAACAAAAATACTAGGATAAGCGTTCTCTAAGACACCTTCTCTGATAGTTGTCTTTTTTCTTCCTTTGTTTGCCTTAAGTCTCACCTTTTCCCCTATGTGGGTCTCAACATTCTCTCTGATTTGTTCTAGAGTGTTTCTTTTTATCAAAGGATCACCTTCTTCATTTATTTTAGACAAATGGTGTTAAACTAATAATAACACAAATTTCGCCAAAAGTCAAACATCTAAATAATCATTATACTACTTGGCTTGTATCATGTCAATAATATTTAGAATTAATCTATTTATTATCAATATTTATAGTATTCAATAATTCCCTTTGTGATGGACTTTGATATATTTTGTAGAAATTTCTTATCCTTTAATCTTTTTTCTCTGTCGGGATTTGTAAGATATTCTACTTCTATGTGTAATGAACTAACCCCTATCTCTCGAAGAATAAAAAAATCAGCAATTTTTATGCCTCTATCTATAATATCTGTATCCTTTGATAATATTTTCATTATACGTAGAGCTAGATTTACACTATCTCTATCATTTTTATAATGATATATTTCACAACCATGTATAGAAGAATTATGATAAGAATTTAGATGTAAACTTATAAAAAAATTCGGACGAATTTCATTAGCAGTTTTCACCCGTTGACTTAATGGTACATATTCATCTACTTCTCTTGTGAGTATTACTTTTGCCCCAGCTTCCTCTAATTGATTTTTTAATAATTTAGCTATATCTAGTACTATATCTTTTTCCCTTGTTCCATCTATACCAATTACATCTTGACTACTATTTCCACCATGTCCAGGATCTATCATAAGTATTCTTCCCTTTAATGGCTGATTTATACACGGTTTATCTATTTCCTTTATTTCAATACCTGTATAATAGTACTCAAGTATTTGTTTATAGCTCTTTCCCAAGTTAGCCATTTCATTAGCTCCCCATTGACATAATCCCAAGCCATCTCCTTTTCCTCTAGTTCTTATTTTTAATCTCTCAGGAGCAATACTAAATCGAGTTGAATCAATATCTAATTTATTTTTAAAATCAATACCATTAAATTTAGAGTCTCCTATTTTTATACTAGCTACTCTACCTAGTAAATCTCTTTTTATATCTTGAACGAAATTATTAATCCTTATATTCTCAGTAGCATTCATATAAGGAAATCTAGTATCTAGTCTTTCGGATATTTCCTTTATATCCATCTCTATTTCATTTTGCCAATTAGGAGAGTCTTTACAATAATTACACAATACTCTTCTAAGATAAAAGGTTTTAGTTCCTATAACATTCTCAGAATTCTCTGTAGACCCTCCACAGGTGTCATGAAACCTTGCATCTATAGGTTTATTATTTACTGTAATAATAAGATTTTTAGTATCATTTATTGCCTTTTCTAATTTATTTAAATTTTTTTCAGATAATGCTTTATATTTTTGTAATATATTCTCACCTAAATAATGTTCTCCATCACATATATCGCAATTTTCATGATAAAGAGATCCTTCACCACCAAATAATTTCATTTTTCTGATTAAATTAGTTCTTGCTATTATTGCATTTGCCTTCAAGGCTTCAATATTAAACTCTATAGGACACTGAGATAATATAATCATTTCTATTACATCCTCTACAAGCCTCTCAATAATATTTCCCTTTTCATGGTTATACATTTTTATATAAATATGTTTATCCTTATTCAACCTCCATTCCTCCTATACAATAGTTTAATATTTCTTTTGATCTAGTAATGGATTTATTTACTAAAAAAGATTTAAGAAATTACAAACTTTCGGTATAATATATATTATGAATTTATATATATACTGTTCCTTGTACATTAAGTTGTTACTAAAGGAATAGGTAAAGAAACAGTTATTAAAAAAAAGGGGGGAAGGTTTAACCGTATATATGAAAGGAACTGTGGTATCCTCATGGGTAAAAACTTGCCAGAAAGTATTTGGTGAAGATATAACAAAAGAAGCAATGATACAGGCTGGTATGAAACCAGATAAGGTATTTAGACCTACCGAAGATGTGGATGACAAATATCCCAAGGCAATGATGGAATACATATCCGATAGGAGAAGTGAGTCCGTATATGATACTTGGAAAGAAATGGGTAGGGATAATATATATACTTTTTTCAATGATTATCCAGCATTCTTTGATCATAAAAACCTATATTCTTTTTTAAGGTCAATGTATGATGTTCATGTGGTAATAGCAGGAAAGATACCAGGAGCAAAACCGCCATTGGTAAATATACATTCGGTGGATAAATATACAGCTGAAATGACTTATCAATCTAAAAGGGGTCTATTTGGCTACTTCCATGGTCTATTAGAGGGAGCAGCAAACTTTTATGGTGAAAAAATAGAGATAGATACCTTGGAGAGAACTAAAGACTTTTTAAAAGTACATATTAAATTTGAAGAGCAAATATATTATTATAAATCCTATAAAATAAACAAGATTCTTTCCTTTGGGTTTGTTAAAAAATTAGAGGCCAAGATAGCTATATCTTCTCTCTTATTAGTAGGACTACCCTACTTATTGCTTTCTCAATTCATAGAAGGTACTCTTTTGACAGGGATAACTTTAGGTCTTACATTAGTAGTGCCTTACATAATATCAAAACTATTATTTATGCCTAAGAGAAGTATCATCAATCAATTAAATAATATAAAAGAAAGACAGTATGCAGAGGATAACGAAATATCTACTAATGATTTTTTTGAAGATATAAATAATCTAATATCAGAATATAAAGATGTGTTAAAAACAGATTTTGTTGGATTTAAAGGAGTAATTGATGAATTAAGTGTATTTAGTGATAAGTTCAATGAGATTTCAGGAAATATGAACACTACCTCCAAAGAAATAGCTGGAGTAGTTGAACAAGTAGCTTCAGGAGCAATAAATCAAGCTGAGGAAACTGAATCAGCAGCATATCTTTTAAATAACAATATATCCTCATTAAATGAAATAACTAGAAAAGAAAATGATAGTAAAGAATCCTTAGAAAAATCAGTTAGCAATATTAATAGAGGTTATGATGAACTTAAAGATACTTCTTTAAGCTTACAAGATATCTTAGGAAAATTCTCTAAGGTTAAAGAAAATAGTTTTAGCCTACAAAGTAAGGCTAAGGACGTAACAAGAATAGTAGAAACTGTAGAAGGCATATCAGAGCAAACTAACTTGTTAGCCCTTAACGCCTCCATTGAAGCCTCTCGAGCTGGAGAATATGGCAGAGGATTTGCTGTAGTAGCTCAGGAGATAAGGAGTCTAGCAGAAGAATCTAAGTCAGCAGTAAACAATATAAATGAGAATTTATTATCCTTTATAAATGAAATAGATATCTTAGTCGGACAAATTGATGATCAATATAAAATATTAGATAAAGAAAACAACAAACTAGCTCAAGTTGCTGATGGCAACTATGATACTGTAGTGTCTATTAAACAGGTATCAGACTCCCTTATTGATATGATAAACTCTTTAAGTGAAGAGACAGAAGCTATCACAAGGGTATCTGGAAATATAGAGTCTCTTGCTGCAATAGCAGAGGAGAACTCTGCTTCCTCTCAAGAGGTAAGTGCAAATGTTACTACTTATTCTGCTGAAATAGGTAGAATGATGGATAATATAAAAGAGTTTAAGAAGGTTTCAGATGAGTTTAAGAAGGATCTAGGAAAATATAAAATATAGACAAAATAAACCTAAGGAGTTTCCCTTAGGTTTATTTTTGTATCCTTTATTTCTCTTTTAAATTTATCATTCTTTTCATAAAATATCGTAAGATATATTCCACCTAATATAGTATATAAGACATATAATATAAGTATAAGAAATGAATTATAAAATGCTAATACCATAGTGAATAGACCTAAGGAATAAAGAAATATTCCAATAGCTCTAGTTATTTTATCTATATCAATGTACTTTTTTCTCTTTTCAGTCAACATATTATATCCTGATATAAGCCAATACATCTTAAATACATGAACACATAAACCTATTCCGATCAATAATATACCTAATAGAATACTTATAGTCATAATTTATATCCCCCGATCACATCTATCAACCTCTACTTATATACACTTCAATAAAAATAATGAAATACCTTCTATTTTTTATAATTATTTCCATAAAGTTTTATTCTAACTTATCCATAGCATCTTATTTTTTATCATTTTCCACTCAGTTCCGCTTTTTTTGAATTCAAATTTTATACCAATAGCACCTAATCCAGACCTATATTTAGATGCTTCAAATGATATTTTATTAGAGGAAAATTTGTTCATCTTATCTATTGATATTAAAATTCCGTTCTTTAAAACTAGCTTTTCTTCATCAAATTCTCCTTGCTCCTTTAATTCATCTAAGGAAGCATCCTTGACTTCAGTGTAATTTTCTTCAATATAATCTATTATTTCTTTTTTTATTTTTTCATCAATTCCTTCAAAAGTATCAAAATCTATCGCTATATAATCAATATCACTATTCAATCCTTCATCTTCTTCGATTAACCATTCAATAGCTTGGATATATACATTAGCCAAGCCATCCTCTTCCCCCGGCGAGTTATTTATTCCACATCCCGAGAACATTAACAGCGCTACAATAAAAATCACAATTAATATTTTTTTCATATTCATTACCTCTTCTCTTTTATATATTAAACGAGGTAAATATGATTTTTGTTCCATCTAATCTAATTTTCTTACTTTATTAATAATATTACTTAATCCTTTTCCACCAAATACTAATATAATACCAAAAATAACTCTAGTTATATCACTGATAAGCATTGTATAATACATAGATATGTTCCTCGTTAGACCCATACCAGTGCTAGGTACTTGATATATTCTAAATACTGTAGTGATTAATGTTGGTAATGATATCCCAATTAGATATACTCCTAAGGTAGAAAAAGCAACTTGTTGAACTTTATTATAATCAATGTTAATTGTGTATTCTTCTTTGTCCTCTTTAACCATCATATTAGAAATCTTATCAGAGAAAATCCATATCAATAAACTTAAAACAAATAATATAATTATAGGCATAGTATAAGCGACAACTTCTAGACCTGGGTCTGGCATGCTAGGATCATTTCTTAATAAGGACTGTATTACACCTGGTAGATAAAGTGTCATCCTAACAAATACATTTATTGATATTATTTTCAACGCTATATTAGCTATTTTTCTATAATTCATTTTTTCTCCTCCTTTATAATTATAAATATCTTCTCAGTACCATCCCGTGAGACTTTAACATATCGAACCTTTCATAATATGATTGCATCTCTTTATCGCACATCAGATCAATGCATGGTATATCTTTTAGCTCTTCTAACATTCTATTCATTAACTCTGTACCTATGCCTTTTTCTTGATATTCAGGTAGAATCTCAATCATTGGAATAAACGCAAAATTCACATTGTCACTTAATGCATTTATAAATCCTATAACCTTTCCTGTATCAGTATCTATAGCTAATACTTTATATTGACTATTTTCTAATATCTTAATATGTTCTTTTGTACTAAGAGGATTTTTCCAACCTACAAAAAAACCTTGTAAGTTAGATTCCATTATACCTTCTAAGTTAATTTTATATTTTATCATTCTATCCCCCTTAACTAAATCCCATATTATTACTATTATTACATTTCTATATATATTATTAATTCCCTTTATTTATATTAAAAAATTAAAAGGCATCTCCATAATGAAAATACCTTTTATTATCCTTCTATATAACCTTGACATCTTCTTTTCTTATATCCATGATATAAAGTCTATACATCATTATGCTTCCTACAAGGGATAAAGCCCCTATCAATATCCATAGACTTTTTATTCCTGAGTATTTTACATAAGCCCCTGCCATCATTGGACCTATTATAAATCCTAATTTTCTTATGATAGGAAATACAGCATTGAACCTACCCCTATGGGTAATAGGAGTATGATTGGCTATATAAACACTAGTATTGGTAGCTACTAGTATCTCTCCAATAGTCCATATGATAGTTGATACAACAAATAACCAAAAACTATTAATAAATGCTATCATTCCAAATCCAATCATATATAGTATTCCTCCTACCGCTATATTAAAGGAAGATTTAAAATCTTTAGTTGCAGAATTAACAACCACAGTGAATATACTACACATAACAGCATTAACTGTCATAAGCACACCAAAAAGAGTAGCACCATTATCCCCAAAAACATCTCCTATTTGTAAAGATAATCCAAAATTAAACTGGGAAAAGACAATAAAATATATCACAATGATAAAGGAAAACATCAATAAAGTTGGTCTTTTTATCAATATTGATAGTAGATTTCCTTCTTCTGCTTTTTCATAAGTTTTACTCTGAGACTCCATTATTTCATCTTTATCTGGCAAGGTTTCAGGTACAAAAATAGCTACTAAAGCTATGGATAGGAATGTAGTTAAAGCATCTCCTAAAAATAACCACATCAGATAATTCTTATATAAAAATCCAGCCAATAAAGGTCCTACAGAATATCCTATATTAATAGCCATATAGTGAAGAGAAAAAGCTGATTTTCTTTCTTCTCCATCAGTTATATCTGTAATGATAGTTCCATATACTGGTTGAGAAAATCCACCAAAAAAGCTAGAAAACATTAAAATACTTGTGATTATAAGGGGACTTTCTACAAATGCACATGTCCCATAGCCTATTCCTGCTAATGTTCTAAAGATTATAAGTATCTTTTTTCGTCCTATTTGATCAATTAACTTTCCACCTATCATAGCTCCTAGCATACCTAGACCGGCATTGCAAGCTACAATAATACCTACCATCCCTACATTAATACCTACCCGATAAGTTAAAAACATCGTTAAAAATGGTCCTACAAAATTTCCCATATTATTTACTATTGCTGCGAAAAAAATAACATATATACTTACTGGTAACCCTTTATAAGGTTGAATATATCCCCTAAGCTTATCCATTTTATCACCCTCATTTCCTTTGTATATCTAAATATCTCTTAAAAAACATATGATTCTATTCATTTCTTTGTATCCAATGTTTTTATGAAAAGACCTTTTACTTTCTTTTAAGAAGTCCAAATAGACCTTTTTTCTTCTTTTTAAATCTTTTATCAATACTCTCTATTATCTCTTTTGGAACTTGATTCCCTCTATATAAAGTAAAAGGATTAGAATAAAAATCATCAGACAGACTATACCCTCTATTACAATCAGGACACTTCCAGCTGTGGGGTTTGTTTTCTAAGTTCTCTACAAAAGGTCCTCCCATGCCGCAGTCTTCACACCAGACATCTGCTATTTCTTTACTACAATTATTACATTTTATAAAACAATCTTGCTCCATATCATCTATAAAATAAATTCCTTCTTCTTCACAGTTTACACAATATAAATACATATAATTTTTCTTATTCATATCTTCACTCTTAATCATTATTTTCCCCCTTATATTTAACTAATAAAATTAAGCTTGAAATATTATCTAACAGGAGTCACTACCGGTTTCCCATCCTTATCTAATAGAACAGTAAGTCCTCCTGCATAACCATCATTTCTAAATAAATAGTTTACCCCGGTTTCAGTATCTACTATTATCTTGATCCGGGAAAGCTTTCCCTGCTCATAAGTTGTAATAAATCTTTTATTATCTTCACCGAACATAATACCTCACCCCTCTTACATATATTATTCACTAAATTCTTCTCTTAATAGACTCATTATAATATCATCATGATATTCTCCATCTCTAAATATTTCTTGCCTTAATATACCTTCTACTTTAAACCCACATTTCTCATAGGATTTTTGAGCTCTTTCATTGAAAGAAAATACATTTAATTTGATTTTATTTATATTCATCTCTTTAAATATAAATTTGATTAATACTTCCATTGCATCAGTACCATACCCTTTTCCCCAATAATCTTTATCTCCAATAAATATTCCAATAGTGACAGTACTATTCTTCCAATCTACTTTATTTATTCCACATCCTCCGATGTATTTCCCTTCTTCTAAAGTCTCAATAGCAAAACTATATGTATCATTTGTTGCGGATTGACTTGCATACCATTTCTCCTCATCCTCTAAAGTATACAAATAGGGTATTCCAGGGGTTAATAACCCTCTTACCTCTGGATCATTCATGTACCTTTGAGCTTTTTTCACATCATCCTTTGTATATTCTCTTAATTTAATTTTATTCCCTATGAACATTCTAATTCCCCCTTTATTAATTTGCCCTAAATGATTAATATAATAGTTCTGTATAATGTAAATAAATCCTTTAATTTTCAATAAGAACGTCTCTATACTTTGAGATTTTTACAAAAATTCTATATTGCTAAAGATGGTTATTTTTCTATTTTATAATTAGTTTAATTAATCTCCTTTAACCCCTACTCCTTTTGTTTAGTAGTCATTGTTTCTCTAAATAATATATATATTAATTCTTTATTATCTGTTAAATCTATTCCATCAGTATTTTGGATAACAGATAAATAGTCCAAGTTTATATCATTTAAATATTCTTTTTTTATAGAATAAACCAACATTTCTGCAACCTTATCAACAAACACTACTTTATAAGGTCGTCCATAATAATCATCTGCTTTAAGAGATATTTTTTCTGTTATATTTAATTTATCCTGTAATGAAATGATCTGTTCATATGCTTTACATATTAGACCATCAACTTCTTCTATATCTTCACAATTTAATATCTCTGAAAATGTTGTACTTATTTCTTCATAGCATCTTAAACCTCTAAAACCTTTATATGTCCACTTGCTATAAGGTATATATTCTCTTTCAGTTAAGTAGCATATTTTCATTAATGTATTTACTATTCTAGAAGCTATAAGCTTTACGCCTAAATCCTCTCCTAGATCTATATTTCTTCCTACAAAGGCTTCTTCTTCAGCTATGTGATTCCAGAAGGCTGCTAATTTTAATCTTAGTACATCTTCAGGATAGAACTCAAAGTATCTTCTCACTCTATTTAACTTGTCTAGTCCATCGTGAAATACTTTTCCTTTAGTTACTTCTATTAAACCTTGATCTGAAAACTTCAACCAATCCGTTATTTTAATATTATCAATATCTTTTATTCCTAAAGAATTTCGTAAAAAGTCACTAATACTCATAATATCTATAAGGTGATTTACTTCACCTTGCTGGATTTCTTTCATCCTCTGAACTCCATCCTCTAAAGGATCAGTAAAATTGGTTGGTAAATCTCTATATTCATAGGGCAAATTTTTTCTTAATAATTGATTTACTTTATTTTTATATTCATCCATATCTTTCTCATCTAAGAATATTATCATTCTCGGTCCCCAGTTATGATCCATAGATATATGAGTATCATATCCTAATACATCTGATCCATAGCCTATTAATCCCACAGAGTATTTTAATCCTGGATAGTTTTCTTCAATTAGTGGTTTTACAACCTCCTTATAATATCCTTCATTCAACTCTAGTCTCTTTATGAATTTTTTATTCATATACTCCCCCTTTTATTATTAATCCCTTACTCCCATTTAAAAAACTTGATAGATAATATTGTTAGTACTATAGTGATTCCGATTAATATGATTAATTCAGTGGTATAGTCCATTAAATGACTTCCTAGCCATACACCTTTGAATAGTTCAACTCCATAAGTTAAGGGTAATAACTTAGAAATATTTATTATACTTTGAGGCATCATTTGTAAAGGCATAGTCGCTCCTGATAAGAAAAGCATAGGAAAATAAATAATATATGAAATGGCAGTTGCCATTTTTGCATTCTTAGAAACCCCTGCAATGAACAAGCCAATTGAAAAAACACTTAGTAATATAATAATAAACGCAATAATTCCTTCAAAAATATTACCAAAGTAATGAAGATCAAAAATTATTTTTCCTACTATAATTAAAAGTCCCATACCAATAAATGTGTTAATTGTATTAACTAATAACTGAGATAAAAGTATATCTAAAGGTTTAATTGGTGTTGCCATAAATCTCTTTAAAATTTTCCCCTCTCTATATTGAGCTAATGTAAGGGGTAATGTCATTAGTCCACTTACAGCAATAATAATACATATATATCCTGCTATAGATGCATCTACTCCACCATATCCACCCATAAACTCGGAAGGTTCATTACCATAGATAGTTCCAAATAAAAGCAACATCATCACTGGAAAAACTAATGAAAAAAACAGATTTAAAAAGTTTCTATTATTTAATTTCCATTCTATTTCAGTAATTTTCATAAATTCTTTCATTACATTTCCCCCTTCCAAGTTTTCCCTGTTAATTTGAGAAAAGCATCCTCTAGACCAGGTCTCAAGATATTTATCTTTTTATATTTTATTCTTTTATCTTTCATAAGAATTACTAAATCAGTAATCAAATCTTCTCGTTTTGAAAAAATATTTATAGTATCATTATGTTTTTCAATCCTACTTATACCAGAGATTTCTTCATTAATTAAGTCCATAACATCTTCTTTTGTTTCAAATGTAATTAAAGTATCAATATCAGCATGTTCAATCACTCCATCAATAGTATCTATAGTAGCAATTTTACCTTCATCAATAATACAAATCTGATCACATAAATAAGCTGCTTCTTCCATATAGTGGGTTGTCATAAATATTGTTCTTCCTTCATTTCTTAATTCTTTAACACATTCCCACATTTCTCTTCTTGATTTTGGGTCAAGACCAGTAGTAAGCTCATCTAGAAAAATAATTTTAGGATTAGAAATTAATGCTAATATAATAGCAATTTTTTGTCTTTGCCCTCCAGATAATTGGGATACATAAGATTTACTTTTTTCTATTAAACCAAACCTCTCTAGAAGAGATTTATAATCTAATGGATTTTCATACATTGACTCAAATAATTCACAAAGTTCATAAACCTTTATTTTATCTTGATAAGATGTTTCTTGTAATTGAACCCCAATCATGTCATATAACTTTCTATTATCTAGCTTAGGATCTAGACCAAGAATTCTAACCTCACCATTATCCCTTTTCTTTAGCCCTATAATACATTCTATCGTTGTACTCTTACCAGCCCCATTAGGACCTAACATGCCAAAGATACTTCCTTTTTGTACAGCAAAAGAAACATCATTTACTGCTGTTATCCCGTTGTACTTTTTAACCAGGTTATTAACCTCAATAACATTCATAATACTCCCCCTCTTTGATAAATCCTCTTATTAATTTTTTAATGAATTCTGTATCCAATTATATACCTCATATGTTTTTGGCACCTGGATACATATTTGTGCTTCCTCTGTCGGTATAATTATCCCTTTAGATAGATCTCTAAAAAACAGTCTATTAAATATCGAGTACTTAAAGTCAATGATTGTTGTTTCATTTACTTTTATGTCTTCTAATTTAACAAAAAATCCTTCATTCTTGAGATTGTCTTTAAATGGAGTAAATTTGATATAGTTATCATTTACATTTAAAATTCCAAACATGGGCCCATCCCATTTTTTCACATTACATATTATAAAAAGTCCTTCTTTGTTAGATTTTCTATCTTTATAGTATTTATCAACCCCCTCTCTTGTTTCTCTATAGAGATAGTCAGGTATGAGTGAATATTTTATTATGCCAATTATTATGATAATCACAAAGGACAATATTGTTCTATTATATATACCTGTAATTTTCAAGAAAATAAAGAATAGTAGTATGTAAATTATAAATCCTTTTATATTCTTACTTCTAAAATAATTCCTTACAAAATCCAATGTTTCTCTTTTCTCTAAATGAGTTGTCAAGACTATCACCTCATTTATTAATTTCTCTAACTTTTTATGAATTCCTTTTATTTAATAATAAAAAGCCCCATATATAAATTATGAGACTCATCTTGTCCTATATTATAGATAATAATCCTTTATTAGTTAGTGACTCTATTTTTTAACCACTCAATATATGGATTTCCTTTTAATCTTATCTCCACCTAACTTTAGTAATCTATCTTCAATAAGCATGTGTCTATATCCCTACTGTTCAAATATAGACAATCTTTTGTCCAAATATCTTTATCTATTTTAAAACTCTATATGCCCTTTTGCTTTTTACTATTTCCCTCTGCTAAATAAGATATATCTCTCCAGTTCCTAACCATTTATTTACCCTTATATGCTATTCCATCTATCTGTACCTTTAGTCCTTCAGCCCCACCTTTATGGGCAAATTCTGTAGATATAGTTTTTCGTGCTGGAAGATTCCCTTTAAATCTTCTTTTAAATACTTCCTCCATTATAGGAATATCCCACACATCTCTAAGGAGGACATCAACCTTAACTACTGAACTTAAGGTTAAATTAGCTTCTTTTAATCTATCTTTCATATTATCTAAGGCACCCTCAACCTGTCTTTCTACAGATTCACCTACGTTTCCTACACAAAAACTTAGAAAAATAAAGTCTCCTGCTTCTACATATCCAGAATAAGCATTTTCTTCATTTACATCTTTTCTAATTATTTCACTCATTTTTATCCTCCTTAGTTATAAATACTTACTTTGATTTGTTTTTCAACCACTCTGTAGCATAATCCACTGCTACCTTCTGATTGAAAAGTTTAGATTTAGAAGATCCTATTTGCCCTATATTTATATTATTATTTTCTTCAAAGTCCTTACCTATATCTTCAAATACATCAGTATCAAACTCTATATCATCAAAAATTTTCCATACTCTTTTATCATTTTCAATTATAGGTGCTTCCCCTTTAAATCTATTTGATAATCCTGATCGATATTCTGCCAAATGGAAGGATGTATTACTATCGTATCCTACCCCTAGAAGCAATACCCATCCATCTAAACCATATATCTTTGCTAATAGAGATTCTTCCCCTAAACTATAGTCTAAAGAATGATCTATTAATATTTTCTCTGCATACTTACCATAAGCAGCAAAGGAATGATGAGGATGGGAACTTCTTATCACTCCAGGGAACTTACGGAAAGTTTCTACTATTGCCCCCATCCCCCTAGTTGGAGTGATTTCTGGCTCATAGGCTGGCATTGTATCTTTTATAATATCTATCCATTGCTTTGGAACTGCTGGATTCCCCCATAATGATGGATCACTATAGTCCCCAGTATGAGTTGGCATAATTATTGTACCAGTATCTGTAACTACATCCATCAAAGCTTGGATAACAGCTACTGGACCTCCACTAACCCATCCCAAAGATTTTAAAGAAGAATGAACTAATATTATCATGCCTTCTTTCAACCCCATATCTCTTAAATCTTTTGCAATACTGTCCCTTGTTCTTGGTACAGATGTATTTTCTATTAAATGTTTTTCACTCATTTTTATGTCCCCCTTAAAATTTCAATAATTGTCTTACTCTTTAATTTTTTCCATCACTATAAACTTAAAGTTATCATCTTCTATATATTCATCACATTTAACAAATTTTAATTTTTCAAATAATTTCAATGCTGCCTTATTATTTTCACCAGTTTCTATATAGATTCTATTTATATTTAAATCTCTAAATATATAGTTTACGACCATGCTAACTGCTTTCTTTGCAATCCCTTTACCCCAATATCTTTTATCTCCTAGTATAACTCCCATCTCTCCTTGTTTCTTTTCTTTATCTATACTAAAAAAATTAACGAAACCTATGGGATTATCTTGATTATCAGCAATTATGAAGTATATATATTTTCTTTTATTTACATCACCATTAATTATTTCAATATCAAATTTTTCACAGAAACTACCACATTCTTGAAGTAACTCTTTACTATTTTTAGGTAATGGTCTTGGATCATGTTCATTTAAAGTTTTATCTATACTCCAAGAAAATAAACTATTAATATCTTCTTCACTAACATCTCTAATTTTAATATCATCATCTTTAAAATAAATCATTTGTTGTCCCCCCTAAGAATATTGTCTAATCAATTTCTTGTATATTTACATCTTCCATTGATATTATTGAAATAGCCACTTTACCCTTCGCTTCCTTCCCTACTATTTTTATTCTACTTTTACCTTCGGGTAATTCTATAGTTTTATTATCTTTATCTTCATCCTCAAATATATTTATAACTTCATCCTCTGGAGTTATAAAGACACATTTAAATCGTCCTTTATCAAGGTGTAGATCATATTCAATTGTCAGGGTATTATCTCCTTTTGACTTAATAGACCAAAGGGATTCCATACCTGAGAAGCTACTAAAGCTTATAGCTAAGGTATCATTTGTGGTATTCCCTATTCTTTTGAAAAATGTAGCACTATCATTCTGTTTTACTATTTCTTTATCTTTGTCATAAATACCTTTTTGATAAGCACTTACTCTTGAACAACCATTCAATACAGTAATCATTATTATAGATAATATTAATAATAATGCTACTTTAGTTATTCTTTTCATATTACTCCTCTCCCTTTTCTAAAACCCAATGTCTTCACTGACAATAAAAAGTCTCATTCTATCCTTTTTATATTGCCCTTCTATAGTCACATCATTAAAACATACCCTTTCAGAACTTTTACAATCCACACACCTACTTAATTCTACACAGGGTGGATTATATCCTGCCCTCTTTGCATTTAAAGGGGCCGCTATATTTCTTGCTCTATTTTTAGCATCTTCTAAGGTGTTACAGATTTTATTTTCTCCCACTACAACTATTACTTTATCAGGACCATAAATCATTGCAGCAACCCTATTTCCACTATGATCTATATTCACTATATGTCCTTCAATAGATATTGCATTTGACCCAGTTATGTACCAATCTGTTAATAAAGATTGTCTTTTAAGTTCTCTAACTTCCTCTCTAGTCTTTCCTAAAGTTTTATCGTAAACTTTATTTCCTCTTTCCCTTAGTTTCTCAGATATTTTCATTTCTTTTAAAGTTTTAGAGTTTCCTACACCAACTGTACACTCTAATCCTATTAATTTTTTGATTCTATCTGATGCCTGATCTAACCTTTCAAAAAACTCTACTTCAATATTTCTTAATTTAAAATTCTTAATTAACTCCTCTTTTCCTTCACTTAGCATATTAAATCCCCCTACTTATATTTATCATTATCTACATTTACTAATATGCTTATAGTACTTCCATTACCTTGACCATTATTATTAAAGAACATTAGGGATAAATCTATAACTTTATTTTCAAAATCGACCAATTCTTCATTTTCATTATATTTAAACAGTTCATCATCCTTAGCAATATAGGTAGATTTAGTATTTTTTAATTTATTTTCATTGTCAATTATTCCAGTAATATCAAATCTATAAGTATGAGCATTTTGCCATTTATTAATTATATTCTCACTAGTGACCTTCTCTATACAATCCATAGCATCAACTAGCTTTATTTCCGTGTCCCCTATTGTATTAGTATCCTCGGATTTATGTATAGTTACTTTATCTTTTGTTATAATTACTCCATAATTCTCATAGTTATTTGAAGATCTTTTTACTGCCATATTCCATATAATTCGAGAAATCTTATTCCCTTCAATAGAAATATTAAATGCATAATCCCCAGCAAATTTCTCTGTTTCTCCATGGGATACTACATCCATTCTAGTAATATAAATATCTTCTTCATTTTGTATATTTAACTTCCTGGTCAGTTTACTCATCATTTCATTAGTATTAAATTCACTAATCCTATTACTGGAAATAGAAAATGTCTGTTTATCATCCGTTAGATTTATTAAAATAGTAACAGTAATAAAAAGCAATCCTATAATTAATACTTTTTTATACTTCATCCTCTATAACCACCTTTTCCTTTTATATTTTTAATCATGCCAATATGCATTTGGTAACTCTCCTACTTTACCCATAATTGGATTTACCATAAAATATCTATCCTTATCTAATACCTTTACATGGTAATAATATGTTCTATCTTTTATTAAGAATCCTTTTGGATTATTCATTACAGGTATGGTATCTTCCCCTCTACTATAATTTATAAATTCAACTTTTTCTGTAGTATTCAAATACTCTATAACTCTTTTCTGCCCTTCATTATAAGTATACTTAGGTAAAGTAAAATAAATAAGTAAAGGTAAAGCAATAGAGAGAATCATCACAGTAACTATTCTCCATCTCAGAAAAATTTCGTGATCCTTTAGTATCATTCTATAGCTAATTGGAAGAAATAATAAAGGAATAAATACTACAATATTATAAACTCCTCTATATTCTATATAGACTCTATATCCCCAGTAAATTATAATTAGAGTTAATAATATTACTAGTGAGAAAATTATTTTTTTTATTTGTTGATTCTTTAATCTTGTCATGACTTTTTCCCCTCAACTCAATGATTATATAAATAATAAATATGATATATTTTTATAACATTAAATATTTATTTCTATATAATATGAATAATACCTTCTGTTTCTTCTAATTATTATTATTATTATTCTAAAGCAGATTTCACAGAAAACTAAAATATTGATTCCCTTATAAACTTTCTATCTACTTCACTACGGGTATCCTATTCTTCACAACTAAGATCATCTCCACCATAAATCATCTGACCGAAAATGACATTTCTATACTCTTCCACCTCATCAAACTCTAATGATGAAATTTTATTTTTTATCATAACTTATTCCCTCTGGTATAATTTATTTAACTACAAAAATTATTTTTACATTATAAAAAAAGGAAAGAGAGAATAACTAGCTCTCCTTCCTTAAACGTATAATATTCTTATTTATCTTATATTCTCATTTTAAAGAGTTAAAATCCTAATTACTTAAATTCAACTAAATACTTAATATTCCCCTTAATAAAATCTTCATCAGATCTCATATTTGTATCGTATTGATGCACTCCCATAGCCCTTCTCCTTTCTTTTATTCAAAATGCCTCTATTCACTAATTCTATCTCCGGATAATGTTATATTTACACTTGGCTCCATATTATCACTATCGGAATAGGTTAATGTTAATATGACCTTTTTATCCTCATGAGTTAATCCATACTGCTTTATTTTATCTACGTTTCCAGCAGGTTTGTCCTTTGATTCCTCTATGTCCCATATATCTTTATCTATATTTTCCATATAAAAATCAACCACCTCTCCAAAACCAATATTAGAGTTATTCACCGAATATATTTCTGTATATCCCTCTCCAGTATCATCACTCATTACTTCATTAGCTCCCTCATATATTGGAATTCCTACGAAATTCTTAGAATACTCAGTATTACTACATCCACTTAATATTAGTACTACTCCTATCAACATAACAAATAATATTTTCCTCATCCCTGTACCCCCTATATTAATACCCTGTATATTAATATTCTTCATAATTATTCCATATCCTGCTTATTTATATAACAAAAAACTGTCGATCTAAGGACCGACAGTGATTAATGTATATTTAATTTCAAAACATATTTTTCTTAGCTAATATTATTATTACTATAGTGGATAAGGCTATTGAACCTCCTAATATCAATAGAAAAGCATAAGGGGAATTTTGTAGGGGCAATCCTACATTCATACCATAGAAACTAGCAATCATTGTTGGTATAGACATTACAATTGTTATAGATGTTAATACCTTCATAACTATATTTAGATTATTTGATATGATTGATGCAAAGGCATCCATCATTCCACTTAGAATATTACTATAAATGTTTGCCATCTCTATTGCCTGTTTAGTCTCTATTATTACGTCTTCTAGTAAATCCTCATCTTCTGGGTAAAGCTTTACTGATTCTGATTTTAACATCTTCTCCATTACTATCTCATTAGCAGTTAATGATGTAGAGAAGTAAACTAAACTTTTCTCTAAGTCCAGCAGCTGAATTAACTCTTTGTTTTTCATGGATTTGTGTAGTTGTCTTTCTATTCCGTTACTCATTTTATCTATTTGTTTTAGATATGTTAAATATCTTGCTGACATTCTATATAGGATCTGTAGTACAAATCTAGTCCTTTTATAAGTGAAAAAGGATTTTACTTTTCCTTCTATAAACTGTTCAACAATTGAATTATCTTTTAGACATATTGTTATTATATATTTTTTATAAAGGATAATTCCTAGTGGAAATGTATAGTAGACATATGATTCATCTTCCTTTTCCACCATAGGTATATCTACTAATATGAATGTTTGATTATCCTCAATCTCAAGTCTTGAGGTCTCTTCATCATCTAGAGGAGCTTTAAGAAAATCCATATCTACATTTAATTCCATATGAACTTTATTCAATTCCTCTTCTGTAGGGTTTATTAGGTTTATCCAACATCCTTCTTCAAATTCATCTAATTGTAATAGAGTCTTATCTATAGTTTTATATATACTGAGCATATTGTCACCTCTCTATTTATATTGCCCTTTTATGACTCTATTACACTTTTAAGAGTGAAAATAGAATCACAACTAGGATATTTAATTATTGTAGTACTATTAAAATATAAACTCGGTCCTTCATCCATTTTCACCACTCCTTTTTAATCAATTATCACTCTATATATCTTATTCTATTATATAAGCTTTTGCAAGATAAACAAAATGTGGGTAACTTATTTTTTGAAAAATAAGTTACCCACATTTATAGTATTGTTATTAACAATTACTTGATATATTTATCTAATACATTAATAATTTCATCTATTTTTTCGTCCCCTTGGCCTTCTAAAATAGCTTCTTTTACACAACTTTTTATATGACCGTCTAATATATTTAAATTAGATCTTTTTAATAGTCCTTGGACAGCAAGAATCTGTTTAGAAATATCTACACAGTATCTGTCATCTTCTAGCATTCTTATAATACCTTCTATTTGACCTTTGGAGGTTTTTAGTAGATTTAATGCTTTTTTTCTTTCATCATTCATCTTTCTCACCTCAATATTAAATAATAAATGAGTAACAGAAATAGAAGTGTCACTCTGAGCATGTCGAAGAGTCTTAAATAAAGATCCTTCGACTACGCTCAGGATGACAAAACCATAAATTATAATAGGATTATAGTTATAAAATTTAATTTAGGCTGCCCTATTATATATTATACAGTCTTGATATCTACTACTTCATATCCTGCTTCTTCTACAGCTTTTGTTAAATTCTCATCCTTAAGCTCATATCCTTCTACTTCTGCTGTTTTGCTTGCTAAGTCTGCTCTTACTTTAGTTACTTCTTCTAAGTTCATTAAAGATTTTTCCACTGCATTTGTGCAATGACCACAACTCATACCTTCTATTGTTAATGTTTTTTGCATATTTACCTCTCCTTTTATTTTACTTTAAATCTTTTTAATCTCAGGGAATTACTTACTACAGATACTGAACTAAATGCCATAGCTGCTCCTGCTATCATTGGGTTTAATAATCCTAATGCTGCTAGAGGAATTCCTGCAGTATTATATCCAAAAGCCCAGAATAGATTTTGCTTTATAGTTCTCATTGTTTTTCTACTTAATTTAACAGCTATAACTATATCCTTTAGATCACCCTTCATCAAGGTGATATCTGCTGCTTCCATAGCTACATCTGTTCCTGTACCTATTGCAAATCCTATATCTGCTTGAGCTAATGCTGGAGCATCATTTATACCATCTCCTACCATAGCAACATGCTTTTCCTCCCCTTGAATTCTTTTAACATTCTCTGCTTTATGTTCAGGAAGTACTTCTGCTATTACATTATCTATTCCAACTTCTCTTGCAATAGCCTTAGCTGTTCTTTCATTATCCCCTGTTATCATATATATCTCAATACCCATTTCTTTTAAGGCATCGATTGCTTCTTTTGAGCTTTCTTTTATAGTATCTGCTACTGCTATTATACCCTTTAATTCCTTATCTATAGAAAGAATCATTGCTGTTTTTCCTTCATCTTCTAATCTTTCTATTTCTGATAAAGCCTCTGATACATCTATCTTTTCTCTATTCATTAGTCTTCTATTTCCTAAAAATATTTCTTTTCCTTCTAGAGTAGAATATATACCATGCCCGGGGATTGCCTCAAAGTCTTTAACATCTGATAAATTAATGCCATCATCTTTAGCTTTATTTACAATGGCTTCTGCTAATGGATGTTCAGAGCTTTTTTCTGCTGAAGCTGATATTCTTAGCACTTCTTCTTTTGCCAAATTATAATTTATTATATCTGTTACTTCTGGCTTACCCTTAGTGATTGTTCCTGTTTTATCAAATATTATTGTATCTATTTTATGAGCCTTTTCTAAATGCTCTCCGCCCTTTATAAGAATACCATTCTCTGCTCCTTTACCTGTTCCAACCATTATAGCTGTAGGAGTGGCTAATCCCAGTGCACAAGGACATGCTATAACAAGAACTGCTACTGCACTTATAAGGGAGGGTGTTACATCTCCTGTAACTACATACCATACAATAAATGTAACAGCTGCTATCAGAACTACAATAGGAACAAATATACCTGATACCTTATCTGCTAATCTTTGAACTGGAGCTTTTGACCCCTGAGCTTCTTCTACAAGCTTTATAATTTGGGATAATGCTGTATCCTTCCCTACCTTAGTAGCTTCAAATTTAAATGTACCATGTTTGTTTATAGTTGATCCAATTACTTCATCCCCTGAAGTTTTCTCTACTGGAATACTTTCTCCCGTTAACATGGATTCATCAACAGTAGATTTTCCATCTATTATCTTTCCGTCAACTGGAATTTTCTCTCCAGGACGAACTATTATAGTATTCCCTACTTCCACATCTTCTACTGGTATATCTTTTTCTTCTCCATCTTTTATAACTCTTGCTGTTTTAGCTTGAAGTCCCATAAGTTTTTTCATAGCTTCAGAGGTTTTTCCCTTAGCTACTGCTTCCATTAATTTACCTAATAATATTAATGTTATTATCATTGCAGAAGCTTCAAAGTAATACTGGTTTACTCCTACTATTACATTATATAAACTATAAAAATATGCTGCTGAAGTACCCATAGCTATTAATACATCCATATTTGCTCCTCCACCTCTTAATGCGTGGTAAGATCCTTTATAGAATCTATAGCCTACAATAAATTGTACTGGTGTAGCTAATATAAACTGGAACCAACCATTACTTAAGATTGTATGAATTCCTGCCATATGGAAAAACATTGCTGAGAATAAAGGTAAAGTAAGTATTGAAGAAACTATAAATAAATTCTTTAAATGTTTTATTTCTTTCTCCCTTGCTTCCTTCTCTTTATCTCCTTTGCTCTCTTCCTCTCGATAGGCTTTGTAACCTGCCTTTTCTACAGCTCCAATCATATCTCTAACTCCCACTTCAGAGGATAGATATTCTATTGTAGCTTTATTTGTAGCAACATTTACATTTACTTCTGATACTCCTTCAAGAGCCTTTAACGATTTTTCAACCCTTGCAGCACAGGCTGAACAAGTCATACCTTCAATACTCAATCTCATCTTATCCATTGAAGCATCATATCCTGCCTTCTTAACTGCATTCATTAAATTTTCTATATTAACCTCATTTGGGTTATATTCAACTGTTGCCTTTTCAGCAATCAGGTTAACCGCTGCTGATTTCACTCCATTAAGCTTTGATAGAGAACTCTCTACCTTATTAGCACAGGCTGCTCAAGTCATGCCCGATATTTTAAAGCTTACTTTTTCTATAGCCATAAAGTCATCTCCTTTTTACCCCACCCCACATGGGGTGTCTTTGAGTTAATTGTACCATAATATTTCATGTTGTGCAAGAGGTCATATAATAGTATTACCCAATTAATTTAAAAAAAATATAGCCTCTATAATTGAGGCCATATTTTTGACTTACAAATGTGTATTATTCTGTTCTTAAAAGATTAGTAGCTATTTCTCTATATTTATCCTTCATATTTAATCTATCATCTAGTACTGAGGGCACTCCTTTATCTCCATCTTCTCTAATTAATGTGGATAAAGGTATTTCTCCTAATAATGGAGCATTTAATTCTTCACTTAGTTTTCTACCTTCTTTTTTTCCAAATATATAATGTTTTTCATCACAATTATCGCATATAAAATAGGACATATTTTCAATTATACCGATAACCTTACTATTAGTTTTAGATGCCATAAAACCTAGGCGCTTAGCTACATCTGCTGCTGTTATTTGGGGAGTAGTTACTATAAGAATTTCTGCATCAGGCAACTGCTGCATAAGACTTAAAGGGACATCTCCTGTTCCTGGAGGAAGGTCTATTAACATATAATCTAAATCTCCCCAATATACATCATTGAAAAATTGAGTTAATATTCCTCCCAGTACCGGTCCTCTCCAAATCAACGCTTCATCTTTATCTACTAGGTTACCCATAGAAATCACTTTAACTCCATTTACATCAACAGGAAGCATCATGCCTCCATTTACTACCATAGGTTTTTTATCTTTTATACCTAATATTTGTGGAATACTATGACCTAATATATCTGCATCAATAAGTCCTACTTCATATCCCATTTGACTTAATTCCACAGCTAGATTAGCAGTTACCGTAGATTTACCAACTCCACCTTTACCACTACCTATAGCTATTACTTTAGTATCTTTAAAAGGATCTTTAGTCTCCTTTTTACCTTGAAGCTGTTGAACTAACTTTTGCTTCTGTTCATCAGTCATTTCACCAAACACTACTTCTACATGATCTATTTCTTCAAGCTTTGTTAATTCTTTCTTTATGTCTTCACTCATTGTATTCTTTAAAGGACATCCAATTGTAGTTAAAGTTACATTAACTACTACGTTTCTTCCCTCTATAGCTACATCACCTATCATATTAAGTTCTACTAAATTCTTCTTAATTTCAGGATCATCAACTTTCTTTAATCCCTCATATATTTTATCTTTAAGAGTCATTCCCTTCATCTCCTCAAGTTTTTATTTTAGTTTACTATATATTTAAAAATAACTCAGTTATTTATATCAATCAATCTTCAACTCCCATGATAATCTTAGTTGGAGTTACTATGTAATCTACTGGAATGTCATGTTTATTAGGTATAATTCTAGGAAAAATTTGAAAATCATAAGCTACAGCTACTTTAAAAGCATCGGTTTGACTTAAAAGTTTGTCATAGTAACCTCCCCCATAACCTATTCTATTTCCTAATTTATCAAAAACTAGCCCAGGAACTATAACCAAATCTATTTCTTTTGGTTTAATAGGATCTAATGCGTCTTCTTTAGGTTCTAAATATCCATAAGGATTCTTACTAAGGGAATCCCCTAAATCTTTTAATCTGCTAGGAATCAAGACATTCTCTTTCTTATCAGTATAAGGAACTATAATAGTCTTATTCATCTCCATCATTAATTCTATAAGTTTAAAAGTATCCACTTCATTTTTAAAGCTTAAATATACCATTATAGCTTTACTTTTCTGAAACTGAGGCATTCTCATTAAATAAGAGATGATATTACCACTTAAACTATCTACATCATCTCGATTAAGCTGATCCCTTTTTTTAAGCACTTTTTTTCTTAAATATTCTTTAGCATTAGTATCCATTATGTACACTCCTTTTAAAGAATTTAATATTCTTTAATACCTAAATCTTATATAAAACTAATCACATCAATATTATATAAGATTATTTCCTTTGCGACAAATTATGATAAACTTTTTACACTTCTTTATGTATAATCATTATATTGCCAAATTTAGGAGGCTGATATCATGATAATTATTCCCATTATACTAATATTATTAGGGTTTATTAATATACTTTTTCCCAATAAAGTTATTCTATTTACTGGAGGATGCAGCGATAAAAGTGTATATATTAGCAAAAATTATATAAATTTAATAAAATTAAGAGGGTTATTCTTAGTGATTATATCCAGCTTAATTATCTTTATACTAAAATAAATCAATCTCTGTTATATAACAGAGATTGATTTATTAAGGGGATATTCTAGCAAGATGATCCTCCGTTACCTGTTGTAACTCTGAATCCTTTGTGTAACCAGTCATTTGAATAATCTACATTAAATTCATCAACTTGGTTAGTTAGATTATTGTCTACTAAAAATGTTAGACCTCCGATAGTCTCAACTGTATCGTCATTATTTTGCTCATCCAGAGCAAGACCATAAGATGGACCACCTCAACCAAAGCCTGCCACATATAATCTTACTTTTTTATCTAAAGCGTCTTTTTTGTCCATCACCTTTTTAAGCTCTACAATAGCTTTAGGCGTTACATTTAATTTCATTTAATAGCCTCCTTATCATTCTTTAAATCTAAATACCCTGGAGGGGTATACTTTGATTATATTGTAATATTATAATATTACAATGTCAAGTGTTAATTCTATATTATTTAATTACCCTTTATAGATTATTTATATTCAATATTTTATTAATAAAATATTGATATGCCATAATAACCAATCATAGAGATAAACAGAATTACTAATCCACTTTTCTTAAATTTTTCAACCGTTAGAGAATGAAGAATCAAAGCTAATATAAAAAGTATCGAAAAAGATACTGTTTGAACTTGAGATACACTTGATAATATGCCTTCAAATTCAAAAGCCCAGACTCCTACTGCCATAGAAAAGTAAAATGGAATTAATAGAGGATTTAGTATTTGAAAAAATGGTAGTTTCTTAAATTTAGTCCCTATATAAAGAACTAATAAAGCTATCATGACTCCACCTATCAAGTTCAAATTATAGTGATTTATCCTTATTGCATCAAATAAATTACCTTTATATAAACTAAAATTAAATAGGACATACACTAATCTAGATCCTATAAAGCCAGCTATCAGCTCTATAAAGTAGTAATCTTCAAGTTCTTTTTTATATTTATTATCTTTTGCTAAGAGTTTTAACATTATATATCCTACAATAGTTAAGATTACACCAAAAGCCATATACCATGTAATACTTATCGGTCCGTATTTAAAAAATATGGGTCTCATTAAATTTCCCCATTCCTAATCTGTTCTAATATTTGAGTCATTTGAGGATAAGTCATCATTCCCGGTACAGCTCCGATTAAAGTTCCATCCTTGTCAATATAATAAGATGTAGGATAGGCACTTACATAGTATCTTTGCTGAGCCACTTTGCTATCTTCATCTAATAATACAGGAAATGTATATCCGCCTTCATCTATATAATCTCTAGCTGTTTTTTCATCTTCACCAACATTTACTGCTAATACTACGAAATCTTTATCCTTATTTTCTTCATATAATCTTTGTAAATCTGGCATTTCTTGATCACAATAGGTACACCAAGTAGCCCAGAAATTCATCATTACTATTTTGCCTTCGTAATCACTAAGAGATACTTCTTCTCCAGCTAATGTAGTAAGGGTAAAATCTGGTGCAGGTTTACCTCTTTCTAATGTTACCTGTTCTTCCTCTTCTTGAGGCTCTTCTGCTGGGTCTTCTTCTACCTTTTCCTCTGGAAGTGTTTCTTTATCATTATTTTCATCTATAACTGCATCTTCTTTAGGTGTATCATTCCCATCATTTGTATCATTCTTATCCTGAACAGTATAATAGATACCTACTACTAGTATTATAGCTAATATAGCTATAGCAATTATACTTTTCTTATTCATAATATTCCTCCTTATATTATAAGGTTACTGGTTTAAGTCAACCAGTTCCCGATTATTACAATTTTATCTAGAAATACTAAAATACCAAATATCACTAAAATTAATCCTGCTATTTTATATATATAACCTGCCCATTTTTGCACTCTATTAAGAAATTTACTGAAATAACTAATGAATAGAGCTGTTAAAATGAAAGGTATCGCCATTCCTAGAGAATATACTAATAATAGATATACAGATTGAGTTACATCACTAGATAATCCCGCCTTCACTAATATTGAGGCTAATATTGGTCCATAACAAGGGGTCCAACCTGCAGCAAATGCCATTCCCATTACTGTAGATCCTAAAAAGCTAGTAACTTTTTTAGGAGATTTGGCTCTTTTTTCTGTATTCATAAATCCTATATCTATAATACCCATTAAATTAAGTCCAAAGAACATGATAAGTACACCACTTATCTTAGTAAATATTGCTTTATTTTGTATAAAGATTCTGCCTATGTAAGTGGCAGATACACCCATTAGCATGAATATAATGGTAAAGCCTAGCACAAAACCCAGTGTTCTAGATAGGGCTAACCATCTTTTTTGGGCTAATTCCTCCTCCATACTTGTTCCAGTCATATACATTATATAAGCTGGTATAAGAGGTAATATACATGGAGAAAAAAACGAAAGAACTCCGGCTCCAAATGCCATTGGAAATGTTACATCATTAAACATAATATCCCTCCTTATACTAACTATACCATACCAGGGTATGTTTAATCAATCATTATCCCTTAATGCTTTTTCAACAAAAGTACTAACCTTTTCCGTACAAATTTTGCAATCATCTTTATCTATACAACAAGGGTTTACATGGACTAATACACTCTTAATGTTTTCAATTCGTTCATAAACTATAGCCTCTACATCTTCAGCTATATCATGTCCTTGACTAACAGTTATGTCAGGATCTACTGCTATCTCTATATCTACATAAGCCATAGATCCGTGCTTTCTTGCTTTGATATCATTTACTGTTTTAACTCCTGTGTGAGTCATTACTGCATTTACTATTTTAATTAATTTTTCTTCCTCTAAAGATTCATCCATTAACTCATTAGTTCCCTTTACAAATATCTCTACTCCAACCTTTACTACTATAATGGACACTAGAACTCCTGCTACAGGATCTAAGAAGCTGTATCCTAGTCTAGCACCTAATATACCAACTAATGCAGCTATTGAGGATAATGCATCGGAGCGATGATGCCATGCATCGGCTATCAAAACATCACTATTTATTTTCTTCCCAGCTCTTAGTGAGATTCTATATTGTATCTCCTTTACTACTATTGATATTATTGCTGCCCATATAGCAGCTATTCCTGGTACTTCTGCCCCACCACTAAATATTAGCTTAATGGAGTTATATCCTATGTTTAATCCTACCGCAATTAATAGTACAGATAATAGAAATGTGGCAATAGTTTCTGCTTTTTCATGGCCATATTGATGCTCTAAATCTTCTGGTTTTTTGGCAATAAAAAGACCTACTATTATACCTAATGAACTACCCACATCAGAAATACTATGTATACCATCGGCAAGCATCGCATTAGAGTTTGATATTATACCTATAACTACCTTTAATACAGATAAAATTATATTTAATATTATAGTTATCCATATTACTCTTTGACCTAATTTATATCTATCTTCTTTATTTATTATTTCTCCCAATTTATTCACCCCATATTAAAAGTCTTATAATATTATACAATACTTTAGATGATAATAAACTATATTGATTAACTTACCCTATTTAAATAAATATAAAGGTTGGGTAAAAATAAAATATAGTGTATAATAAATATACTAAGTAATAAGAATTTTTTATTAAGGAGGAATCTCAATTGGCTATAACTAAAGATATGCTTATTGGTGAAATACTAAGAGAAAGATCAGATGCACCACAAATCTTAATGAGATTTGGTATGGGTTGCGTTGGCTGACCTGCTTCCCAAATGGAATCCTTAGAGCAGGCTGCTCAAGTTCATGGTTTAGATGTTGACGAATTACTTAAAGCATTAAATGAGTAAATAACTAAGACCCAGTGTATATACACTGGGTCTTTCTATATTATTATAGTAATTCTTCTAATCTATTTTTATCGAATCCTACCATTTCTTCTCCATCAACTATGA
>NZ_WSFT01000006.1 GCF_016820655.1 Anaeromonas frigoriresistens
GAGCAACGGACTTCTAATCCGTGTGCCGGGGGTTCGAATCCTCCCAGGTGCACCATTATTTTGTTCCTGGCAAATTGCCAGTTCAAATAGAAAAGGACCCTTTAGGGTCCTTTTGTGTTATATAGTTTTTACTATTTACAATATCTAATTAATGATATCACTAAAACTTTTATCATAGTTAATTTCTTTGTCTTTATATCTGTGAAAATCAATGTCAGTATTTATTACTGCGTCTTTTTCTGATTTAGTCTTTGAACTTTTCTCGTCGATATTAGCAATTTTCCAATTATTTTCTACTTTTTTAAAAGTATACCTTTTACCTAAAAAAGTATCAATATTTTGTCTTATTGCAAAGACATAGGCTGAGTTTTTATCATTAAAATAGTAAGGTTTTGATATTTTATAACTAACTTCATATGAGGTTTTATTAATATTAGAGGAGTTTTCTTTTAATTCCTTAAGCTGATCTTCATCTATATTTTTTAGATCTATAGATATAGGTTCATTATTTTTATTCATTTTAATTATATTTGTAGAAATTAAGTTCTCTGGATTAATAGCTATATCATTTGTTTTTTCTATATATCTGTTAAAAGTTATATCTAAGTGTTGAAATTCAATAGCTGCATTTTCATAGTCTGCTAAAATCTCTGAATATTTACTATCTAATTCAGTATTACAACCGGTAGTTATCAGAAGTATTAAAACTAATATAATAAAAAATATCCTCTTCATATCTATCATCCTTTCCATATAATAACAATACAATAAAAAACATCATATTACAATATAACTATGTAATAAAATTATCGATATTTGACTATATTAATAGATAGATATATAATATTTACGTTAAACAATATATGCACCCTTAGCTCAGCTGGATAGAGTCGCTGACTTCGAATCAGTTGGTCGGGGGTTCGAATCCCTCAGGGTGCACCATAGTAAATCCCAGTAGAAAATTACTGGGATTTTTTTATGTAAAAAAGGATGTATTAAAACTAATTAAGACATAAATAAAAGAGAGACTATGAAGCAGTCGGAGACTATCTATTTGTTTTCTTTAATATAAATTATAAATAATATTAAAGGGAAAAATATATATTTATCGAATACAATATATAATATTAAATTTAATATACTGCCGGTAGGGAGGGATGTACTTTGACACTTTATGGAGTAGTTAACATGGATATAGTAGCATCTAGGAAGAAAAGTAAAGAATTAAGAGAGAAAATACAACATAATTTATTTGAATACATAGAATATATAAATAAGAAGTTCAAAGGTATATTAGTAGCTCCTGTAGAATTAACCTTAGGAGATGAATGGCAACTTATAACTTTAAATCCGGAAAGCTCATATAATATTATTCATGAATTTCAAAAATTAATATGGAAAGATAACTTTCAGTTCTATGCGGGAGTAGGTATTGGAACATTGAGTACTGATATATATGATGATACTAGAAAAATGGATGGGGAATGTTTTCTGAATGCAAGAAAGGCTCTTGAGATTGTAAAAAACAATAGTTACAGTCAAAAGTATATTCATAGTAAGAATAACAGAGTGTTTTTTTACTCACCAACAATGAATGATATAGAAAATAATCTTTCTATCTATAAAAATGAATTTGATATAAAAGAAGTGGCAGCTACCAGTAAAAGAGATTCACAATTTCATCAAAATATAAATATAGCTAATTTAATCAATACAATTATAGAAAATAATGAGATTTTAATAAATAAGATGACTAAAAAACAACAACAAATATATTTAGATTATATTGAGTTAGGTACCTATAGAAAAATAATAGAAGAGAAGAATACTAAAGAGACAATTGGAGGAATAAGCCAGAAATTAAATAATGCAGAATTTTTTACCATACAACAGAATTATAAAATGATCGAAAAATTGTTTGCGTATTATTGTGATATGAGGAGAGAATAATGTTAGAAATCAATATTTTTTATAGTTTATTGTTAGCACATTTTTTATCGGACTTTGTATTTCAAACTAATAAATCTGTCAATGATAGATTGAATAAGAAAAGAGAAATTTATATTATAGCTAATCTAAAACATTGTATTATCCATTTGATAACAACTTTATTATTAATAAGTTTTTATTTTTCATCACTAAGTATAATAAAAACATTAGCTATAATGATTGTTCTTATCGCTGTTCATTTTATTATAGATATATTTAAATCTATTATTAATAATATATATAAATATAAAAAATATAAGTTTGAAATCTTTTTAACTGATCAAGTGATTCATTTCTTATTTTTATTAATAGCTACAGTACTAATATCTTACGATAATACAAGTAATATAAGCATAAAATTAATGTATGATATTATAATCCCACCTATAAAATATATAAATTTAAATGGGAAAATTCTTATTGTAGCTAATCTAATAGTAATAGGAACTTGGGGTTGTGGTATATTTATAAAGCTTTTTTTAGAACATCTGAATTATAAACACGATAAAGATATAAATGAAGAGGACTACTTTGAAGATGTAAATATTTCTAAGAAAAGTGGCAAGATGAATGGGGGTTTTTATATTGGATTTTTAGAAAGATTATTTATTATTACCGCTATATCTATAAATATGCCAGAAGTTATAGGTTTTACTTTAGCAACTAAATCAATAGCAAGGTTTAAAAATTTCGATAAAGATAAATTTGTAGAAGAGTTTATTATAGGAAGTTTTATTAGCTTTATATTTGCTATTATAATAGGGTTTTTAATAAAAAAATTAAGTGTGTTTTATTGAAGAAGAACTAAAGAATAATTATTCTTCTTTGCTATGCTTATAGCTTTTCTAGCCCTATGAAAAGAAGGACCATCTAATTGATTAACAGTTAAAGTGAAGTTATGTACACTGATGTCACCAATTCCTATTCCACAATAGAAATCTATATCAACTAAATTTTCTTTGAAAAAATTTATAATATCATTATAATCACAAGGGTATGTAAATAGACCCTGCCATTCATCACCTAGAGTGATTATGAAACTAGAAACCAGGGAAGATGAGAAATAATCATTAGCTTTCTCTATGGTATCTATTAATTGATATTGAACTTCTTCTCTGTTATTTAGATTTTTAGAATTCTTTATGTCGAATATAATAGTCATATATTCCATAAATATTCACCTTCTTCTCTATAAAATTATCACAATATTCAAAAAATATTAGCTTTATGTTTATGTTTACATATAAACATTGTTAATGTTCATGTCTATTCATAAACTAGATTCTTAGTAATTTGTCTTAAAAGTAGTGTTTATCTAAGAGGTATAACTTAGTCATTAATATAAAAAGGTAGATATTATATATTATTCCTAAATAAATAATAAGTTACAATATAAAATTTAATAAGAATTTTAAAGGGGGTATTATAATGCTTCATCTTAGAAAAATAAAAGCTATAGAACTAATGGATACTGATATTAATGGATTATCTATCAAATCTACTATTAAAGATGCAATAATATATATTTTGAATCATAATTTGGATAATATACCTATAGTTGATGAAAAGAATAAATTAATAGGTATATTGCCTAAGAGAACTATAATTGATAATATATCTGAATTATATATGAGTGAAGTTAGTATAGAAGATATGGTTATATGTGATTGTAATAAAGTTTGTATTGAAGAAGATGATGATGCTAATATAATAAAAAATATTATTACTGGAGAAGTTTTTGTAGTTAATAAGAAGAAAAAACTTAGGGGTATTTTAACTAGATCAAAGTATCTTACTGAACAATTAAACTTTTTGATATTAAGTATAAACTCTATTATAGAGTCTACAGATCATGCTGTTGTGGCTATAGATAAAGAAGAAAATATAATAATATGTAATACAGTAGCTGAAAAAATCCTAGGAATTAATGCACGACAAGCCTTAGGAAAGAAAATAGAAGATGTTATACCTTTATCTAAATTACCTAATATACTTAGAAGTGGAAAAACCGATATTAACAATCTTATGAATATAGGAGATAAGAAACTCATAACTAATAGAGCACCAATAATACAAAATGAAGAAATAAAAGGAGCTATATCCTTATTTTTAGATGTGACTAAACATAATAACCTTTTAAAAGAATTAGAAGAACAAAAAAATGTATCACAAGTATTAAATACTATCCTTGAAACTGTGTATGACGGTATAGTAGTTGTGGACAAGGAAGGCTATATAACTATGATTAGTAAAACTTATGAGAGATTCTTAGGGGTGGAAAATCAAGAGGTCATAGGCAAACATGTGACAGATGTAATACAAAACACAAGGATGCATGTAGTAGCAGATAGTGGATTAGCTGAGATAGCGGATATTCAAAAAATAAGAGGTAGTTATATGATAGCTTCAAGGATTCCTATAATAAAAGAGGGAGAAGTAGTAGGAGCTGTTGGGAAAATGCTATTTAGAAATGTAGATGAATTAAATGATCTGTATAAAAAAATTAATCTTATGGAGAGGGAACTTAAACAGTATAAAGGAGAACTAACAAAACTTAATAAATCCAAATATACCTTTGAAAATATAATAGGAAAAAGTAAAAAGATTACTCATACAATAAAATTAGCAAAAAAAGCTTCTCAAACTGATTCGAATGTTTTAATATTGGGAGAAAGTGGCACGGGAAAGGAATTATTAGCCCATGCAATTCATAATGATAGTACTAGAAATTTCGGACCATTTGTAAAGGTAAACTGTGCAGCTATTCCCTCAGAATTATTAGAATCAGAATTATTCGGTTATGAAGATGGTGCTTTTACTGGAGCTAAAAAAGGTGGGAAAATAGGTAAATTTGAATTAGCTGATGGAGGAACGATTTTCTTGGATGAAATAGGGGATATGCCCTTGACTATGCAGTCAAAGCTTCTCAGAGTAATACAAGAAAAAGAAATTGAACGGGTGGGAGGAACTGAGTCTAAACGTACAAACGTTAGAATAATTGCTGCTACCAATAAAAACTTAGAAGAAATGATTGTAAAGGGAGAATATAGACAGGATTTATATTATAGACTAAATGTATTTACTATAAATGTACCTCCACTTCATCAACGACCGGAAGATATAAGTACCTTAAGTCATTATTTTTTAAATAAACTTAGTGATAAATATCTTAAAGATGTTAAGGAAATTTCTGATAGATGTATAAATCATTTAATTAGTTATACTTGGCCAGGAAATATTAGAGAATTAGAGAATGTAATAGAAAGAGCTATAAATTTAATTGAAGTTGGAGAGGTCATGGATGTAGATCATCTTCCTCAGAGGGTATTAGGAAAGGAGTATATAAGGAGTACTAGGAAGTTAGATGACATAGTATCTAAGGCAGAAAAGGAAGCTATTATAGAGAGTATAAGAGCCTCTGATGGGAACAAGACAAAGGCTGCTAAATTACTAGGAATAGGTAGAACAACTTTTTATGAAAAATTAAATAAATACAAATTAAATGATATTTAAATTTTTTTGACTTATAATTGTTCGAAAATTAGTACTAGTTAAAAATTTATCAATCATATTGTATGTATTACCGAACGTTGACATATAAATCTCTTCTTATGTATACGTCTAATCGAACATAAATTTATTTATTTGATTTTATTTATTTAAGATTTATCCTCTAGATAGGGCTAAAAACCTAAATTGTTAAATATTAATAAAACTTAAAATTTGGCATAAAACTTGCTCTTATTATATAGGTGAATAGAAAAGTTTTTAGGGGAGGAATATATATGAAGTCTAAAATTATGTCAGCAGCTGAGGCCGTTGCCTTAATTAATGATGGAGATACCTTAGCTACCGGAGGTTTTGTAGGCAACTGTCATCCTGAGGAATTGTCTTTAACTTTAGAAAAACGTTTTCTAGAGGAAGGAAAACCAAAAGGAATTAAATTAGTATATGCTGCAGGACAAGGAGACGGAAAAGAAAGAGGATTAAATCACTTAGGTCATGAAGGATTAATTTCTAGAGTAATTGGAGGACACTGGGGACTAGCACCAAAGATAGGTAAATTAGCCCTTAATAATAAGATAGAGGCTTATAATTTACCCCAAGGAGTAATCTCCCATTTGTTTAGAGATATAGCTGCAGGTAAACCTGGAACTATCACCCATGTAGGATTAAAAACTTTTGTAGATCCTAGAATTGAGGGTGGTAAGCTTAATGATAAAACTACAGAAGATATAGTTAAATTAATAGAGATTGAAGGAGAAGAGAAATTATTCTATAAAGCTTTTCCTGTAAATGTAGCATTTATAAGGGCTACCTATGCTGATGAAATAGGTAATGCTACTATGGAAAAAGAAGCTGTTACATTAGAAGCTACTTCAATGGCTCAAGCTGTAAAGAATTCAGGAGGAAAAGTAATACTTCAAGTTGAAAAGGTAGTTAAAAGAGGTACTTTAGATCCTAGATTAGTAAAAATTCCTGGAATATATGTGGATGCTATTGTAGTGTCTAAGCCTGAGAATCATATGCAGACCTTTGCAGAAGATTATAATGCTTCATACACAGGAGAAGTAAAAGTCCCAGTAGGATCTATAGGAAGATTACCTTTAGATGCAAGAAAGATAATTGCTAGAAGAGGAGCAATGGAACTAGTACCTAATGCAATTACTAATTTAGGGATAGGAATGCCTGAAGGAATCGCTATGGTTGCCAGTGAAGAAGGCATAGGGGACAATATGGATTTAACAATTGAATCTGGACCTATTGGTGGAGTACCGGCTGGAGGATTAAGTTTTGGTTCTGCCACTAATCCTGAAGCAATACTAGACCAACCTTATCAGTTTGATTTCTATGATGGTGGAGGACTAGATGTAGCATTTTTAGGATTAGCTCAATGTGATAAGTGGGGAAATATCAATGTAAGTAAGTTTGGACCTAAAATAGCTGGATGTGGAGGGTTCATAAATATAACACAAAATGCAAAAGCAGTAATTTATTGTGGAACATTTACAGCAGGAGGTCTAAAAATAGATGTTACTGATGGAAAGCTTAATATTATACAAGAAGGCAAGATTAAGAAATTCTTAGAACATGTGGAGCAAATTACTTTCAGTGGAGAGTATGCAGCAGAAATAGGACAAAAAGTTTTATATATTACTGAAAGAGCAGTATTTGAGCTAAGAACAGAAGGCCTTGTATTAATAGAAATAGCTCCAGGAGTAGAATTACAGCAGGATGTTATAGATTTAATGGAATTCAAACCTATAATAGCTGAAGATTTGAAGACTATGGATCTAAGAATATTTAAAGATGAGCCCATGGGGCTTACTATAGATTAAGAAAGGAGGGTTTATTAGTAGGAGCACAACCCGTATTCATAATAATTTTAAAATAAAATTTTAAAGGGGGACTATTTAATGTTAGGTGTTATAGCAATTATATCAACCTTAGTAGCACTTATGTATTTTGCTTACAGAGGTATAACAGTACTAGTACTTGCACCATTATTAGCAATGCTAGCAACTTTAGTGGCAGGAGAAATACCTCCATTGTACGCACTATCTAGTATATTTATGCCAGCAGCAGCTGGATATATTTCTAGTTACTTTCCAGTATTCTTAGCTGGAGCAATATTTGGTAAATTAATGGGAGTTACAGGAGCTGCTTCTGCAATAGCTGACTTCGTAGCTGAAAAGTTTGGTGAAAAGCGAGCGATATCTGCAGTAGTTATAGCGACAGCTCTATTAACTTATGGTGGAGTTTCACTATTTGTTGTGGTATTTGCAATGTATCCAATAGGGGCTACATTACTTAGAAGAGCAAATATACCTAAGAGATTATTACCAGGAGCTATAGCTCTAGGTGCATTTACATTCACAATGACAGCATTACCAGGATCACCTCAATATATTAATACAATGCCAACAATCTTCTTTGGTACAGATATATATGCTGGTCCAGTACTTGGTATATTAGCATCTGCTATTATGTTAGGTGGAGGATTAACTTATCTTAACTGGAGATCTAGCAAATTAAGAGCTGCTGGTGAAGGTTATGGAGATCATCCAAACGAAGATTTACATGAGATAGATGATAATATTCCAGGAATAGGTCTTGCGATTGCACCAATAGTTATAGTATTTGTACTTAACTTCTTATTTACTAACTGGTATTTTAAAATGGATTCAGTTATAGCTAAGTATGAAGCTTTAGACTCAGCTGTAAATGGTACATGGCCAGTTGTACTTGGTCTTGGTGTAGCTATTATATTTATTCTTGTAAGTATGAGAAAGTTTATCAGCAATGCAAACAAAACTGTATTTGATGGAGCAGTTGGAGCATTACTTCCAATATTTAATACTGCATCTGAGGTTGGATATGGTGGAGTTATTAAGTCACTAGCTGCATTTACAACAGTTAAGATTGCTATAGTTGGATTGGCTATTCCTTCTGTATTTAAAGTTGGTATATCTACTACTTTACTTGCAGGTATAGTTGGTTCTTCTTCTGGTGGTACTGCTATTGCATTAGAAGTATTATCTGAAGAATTCTTAAGCATGGGAATTCATCCAGAAGCTCTTCATAGAATTATGCTTGTAGCTGCCGGTGGACTAGATTCATTACCACATTGTGGTGCTATTATAACATTACTTGCTGTTTGTCAGCTTACTCATAAAGAGAGTTATAAAGACATCGCATTTAATACAATAGCATTGCCGATACTTGCAACTTTTGTAATATCAGTATTCTATTTAGTAACTGGTATATATTAAGAATTAAAAGTACTGAAGGATTTTATCCTTCAGTATTTTTAATGGCTGTCTTCACTACGTTCTTGTCATTTTGAGTATAGGGAAGGATCTAGTCTTTAAAGATTATTCACTAAGTTCAGAATGAAAAGTTATAATATTGTCATCATACCATTGATAATATTTTCGATATATGGTACTATATGTAGAGTCAGATGAAATAATTATACTATATATAGTAAATGTATTACCTAGGAGGAGGAAATGAAGCAAGTGATAGTAGTAGACGGAGTAGTAGGAGCAGGAAAGACTACATTAGCAACTATAATAAAGGAAGAGTTTAATCTTAAGCTATATGAAGAATTAAGTGATAATGATACTTTAGTGCTATTGGATAAGTTTTATGCGGATCAAAATAGATGGAGTTTTACATTACAGGTACATTTTCTTAATAAAAGGTTTGCTATGATTAAAGAGATACATAAAAAGAATGGTGGCTTATTAGATAGAAGTATATTTGGAGATAAAATATTTGCTCAGATGCTAAATGAAGATGGAAAAATGTGTGATGAAGAGTATAGAACATACTCTACTCTTTTAGATAATATGTTAGAACATGCTCAAAACCCAACCTTATTAATCTATTTAAAGTGCAGTGTAAATAAAGCTGTAGAAAGAATTAATGGAAGAAATAGAGGTATAGAATCCACAGTGCCTAGAAGGTATTGGGAAAGGTTAAATGAGAAGTATGATAAATGGTATGAAACTTACGATTATTCTCCTAAGATAGTAATTGATGTAGATGAAGTAGATCTTTTTATACCTGAGGATAGAGAAAAAGTTGTAAATAAAATAAAAGAAGCTATGGCAAATCTTTAGAGTTTGACTCTAAAGATTTTTTTATTGCTTATAAATAGTAAAATTTTCTAATAATCATTGTTAAACTAAAGATAATGTTATAAAATATAATAAGGTAGAATTTTACAAAAAGGGGGGATTTTATTTGAGTGAATGGTGGGCTTCTATACCTGTTTTTGAAAAGGTGTTTTGGTACTTAGCTATTCCATCTACAGTAGTATTTATGATTCAACTTTTCCTTACTTTCTTTGGTTTAGGTGAAGGAACTGCTGATGTGGATAGTATGGATGGAGGCTTTGATCTGGATGCTGATGGGGATGGATTTATAGAATCTGCATTTAACTTTTTTACTATTAGAAATTTCATTATATTTTTTACTGTATTTGGGTGGTCTGGAATAGCTTTTTCAGATATGGGATTTAGTGAAGTATCTACTATAGTGATATCAAGTGTTTTAGGAATTATAGTAATGCTTATTGTAGCCGCATTATTTTACTTTATTATGAATCTAGCTTCAAGTGGTAATATAGACTTGAACAATTCCATAGGAGCCACAGGAAGCGTCTATATTCCAATACCAGCAAAGGGAAAGGGTACAGGGAAAGTGCAAATATTGATACAAGATTCTTTAAAAGAAGTAGAAGCCATAACTAAGGGTAAGGCTATATCTACTGGGGAACGGGTGAAGGTTTTAGAGATATTAGATAATAATATCTTAGTAGTAGAAATACTAAATAATTAAGGGGGAGTTTATATGGAGGCTTTAACAGGTGGTGTGTTTGGGATTGTATTAGTTACCGTTATTGCAATAATTATATTTGGTACAATAGCAGCTTTATTTACAAGATATAAAAGATGCCCATCAGATAAGATTTTAGTTGTATATGGTAAGGTTGGAGAAAAAGGCGAGGGTATATCATCAAAATGTGTTCATGGAGGAGCCGCATTTATTTGGCCTGTTATTCAAGCTTATGAATTCCTCGATTTAACACCAATGTCGATCGAAGTGAATTTGAAGAATGCTCTAAGTAAACAAAATATTAGAGTAGACGTTCCATCTAGGTTTACAGTAGGTATATCTACAGAGCCTGGAGTAATGCAAAATGGTGCTGAAAGGTTACTTGGATTAGGCCTTACAGAAATACAAGAATTAGCTAAGGATATTATATTTGGTCAATTAAGATTGGTAATAGCGACTATGGACATAGAAGAAATAAATACTGATAGAGATAAATTTTTATCGGCAGTTTCAAGTAACGTTGAGTCAGAGCTTAAAAAGATAGGTCTAAGACTTATAAACGTTAATGTTACCGATATAAACGATGAATCAGGATACATAGATGCATTAGGTAAAGAAGCAGCAGCTAAAGCTATCAATGATGCTAAGAAGACAGTGGCAGAAAAAAATAGAGATGGTTCTATAGGTGAAGCTAATGCTAAGAGAGATGAAAGAATTCAAGTGGCAGAAGCAGATGCTACTGCAGTAGAAGGGGAAAATAGATCTAAGGTAGTTGTAGCAAATTCTGAAGCTGAAAAAAGAGAGAAAAAGGCAGAAGCTGAAAGGAAAGCAAGTGCTGCTGAGAAAGTTCAAGCTGCTAAGGCATTAGAAGAAGCCTATTCTGCAGAGGAAGACGCAGAAAAAGCAAGAGCAAAGAGAGAAAAAGCAACTAGAGAAGCTGATACAATAGTTAATGCTCAAATAGAAAAACAAAAGGCTGAAATTGATGCAGAGGCAGATGCAGAGAAGATTAGAAGAAAAGCTAAAGGTGAGGCTGATGCAATATTTGCAAAGATGGAAGCAGAAGCAAATGGTTTAAAAGAAATATTAACTAAACAGGCAGAAGGTTTCGAAAAAATAGTTAATGCCACTGGAGGAAATGCAGAAAAGGCAGTTATGCTTATGATGGTAGATAAATTACCAGAGCTTGTAAAGACTCAAGTGGAAGCTATAAAAGGAATTAAAATTGATAAAGTTACTGTATGGGATAATATGGGAGGTAATGGAGAAGGTAAATCTTCTACAGCAAATTTCCTATCTGGTATGATGAAGTCCCTACCTCCCCTTCAAGAAATGTTTAATATGGCAGGAATGGATTTACCAGAATATTTAATAAAAGATCATGAGGATAATATAGAAAAAACAGAAGTTATAGAAAAAGAATATGAAGATATAGAGAAGTAAACCTGGGTTTTTACCCAGGTTTTTTTATTGTCTAATAAAGGTAACTTAATAGAACTTCTAAACTACTGATAAACTCTGAGTTTTAATGCTACATGAAATAATGGAAGACAATAAAAAATAGGGGGTGTGGGGGATGAAATCCCATGCCGTATTAGGGGGATGCTCAGGTGCAAGCATTATGCACCGTCGAAAGGGACCTAGGGTCCCTTATAAGTAGAGAACCCAAATCTTTGATTTGGAGTGAATCACTTAGTTTCTTCATCAGCGAAGTGGACACGTTTCTAGTCCGCTTTTTTTATTGTACATAAAAATTTCTTAATAAAGTTCATAGATAGTTAACAGGGTTTATAAGCAACTAAAAGTCCTAGATTCAATAGTATAAAGTATTACAATTTAATATCATTATACTTTATTCTTCATATTAGAAAAATGCCGATAATATAATAAATAAAAATAACTTGTATTATTTCTAAGAAGGTGGAGGTGGTAAAAAACAGGTATTATTTAATCTATATATATTATTTAGAAAGAGGTGCGGGTCATGGGAAAATTTTTACTTAAAAGGGTTATTGCAATGGTTATCACAATATTTTTAGTGATTACCCTGACATTTCTTTTAATGCACTCCATACCAGGAGGACCATTTACTAAAGAGAAAAAAGTACCTCCAGCAATAGAGGAAGCATTAAATAAAAAATACAACTTAGACGATTCACTCCCTAAACAGTATATAGACTATCTAAAAAGAATAGCTAAACTTGACTTAGGACCTTCCTTCCAATATGAAGGAATGACAGTAAACAAGTTGATAAAGGATGGGTTTCCTACCTCGGCTAAACTAGGTAGCTTCACAGTGTTATTAACATTGGCTCTAGGAATACCATTTGGAGTTCTTTCAGCTCTAAAGCAAAATAAATGGCCGGACTATATAGTGATGTTTCTAGCCACCCTGGGAATAACAATACCAGCCTTTGTATTAGCCACCGTATTCATATATTTCTTTGCTTTAAAATTAGGGTTATTACCCACCTTTGGACTGGATAGTTGGAAGGGATATATATTACCGGTGTTAGCATTAGCGGGATATTCATTATCATTTATTACACGGCTTACCCGTTCTAGTATGCTTGAGGTTATGCAACAGGACTATATAAGAACGGCTAGAGCAAAGGGGCTTCCAGAAAGGGTAGTTATATTTAAGCATGGATTAAGAAACTCAATATTACCAGTAGTAACCTATGTGGGGCCGATGATTGCTGCAATATTAACAGGATCATTTGTTATAGAAAAAATATTTGCATTACCAGGGATGGGAAGACACTTCGTACAGAGTATTACCAATAGAGATTATACAACTATTATGGGGATAACCATATTTTTTGCCACATTCTTAGTTTTTATGGTTTTAATAGTTGATATTGTATATTTACTTGTAGACCCTAGAATTAAACTTGATGATTAGGGGGATAAATTGATGGAAAATTTAAATTCGAATTCTAAGAATATACCAAAAGAATTATGGACTAAGATTGATGACACAGAAAAGAATAAAGAACAAATATCAAGAAAAAGTCTTACTTACTTTCAAGATTCTTGGAGAAGATTAAAGGAAAATAAAATGGCGATGATAGGACTTTCTGTAGTAATAATACTAATACTAATTGCACTATTTGGTCCTATGTTTTCTCCATATGAGTATTCAGATCAAAATCTAAGTTACTCAAGTTTAACTCCAAGATTAGACATTTATAAGGTTAGTGATGATAGTTATATTCATTTAGCCAATGGGCTTAGATTATATAGAGTTACTGAAAGTGGAAAGATTATTGAATTGTTAAGTGCTACAGAGCAAAACCTTATAGAGAAAAAGATAACCTATGATGTAAAAGGAAAAACGGTATTACTAGACTTTGAAAATCAGCCTTTTAAACTATTAGATGGAAATGGAAATGAGTATTCTTACCATGATAGAGTTTGGAATAAAACTTATCTTTTTGGCTCAGATGATCTAGGAAGAGATATCCTTGTTAGAGTTATATATGGTGCTAGAATATCTTTACTAATTGCCTTTGTAGCTACAGTGGTTAATTTCTTTATAGGTGTTTTATATGGAGGAATAGCTGGATATGCTGGGGGTAAGTTAGATAATTTCATGATGAGAATAGTTGATATTATCAGTACAGTACCTTTGATGTTATATGTAATACTCTTAATGGTTGTTTTAGGTTCTGGACTTAAACCTATAATTATTGCATTGGGATCTATATATTGGGTTGGTATGGCTAGGATAGTTAGAGGACAGATACTAAGTTTAAAGGAGCAAGAATATGTTTTAGCAGCTAAATCCATAGGAACTAGACATTGGAGAATATTAACAAGACATCTTTTGCCTAATGCTATGGGACCAATTATTGTATCAATGACTATGATGATACCTCGAGCTATTTTTGTAGAAGCATTCTTAAGTTTTATTGGACTTGGAGTATCGGCACCGAAGGCTTCTTGGGGTACATTGGCAAATGATGCTCTAGGAGCACTAAGGTCCTATCCGCATCAATTGTTCTTCCCTGCTTTAGCTATATGTGTGACAATGTTTGCATTTAATTTCTTAGGGGATGGATTAAGAGATGCGCTAGATCCAAGATTACGTAAATAGAAAAGAGGTGTAAAATGTGGGGGAAAAATTATTAGAAGTAAAGAATCTTAAGACCTCCTTCTTCACCCATCTAGGAGAAGTTCAAGCGGTTCGAGGTATAAGTTTCCATATAGATAAAGGAGAAGCAATAGGTATAGTAGGTGAGTCAGGAAGTGGGAAAAGTGTAACATCATTATCAGTGATGAAGCTATTACAATATCCAGGGAAAATAGTAGGGGGAGAAATACTATTTAAAGGAAAGGATATAGTAAATTACTCAAATAATAAAATGTTAAAAATAAGAGGAAATGAAATAGCTATGATATTTCAAGATCCTATGACATCATTAAATCCCGTTTATACTATAGGAAATCAGATAATGGAAGTGATAATTAGACATCAAAAATTAAATAAGAAAAAGGCCAGGGAAAAGGCTATAGAAATGCTAAAGATGGTAGGCATACCATCCCCGGAAAAGAGAATAGATAATTATCCCCATGAATTTAGTGGGGGTATGAGGCAAAGAGCTATGATAGCAATAGCACTATCCTGTGAACCAGATTTATTAATTGCAGATGAACCTACTACTGCTTTGGATGTAACTATACAGGATCAAATACTGAAACTAATGAAAGAACTTAAGGAGAGAATAGATACATCTATAATATTAATAACCCATGACTTAGGAGTAGTAGCAGACGTTTGTTCTAGAATAGTGGTAATGTATGGAGGATTAGTTATGGAAGAAGGAAGTTCGAGGGATATATTCTTTAATCCACAGCATCCTTATACAATGGGACTTTTAAAATCAATTCCTAGGTTAGATTTAGAGGAGAAAAAGAGGTTGATTCCAATACCAGGGACACCACCAGATCTATTAAAACCACCAATAGGATGTCCCTTTGCAGATAGATGCCCCTATTCAATGAAGATATGTAAGATGAAACTTCCGGAATTCTTCGAAGTAGATATGGGACATAAAGCTAGCTGTTGGTTACTTCACCCTGAATCACCCAAAATGAAGCTTAGTACTGGGGTAAGAAAGGAGGAAGTAAAATGAATAACAATAAAGAAGTATTAATAAAGGTGGAAAATTTAAAGAAATACTTTTTAGTGAAAAAAGGATTCTTTGGAAAAAAACTAACCTACACTAAAGCAGTAGATGACATAAGTTTTGAAATAAAAAAAGGCGAAACCTTTGGATTAGTAGGGGAGTCTGGATGCGGAAAAACTACTACAGGAAGATGTATTGTAAGACTGTATGATGTGACCGCAGGGAACATATTTTTTAGTAATCAAGATATAGGCCATATGAAAGAGAAGAGATTAAAACCTCTTAGAAAAGAGTTTCAGATGATATTTCAAGACCCTTATGCTTCTCTAAATTCTCGAATGACCGTTAGTGATATTATTGGTGAACCAATAGATGTCCACCAAATAGCTAAAGGTAAAGAAAGACAAGAGATGATTTATGAACTATTGAATAAGGTAGGTTTAAGTAAAGATCATGCCAGCAGATTCCCTCATGAATTTAGTGGAGGGCAACGACAACGGATAGGAATAGCAAGATCCTTAGCGGTAAGACCTAAATTTATCGTATGTGATGAGCCTATATCAGCTTTAGATGTTTCAATTCAAGCTCAGGTAGTAAATATGCTTGAAGATTTACAAAAAGATATGGGACTTACATATCTTTTCGTAGCCCATGATCTATCTATGGTAAAACACATATCCGATAGAATAGGAGTAATGTATCTAGGAAAGATGGTTGAAATAGCCTCTAGTAAAGAACTCTATAAAAAACCATTACATCCCTATACTCAAGCATTATTATCAGCAATACCTATACCAAATCCAGATATTACAGCAATGAGAAATGCAGAGGTTTTAGAAGGGGAAGTACCAAGCCCTATAAATCCACCTTCTGGATGTAGATTTAGAACTAGATGTAAATATGCTATGGAGAGATGCAAAGAAGAAGAACCTAAATTTGTTGATAAAGACAATGGACATTTAGTAGCATGTCATTTGTTAGAATAATAAATTATTGGGAAATATAGAGCCTTGGTGCTTTATATATAAGTAAAATAAAGGGGGAAATTCTATGTTAAAGAAATTGTTGTCAATTCTATTAGTACTTTGCCTAGTATTAACTGCGTTTGTAGGATGTACTAATAAAGAAGAGCCTAAACCCGCAGATGAGCCATCAGATCAAGAAGAATCTAGTGAAGAGGAAGCTGAAGAGCCAGAAGAATCACCTCAAGTTTTCACATATAATTTAGGTGCAGAGCCTGAAACATTAGACCCAGGAAAAGCCACTGAAAATATAGGAATAAACATATTAGGTAATACTAGTGAAGGACTTACTAGAGTAGGCAAAGATGGAAATCCTGAGCCTGGAGTAGCAGAAAAATGGGATATAAGTGAAGATGGTAAAGTATATACTTTCCATTTAAGAGAAAATGCTAAATGGTCAGATGGAAAGTCTGTTACAGCAAATGATTTTGTGTACTCTTGGAGAAGAGTATTAGATCCTGCTACAGCGGCAGATTATGCATACTTCTTATATCCGATATTAAATGCAGAAGCTGCAAATAATGGAGAAGTAAGTCTTGAAGAAGTAGGAGTAGAAGCAGTAGATGAGCATACACTTAAAGTTACTTTAACTGATCCAGTAAACTATTTTCTATCATTATGTACATTTGTAACAATGCAACCAGTAAGAGAAGATGTAGTTACTGCTGATCCAGAAGGTTGGGGAATATCTGATGATGGTATGATCAGTAATGGACCTTTCTATGTAAAAGAGTGGACTCACAATGAGAAGGTTATAATGGTTAAAAATCCAGAATACTGGGATGCAGATAAAGTTAGACTTGAAGAAGTAGAAGTTACTCTCATAAATGAAGAATCTACTGCTCTAGCTGCTTTTGAAGCAGGAGACGTAGATGCTATAGATAATATTCCTGTTGCAGAAATACCTAGATTGTTATCTGAGAGTGATGAGATATTTATATTACCTGATTTATCACTATACTATTATGTATTTAATAATAATGAACCACCTTTTGATAATGAATTAGTTAGAAAAGCTTTTGCACTAGCTATAGATAGAAAGGCAATAGTTGATACAGTAACAATGGATAGTTCTTTACCAGCTACTGGATTAGTACCTAATGGCATTAGCTATGGTGGAGGAGACTTTAGAGAATCAGGGGGAGATTATGGAATAAAACCTGAAGCTCAAATAGAAGAAGCTAAAAAATTATTAGAAGAGGCTGGATATCCTAATGGTGAAGGTCTTCCACCAGTAAAATTAAACTATAATACTAGTGAACGTCATAAGAAGATAGCAGAAGCAATTCAAGAAATGTGGAAGAAGAACCTAGGTGTAGATGTAGAGATAGTAAACCAAGAGTGGAAAGTTCATTTATCTACATTAGAAGAAGGAAACTTCCAAATAGCTAGAATAGGCTGGGGAGCAGACTATGTGCATCCAATGACATTCTTTGATATGTGGATAGAAGGTAGTGGAAATAACTACTCTGGATTCTTCGATGCAGAGTTTGATAAGTTAGTTAAAGAAGCAATGATAACATTAGATGAGAACAAAGCAGCAGAATTGCTTCATCAAGCAGAGGATATTTGGATGAATAGAATGACTATTTCACCTATATACTATGCATCTGACCCTGAGATGGTAAAAGGTTATGTTAAAGATTGGTGGAAATCACCAGTAGGAAATATGTTCCTAAGGGATGCATATATTGAGAAGTAAATATATAGAACAAAAGATGGTCTTTTTTAGACCATCTTTTGTTTTATTTGCATTGAAAAGGGGAAAAATTATATATAACTTAGGAATTAAAGAATATAATCTTCCCAAAGATAAATAGTATAACATTAGAAAAAAATAAACATGTACGGATATATAAACAGACTTTATTTAAAATGCACAATATTATATAAAAAACAATACAGAAAAATCATTTGTATAATAAAATAGATATTTAATTACAATACTAAAACAAGTAAAATTAGAACTTTATTTAGATAATTATTTTTTATATTAATAAGATTATGTCAAAAATAATTATTGGCATAATAGTTGCTTGTATATATTATTACAGAATAATTATTATCACATTTAATATATTAAAAAAATAAAGAGGAGTGTTTTAAATGAAAGGGAAAACATTTGCTGAATTAGAATTAGGTCAAAAGGCATCATTCCAGAAAACGATTACAGAGACAGATGTATATCTATATGCTGGAGTTACAGGAGATATAAATCCAGCTCATATTAATGAAGAAGTATCTAAGAATACAATGTTTAAAGGAAGAATAGCTCATGGTATGCTAACAGCAGGTTTAGTTTCTGCAGTATTAGGCGTTCATCTTCCTGGACCAGGAACTATCTACTTAGGACAGGAACTTAAATTCACAGCTCCTGTAAGATTTGGAGATACTATAAAAGCAGAAGCAGAAGTTATAGAAAAAATAGAAGGTAAAAACATGATTAAACTTAAAACAACTTGCACAAATCAAAAGGGTGATGTAGTACTAAAAGGCGTTGCCACAGTAATGCCTCCTAAATAAAAACAATATATCTTTAAACCCTTGGGTCAAAGTGAGGCCCGGGGGTTTTATTTTTGTCTAATAGTGATATAATCATAATAATAGATATAAACCGTAAACAATTTATATACGAGGGGGTTTGTAATGAAATTATTAGATATATTATTGTGTTCAGTTTTAGAACATATGGATGAAGCTATTGTTGGAATTGATGCTGAGGGCAAAATAATAATAATAAATAAGAAAGCAGAGACTTATTTAGAAGTGTCCTACAAGGACAATATAGGAAAAAAGGTCACTGAAATTATTTCCAATACGCCAATAATGAATATTTTATCCGATAGTAAACCTCAATTTAATCAGAAATTTAAGTATAATAATAAAGAATTTTTAGTAAATAGAATACCTATTATAAAAGATTCAGAAACCTTAGGAGCTATTTCCATATTCAAAGATATGACGGAGTTTATGGAAATGAATGAAAGAATGATTAAAGATGAATCCTATATAGATGTATTAAATACCATCCTAGACACTGTAAATGAATGGGTAGTAGTAGTAGATGATAATGGAATAATACAGATGATGAGTAAAGCATATAAGGAATTTTTAAAAGAACCTGAGCCGGAAGGTAAACATGTTACTGATGTTATAGAAAATACTAGGATGCATATAGTAGCAAAATCAGGAACTAGAGAAGTAGGAGAAATACAAGAAATAAAGGGTAATAAAATGATACCTATGCGTATACCTATCAAAAAAGAAGGTAAAGTAGTAGGAGCAGTAGGGAAGGTTATGTTTAAAGACCTAGGTGACTTCCAAATGATAAAAAATAAGGTTCAAGAGTTAGAGAAGGAACTAGAGTATTATAAGAGTGAATATGATAATAATAGGTCTGCCAAATATACATTTAATAGTATAATAGGGGTCACTGATGAAATAATGGAGCTTAAAAGAATTGGAGAAAGGGTAGCTAAGTCTAAATCAAATGTGATAATCACTGGAGAAAGTGGTACGGGTAAAGAATTATTTGCCCATGCTATTCATAATGCAAGTAATAGGAGATTAGGTCCTTTTGTCAGGATAAACTGTGCTGCTATACCGGGAGAGTTATTAGAGTCAGAGCTATTTGGATATGAAGAAGGAGCCTTTACAGGAGCAAAGCGTGGAGGGAAAAAAGGGAAATTTGAAATAGCCAATGGTGGAACTATACTTCTAGATGAGATAGGAGATATGCCCCTTAATATGCAGGCAAAACTTCTAAGGGTTTTACAGGAGAAAGAATTCGAGAGTGTGGGAGGAAATGTAGTTAAAGATTTAGATGTAAGAATTATCACATCTACTAATAAGAATCTTAGAAAACTTGTGGAAGAAAAGAAGTTTAGAGAGGACTTTTATTATAGATTAAATGTAGTTACTTTAAATCTACCCCCTTTAAGAGAAAGAAAAGAAGATATAAAAGAGTTAGCTTTATCACTAAAAAACAAATTAACAAAAAAACTAGGGATATATGTAGAAGGTATTTCTAAAAGAACTATAGAATACTTAGAGAATTATGACTGGCCTGGTAATATTCGAGAGTTAGAAAATGTAATAGAAAGAGCAATAAACCTTTTGGACTCTGAATTAATAATAGAACCCCATCATTTACCAGAAAGAATAACTAGAAATAGAGCACAAAATATATATACTGGAAAGAAAAAATTAAAGACTGTATTAGATGAAGTAGAAAGAGATATGATCATAGAATATCTCAAAAGGAATGATGGTAATAAGAATCAAACAGCCAAAGTTCTAGGAATAAGTAGGGTAAGTTTATATAAAAAACTAGATAAGTACAACTTAAAAGACGTTTAGAAAGTTAACATGTAAACTTAAATTAACACTATTGAAGTGACTGAGATCAAGGTATTAAGAAAAAACCATAAAACATGTAAATATATATTTACATGTTTTATGGTTTTTTTCTGATTTTATTTAGGATTAAGTTAAGAAGTAAATATATAATCTTCAAAAATTTAAATTATATAAATAAATATCAGAGAAAAACGTCTAAAAATAGGGGATAAAAAAGGATGTTGAAATTGATTGTAATAAAAAAAAGAATTTTGGCATAAAAATTGCTACATATATATAATGCAACAAAAGATATTTTTATAATTATTTCAGATAGAGGAATAATATCTTTGAAGAAAAGGTTTTCTAGAAGCTGAAATAATTGAAAAAATATCTATGGAATTATAATATTCTAAGAGCGGAATGCTTAAATAAAACACAGAGGAGGATTTATTTATGTTAGGAGTTATATCAATTATTTTAACTTTAGTTGCCCTTATGTATTTTGCATATAAAGGTGTAACTGTATTAGTATTAGCGCCATTATTAGCCATGGCAGCTTCATTAGTAGCAGGAGAAATTCCAGCACTATATGCATTATCTAACATATTCATGCCAGCAGCGGCAGGATATATTCAAAGTTATTTCCCAGTATTCTTAGCGGGAGCTATATTCGGTAAATTAATGGGAGTTTCAGGAGCTGCAAACTCTATTGCTGAATTTATTTCAGATAAATTTGGTGAAAAGAGAGCTATTGCAGCGATAGTAGTAGCAACAGCCCTATTAACTTATGGTGGAGTTTCACTATTCGTTGTTGTTTTTGCAATGTATCCAATTGGAGCTACATTACTAAGAAGAGCAGATATACCTAAAAAATTATTACCAGCAGCAATTGCATTAGGTGCTTTCACATTTACGATGACAGCATTACCAGGATCACCTCAATATCTTAATACAATGCCTACAATTTATTTTGGAACAGATACATTTGCTGGTCCAGTATTAGGACTTATAGCAGCATCTATCATGTTCTTTGGTGGAGTATATTACCTTAATAATAGATCTGATAAGTTCAAATCTGAAGGGGAAGGCTATGGAGATCATCCTGAAGAGAATCTACATGAATTAGGTGGAAAAATTCCTAGCTTTGGTTTAGCTATTGCACCAATATTAATAGTATTTATAATTAACTTTGGATTAACAAACTGGTACTTTAAACAGGAATCAGTTATTGCTAAATATGAATCCGTAGGTGGAGGAATAAATGGAACTTGGCCAGTAGTACTTGGTTTGGGTGTTGCAGTTGTATTTATATTAATTACTATGGGTAAATATATAACAAATAAAAATAAAGTTATATTTGATGGAGCAGTTGGAGGTTTACTTCCAATATTCAACACTGCATCTGAGGTTGGATATGGTGGAGTTATTAAGTCATTAGCTGCCTTTACAACAGTTAAAATGGCTATAGTTGCTATGGCAATTCCATCAGTATTTAAAGTTGCAATCTCAACTACATTATTAGCTGGTATAGTTGGATCATCCTCTGGTGGTACAGCTATCGCATTAGAAGTATTATCAGAAGAATTCTTAAGCATGGGAATTCATCCAGAAGCACTACACAGAATTATGCTTGTAGCTGCCGGTGGTCTTGATTCATTACCACACTGTGGTGCAGTTATAACATTACTTGCAGTTACTCAGATGGACCATAAGAGAAGTTACAAACATATTGCTATGGTAACAATGGGTATTCCATTAATATCTGTAATAGTAATTTCAGTATTCTACCTATTAACTGGAATAGTTTAAGAGATTCAAATCTATCTGTAGAAAGTCTCCTGTAATCCTATAGGGGACTTTTACAGATAATAAATATATATTATGTAACCTAGATAGAGAATAGGAGGAGAAATCATGAATAAAATAATGACAGCTAAAGAAGCGGTTCAATTAATAAAGGATGGAGATACAATAGCTACTGGAGGATTTGTTGGAAACATGCATCCAGAAGCTATAACTCATGCTATTGAAGAATACTTTGTAAGCGAAGGAAAACCAAAGGATTTAACACTAGTATACGCAGCAGGCCAAGGAGATGGAAAAAACAAAGGACTTAACCATCTTGGTCATGAAGGACTATTAAAGAAAGTTATTGGTGGTCATTGGGGATTAGCTCCAAAAATAGGTAAACTAGCTTTAGAAAATAAGATAGAAGGATATAACCTACCTCAAGGTGCTATATCTCAATTATTTAGAGCTATAGCTGGTGGAAAGCCTGGAATCCTTACAAAAGTTGGTTTAAAAACTTTTGCTGATCCAAGAATTGAAGGTGGAAAGATTAATGATATTACTAAAGAAGATGTTGTTGAAATAGTAAACATTAGAGATGAAGAGTGGATGTTCTATCATTCAATGCCAGTAGACATAGCTGTTATAAGGGGAACTTATGCAGACGAAAATGGTAACTGTACCTTCGAAAGAGAAGCTTTAAATCTAGAAATGCTAGCTATGGCTCAAGCAGCAAAGAACTCTGGTGGAAAGGTTATTCTTCAAGTTGAAGCTATAGTTGAAAATGGCTCATTAGATTATAGTCAAGTAAAGATTCCTGGAATCTATGTAGATGCTATAGTAGAAGCAAAAGAAGAAGAGCATATGCAAACTTTCGGTGAGCAATATAACCCATCTTACTCTCAAGAAATAAGAGTATCTCTAGGAAGCATCAAACCTATGAAATTAGATGTTAGAAAAGTAATAGCAAGAAGATCTGCTATGGAATTAGTACCAAATGCTATAACAAACTTAGGTATAGGTATGCCTGAAGGAGTATCTATGGTAGCTAATGAAGAAGGAATAGATGGATTAATCCTTACTACAGAAGCAGGAACTATAGGTGGAGTACCAGCAGGAGGACTTAGCTTCGGTGCTGCTATTAATCCAGATGCAATAATTGATCAACCATACCAATTCGATTTCTATGATGGTGGGGGATTAGACATTACATTCTTAGGTCTTGCACAATGTGATAAGGATGGAAACATAAATGTAAGTAAATTTGGACCGAAAATTCCTGGTTGTGGTGGATTCGTAAACATATCTCAAAATGCTCAAAAGGTTGTTTACTGTGGAACATTTACTGCCGGTGGATTAGAAGTAGAAATAAATGATGGTAAGCTTAACATAGTAAAAGAAGGTAGAGCTAAGAAGTTTGTAGATACAGTAGAGCAAATTACATTCTCAGGTAAATATGCTCAAGAAACTAATCAACCAGTTATTTATATAACTGAAAGAGCGGTATTTGAGCTTACCGAAAAAGGATTTACTTTAACTGAAATAGCTCCAGGAGTAGATTTAGAAAAAGATATCTTTGGACAAATGGGCTTTAAACCAGTAGTTGCAGATGATTTAAAAGTGATGGATGTAAGAATATTCACAGATGCAAAAATGGGACTTGAACTAACTAAATAAATAACAAACCCTTATTCCATATTATATATAGACACTCTTATAGCAAAAGCTATAGGGGTGTTTTTTTATAATTAAAATTAAAAGTCGAATATTACCTGGGAAATATAAAGATAAATGTAGAAATATAGATTGGTATACTAAATATATCTGAGTATAGAATAATAATAAGGGTAAAAAGGATTAAATAAAGTACTATTACTGAGGTGATAATATGTGTGGTAGATATTATTTGAATATAGGATTAAAGGATATATATGAAAGATACAATATTAGATATAAGGAAGAAAATAAATATGAGTTTAATGAAATTTATCCTTCTAATAAATCACCAGTTGTATTAAAGGATGGAGAGAAGAAATTAAAGATTATAAACTGGGGATTTAAACCTTCATATAGTAAAAGTCTTCTTATTAATGCCCGAAGTGAAACTATAGATAAGAAACCAACCTTTAAGGATTCTTTTTATAATAAAAGATGCATTATACCAGTTAGTGGTTTTTTTGAATGGGAAAAGGATGGAAAGGATAAAATAAAACGAAGAATACATATTAAAGATAGAAAGATATTTTCTTTAGCAGGAATATATGACAATTTTAAAGATGAGAATGGGGATGATTATACAGCTTTTACTATACTTACTACTGTACCAAACAAGGATATGATAAAAATACATAATAGGATGCCTGTGATAATACCAGAAGAAAAGGAAGATATATGGCTAGATAATAATATAGAGAATTATGGAAGATTAAAAACTATGTTTAAGCCCTATCCAGGGAGATTAGAGATAGAATAACTTTTTAGGAGGGAATAGTATTGAGTGAAGAGTTATGGTATAAAAAAAGTTCTGATGAAGTAATGGATATTCTAAAAGTTGATCCACAAAAGGGGCTTTCAACAGAAGAAGTAAAGAATAGAAAAGAAAAGTACGGATTAAATGAATTAGAAGGTAAGAAGAGAACAACATTACTTCAAAGATTTATAAACCAATTTAAAAATTTTATGGTGATTATACTTTTAATAGCAGCCATAGTATCAGCATCATTAGGAGAATTTAAAGATACTATCATAATAGCAGCAATAGTACTATTAAATGCAATACTAGGGGTGGTACAAGAAAATAAAGCAGAAGAATCATTAAAGGCTCTTAAAAATATGTCAAAACCTACAGCTAAGGTGATAAGAAATGGAAGTATAATGGAGGTTAAATCCTCAGATATATTTCCTGGAGATATACTTATATTAGAAGCGGGGGATTACATAGCAGCAGATGGGATACTTCTTGAAAGTGCCAGTCTAAAAGTGGAAGAATCCTCCCTTACAGGAGAATCAGTTCCAGTAAATAAAGACTTGTCTATCTCTGAGGGAGAAGATGTACCTATAGGAGATAGGAAGAACATGGTATACTCTACAAGCTTAGTAACTAATGGTAGAGGTAAAGTCGTTGTAACAGAGACTGGAATGAGTACAGAAATAGGTAAGATAGCTAAAATGATAGAATCTCAAGAAGATTTAGAAACTCCTTTACAACAAAAACTAGGAGAACTAGGTAAATGGCTAGGAATTATAGCTTTAGGAGTCTGTGGAGTTATTTTCTTAATTGGATATTTCCAAGGTCGAGGGCTGTTAGATATGTTCATGCTAGCAGTATCATTAGCAGTAGCTGCTATTCCGGAAGGATTACCTGCTATAGTTACTATTGTATTATCTCTAGGAGTACAAAGAATGATTAAAAAGAATGCAATCATTAGAAAACTCCCAGCAGTAGAGACTTTAGGTACAGCATCAGTAATATGCTCGGATAAAACCGGTACATTAACCCAAAATAAAATGACTGTAACAAAGCTCTATACCTATGATAATTTAATAGAGGCTGAAGATGTAAATATTGATGATAAAGATGAGAAAATGGCAGTAATAACGGGTCTTATGTGTAATGATGCATCAATAGAAGAAACTGAAGGGGAAAAGAAAACCATTGGAGATCCTACGGAAATAGCACTAATAGTCTTAGGGTACGAAAAAGGCATATATAGAAAAGAGCTTGAAAGTGAAATGAAAAGAGTAGAGGAAGTGCCTTTTGATTCAGATAGAAAAATGATGTCAACAATTCATCAAGATAAGGATGGATATAGAATATATACAAAGGGAGCTATAGATGTCATATTAGAAAGATGTAAAGGCATCATGATAGATGGGAAAGTAGAAGAGATTACAGAAGAACAGAAGAAAAAAATAATAGATGTAAACAAATCAATGGCGGCTAAGGCTCTCAGGGTACTGGGATTAGCCTATAGAGAAATATCAGAAATACCTGGGGAAGTTAGTAGTGAAACGGTAGAAAATGATTTAATCTTTGTAGGAATGAGTGGTATGATTGATCCCCCTAGAGAAGAAGTTAAAGTTTCTGTAGCAGAATGTAAAAAAGCAGGGATAAAACCTGTAATGATTACAGGAGACTATAAGATAACTGCTATCGCAATAGCAAAAGAATTAGGTATATTAGAAAAAGAAGATGAAGCATTGGAAGGAAAAGAAATAGAAAAAATGACCGATGAAGAATTAGCATCAAATGTAGATAAATATTCGGTATATGCAAGGGTATCTCCTGAGCATAAGGTCAAGATTGTAAAAGCATGGCAAAGTCACGACAAAGTAGTAGCCATGACAGGAGATGGTGTAAATGATGCCCCAGCTCTGAAGAGAGCAAATATAGGTTGTGCCATGGGGATAACTGGAACAGATGTATCTAAAGAGGCAGCAGATATGATATTAACAGACGATAACTTCTCCACAATTGTTGCAGCAGTAGAAGAAGGCAGAAGTATATTTGATAATATTAAGAAATCTATCCACTACTTATTATCTTGTAATGTAGGAGAGGTAGTAGCCTTGTTTGTAGCATTAGTGATAGGTTTGCCTACTCCATTATTACCAATCCATATATTATGGATTAATCTTGTAACAGATAGTTTTCCTGCATTAGCACTAGGGGTAGATCCTGCAGAGCAAGATATAATGGAGAGAAAGCCAAGGGCTTCTGGAGAAAGCATATTTGCCCATGGACTAGGGATAAGTATTGTTATAAAAGGTTTAATAATAGGAATAGTAACCATATTTGCCTTTAATATAGGTAGAGGTGTAAATATTGAGACTGGAAGAACTATGGCCCTAATAACATTGGCAGTATCTCAATTTGCTAACAGTCTTACTATAAGATCCCTAGATAAAAGTATATTTAAAATAGGATTATTCTCAAATAAATATTTATTAGGAGCAATAGCTCTATCAGCCACATTATTACTAAGTGTAGTATTAATACCACCATTAAGAGAGATATTTGAACTAACTACCTTAGATGGAACACATTGGATATATGTAGTTTTACTTTCATTAGTTCCAATGACTATAGCTGAAATTACTAAGAAAATTAGAAATTAGGTGGTGATTTCATGAATATTACTAAGGATTTATTAGAAACAACCCATGAAAATATAAGAGAAGTTATAAGACTTACAGCTGATAAGATAGATTCTGAAAGTATAATAGATAATGTACCTAAAAAAGGAGATCAAATGCCTTCATTTCAGTTAAAAAACACTGAGGGAAATATAATTAGCTCTAAAGAATTATTAGAAGAAGGACCGTTAATTCTAATATTTTCTCCTGGTAATTTAACATTAAATAGTAATTTAGAATTACAATCCTATCAAGAATCATTACCTGAGATACATAAACTGGGAGCGAATCTAGTCATAATATCTCAAGATTCAAGAGAAAATATAGAAAAAGTTATAGAGGATAATTTATTAGAATATGAGATACTAATAGATGAAAATAATGAAATGGCTAGAAAAATTGGATTAGTTACCCATTTAGATAAGAAATTAAGTGATGTTTATAAAAAATTGGGTATAAGATTATTAAGGGATAAGGATAATCTTTTAGAATTACCTATCCCAGCAACATTTGTTGTGGATACTGATAGTTCTATTATATTGTCCTATATAGATATGGACTATACTAATAGACTATCTCCAGAAGAAGCCCTAGATGGGTTAAGAAACAGAAGATAAACTAACAAAAAACTAAAGAAGATTCATTAAGAAAAAATATGTCATCCTAAAAGGGTGGCATATTTTTTTGATTTTTTTAAAATACCCCCAAAAAAAAACTCGTTTGTATGTATTGTATAGTAAAGCCAAAGAAATTACATTTTAGGAGGAGATAGAAAATGAAAAAGATAAAAATATTAGTAAGTTCAGTAGCATTATCAATGATATTTAGTGCTGGAGCTTTTGCAGCACCAGAAGAAAACACTACTGTACCTACAGAGGAAGAAGATATAATAGAAGTTGTAGATGAAGAAGTAACAGAAGAAGATATTGAAGAAGCAGATGAAACTTCTCTATCAGATAAATTTTTATATAACTTTGAAAGATTAGTTGATAATTTAAAAGTAGCTTTAACTTTTGATGAAGAGAAAAAATTAGAACTACTAAAAGAAATTGCTGAAAAAAGACTTCTTGATAGTGAAATGTTGTTAGAAGAAGGAAAATTCAATTTATCAGAATCGGCATTAGCTGAATTTGAAGCAAAAATAGATGAGTTAAATGGACTTATATCAGGTATAGAAGATGAAGAAGTGACAGAAGAAGAAATAGTTGATGAAGATGTTACTGAAGAAACAACAGAAGAAGATGTAGAAGAAAATGATGAAGACGTACAAGAGAATGATGAAGATGTTCAAGAAAATGATGATGAAGAAATAGACACTGTATCTGTAAAAGAAGCAGTACATAATATGGTAGCAAAAAGACATTCATTAAATGATGCTAGAAAATCATATGTACATGCAAGAGTAAATCTTAAGAAAATGCAAAAACATGGTTCAGAAGAGACAATAGCTTTAGCAGAAGCTTTATTAGAAGAAGCTAAGTTAGCTTATGATACAGCAAGAGAAGAGCTTAATACAGCATTTGCAGAAATGAAAGTTGTAGTAGCTTCTAAGGAAGCAAGTGAAGATATGGACGAAGAAATAGAAGATGAGGATATGGAAGAAGATATTGATGAAGATATAGACGAAGAAGTAGAAGATGAAGATATGAATGAAGAAATTGATGAAGATATGAATGAAGAAGAAAGAACTGAAGAAGAGAAATTAGCAGCAGAGAAAGCAAGAGAAGAAGCAAAAGAGAAAAAAGAAGAAGCTAAAAAGAAAGCTGAAGAATTAAGAGAAGAAGCTAAGAAACAAAGAGAAGAAGAGAAAAAAGCTGCAGAAAAAGCAAGAGAAGATGCTAAAAAACAAAAAGAAGAAATAAAAGAAAAAGCAGAAAAAGCAAGAGAAGAAGCTAAAGAGAAAGCTGAAGAATTAAGAGAAGATGCTAAGAAAAAAGCAGAGAATAATAAGAATAAAAATAATAACTAATTAATTTTAATATACAGTCACACACCATTATTTAATGATTGCCAGAAATGGCAATCATTTTTTTTATTATAAGTATGTATTGATAATATTATTAATACATACTTATTACCTAAAATAATAAGAGTAAATAATCCTATACCCGCTCTTTAATACTAGGTCTGTAGTACTATATATCTTCGTAATATAATAGTTTTCTAGAACTATTATATTACGAATGGAACATTTTACCTCTGTATTCGACAAATTAAGACAAAATATCCCAGTTTAATTTGCTAAAATATATCAAGTATTAGAAAAATCAAAAAATTTACATTGAAAAAGGCAAACTTATTGAAAGATAAGGACGCAAAGCCAAGGGCCTAAAGCTAATGCTATGGTAGCCGGTTGCCGAAAGTATGGGGAAACCTATGCCTTTAATCGGCATAGGTTTTTTATTGTCTAATTTAAAAGAGGGAGGGTACAAGGTGAAGAAAAATCAAAAAATTTCGTCTATTATTGCAATAATAGTATTTTTACTTTCTAGTCATTCCTTTGTAGTTGCAGATAATGCAGCGGGAATGAACAATTTAAAAATAGACGGAAAAAATGCAGTGTGGATGTCTAATAAAGGGAGTAACTGGGAGATATATCATATGAATATGGACTCAGAAGACACCAAAAATATCACTAATAATAAATATAATCAAATGAATCCTAGCATATCAGGAAATTACATAGTATGGCAGGATAATAGGGAACATGCATCAAATGGTACAGGATATTTTGATATATATTTATACAATATTAAAAATGGACAAACTCAAAAAATAACTGACTCTAAAGGAGATTATAGAGAGCCAGTTATATCTGGGGATAAAATTTCTTGGATAAATAATACCGATGGTAGAAGGCAGGTGATGATATATGACCTCTCTAAAAAAGCTACTAAAAGTATTACAACTACTGATACTCAAGTCTTTGGCTTAGAGATCAATGGGAAAACCCTTGCTTGGATGGATAGTAGAGATGGAGATTTTGATATATATACCTATGATATCTCTACTGGAAAAGAAAAGCAGGTAACCTATGGATTAGGGGATGAATTAGATCCAATACTAAGTAAGGATAGAATAGTATGGATGGTGGAGTACAACGGATATAGTCAGATATATATGTATGATACCAAGGAGGACAGCGAGACAAGGCTGACCTCAGGAAAACAAAATCATAGACCTTTAGCCTTTACAGGGGATAAATTACTTTTAGAAGAAGATGGTCACTTAGTATTAAATGATTCTAACAGTATAGTAGATACAAAACTTGAGAACTTTGGAGATGTTATGCCCAAATATGCCTTTTTACAAGGAGATACATTAATCTGGTCAAATGGTATGGGGATAATGAGTGGAAGCATTAATGACTATACAATTACGAAGGTTATGAAAGACAATAGCCCTCAGGAAGAACAAGACATAGAAGAAGTAGAAGAGATAGAAGAAGCCGATGAGACGGAAGTCGATATAGACTCTCAAGAGCAGCCTTCAGTAACTGATGATTTATCAGTGGAGGAAGAAGTAGAGGAAGTAGAGGAATTATCGGTAGAGACAGAAAAGAAACAAGAAGAAAGCACCATTGAAAAAGAAAAACCTAAAAAAGAAGATACAAAAAGTATTTGGAAGTCACCATTTATATATATTCTCATTGGAATAGTGATAATAGGGGGAGTATTTGGAATTAGATATTACCGAAAAAGGGGAGATAAATAGAATGATAAAGAGATGGCATAGGTATCTATCTTTAATAATTATATTTACCATGATATTTGTAAGCGTATTACCTATAAATGCCTTTGCAGAGGGGAATACATCTAGGACTACATTTCAAAAGGTAACACCTTCAATATTTAGTCCTAAAAATGGAGAAAAGACCACTATAAGCTGGAACTTTCACGATACCCATAAAGCAAATATAACAGTAAAAAATGGATTGAACACAGTAAGGACTATAGCTAAAGATAAAGAATTTCAAGGAGACTATAAAACCAATAAAATAGAGTGGGATGGAAAAGACGATAAAGGAAATATCCTACCTAAGGGAATATATACAATACATATAGATGCAGCAGATGGAAACCCTTGGCAGGGAACCTTTGGAAAAGTCAAGGTAACCATAATAGATAAATTAGAAGAAGATATAGCAATAGCTCCCAATGTAAATGGAGATAATTTCACAGTATATGGTTCTGCTGATGAAAATACAGAGAAAGTAAAGGTATATGCTGATGGAGCTTTCATGGGGGAAGCAAATATATCAGTAGATATGTGGAAGATAGATATACCCTTACAGGAGTATAAAAACATAGAACTATCAGCAGTAAAGATAAATAAAAATAAAGAACAGAAAAAGCTAGGACCTATCAAGGTATTAAAGCATACAGTAAGGGCCTATGATAATTTTACTTTATTGTCCTCATATTATTATGACAATGATAGTAAATACACAGAGATAATAAAGGATAATAATCTTCAAGAACCTTATGATCTCGCCATAGGAAGTGCCTTATTAATAATTAACCCTGTAAGAGGGGGAAAACCTCCCACATCAGAATTTGTTGATCCAGAGAAGATGGAAGAAAAATGTGGTGTAGTAGATTTATTAAAAGGCACAACAGAATTTACAGAAGACCCAGTGAACCTAGCCACAGGAAACTTTACATATAATAATACAGATATAAGCCTAGGAGGAACCTATCCTATATCATTCACTAGATTCTATAACTCTAGAGATGTATATGAGGGAGACCTAGGAACAAATTGGCATCATAATTGGAAATATAGACTATTTGATATGGGGGATGGAAACATAGGAGTAATCTACTATGATGGTCATAGAGAAACCTATACATTAAATAGTGATGGTACATACCAAGCTCCTGTGGGAGTATACAATGAATTTGAAAAGCATAGTGATGATACATACACATTAACAATGCCCTCTAAGGTAGAGTATCATTTTAATGAAAGTGGATTCTTAGATAAAATAACAGATACCAATGGAAATGAAACAGATATGATATATGAAGATGAACTACTTAGAGAGATAAGTAATGAATATGGACATCTTATATTACAATACAATGATGATGGGAAAGTAATTCAAATATCAGACCAAACAGGGAGAAAAGTAGAATATTTTTATGAAAATGGAGACTTAACCCTATATAAGAATGTTGAAGGGGATGAAGTAGAGTATGAGTATGACTCCAATCATAGAATGACAAAAATAGTCACCCCTAAAAAGGATGGCACGGTAGTAAATAAATATGATGATAAAGGAAGAGTAATAGAGCAGAAGCTAGTAGATAACAGTAAAATGTACTTTTCCTATGATGATACCAATAGAATAACCACCTTTACAGAGAGAAATGGAAGTATAATAAAATACAAATATGATGAAGACTATAAAATTCTTCAGACAATATATGAAAATGGAACAGAAAAGAATACATATTATCCAAATGGACATAGGAAGACCTATACAGACAAAAAAGGAAATACCTATCATTATACCTATGATGAAGATGGAAATGTAAAAACAGTAAAGGATCCTCTAGGATATGTCACTACTTATCAATATAACAGATTTGGAGAAGTGACATCAGTTAAATATAGTGATGGGTCAGGCATAACATTTAATTATGACAATACGGGGAATATACAATCTATGATGGACGAGGTAGGTAGATTAACCCAGTATACAGACTATGAGAATGGATTGCCCGGGAAAGTAATAAACCCAAATGGTAGTGAAACCAATATGATCTATGATAGTAAAGGTAATGTAGAAAAAATCATAGATGTATTAGGAAATGAAACTAAATTTGAATACGATAATTTAAATAGAGTAATAAAGATAATAGACCCCAAGGGAAATACATCAGAATTTGAATACACTAAATCAGGAAAAGTAGAAAAATTAACTGATGCAAAAAATAATACAATAGAATATCAATATGATAAAAATGGTAAGCTATGGAAAGTTACAGATCAAGATGGAAAAGTAACAGAATATCAGTATAACGTGGGTGGAAAACTCATAAAGACCATAGAGCCAAATAATAGAATAACCCAATTTGAATATGACAGCATGGGGAATATCACTAAGGTAATAGATCCCAATGGAGGGGAAACAAAATATCAGTATGACAAATACAGCAGATTAACTAAAGTAATAGACCCTGAGGGATATACATTTAAATATAACTATGATAAAAATGGAAATCTAATCAAAGAAGAAGATGCCTTAGGAAATGTATCAGAGTATAAATATGATGCATTAAATAGATTACAAGAGATAAAGGATCCTAAATCCCATACTGAAAAATATCAGTACGACTCCATGGGGAGAATAACCAAGATAACAGATGCCCTAGGAAATACCATTGAGTATCAATACTATGCCGATGGTAGAGTAAAATCAGTAAAGGATCAGATGGGGAATATAACAGAATTTACATATAACCTTCTAGGACTTATAGAGACGGTAACAGACCCAGAAGGAGGAATAAGCAGCTATGATTATGATGAATTAGGTAGAGTAAGATTTTTAAAGAATGCTGAAGGTGAAATCACACAGTATGAGTATGATAAAAATGGAAATGTAATAAAGGTAACAGATGCAAAAGGAAGTGTAGCTCACTATACCTATGATAAATTAAATAGAGTAGAAACAATAAAAAATGCTCTAGGGGGAATACAGAGATTTACCTATACTAAAAAGGGACAACTGGCAACAGTAAAGGATGAAAAGGGAAATCTCACAGAGTATAGATATGATGCTCTAGGTAATCTAGTAAAAGTAATAGATGCAAAGAAGAACGTAACAGACTATGTATATGATAAAGTAGGAAACTTAAAGGAAGTTCATAAAAATAGGAAGTTTGAACAAACAAAAATAACAGGATTTACATTGTCCACCGAAGCACTAGAGAAGAATATTAAAAAAGAAGATATAATATCTCCAGTAAATAGAGACCAAGTCACCAAATACACCTATGATAAAAGGGGATTACTTACAAAGGTAAAGGATGATAGTGGGAAAGTAACAGTATATGAATATGATGGCAATGGTAACCTCATCTCAGAAAAAGACAGGGATGGATATAAGACAAGCTATCAATATGACCCTACAAATTTATTAAAGAAAATAGACTATAATGGGGAAAAGGAAGTATCCTTTAAATATAACCCTATGGGATATCTAACAGAGATGACAGACTGGCTA
>NZ_WSFT01000004.1 GCF_016820655.1 Anaeromonas frigoriresistens
CCTTCAGCGCTGATGGTACTTGGTGGGAGACTGCCTGGGAGAGTAGGACGTTGCTGGTTTTTTCATGTTTATTTTAAACCACTATATCTATTAATAGATATAGTGGTTTTTTGTTGTGATATATTATATTAGTAATAATTTTTAATGACTTTAAAAAAATTTAAACTATTTTCCATACTTATTAGTCTAATACATGAAAGGGGAGTAGGATATGCAGGATATTTTGGTTAAAAAAGCTAAAAAAGGAGATAAAGACAGTTTCTCTAAAATAATTCAAGAAGTTAAAGATCAAGCCTATAGAGTTGCCTATTGTTATTTACATAATGAAGAAGATAGCATGGATGCAGTTTGTGATGCTATAGAGAAAGCCTATAATAATATAAAGAAATTAAAACATCCAAAGTATTTCAAAACTTGGTTTATAAGAATAGTAATAAATGAATGTAAAAAACAAATTACCCAAAAAAATAGAGTAATCTATGTGGCAGATGAAATATATAAAGAAGATATTAAAGATAACAAGGATGATAAACTAGATATAGAGGCTCTTCTTAAAGAATTACCAGAACTAGAGAGGTCTTTAATATATATGAAGTATTATTTAGGATATACATTACTGGAGATATCTGAGATAGTAAGCTTACCTGAAGGTACAGTTAAAAGTAAAATATATAATAATCTAAAGAAAATGAAAACTAGATTAGAAATAAGGGAGGTTTAGAAATGAAAGAATACGAATTTGAGAAATTAGATGATTTTATAGAAAAATCTAAAAAAGATCAAATAAGAATCCCTAAAGAATTAGATGAGAAAATAGATAGTAGAATTGATCAATTGAAGCCTAAAAAGAAATATAAAAGAAATATTTTAGTATCAGGGTTGTGCTGTGTAATTATATTTTTTGGATTAATAAGATTTAGTGATATAGGTATATATGCTGCAGAGATTTCAATTCTAGAACCTATTGTAGAGTTAATAAGAGGAGATAAAGGGATAGAAAATGCAGTAGAACATGGATATAAAGAAATACCAGCGGTTACGATAGAAGAGGATGGATATATTATAACCTTAGATGATATTTATATGGATGAAGATAGAATTAGCTTTACCTCCATCCTCGAAGGGGTCGCAGTTGATGTGTTAGAGAAAAAATATAAAAATGATAAAGGGATAAGAGGAGTAAGTGATACGTTACCAGATAGGGAAGAAAATTTTACTAATGAAGAAGATAAGTTAAACATTAACCCTAATAGAGATGCTATTCATCTAGAATTTAACTTTACAGATTTTGAAGGATATTCAGTATCATATACTCCAATTAGAGATAAGTTTGTAGGTAGTGAAGTAGAAAATATCTTTAGAAAAATAGGAGAAGTAGAAGAATTTTTAAAAAATAATCCTAAACATTTAAATTTAGATATTAAAATTCAAGTAGGAAAAGAAATAATTAAAGAATTTAAAAATATAAAAATACCTATAAAAAAAGAGAATATAAAACTATCTAAAAAGTATAATCTAAATCATAAGTATGAGTTTGAACAAGGTATTATTAATATTAATAAATTAAATGTAAGTCCTACTAGGATGAGACTAGACTTAAAGTTTAATATGAATGATAAATACTTTATTACAGGTTTTGATAATCCTCATATAAAGGATAGTAAAGGAAACATATATAAACCTGAAGGCTTGACTAGTCTTAGTTCAGGAGCTGACAATATGGTAATGTATTTTGTTCCATCTGTATATTTTGAAAAAACATTAGAAGCATTGTATTTTTGTTTTGATGGAATACGAATAGGTACAGAGGAAGGTAGAAAATTTAGATTATCTTTAGAAGAGGAATATCCTAAGACTATAGAATATATGGGAGAGGAAATATTAATAAAAGAACTTACATGGCAAGATAATGGAAAACTCCATATGATATTTAAATCATCAGAAGAAGTATTAGAAGTTCAAAATATGGGACTATTAAATAACAATGGATATACTGAATGGAGTGACTATATAGAAACTGATGAAAGTGGAAAAGAGATAAAATATACTAATACTGGATTTATAGTAGATAAAAAAGAATATTATGATTTTATTATTGAATTCCCTGGATATCTGATATCTAATAAAGAGAAAATTGAGTTGAAAATTAAATAAAAATTAATTATTAAAGAGGACTTTTGTCCTCTTTAAATTTGGGTATATGAAAGGAAGAGTGTCTAAATTTAATAGATTAAGTTCAATAATTAACTGTATAAACAAGTACTTCTTTCCCACTTAATACAAGTTGTATTTAAAGGGTATATATAATATAATCAGAATTACGGAGTATGATTAAGAAGGTATTTTTTTGATATTAAGAGAATAACCTAAAAGTAAGGGGGGACATGTATGAGTTTATTTGAAATTTTTAATGATGGAATTTCTTTTGAAGAATTTGTTAATAATGATGGAGATACCTACAAAGAAAAAACCATAGAAATATATAAAAGTATAGAATTTAGTGAAGAGTTAATTAATAGAATAAAAAATATAAATAAGAAAATAAATATATTAGCCTGTGCAGAGATATGGTGTCCAGATTGTATGATAAATGTTCCTGTATTAAGAAAGATGAAAGATTATAATGAAAACATAGATATTGCTATAGTACCAAAGGAAGGATATGAAGAGGTTTTTAAAAAACATTCAGTTGCAGGAGGAATTAGAATACCTACATTTGTAATCTATGATGAAGAGTTTAATGAACTAGGTTCTTTTGTGGAATATCCAAAAGAGATTAAAAATATTGTTAATTCAGGAAATCAACCTAAGATTATTGTAGCAAAAAGAAAATATAGAAAAGGTGAATATGCTGAAGAAACTTTAAAGGATATATTAAATATTATTTACTAAAGTAAAGGGGAGGAATAATGAATAACTTAAGAAGAAAACTATTTTCAAGTTCAATAATTATTGGAATGTGTAGTAGCATGTTATTAACCTTCATGCCCAGTATAGTTATAGCTGAAAAAAACAATACCGTTGAAGCAAGAAATAATCATTACTTATCTCAACCTGCTACTGACTGGGGAGTATATAAAATAAAAGAAAAGGTTAAAGCAATTTTTGTAACGGGAAACTCATTTGGACATCCAAGTAAGTATAATGAATTACTAGAAATTGCTCAACAAACAGAGATAAATTCAATGGTAATAGATGTAAAGGATGATGGCGGAGTATTAACTTATGAATCTCAAGTTCCATTAGCCATTGCAGCAGGAGCAAACGATGTTGTTAAAGTTTCTAATACAGAGTTATTTACTGATAGAATGAAAGAAATTATCGATAATGATGTTTATCCTATAGCTAGAATAGTTACATTTAAGGATAAGATAATAGGTTTTGACAGACCGGATTTAGCGATAAAGGATAAAAATGGAGGAATATGGAAAGACAATAAAGGAAATGCTTGGTTAAATCCTTATAATGAAGAATCGTGGGAATATCCAATACAATTAGCAGAAGAAGCAGCCACAATGGGATTCAAAGAAATTCAATTTGATTATGTAAGGTTTCCTACTGATGGAAATAGAGACAACATAGACTATGGACAAGTAGGTAAAGATAAAACCAAAGCTGAAGCTATATCAGGATTCCTTAGTTATGCAAGAGAAAGGTTACATAAAAAAGGAGTTTATGTTTCAGCAGATGTATTTGGTGATATAATTAGTGTTAAGGGAGATTCTACAATAGGTCAACAGTTAGAATCTTTAGGAGAAAATACAGATATCTTAAGTCCAATGGTATATCCTTCTCATTATGGATTAGGTTTTTATGGGGTTAAATATCCCGATACAAAGCCTTATGAAATAGTAAATAGAGCTATGGAGGATGCTGTTAAAAGGTTAAGTGTTATACCAGAAGATCAAAGAGCAACCATTAGACCATGGTTACAAGATTTTTCAGCTCCATGGCTTAAAAAGGCTTATGGTAGCAACTATATTACCTATGGACCTAAAGAGGTAAGAGCGCAAATAAAAGCTACTTATGATGCAGGATTAGAGGAATGGATATTATGGAATGCAGCTAATAGATACACAGAAGGCGCTTTAGAAAAAGAATAAAATTAAGAATAAAATTCTATTGCTAAAGATGTATCAGCATGATAAAATAACTATATATTGAGGGTGAATAAAAAATATACACAAAATATTGTGTATATTTTGTTTTTGTTCCATGATATTGGGTATTATTTATTAGAATCAAACTATGAGGGAGGACTTCATCAATGATAAATGTAATGAAAAGAGATAAATCTTTGGTGCCTTTTAATCCTATTAAGATTAAAAATGCAATCGAAAAAGCAATGACAGAAACAAAAAAAGGTGTAGATAAAAATCTTAGTCACGAGATAACAGAAGCTGTAAAAGAGATATTAGTTAAGAAAGATATGAATGTATATGTAGAAGACATTCAAGATATGGTTGAAGAAGAACTAATGTCTAGTAATAGAAAAGATGTAGCGAGAAGATACATAATATATAGATTCGAGAAAAATAAGAGACGAGCATCTAAGAAAAAAGAAGTTCGTTTATTGTCAGATGAATTTATAAGTAACTATAAACATAAGCCTTCACCAATGAAACAATTAGGAGAGTTCATATATTATAGAACATATTCTAGATGGATACCAGAAGAAGGTAGAAGAGAATATTGGTGGGAAACTGTAAGACGAGCTGTAGAATATAATTGTAGTTTAGTACCTACTACAAGGGAGGAAGCAGAAAAGCTTTTTGATAATATATATAATTTAAGACAGTTTTTATCAGGAAGAACCTTTTGGGTAGGAAATACCCCGGTAGCTAAGCATTATCCAATGGCTAATTATAACTGTTCTTTTCAAGTAATAGATAGCTTTGAAGCCTTTAGAGATTTATTCTATTTATTAATGGTAGGTTCTGGAGTTGGAGTAAGAATTCTTAGAGATGATGTGAAATTACTTCCTAAAGTTAGAACAAATTATGAGCTTATACATGAAGATTATACACCTATAGAGAAACCAGAAAGAGAAGATAGTACCAGTATTGAATTCTTCCATAATGATACTGCTAAAATTACTGTTGGAGATAGTAAAGAAGGATGGGTACAAGGGTTAGACTATTACTTTAAGATAATTTCAAGTAATGAATATAGAAATATTACTACTGTAATTGTAAATTATGATAATGTAAGACCTAAAGGTGAAAAACTTAAAACTTTCGGTGGTACTGCCAGCGGACATTCAAGTCTTAAAAATATGTTCCAAAAGATACATAAAGTTATCATGAAAAATGGTATTATAAATGAAAGTAGAAGGATAAAACTTAGACCAATAGATTGTTTAGATATAGCTAATATTATAGGCGAAAATGTAGTAGTTGGTGGAGTAAGACGTACTGCAGAAATCGTATTAGTTGATGCTGAGGATAAAGAAGCTATTGATGCTAAAACAAATCTATATAAGCAAATAGATGGACAATGGATAGTTGATAAGGATATTATTCATAGACAAATGAGTAATAACTCAATCTATTACAGAGAAAAACCAAGCAGAGAAAGACTACATTGGCAGATAGAAAGAATGAGATACTCAGGAGAACCAGGATGGGTTAATGAAGTAGCAGGTGCTAAGAGAAGACCAAATATGAATGGAGTTAATCCTTGTGGAGAAATACTACTGGACTCTAAAGGTTTATGCAATCTAACTACAATTAATGTATATTCATTTGTAAAGGAAGATGGAACATTAGATTTAGAAGGGTTAAAGAATGCTCAAAGGTTATCTGCTAGAGCAGGATATAGAATGACTTGTGTTGAATTAGAACTACCAAAGTGGAACCAAGTTCAACAGAGAGACAAACTAGTAGGTTGTTCTCTTACTGGGTGGCAAGATATGGTGAATGCTACAGGTATAGATAGAGAAGAGCAAGCTAAAGTATTAAAAGAATTAAGAACTGCTGCTAATGAAGCTGCTAGTGAATATGCTCAAGATATAGGAGAAAATGAACCATTATTAGTTACTACAGTTAAACCCGAGGGAACTTTGAGTCAATTACCTACTGTATCCAGTGGTGTCCATTATTCTCATTCTCCTTATTACATTAGACGAATAAGAATTAATAGTGATGATCCACTAGTTAAAGTATGTGAAGAATTAGAATATCCTATCCACGCTGAAGTAGGGCAAGACTTAGATACATGTACTACAAAAGTTATAGAATTTCCAGTGAAATCTCCAATAGGTAAAACTAAATATGATGTATCAGCTATTGAACAATTAGAAAATTACAAATTATTTATGGAAAATTATGTGGATCATAATTGCTCAATAACTGTACATGTTAGAGAGAATGAATGGGAAAGTGTAGAAGAATGGGTATGGAATAATTGGGATGATGTAGTAGCTCTTTCATTTCTATCATTAGATGATAATTTCTATGAATTATTACCCTATGAAGCTATAGATGAAGAAGAGTATCATAGGAGAGTTGAAGAAATGAAACCTTTTGTACCATCTTTATTAGGAAAATACGAAAAACAGCAAACAGAATTTGATATAGGAGACGAAAGCTGTGACACAGGAGTATGTCCAATAAGATAGTGGAGGAATTATATTGAAAACAAGAGGATTTGAAGTAGTCAAATATGAATATAGAAAACATATAGATAAAAAAATTAATTTACCAGTAAGAGGAAGTAAAGAATCAGCAGGGTATGACTTTTATACCCCTGAAGCATTTACCTTAAAGCCTAATGAGAAGAAGGTAGTATGGACAGATATAAAGGCTTATATGCAAAGGGATGAAGTATTAAAGCTATACATTAGAAGTTCTATTGGTATAAAGAAAGGTTTAATTCTATCTAATGGAACTGGAATAATTGATAAAGACTATTATTCTAATGTTTCTAATGATGGGAATATTGGTATAGCTATAACTAATATTTCAGAAGAAGAAGTGAATATAAATATAAATGAAAGAATTGCTCAGGGAGTCTTCCTAAAGTATCTTGTAGCAGACAATGATACAGCTACAGAAGAAAGATTAGGAGGAATAGGAAGTACTGGTATTTAAAAAGAGGTGGTCAATTTTATTAATTGACCACCTCTTAAATATTAATTAGCTTCTAATAATTCTGATTCAGGATAAACACTAACTTTTTTTCTTTTTTTACCCATTCTCTCAAATTTTACGATTCCATTTGCTACTGCAAATAAGGTATCATCGCCACCTCTTTTAACATTTGTACCGGAATGAATCTTTGTTCCCCTTTGTCTTACTAGTATATTTCCACTTAGAACATATTGTCCATCAGCTCTTTTTACACCTAATCTTTTTGACTCACTATCACGACCATTTTTAGTACTACCACCAGCTTTTTTATGAGCAAAAAGTTGTAAATTCATCAATAACATTAATCAAACCTCCCATCTATCAAATTATATATAAGTAGAGAGTATCATGACATGATAACTCATCCTAAATGATAACTATTATCACTAATCTATATTATACATTTTTTTTGGTATTAAGTCAAAGGAAAAGATTAGAACTACAATAATTAAAGATAATTATAGAAAAAATTAGCATATTAAATATTCAGAAAATTAATTGACAATAGCTATATTTTTGGTATAATAGAGAGTATATATTATTGAATGTTAATATTTTGTAACAATATTATTTTTAAGGGGGAGTGTGTGTGGAAAAGAAAAAAATAAGTCTTACGATCAAAATTCTTATAGGCTTGGGTCTAGGTTTTGCAGCAGGTATTTTACTTTATTTTATACCATCAAGTTTTGTAAGAGATACACTAATAGTAGATGGTTTATTCTACTTAGTAGGACAAATATTCCTAAAGGGCATAAAGATGCTAGTAGTACCTTTAGTATTTATATCATTAGTTAATGGGGCTGCAAATATAGGAGATATAAAGAAGTTAGGTCGTATTGGGGGAAGAACAGTATTATTCTATCTAGTAACTACTGCAGTAGCTATTACTTTAGCATTAGCTATAGCATCAGTGGTTGATCCAGGGCAAGCAGGTAGCTTGGATTTATCATCAGTAGTAGAGAAGGAAGTTAGTATTAATGAATCTGTACCATTAGTGGATGTATTAGTTGATATGGTTCCATCTAATCCTGTATCAGCTATGGCTAATGCTAATATGCTTCAGATTATAGTATTTGCATTATTAGTAGGTGTAGGTTTATCAGCATTAGGTTCAAAGGTAAACCATGTAGTGGATCTATTCTCACAACTAAATGATTTGATGATGAAAATTGTATCATTTATAATGTTAATAGCTCCTTACGGGGTATTTGCCCTGATAGCAAGAACTTTTGCTACTGAGGGATTAGCGGCTATTAGGCCTCTAGCAGCATATTTCTTTACTGTATTTGGAGTATTAATACTTCATGCAGTACTGACATATGGTAGTATATTAAAAGTATTTACTGGATTAAGTCCAATTAGATTCTTTAGAAACTTCGCACCAGCAATGTCAGTTGCATTTTCAACAGCAAGTAGTAGTGGTACTTTACCAGTGACTATAGAAGTTGCAGAAGAAAATCTGGGTGTATCTAAAAGTATAGCATCATTTACATTACCATTAGGAGCTACAATTAACATGGATGGTACTGCAATAATGCAAGGGGTTGCTACAATATTTATTGCCCAAGTATACGGTATTGAATTGACATTTGCACAACTTCTAACAGTTATACTTACTGCTACCTTAGCATCTATAGGTACAGCAGGGGTACCTGGTGTTGGTCTGATAATGCTATCTATGGTATTACAATCAGTAAATATACCGATAGAAGGTATAGGACTTATAATGGGAATAGACAGACTTCTTGATATGACAAGAACAGCTGTAAATATAACTGGAGATGCTGTGTGTACTTTAATAGTATCCAAAAAAGAAGGGGAATTTGATGAAGCAAAGTTCCTTGGTGAAAACAGTTTTAACTTAGCTGCTAAGTAAATATTAAATTTAAACCCTCTTGAATTATGCTATTTAGCTATTATTAGTAACTAATAATTAATAGATGAATAGTATGTATTAGGAAATGGACAGAAGGACATTTTCTATAGATTCAAGGGGGTTATATTGTGTATAAAAATAAAAAAGATGTTTCAATAGTTTATAATAATCATGAACAAAAAAATAATAAATGTGGAAAAACTAAATGTGTAGAGGTTAATGGTATAAGATCTGATACACTTACAGAATGTGATAATAATCCAGTAACAGTGGATGGAATAACAAGAGGAGTAGTAGCTAAAATTCCTGTAGTATTAGCTGAACTGACTCTACAAGTTAATCTAGATTCTATAATAGATCTCCCAGAACCAGCAATAGAAATAAAAGATATAAAGAAAAGAGTAAAGGTAACTCAATGTTTGTTACTTCAAAACACAAATGTATTATTTATAAAGGGATTTATTAGAAAAAATATAGATTATTCTACTAGAGACTGTTCTAATAGTATAGGTATATGTGGAGATTTAAAACATTGTACAGTGGATGTACCTTTTAGCTGTACAACATCATTAACATTTAATGGTACTGCTCCAGCACCGGTTATTAATAACAATAGGCAAGAATTTGAATATTTCAGACAAGAGGATATAAGTGGACCTGGATTTGCTGATAAAGATAAATTATTATCTGGAGATCTTTCGGAATTTAATCAACTTAGTCAAGAGTTCTTCAATGAACTACCTTATTGTGAGTTAATAAGAAGTAGAATAGTAGATTTCAATGAGTATCTAAATAGAAGAAAGCCATATTATGGAGAGGTACCTTTTGAAGAGAAAGAATTTATGGAAATAGAAGAAAAAACAGTTCTTGAACTTACAATCAAGGTTCTTCAAAAAAGACAAGTTGAAATTCCTGCAACAGTTGTAGCCTCTGAATTAGATTGCTAATAATAAAAATAACTAGGCCTTGGCCTAGTTATTTTTATTATTCAGCAGTTTGGAAATTGAGCACTTCTTTTAATAGTTTTATAAATAGTTTGTTTTGTTCCATGGTACCTATAGTTACTCTTATCCAAGTACCAGTAATAGGTCTAATTATCATACCCCTTTTTTGTAACTCCACAAAGATATCATTGCTATCATTTTCGACATTAACAAAAATATGATTAGTTTCAGAAGGTGCATACTCTAAATCCATATCATCAAATTGGGAGTATAGATATTCCTTACCTTCTTTATTGATGTTATAGCAATTTTCTACGAATTCATTATCTTCTAATGCCTCTATTGCTGCTATTTGAGCTATCATATTAACATTAAAAGGACCTCTTATTTTATTAATATTATCTATTATATCTTCTGATGACATAGTATAACCCACTCTTAAAGCGGCTAATCCATACATTTTAGAGAAGGTTCTCATAATTATTAAATTAGAATAATCATCTAATAACTTAATAGATTCTTTGGGATAATTTGGGGAGGTTACATACTCTCTATAAGCTTCATCATAAACTACAACTATATCTTCTGGGACCTTATTAAGAAAGTTTAAAAGTTTATCTTCTGAGAACATTGTTCCTGTGGGGTTATTAGGGTTACACAACCATATTATTTTGGTCTTTTCATTTATCCTATCAAGCATTCCATCTAAGTCATATGTCCAATCCTTTAGTGGAACAACAACAGGTATACCCCCCATCATTTTAGTTGTTGTTATGTATCTTGGAAAAGTAATGTCTGCCATTATAACTTCATCACCATTACTTACAAAGGTTTTTGATATCATATCCACCATTTCATCGGAACCACTACTAGGTAATATTTGAGTTGGTTTTAATTGTAACTTCTGAGCTAATGCTTCTTTTAATAATGTGGCATTGCCATCTGGATAAATAGCTAATGTATCAATGGTTTCTTTTAATTTGTTAATTACCTTTGGTGATGTACCCATTGGATTTTCATTTGAGGCAAGCTTAACTACTTCTGTTAAACCATACTCTCTCTTAACATCTTCAATAGGTTTTCCAGGCTTATATGCCTTCAAATCCTTGATTTCATCTCTAAATCTTACCATTCAAAGATACCCCCTTAAATTTTGTCTACATATACAAAACAATTATATCATAAAATTTTAAATATACAGATATTTATGAATATTTTTACTAGTGGATGGTAAATAATTGTAAAAAGGAATAAAAATCTAAAAAAATCAATATTATAAAGAAGGGAAATAGGATTAAATGTAGAATATTATAAATAATCTGAAAAATCAAAAATCAAACTCTAGTTGAGGGGGAATAGTCTATGAATAACTATAATGCCGATAAAATTAGAAATATAGCTTTTTTGGGTCACCACGGCAGTGGCAAAACTACTTTAACAGAAACGATGTTAATGACTGCAGGTTTAATTAAAAGATGTGGTAAAGTTGAAGATGGAAATACTTTATCCGATTATGATAAGGAAGAGAAATCAAGACAAGTATCTATTTACACTTCTTTAATTCCAATAGAATGGAAAGAGCATAAGTATAATATTTTAGATACACCAGGATATTTTGATTTTGTAGGAGAAGTTCATAGTGCATTAAGAGTAGCAAGAGGAGCCGTAATAGTAGTAGATGCATCATCAGGAATTGAAGTAGGAACAGAGAAAGCTTGGACACTCACTAGAAAGAGAGATATACCTACTATTTTATATATAAACAAGATGGATAAAGAAAATATTAATTATGATAAATTAGTAAATGAATTAAGAGAAAAATTTGGAAAGGCTATAATTCCATTCCACATTCCAATAGGAAAAGAAGGAGATTTTAAAGGCTTTGTTAATATTGTAGATATGAAAGCAAGAATTTATGATGGTAAGACTTGTAAGGATGCTGAGATATGGCCTGAAAAAGAGGTGAAAATGGGCAATTATAGGGATATGCTAATAGAATCTGTAGCAGAAAGTGATGATGAGTTATTAGAGAAATATTTTGAGGGAGAAGAGTTTACAGAGGAAGAGATTCATAAGGCCCTTAGAAATGGTGTTATAGAAGGAAAACTAATACCAGTATTATGTGGTTCTTCAAATCTAAATGTAGGAACTGAAACATTGTTAGATATGATGTGGGATTATCTACCTTCACCAAAAGATTTACAAAAACCCCACGGTATAAACCCTAATACTGAAGAGAAAATAGAAAGAAACATTGAACCAACTGATCCATTTTCTGCAATAATATTTAAGACAATAGCAGATCCATATATAGGGAAAATTTCATTATTTCAAGTAAGATCTGGAGTTATTAGAAAAGAAGATGAAGTATACAATCCTAATACCGATGAGATGGAAAGAATAGGGCATTTATTCCTATTGAGAGGTAAGGAACAAATAGAAGTAAATGAATTACAAGCAGGAGATATTGGTGCAGTTTCAAAGCTTAATAATACTCATACAGGAGATACATTATGTGATAAAAATAATCCTATTAAATATAGACCGATTCCATTCCCAGAGCCGACTCTATTCATGGCTGGAAAACCTGTTACTAAGAATGATGAGGAAAAAATTGGCCCAGCATTACACAAATTGTTAGATGAAGATAAAACCTTTAGTGTTACAAGAAATAACGAGACTAAGGAACTTTTAATAGGTGGTCAGGGAATCACTCAGTTAGATGTAATAAAGACTAAACTTAAAAATGTTTTTGGAGTAAATATAGATTTGTCAGATCCAAAGATAGCTTATAGAGAAACTATAAAGGGGGATTGCACTGTACAAGGGAAACATAAAAAGCAATCCGGTGGAGCAGGACAATATGGCGATGTTATCATTAAATTTGAATCTTCAACTGATGAATTTGAGTTTAAAGAAGAAGTTTTTGGAGGTTCAGTTCCAAGACAATATATTCCTGCAGTTGAGAAAGGATTAAGAGAGGCTATATCTAAAGGAGTATTAGCAGGATATCCAGTTGTAAACTTAAGGGCTACTTTATTAGATGGTTCTTATCATCCAGTAGACTCTAGTGAAATGGCATTTAAAATAGCTGCATCACTAGCCTTTAAAAAAGGACTAAAAGAAGCTAAACCTGTGCTATTAGAACCTATTATGAAAGTAGAAATAACAATACCCGATGAATATATGGGAGACATAATGGGAGATATGAATAAAAGAAGAGGTAGGATACTAGGTATGGAACCTCAACAAGATGGAACTCAATTGGTAATAGCAGAAGCACCTCAATCAGAAATGTTTAAATATACAATTGATTTAAAATCAATGACTCAAGCAAGAGGAAGTTTTGTGATGGAGTTTGCTAGATATGAAGAAGTACCATCTAACCTAAGTGAAAAGATAATAGCAAATGCAGTAAATGCATAACTGTTTAAAAAACTCACTATGTCTGACATAGTGAGTTTTTAGTTATATAAAATTCTAAGAAAATAAAGGTAAATAATAGATATATTAAGAAAAATAAAGATAAATTAAAATCGCGATATTATTTAGGAAAATATGGGTATAATTTATAAAGTACATTAGTTGAAAAAAATAAACGAGATAGTATAATAATATTAAAGGTCAAACAAAGTCAAAGTCGAATTAAACAGATGTATAAAGGATGATTCTATGACAATAGTTAGTGATACGATAGAAAAATTCATTCTATCACTTATGAATAAGGATGAAAAAGATATTTTAGAAATACAACGGAATGAATTAGCTGAGTACTTTAATTGTGCTCCATCCCAGATAAACTATGTATTAGCTACAAGGTTTACTCCTGATAAAGGGTATTTTATTCAGAGTAAAAGAGGTGGAGGCGGGTATATAAAAATAATAAGAGTTAATATAAAGGAAAACAAAGATATTAGAGAAATACTTATAAATAGCATAGGAAACTCAATAACCAAACAAAAAGCATATACAATAATAGATAACTTAAAAGAAAAGGGATTTATCACAAAAAGAGAAAGTTTAATTATGAAAAATGCTATAGGAGATAGAGCTTTATCTATTGTAAATGGATATAAAAACAATTTAAGAGCTACAATAATTAAAGATATGTTGATCGCTTTAATTGGATAGGAGGGAAATTTATGATATGTGAGAGGTGTGGACATAATCCAGCCAATATTCATTTTACAGAAATTATAAATGGGAACAAAAAGGAGGTTCATTTATGTGATAAGTGTGCCCAAGAGAAAGAAGTAGGTTCTCCTTTTTCAATCCATCATTTATTAGCTGGCCTTTTAGATAATCAAATAGATGGAAAAATGAAGATAGATTATGTAGAGCCAAAAAAATGTAAAGTCTGTGGCATGACCTATGGAAAATTTAAGGAAACTGGAAAATTTGGATGCAGTGAATGCTACTCGTCTTTTCAGGAAAGATTGAATCCACTATTTAAGAGGATACATGGACATGACAATCATACGGGGAAAATTCCTAGCAGAGCAGGTAAATCTATGAAGATAAAGAAAGATATTAAAAAACTTAAACTGGATCTAGAAAAAGCTATAGAAAAAGAAGAATTTGAAAGAGCTGCAGAATTAAGGGATGAAATCAAGAATCTTAAGGAATCTATTAAAGATTGAAAGAGGGTGATTTAATGAAATGGTTAGATCATGATGGGGCTGATAAAGATATAGTTGTAAGTAGTAGAATAAGACTAGCTAGGAATATAAAAAATATAAAATTTCCTCAGAAATTAGATGCTGATTCAGCAAAAGATCTTAAGAGTAAAATAAAGAACTCAATTATGGGTGATGAAGAAATTAATAATAGTTATAAATACTATGATATGAAGAATATTGATCCTATTAAAAGTAGAGTATTAGTTGAAGAACATTTGATTAGCCCTGGACTATTAGAACATAAAGATATAGGTGGTTTTTTATTAAGGGATGATCAGAATGTTACTATAATGATCAATGAAGAAGATCATATAAGAATGCAAGTTATCTATCCAGGACTTAATTTAGAAGCATGTTGGGAAGAATCAAACAAATTGGATGATATTATCGAGATAAATACTGAATATGCTTTTGATGAAAAACTTGGATACTTAACTTCCTGTCCTACTAATATAGGCACTGGAATGAGGGCTTCTGTTATGCTACATCTCCCTTCTTTAGTACTAACTAAACAAATTAATGGGATATTACAGGCTGTTAACCAAATAGGACTTACTGTAAGAGGATTATATGGTGAAGGAAGTAATGCTATGGGAAATCTATTTCAGATATCTAATCAAACCACCCTTGGAGAATCTGAGATAGAGATCATACAAAAGCTTAAAAATATAGTTAAACAGCTTATTACTAATGAAAGACATGCTAGAGAAAAAATATATAGTACTAATAAAGTAAAAATGGAGGATAAGGTATATAGATCTTTGGGAATACTTAAAAATGCTAGAATAATAACTTCCAAAGAATCTATGGATTTATTATCTGATATTAAATTAGGTATTGAGATGGAGATTATAGATAATATAGATAGAATGATTATTAATAAACTAATCATCAAGACTCAACCAGCGAATGTACAAAATAAATATGATAAAAATCTAAGTCCTGAAGAAAGGGATATTAAAAGAGCAGAAATTATTAGAAAAGAATTAGATATTTAAGGAGGTAAAATAATGGCTATGTTTGGAAGGTTTACAGAGAGGGCTCAAAAAGCAATAATTTTAGCTCAAGAAGAAGCTAAATCTCTAAAACATAATTATGTAGGAACTGAACATTTATTACTAGGGATTGTGAAAGAAGGCGAAGGGATAGCAGCAAATGTATTAAGTAAACTTGGAGCTGATACTAATAAAATAAAATCTGAGATAGAAAAAAGAGTAGGAAAGGGTAATGAAGAAACCGAGGTATTAGGTTTTACTCCAAGAACTAAAAAAGTATTTGAATTAAGTTTTTTAGAGGCAAGAAACCTTGGTCAAAACTATGTAGGAACTGAACATATACTTTTAGGATTATTAAAAGAAGGAGAAGGTGTAGCACCCAATTTACTTAAGTCAATGGGAATTGACCTAAGTAAGGTGAGAAATGAAGTTGTAAAAATGCTTGGAAGAAATGTTAATGGTGGAGTACAACAGAGTAGAGGAGCATACTCTCAAGAAACTAACCCACAGTCAAAAACTCCAACTTTAGATCAGTATGGAAGGGATTTAACAAATTATGCTAAGGATGGTAAGTTAGATCCTGTTATAGGTAGAAGCAAGGAGATAGAGAGAGTTATTCAAGTTTTAAGTAGAAGAACAAAAAACAACCCCGTGTTAATAGGAGAACCAGGAGTGGGTAAAACGGCTATTGCTGAAGGTTTAGCACAAGAAATCTTTGAAGGAAAAATACCTGAAATATTAAAAAATAAAAGAGTGGTTACTTTAGATTTAGCTTCCATGGTGGCGGGGGCCAAATATAGAGGAGAATTTGAAAATAGACTTAAGAAAATAATGGAGGAAATTAGACAATCTGGTGATGTAATCATATTTATTGATGAGATGCATACTATAATAGGAGCTGGAGCCGCAGAAGGGGCAATAGATGCTTCTAACATATTAAAACCCGCATTAGCTAGGGGAGAACTTCAAGCAATAGGGGCTACAACTCTTGATGAATATAAGAAGCATATAGAGAAAGATGCAGCATTAGAAAGAAGATTCCAACCAATAGTAGTAGAGGCCCCTTCAGTTAAAGATACAATAAAAATTCTAGAAGGATTAAGAGATAGATACGAAGCTCATCATAGAGTGAAGATTACTGATGAGGCATTAAAAGCTGCTGCAGAATTATCGGATAGATATATTACAGATAGACATCTACCAGACAAAGCTATTGATTTAATAGATGAAGCTGCATCGAGAGTAAGAATTCAATCTATTACAGCTCCACCTGATCTTAAAAATATTGAAGAAAGACTAGAAGAATTATCTCAAGAAAAAGAAGAAGCAATTAGTACTCAAAATTATGAACATGCTGCTAAACTTAGAGATGAAGAAAAGAATTTAAAAAATGAATTAGATGAGAAAAAAGATAAATGGAACAAGGATAAACGAACAAAATCTAGTGAAGTAGGATATGAAGAAATAGCTCATGTTTTATCTACATGGACTGGAATTCCAGTAAAGAAAATGACTGTAGAAGAATCAGAGAGGTTATTAAAATTAGAAGATATTCTTCATAAAAGGGTAATAGGACAAGAGCAAGCAATTAAGGCTGTATCTAATGCAGTTAGAAGGGCTAGAGTGGGTCTTAAGGATCCTAAGAAACCTATAGGTTCATTTATCTTTTTAGGACCTACTGGAGTAGGAAAAACAGAATTATCTAAAGCTTTAGCAGATTCATTGTTTGGTGATGAGGATGCAATGATAAGAATAGATATGTCAGAGTATATGGAAAAACATTCTGTATCTAGATTAGTTGGATCACCTCCAGGATATGTAGGATATGATGAAGGCGGTCAATTAACAGAGAAGGTTAGAAGGAAGCCATATTCAGTGATATTATTTGATGAAATAGAAAAGGCTCATCCTGATGTATTTAATATACTTCTTCAATTATTAGATGATGGTCGTCTTACTGATTCTAAGGGAAGAATGGTGGATTTTAAAAATACAGTAGTTATAATGACATCAAATGTAGGTGCAAGTACCATCAAAAAACAAAAAGCTTTAGGATTTGCAGCACCTCAAGATGAAGAAAAAGCTGAATATGAAAAGATGAAAGATAATGTGATGGAAGAATTAAGAAGAAGTTTTAGACCGGAGTTTCTAAATAGAATAGATGAAGTTATTGTGTTCCATTCATTAAGTCAAGAACATATAAATGAGATAGTTGAATTAATGATGGAAGACTTAGAAAAGAGGTTAGGCAAACTTAATATTAATATCAAGGTTAGCGATAAAGCTAAAGAGTATATAGGAAAAACAGGCTTTGATCCTAAATATGGAGCTAGACCATTAGAGCGATCAATAAGAAAAATGATAGAAGATAAACTATCAGAGGAAATATTAAAAGGAGAGCTTTCTAAGAATGATAATATAATGGTAGATTTAGAAGGCGAAGAATTAATTTTTAAAAAAGAATAGGTGAATAGCGATAAAACTTCTAGTTTTATCGCTATTTATTTTTGAAAATATGTTAAGATGTAATATAAATAAGAATAATATATTATTATGTCAATATTTAGATCAAAATAAGAATAAATGATAATAATAAATGGATATACTTAATAACTAGGGGGGGATTATCCTTGGCTAAAATAAAAAGCAAGTTTGTATGTCAAGAATGTGGATATGAAACACCTAAATGGATGGGAAGATGTCCTGGGTGTAATGAGTGGAATACATTAGTTGAAGAATTATATGATAAAAAAAGTAATGTTAAAATAATTCAAGATGTATCAGCTACATATAAAAAGTTGAATGAAGTAAAAATTGATGAAGAAGAAAGGTCTACCACAGAAATAAATGAATTAGATAGAGTATTAGGCGGAGGAATAGTTAAAGGCTCTCTTATCTTAGTAGGAGGAGATCCAGGAATAGGAAAATCCACATTGCTAATACAAGTTGCTAATAATTTATCAAATGCAGATAGAAAAGTTCTTTATGTGTCAGGAGAAGAATCATCTAAACAAATAAAAATACGAGCAGATAGACTAAATGTAAAAGGTGACGATTTATATATTATAGCTGAAACTAATATGGCATTAATAGATAATGTTATAGATGATTTAAAACCAGATGTTCTAATAGTGGACTCTATACAAACTGTATATAGTCCTGATATAACATCAGCACCAGGTAGTGTTAGTCAAGTAAGAGAGATAACATCTAAGCTAATGCATATGGCCAAGAGTAAGGATATGGCTACTTTTATCGTTGGACATGTTACAAAACAAGGATCTATAGCTGGGCCAAGAGTATTAGAACATATGGTAGATACTGTACTATACTTTGAAGGAGAAAGACATCATACCTATAGGGTGCTTAGAGCAGTTAAGAATAGATTTGGATCTACAAATGAGATAGGTATTTTTGAAATGAAGGATAAAGGCCTTACTGAAGTAGAAAATCCTTCTGAAATGCTTCTTACTGGAAGACCATTAGATTCTGCCGGTACAATAGTGGTTCCTTCAGTGGAAGGTACTAGACCAATGTTAGTAGAGATTCAAGCATTAGTAAGTAGTACAGCATTTGGGATGCCAAGAAGGGTAGCTACTGGGATTGATTATAATAGAGTAGTTTTAATGTTAGCAGTGTTAGAGAAAAAAGCGGGTTTACAGCTTCAAAACATGGATTGTTATATTAACATTACTGGAGGAATACAAATAAAAGAACCAGCTATGGATTTAGGAATAGTATGTGCAATCACTTCTAGTTTTAGAGATAGAGAGGTTGATACTGAAACAGTTGTTATGGGTGAAGTGGGACTTACTGGGGAATTAAGGGCGATTACCCTAGTAGAAAAAAGACTACTAGAGGCTTCAAAACTTGGATTTAAAAAGGCCATTATTCCCAATTCAAATCTAAAAGGACTAGAAACCGAGAATATAGATATAGAAATCATAGCAGCTAAAAATATAAGTGAGGCCATTGAATATGCTTTAGGAGGGTAATTTTATGTATCAGAACGCAGGAAAAGAGAATATATTTGAATCTATTAAAATGGTATCTCCAGGAACCAAATTAAGAGAGGCTTTAGAGAATATAGTAAGAGCTAAAACAGGAGCTTTAATTGTAATTGGAGATAGTGATGAGGTAATGGGAATTGTAGATGGGGGTTTTAATATTGACAGTGAATTTATACCCTCTTATTTATATGAATTGGCAAAAATGGATGGAGCAATTGTACTTAATCATAGTTGTTCAAAAATCCTTTATGCCAATGCTCAATTAGTACCTAACTTTGATATCATATCTAATGAAACTGGAATCAGACATAGAACAGCAGAAAGAGTAGCTAAACAGACTAAACAATTAGTTATATCAATATCTCAACGTAGAAATATAATTACTCTTTATAAAGGAGATAATAAATACGTTATTAGAGAGGTAAGTGATATTTTAAATAAAGCTAATCAAGCTATACAAACTTTAGAAAAATATAAAGTAGTGCTAAATCAAACAATGACAAATCTAAGTGCATTAGAGTTTGAAGATTTAGTGACAGTATTTGATGTTACAAAGGTTCTTCAACGAACAGAAATGGTTAGAAGGATAGTAGTGGAAATAGAGAAATACATATTGGAATTAGGAAATGAAGGAAGACTTATTAGTATGCAGTTAGAGGAACTTACTAATAATGTAGAAGAAGATGGGCTATATGTAATAATGGATTATGAAAGAAGAGAAGAAGAATGTAGCTTTGAAGATGTAAGAAACGAAATAAAGGAATTAACTTCTGAAGATTTACTAGAAGCTCAAAATATTGCCTATATATTAGGATATGATTATGATATAAATTCCTTAGAGCAGGGTATATGTCCTAGAGGGTATAGAATCTTAAATAGAATTCCTAGACTGCCTTCTAATGTTTTAGAGAACTTAATTTCTAATTTTGATACTTTTCAAGATATACTAAAAGCCAGCACTAAGGATCTAGATGAAGTAGAGGGAATAGGAGAAATAAGAGCTAGAACTATAAAGGATGGCTTGAGAAGATTTCAAGAACAATCTTTGTTAGATAGACATATATAATGAAAATAACATGGAAGAAATCACACAACTAATATCGAATTTAGTTGACAATGTTTGAATACATATGGTAAAATATTAAATTTGACATCTCAGGTATAATATTGTATACTATCTTTATAAGCTTTTTTATAATACGGGAGGGTTTTGCGATGTTTAATATTGGAGACAAAATTGTTTATCCTATGCATGGAGCGGGAATCATTGAGGGGATAGAAGAAAAAGAAATACTAGGGGAAAAAAGAAAATATTATGTTATGAAAATGCCTATGGGAGAAATGAAGGTTATGGTTCCTATGGATAATATAGAAGATATAGGTATAAGAGAAGTAATCAATTTAGATGAAGTAGAACAAGTTTTAGCTGTACTAGGTGATGATGAGACTAAGATGCCTCAAAATTGGAATAGAAGATATAGAGCTAATATGGACAAGATTAAGAGTGGAGATATTTATGAAATAGCTAATGTTGTAAGAAATCTTATTATTAGAGATAGGGAAAAAGGGCTTTCCACTGGAGAGAGAAAAATGCTAAACAATGCTAAACAAATGCTTATTAGTGAAATAGTATTGGCTAAAAATATAGATGAACACCAGGCAGAGGATTTAATAGAAGATATAGTTAAGTAGCGTCTATTATAGACGCTTTATTTTTAAATATACATGTAAAAATTTTTATGCTTATAGTTATTTTTAGTTTAAATATCATATTTTTTTGTAAATTATTAATCGCTTTATGCTTAAGATAGTCTAAGAGTGGTAAATAAGTTATATAAATTATGTTATTTGGACATAACTATAAGATAGGAGGTGAAGTGTTTGGTAAATAAAATTGTGAGAGTTATTTTGACTCTATTAGGAGTTCTTTTAGGCTATGGGTTGGTAGTGACGCTTGAGAGCTTGGAACTTTTGAAATTTATCGAAGGAACAAATTATGAAAGCTTTAGTTATATTTTTATTAGTATTTTAATGGGAATTATAGTATTTATATTATCTCCAAGAATCATGAAAATAGGTGACTTTATAGGATCTAGCGTGGAAGTTGAATTACAAAGAATACCAGGCTCAGACATAATATTAGGAGCAGTAGGGCTTATTGTAGGGCTAATAATAGCCTATTTAACAAGTCTACCTATATTTAATCTAGATATTCCTTATCTTACAGTTCCTGTTTCTGTGCTATTATATTTATTATTTGGATATCTTGGGATAAATGTAGCAACTAAGAAGAGAGAGGACTTTGCAGGACTTTTTAGTATTTTTAAAAGAAGTAATGTAAAGGATAAAACAATGACTTCTTCTAAGTCAAGAGTTAAACCAAAAGTACTTGATACTAGTGTAATAATCGATGGAAGAATTGCAGATATCTGTAAGACTGGTTTTGTAGAAGGTCCATTGGTTATCCCAGAGTTTGTATTAGAAGAACTAAGACATATAGCTGATTCTTCTGATTCCTTAAAAAGAAATAGAGGTAGAAGGGGATTAGACATACTAAATAAAATACAAAAAGAACTAGATATAGAAGTGATGATATACGAAAAAGATTTTGAAGAAATTAATGAAGTAGATAGTAAATTATTAAAATTAGGGCAAGTCTTAGAAGGTATGGTTGTAACTAATGATTACAACTTAAATAAAGTTGCTGAGTTTCATGGAGTAGAAGTATTAAATATAAATGAGTTGGCTAATGCTGTTAAACCAGTAGTTCTTCCAGGAGAAGAAATGATCGTTCAAGTTATAAAAGATGGTAAGGAATCTGGTCAAGGTGTTGCTTATTTAGATGATGGAACTATGATAGTTGTAGATAGTGGTCGCAAGCATATAGGAGAAACATTAAGTGTTATGGTTACTAGTGTGTTGCAGACTGCTGCAGGAAGGATGATATTTGCAAAGCCCAAATATATGATTGATCGCGCGGGGTAAATCAAGTCTCTGACTAAAAGTCAGGGGCTTTTTTTAATATTTAAAAAAGTCAGTTTCATATAATTATAAAAAATATAATTTTCTTTAAAATAGTATAGCGTATATATTATATTGTGTTATAATATATCAAGAATAATAAATAAATACATACTATTTTGAAGGGGGAACTTATTTTGTATAACGTTAATAAGTTGATTGACTATCATATATTAAAATCTAATAAAGCATACTTTAATTTATCACAGGATGAATTAATAAATATTTCAGTAGCAAAAGGAGAAGGTGATTTAGCTAAGAATGGTGCATTAAGTATTAATACTGGAAAATACACTGGAAGATCTCCAAAGGATAGATTTATTGTAGATGAACCATTAGTACATGACTATATTAATTGGAATAATACTAATCAGCCTACTTCTTCATACAAATTTGAAAGGTTATTTGATAAGGCTATAAACTATATAAATGATAAAGAGATATTCATATTTGAAGGTTATGTAGGTTCAGATTCTAACTATAGAATGCCCATTAGAGTAGTAAATGAATTTGCATATCAAAATCTATTTGCACAACAAATGTTTATAAAACCTAAGGAAGAAGAAAGAGGAAGTATTAAACCTGAATTCACTGTTATAGCCTTACCAAATCTGATGAGTAATCCGAAGGTTGATGGTACAAATTCAGAGGCATTTGTTATAATAAGTTTTGAGAAAAAAATAGTTCTTATTGGAGGAACAAAATATAGTGGAGAAATAAAGAAATCTATATTTACTATAATGAATTATTTATTACCTTTTAAAGATGTACTTCCTATGCACTGTTCAGCTAATGTAGGAGAGAATAATGATGTGGCTTTGTTTTTTGGATTATCAGGCACTGGAAAAACTACTTTATCAGCAGATGAAAACAGGAGATTAATAGGTGATGATGAGCATGGATGGACGGATAATGGTATTTTTAATTTTGAAGGAGGATGTTATGCAAAGTGTATAAATCTTTCCCATAAAAAGGAGCCTCAGATATTTAATGCTATAAAAAGAGGAGCTATATTAGAAAATGTTGTCATTGATAAAGACACTAAAGAACCAGATTATGATAACGATAAATATACAGAAAATACTCGAGCAGCTTTTCCAGTAGAGCATATTGAAGAAGCTATACTTGAGGGAGAAGGTGGAATACCTAATACGATTATTTTCTTAACTGCTGATGCTACAGGAGTATTACCACCTATATCAAAGCTTACAAAAGAACAAGCTATGTATCATTTTATGTCAGGGTATACTAGTAAACTTGCAGGGACTGAAAGAGGCATAGTAGAACCTAAAGCAACATTTTCATCTTGCTTTGGAGAACCTTTTATGCTTTTAAAGCCTCAGGTATATGCAAAAATCCTAGGGGAAAAAATAGAAAAGTATAATACAAATGTATTTTTAGTAAATACAGGTTGGACCGGAGGAAGCTACGGAGAAGGAAATAGGATGAAGCTTGAATATACAAGGGCAATGGTTAAAGCTGCATTAATTGGAGAACTAGATAATATAAAGTATATTAAGGATCCGATATTTAATTTATCTATACCTACAGAGTGTAAAAATGTACCTAAGGATATTTTAGATCCCTCAAGTACATGGGGAAATACAGAGGAATATTTTCAAAAAGCCAGGGAATTAGCAAAAGCTTTTATTCAGAACTTTGAAAAATTCAGTACTGTTTCAGATGATATTAGAAACGTCAATCCAAAGATATTTTCTAAAGCTATATAGTTATAAAAAAACTGCCTTGTAGGTAGTTTTTTTATCTTATGTTATAATTATATTGAGGTGAAAAGATGTCTTATAATACAAAGAAAGTTTCGATAGTTATTCCAGCAGCTGGAATGGGTAAGAGAATGAATAAGGATATTAATAAACAATATATTGAATTAAAAGGAAAGGCTATATTAGCCTGGACTATTGAACGATTTGATAATAATAAATATGTTGATGAAATAATAATTGTTGCCAAGGAAGATGAAATAGATTTTTGTAAGGAAAATATTATAAAAAAGTATAAATTTAAAAAGGTTAAAGATGTTGTAGCTGGAGGAAATGAAAGAAGAGACTCTGTATTTAATGGATTGAAAAAAGTTAGTGAAAATACAGGTATAGTTCTAATACATGATGGAGCTAGACCATTTGTTACAGATGAAATAATAAATGATGCAATAAAGGAAGCACTACAAAATAATGCAATAGTTGTTGGAGTGCCTGTAAAGGACACAATAAAAAAGGTAAAAGAAGACAACACTATTGTAAGTACTCCTAATAGAAAAGGATTATGGGCAGTACAAACACCCCAAGGGTTTTCATATGAATTAATTTTAAATTGTTATAATAGAGGGATAGAAGAAGATATAGAGGTTACTGATGATAGTATGTTAGTAGAATATTATGGACATAGTGTAAAGATGATAATAGGAAGCTATAAAAATATAAAAATAACTACTCCAGAAGATGTTATAATAGGAGAAGCTTTTATCAAATAGAGGTGATGTAATGAAAATTGGTATAGGGTATGATGTTCATAAATTAGTTGAAGATAGAGACTTAATTATAGGTGGTGTAAAAATAGATTACTCCAAAGGATTATTAGGACATTCTGATGCTGATGTGTTAATTCATGCTATAATGGATAGTATATTGGGTGCATTAGGTCTAGGAGATATTGGAAAACACTTCCCAGATACTAGTGAGGAATTTAAAGATATAGATAGTATGGATCTATTGAAGACTGTTTATAATAATATGAATGATAGGAATTATTATATTGGTAATATAGATGCGGTTATAGTAGCTCAAAGGCCAAAGATGGCACCTTTCATTGAAAAGATGAGAGAAAGAATTGCAGGGGTTTTAAATACCTCTATTGAAAATATAAATATTAAAGCTACAACTACTGAAAAATTAGGATTTGAAGGTAGAGAAGAGGGAATATCTTCTCAAGCAGTATGTTTATTAATAAATAAATAAGATATAATAAATACAGAAGTATTAGATATACTTTTTATTGACAATATAAATAAAGTTTAGTAATATATATTAAAATTAAAGATTAAAATGCATTGATAGGAAATAGTAAATATTTATGAATTTAAGAGAGAAAATCCTTGGCTGTGAGATTTTTATTCCTCTGAATATTGAACCCGTCCTTGAGCTTAGACTTAACAGTCTACGGGTTGACCGTTATATGTGTAAGTGGGCCTTTTGGTCAACTAGGGTGGTACCGCGGAATAATCCGTCCCTTTTTAGGGGCGGTTTTTTTATTGCAGGAAATTAATCTAATATAATTGAAAGGGAGTTTTAATTATGAAAATGTCAAATATGTATATGCCTACATTAAGAGAAGTTCCATCAGAGGCTGAGATAGCTAGTCATCAATTGTTATTAAGGGCAGGAATGATGAGGAAGCTAGTTTCAGGAGTATACTCTTATTTGCCTTTAGGATTTAGAGTAATTAATAAAATAGAACAAATAGTTAGGGGAGAAATGGATAGAGCAGGCAGTCAAGAAGTTTTAATGTCAGCTATCCAACCAAAAGAATTATGGGAAGAATCTGGTAGATGGGCTGACTTTGGACCTGAGATGTTTAGACTTAATGACAGACATGGTAGAGAATTTTGTCTTGGACCAACCCATGAAGAAATATTCACTGATCTTATCAGAAATGAATTAAAATCCTATAAACAATTACCTATGAATATATATCAAATTCAAACTAAATATAGAGATGAAAAGAGACCTAGATTTGGACTTATGAGGTCAAGAGAATTCATTATGAAAGATGCATATAGCTTTGATAAAGATTTAGAAGGTATGAATACTAGCTATATGGATATGTGGAAGGCTTATGAAAAATCTTTTGAAAGATGCGGTTTAGATTTTAGGGTAGTAGAAGGAGATGCTGGAGCTATGGGAAACGGAGATTCTCATGAGTTCATGGCAATGAGTGACGTAGGTGAAAGTGCAATAGCATATTGTAATGACTGTGACTATTCCGCCACTGATGAAAAGGCACAGGTGGTATATGATGTAAAAAGTTCTGTAAATTATTCATTAGAAAGGGAGGAAGTTCATACTCCTAATACTAAGACTATAGAAGAACTTGTGAAATTCTTCAATATCGAAGCTTCGAACTTTGTAAAGACATTATTGTATAAAGCCAAAGAAGATATCATAGCCGTACTTCTGCCAGGAGATAGAGAACTAAATGAAACTAAACTTATAAATTACTTAAATATTCCAGAACATGAGTTGGAATTATTAGATGAGGATAATATAAAGAAGGTTACTAGGGCAGAGGTAGGATTTGCAGGTCCAATAGGTATTCACCAAGATGTAAGAATTTTAATGGATTCTCGTATAAAGGATATGAAAAACTTTATTATTGGAGCGAATAAAACTGATTATCATATAAAAAATGTTAATACAGAAGACTTTATTGGAGAAGAAGTAGATGATTTGTTATTGGTGAAATTAGGAGATAAATGTCCTAAATGTGAAGCTGAGTTAGCTATTGATAGAGGGATAGAAGTAGGTAATATATTCCAATTAGGAACTAAATATAGTGATGGTCTAAATGCTACTTTTCTTGACGAAAATGGAAAAGCTCAAAAATTTGTAATGGGTTCTTATGGTATTGGTATAACTAGAACCATGGCTGCAATAGTTGAGCAGAGCCATGATGAAAAAGGTATAATATGGCCTTTATCTGTGGCACCTTACCATGTAATAGTTACTATAATAAATCCTAAAAAAGAAGATCAAATGGAATTAGGTCAAAAACTTTATGAAGAATTATTAGATAGAGGAATAGAAGTAATATTAGATGATAGAAAAGAAAGACCTGGAGTTAAATTTACTGATGCGGAGCTTATAGGTATACCTTTAAGAGTTACAGTAGGTAGAGATGCTAAAGATGGTATAGTTGAATTTTCCATAAGGGGAGAAGAAGAGAAGAAAAACATAAAAACTGATGAAGTATTTGAAAATGTTAAGAATCTTTTTGAAAGACAAGGTTTACGCATTTAATGAAAACCCAGGATATCCTGGGTTTTTTTTAGTAGAATTATAAAGAATATTAATCATTAAGTAACAGATAATATGGTTAGTAAGCTAAGGTAAGGAGGATTTATTTTGAAAATAAACAATAAGAAAAAAGTTCATAAATTTAGTTTTTTATCAGGACATTGGTGGGTGCTTCACATTATATTGATACTACTAGTTTTCTTTCTATTGATGAGGGTAATATGATTTATATAAATGTATACTTGATACCCACATAGATGTGGTATATAATAATTAACTATAATAGAATGACTATCGGCAATTATATAGAAAATAGTATATAACAATGGAGGGTATATTAATGAGTGATATTAGAGTAAGGTTTGCTCCCAGTCCTACGGGATTTGTACATATAGGAAGCTTAAGAACAGCATTATATAATTTTTTATTTGCTAGAAACACTAAAGGGAAATATATATTGAGAATTGAGGATACAGATAGAACAAGATTTGTAGAGGGTGCTATTGAAAATCTCATAGAATCTATGGAATGGGCAGGTATAAAACATGATGAGGGTGTATTTGTTGAAGATGGTAAAGTAGTACAAAAAGGTGAATATGGTCCTTATGTGCAATCAGAGAGATTAGATATCTATAAAAAATATATTGATGAACTTATAGAGAAGGGTCATGCTTATTATTGTTTCTGTTCAAAAGATAGATTGGATAAGGTTAGAGAACAACAAAAAGCTGAAGGTAAAGTTCCAAAATATGACGGATATTGTAGAAGTATAGATATTCATGAGGCTAAAGAAAGAATAGCTAATGGTGAAGAGTATGTAGTTAGGCTTAAGTTGCCTGCTAATAAAAATATAGAATTTAATGATTTAGTTAGAGGAAAAGTTACTATAAATACAAATGACATGGATGATCAAGTACTAATGAAATCTGATGGATTCCCAACATATCACTTTGCTGTAGTAATTGATGATCATTTAATGGAAATTTCTCATGTGGTTAGAGGGGAAGAATGGCTTCCATCTACTCCTAAACATGTATTTATGTTTGAAACTTTTGGTTGGGAAGCTCCAACATATGTTCATCTTCCTACAGTACTTAACAAGGATAAAAAGAAATTAAGTAAAAGACAAGGAGATGTATCTGTAACTGATTTTAAAGACAAAGGATATCTTCCAGAAGCCTTAGATAATTACTTAGCATTAGTTGGCTGGAGTCCTGAAAGTAATGAAGAGATATTCTCTATGGAAGATCTAATAAAAGAATTCTCCTTTGATAGAGTCTCTAAAGCTGGAGGAGTATTTGATAAGGATAAACTAAATTGGATAAATGGGCAGTATATACGAGAGGCTAGTCTTGAAAAAATAACAAATCTAGCTATACCATATCTAATTGATGCTAATTATATTAGTGATAAAGATGTAGAAGATAGATATGATTGGATTAAAACGATGGTATCTACTGTTAAAGAGAACTTATCCTATATTGCAGAAATAACAGAGAAAGTAGAACTATATTTTGACTCTGAAGTATCTCCTGAAGATGATGAAGTAGTGGATACTTTAAAAGGTGAACAGGTACCTAGTTTACTAGCGGCATTTAGAGAAGAATTAGAAGAAATTGAAGAAATAGATGAAGAATTTGCAGCAGGAGTTATCAAAAAGATTCAAAAGAAAACCAAGGTTAAGGGGAAAAACCTTTTTATGCCTATAAGAGCAATACTAACAGGTCAGCTACACGGTCCAGAAATGGTAAGTATAATTTTAGTATTAGGTAAACAAAATATACTTAATCGCATACAATATGTAGAAAATAATATTTTAAATAAATAAAAGTGTTGAAAAGGAAAAGTAAATCTAAAAACACCTATAGAGAATAATCCTCCTGGCTGAAAGGGATTATGGTAAGTTTAGATTGAAAATGCACCTTTGAACTGCTTATTTGAAAGCTCAGTAGAGTAAGCCGGTGGCTCCGTTATAGCTTTTAAGAGGAACTTTACAGTTCAATTAGAGTGGAACCGCGAATAAATCGTCTCTATAATTATAGAGACGGTTTATTTTTTTATAAAAAAAATTGCAGAAGAAAAGAGATGTTTATAAGAATTTAATATATTTAAGTAGTAGAAAGAAGGATGAGGGTAATGTTTGGAGGTATTAAGGAAGATATAAAAACTATACATGAAAGAGATCCCGCTGCAAAAAGTATTTTTGAAATAATATTATGTTACCCAGGGTTACACGCTATGCTATCTCATAGAATAGCCCATTGGTTACATAGTAAAGGCTTTTTTTTAATTGCTAGAATAATATCTCAGATTACTAGATTTTTCACAGGAATAGAAATTCATCCTGGAGCTAAGATAGGGAAGAGAGTATTTATAGATCATGGGATGGGAGTAGTAATTGGAGAGACTGCCGAAATAGGTAATGATGTAACTATATATCAAGGAGTTACCTTGGGCGGAACAGGGAAACAGAGTGGAAAGAGACATCCTACTATAGGGAATAATGTGGTAATAAGTAGTGGAGCAAAGGTGTTAGGTCCTTTTAAAGTACATGATCATGCAAAGATAGGATCTGGAGCTGTTGTATTAAAAGAAGTACCAAGTTATGCTACAATAGTAGGTGTACCAGGAAGAGTAGTTATAAGAAGTAAAGTCACATCTATAGAAGATATTGACTTAGATCAAGTGAAATTACCAGACCCTATATCTGATCAATTAACATGTATGCAAAATAGAATAAGAATGTTAGAAGAAAAATTAAATAATAAGGAGGATGGAAAATGAAATTATATAATACATTAACAAGAAAAAAAGAAGAATTTAATCCAATTAACAAGGATAAGGTTACAATGTATGTATGTGGACCTACAGTATATAATTATATTCATGTTGGTAATGCAAGACCATTAATAATATTTGATGTAATGAGAAGGCATTTAAAATCTAAGGGGTATAATGTAGAATATCTTGTTAACTTTACTGATATAGATGATAAAATGATAACTAAAGCAAAAGAAGAGAATAAAACAGTTAAAGAAATTGCAGACACATTTATAGAAGAATATTATCAAGATGCAAAAAATCTACACTTATTAGAGGGGGAGACTATACATCCTAGAGCTACTGAAAACATTGTAGAAATAATAGAGTTTATAAAAGAATTAGAAGAAAAAGGATATGCTTATAGTGTTAATGGAGATGTATATTTCGATATTAGTAAAGTAAAGAATTATGGAAAATTATCTAATAAGAATATAGAACAATTAGAATCAGGAGCAAGAATAGGAGTAAATGAAGAAAAAAGAAATCCAATTGACTTTACCCTATGGAAAAGCAAAAAAGAAGGAGAACCTGCGTGGGAAAGTCCTTGGGGTGAAGGAAGACCAGGATGGCATATAGAATGTTCTGTAATGGCAAGAAAATATTTAGGAGATACTATAGATATCCATGCAGGAGGGCATGATTTAGAATTCCCTCATCATGAGAATGAAATAGCTCAAAGTGAAAGTTTGACGAGTAAACCTTTTGCTAATTATTGGCTTCATAATGCAATGATAAATGTAGAAGATATAAAAATGTCTAAATCAAAAGCTAATTTCTTTACTGTAAGAGGAGTTAGTAAAGAATATGATTTAGAGGTAGTAAGGTACTTTATTTTATCTAGTCATTATAGAAGTCCTATAAACTTTAGTAGAGATATCTTAAATCAATCTAAAAATGGTCTTGAAAGACTTTATAATGGTAAAAATCATTTAAAATATATATTAGATAATTCTAAGGAAAAGAACTTACAAGAAAAAGATAACAACACTATAGATGATATTAAAGAATTTAAAGTTAAATTTATACAAAGTATGGAAGATGATTTAAACACCGCAGATGCACTATCGAAAATATTTGAACTAATCAAGTATTCCAATACTAACTTAAATGCAGATACGCCTAAGGAAGTTATAAAATTCACTTATGATATATTAATGGAATTAAGTAATATAATGGGCTTATTATACAAAGGTGAGGAAATATTGGAAGAGGAAATATTAAATCTTATCCAAAAAAGGATAGATGCAAGAAATAATAAAGACTATGCATTAGCTGATGAAATTAGAGATAGTTTAAAAGAAAAAGGTATCATATTAGAAGATACTAAGGAAGGTACCAAATGGAAAAAACAAATGTAGATAATAAAGAATTAGAAAAGAGAGATTGGACAGTTAGAGAGGTGAGTATGCTCTCTCCTCTTCAACTGGCCTATGTAGGAGATGCTGTTTATGAGGTTTTTATCAGAACTCACCTCTTAGAAAATAAAAAGGTGTCTGTAAATGATCTTCATAAAAAAGCTATTGGGTTTGTGAAAGCAGAGGCGCAATCTAATATAATTCATGAAATAATGGATAAACTAACTGAGGAAGAAGTCTCAATAGTTAAAAGAGGAAGAAATACAAAATCAGGTACTGTACCTAAAAATGCAAACATAACTGATTATAGGTATGCAACAGGCTTTGAAGCTTTAGTGGGTTATTTATATCTATTAAAAAGACAGAATAGAATAGAGGAAATATTTAGCATGATTATAGAAAACGAAGGAACACTGAGGAGGGAATAATATGGATAATACGGGATATATAGAAGGACGAAATCCTGTTATGGAGGCTCTGAAAGCTGGAAGAGATATAGAAAAGATATTTATAGAAGAAGGAAACAAATCTGGATCCATAATTAAAATTAAACAAATAGCTAAAGATAGAGGCATAGTAACTCAGTATGTCCATAAAAATAAGCTGCAATCTATGGCTGATACTCAGTCTCATCAAGGAGTAATTGCTTTAGTATCTTCCCATAGTTACAAGAATTTAGAAGATATACTTAAAATAGCAAAAGAGAGAGAAGAAGATCCTTTTATTATTATTTTAGATGAAATTAAAGATCCCCATAATCTAGGATCTATTATGAGAACTGCAGAATGTGTAGGGGCTCATGGTATTATTATTCCTAAAAGACGCTCTGTTGGATTAACTGCAACTGTAGGTAAAACTTCTGCTGGGGCAATAGAATATATGCCCGTAGTAAAGGTTCCAAATATAGCTAGTATAATAGATGTATTAAAAGAAAAGGGGATTTGGATATATGGAGCTGATATGTCTGGTGAAGAAAATTATTATAATACTAATCTAACTGGACCTATTGGTGTAGTCATCGGGAGTGAAGGTAGTGGAATGAGTAGATTAGTTAAAGAAAAATGTGATGTACTAGTTAGAATACCAATGAAAGGTAATGTTTCCTCCCTTAATGCATCTGTAGCTGGATCGATTATTATGTATGATGTATTAAGACAGCGGGGAATGAAAAAATAAAATGAGTGCAAAGAAAAAAGAATATCTTTTTGTAGATGGTTACAATATCATTAATGGATGGCAGAGCTTAAAATCTATTAGTAAAATAAGCTTAGATTCTGCAAGATCTGAGCTTATTGAAACTATGGCAGAGTATCAATCTTTTACTGGAATTGAGGTTATCATAGTGTTTGATGCCCACCTAGTGAAAGGAAGCAATCAAAAAGAAGAAAGAGTATATGGTCTAACAGTTGTATATACAAAAGAAAGGCAAACCGCTGATAGTTATATAGAGAATAAATTAGACTCTATGGGTAGAAACAAAACTGTAAGGGTAGCTACATCTGACTGGGTAGAGCAGCAAGTTGTTTTAGGCAGAGGTGGGACAAGGATATCAGCTAGAGAACTAGAAATTGAAGTAAATAACGTTAAAAGAGCAATAAAAAGACAGAAAAGTAAGAAAACGACCAGAGAAGAAGATGATTTACTAAGTGGTAGGTTAGATAAAGAAATTTTGAAAAAATTTGAAAAAATGAGAAGAAATCAGTAAATTTCTTGACTGTAATGTTATCATTCATATATAATGAGTATGTAAGTCTGAGATTTTCAACGATTATCTGGAGGCGATATTTGTGGGGTTAACAGTACAAAAGAAACTTTCTGAATTATACACTATTGATTATCACTTTATGGAAGATGAAGAGATAGTAAAGAAAGCTAAGGACGGGGATGCTCAAGCTTTAGAATACCTTATAAAAAAGTATAAAAACTTTGTAAGAGCTAAAGCTCGAAGTTATTTTTTAATAGGAGCAGATAAAGAAGACATAATTCAAGAAGGTATGATAGGTTTGTATAAGGCTGTTAGGGATTTTAGAGAGGACAAGCTGGCTTCGTTCAGGGCATTTGCTGAACTTTGCATAACTAGACAGATTATTACTGCAATTAAAACAGCTACTAGGCAGAAACATATTCCTTTAAATTCCTATGTATCTTTAAATAAGCCTATATATGATGAGGATTCTGATAGAACATTGATGGATGTATTATCAGGAGCTAAAATTACTGATCCAGAGGAGCTCATTATAAGTCGTGAAGAATTAAATAGAATGGAAGCAAAAATTGGCGAAATATTAAGCGACTTAGAATGGGAAGTATTGATGTCTTATTTGCAGGGGAAGTCCTATCAAGAAATAGCAGTGGATTTGGAAAGGCATGTTAAATCTATAGATAACGCCTTACAGAGAGTAAAAAGAAAGTTAGAAAGATCATTAGAGCTTAAAGAGGCCTAGAATTTAACAATTTTATCTATTGACAATAAAATTCTTACATAGTACAATAATTAACAGTAGTTTTAAGTGCCCATGTAGCTCAGTAGGTAGAGTACTTGCATGGTAAGCAAGAGGTCACCGGTTCAATCCCGGTCATGGGCTCCAATATAGTGTTTCCTTTTCAAGAAACACCCGGTACAGTTTACTTAAATAATATATAATATTAAGGAGGAATTATAATGGGTAAGGCTAAATTTGAAAGAAGTAAGC
>NZ_WSFT01000049.1 GCF_016820655.1 Anaeromonas frigoriresistens
GTCCACACCTATTATTTTTTTATATAGGAGAAATAATAGCTTAAAAACACCTTTCAGAGATTCAAAAAGGCATTATAAATGCCCTAGGTATACGATACCTAGGGCTTAAAATTCCTTAAAATTCCTATAACCAAATTTTATGTATTTACCTTGTCTTACCCCTATAACTTTGATATAATTGGGGTATATTTAAAAATAAGGCTTTGGTTGTAGGCTTGTCCTATTGCTTCTAGGTATCGTTGTTACCTGAAGTACTTTTAATATGCTGGTAACATATTAAAAGAACTGAAGCTCCGAAACCGACAGAAGTCGGTTTTTTTTTATGTAATTTTTTATTTCTTATATGTAATATTTTTAAACTTAATACTATTGTATCCTTATTACTTTGAGATTTCAACAAATATTTATGCATTATTGGAATATTAAATATAGTACTAAATTCCTATTTATGTAAGAATAGATAATATATACTGTTTTTTGCCATGTTTCGACATTTTTATCGAGTTGATAGTGTTACTATGTAAGTGTGCGCACGTAAATATATTTAATTTTAAAAGGAGGATATATTATGAAAAGAAAATTATTAAGTCTTAGTTTAATGGTGTTTATGTTAGCTGTTATGTTTGCCCCTGTTTACGCTGCTTCTAGTACAGGCTATTGGAGTTTTACCATGAATTATCGAGTAGTAGATGGTGATGCAAATGGAGAATTTTATGACTTAACTGCTGGTGACATGTCTTTATCTGGAGATGTATATGCATATTCAAAAGATGGTGGAGCAGTAAGTTCACCTTATACAATATATTTTTCAGTTAAAGAATCTAAAGATTGGTCTATAGATAGAAGTGTAGGTTCAACATCTAGAACACCATCTTCTACTCTTTATAGCTCTAGATCAGTGTCAGGTTCTTGGGGAGAACAACCTGCAGGAAAATATTACTTAGTCATATATACTGTTGAAGATGATGGATGGAATACAAAAGGAAGTGGAACTCTCAAAAATAATTAAAATCAACTACTATTTTTAAATTAAGAGTTGCATATATCTCTTAAGAGATATATGCAACTCTATCAATTATAGGAGGATAATATATGGTAGATTTTGATAAACTAACGATGACAATTAGCTTAGTAATATTATTTTTATCTTTAATTTATATTAAAAAGAAAAAAAGAGTTACAAATGTATACCTTATATTTTTTAGTATCTTTTTCATTTACTTGATAGGTGTATTAAAGTATACAATATTTCCTATACCATTAGATCCTTTTATGAGGGAAGTAATGAGTAGAGAAACTACTTTTTTAAATGGTGTAAATTTAATACCTTTTAATTTTAAATCTATGGAATATCTATTGCATAACCAAATATTACTTAATATAATTTTATCTATACCTTTTGGTTTTGGAATATCATATATAACTAAAATTTCGAAAAAAAAGTTGCTTTCATATGGAATATTTTTTGGAGTTATCATAGAGTTAACTCAGCTAATAATATCATTAATTTTAGGTTATACCTATAGATATATCGATATAAATGATGTGATTTTAAACTTCGTTGGAGTTATCATAGGTTACTTTATTTTTAAAGCATTTGCAATGATATTTATTAAGATCGTTGAAAAATTCAATATAAAGTTAGATTCTATTTTAGAATACATCTATAATATTTCAAAGTATTCTATTGAGAAAAACTAGATAGATACTAACAGTTAGTATCTATCTAGTTTTTCTATATATTTAAACTATCATAAAGATGATTAATATCATCCTGGCGAATTCCTAAATATCTCTTAGTTACATTTAAATTGCTATGATTTAAAGTCTCCATAATAAGAGCCGAACTAAATCCTTTTTTCCAAGCATGATAGCCCCAAGTCTTTCTTAAAGTATGAGTTCCTACGTTATCTTTTACTTCTACAGACTTAGCAGCACCCTTTAAAATATTAAGAGCTTGTTGCCTAGATATAGGCTTCATATTTCCCTCTCTAGACTTAAATATATAGGTATCCATGTCATAGATGTCCAAGCTATCTAAAAGTTCTCTTAGAGCCTTTTTAGAGGTCATATTTAGCTTAATTTTCCTTTCCTTCCTGGTCTTACTCTCCATAATACAAATATCCTTAAAAGTCCTTTTATTTTCTTTTAAAACATCTCCCCATTTAAGCTGAAGTAGGTCCGAAATTCTTAAAGCAATATTTATTCCTAAAACAAACATAGTATAATCTCTAATATCCTTACCTCTTAAATAAGTTTTCATTGCATTAACCTTTTTTATATCTCTAATTGGATCAACAGATTTCATAATTGACCTCCTTATAACTTTAGTAAAAAATATTTAATATAGACTTATCTATCTATCTTTTCTATTTCTTTATTAATTCCGTCTCCATATTTTTATAGATATATTTCTTATTAATATGTCTATAAAAATATAAAATTTTAAAAATACAGGTATTTTAGTAAAGAGCATAAGGGAACTCGGTGCCACTTTTTTTGAAAGTGTGCAAATAGGCTGTGCCTATTGAGTTCCTAGAGGTGTCATTTTTTTAGAGTTAGATATAGTGTAGATATAGCAGAGATATACTACAGATATAGTCAAATATCTCTTGCGATATATTCTTTTTAAATAGTTTCTTTACTAAATTACATTTACTTTTCATTCAATAAAATATTTTTCTTATAATTTTTGAGCTTCATTATGTATCATTCATTACAAATAAACTAATTAAATCTTGGAGCTCTTTTTCATCAAAAATATATTATATAAATGTCTCCTTTCATAAAAATATTTTAATTTATATTTATTGAATTTTGTCTTTTCAGTCTATCAATCAGTCATATTAATAGATTTTTTTATTCAAATTTCTCACCCTTGAATAACTGAAAATAAAGTAATATAATATAAATAAGAAAGAATAAAAGATCTAAATTCGGAACATCCTAGCCTTAGTAGGATATTATAAAATTGGAGCACCTTAGCCATAGTAAGGACTAAAAAATCGGAGCACCCTAGCCTCAGTAGGGATCTATAAAATTGGAGAGTCCTAGCCTTAGTAGGAACTAAAAAATTAATAATCTTTAAAAGTTAAGTTTGCCTTTTGGCAAACTTATTTTATTTTTACAATAACTTTCCTAGTCTCTTATTCTTTTTTTATGAATTTGTCATATTGATATTATATCATCATTTATGACAAACTCAAAAGAGAAAAATAAAAAAGGATAAAGTAGAAATTCTACTCTATCCTAGTAATATCAATATGTATGTAAGTTTTTCTGAGTTTGTCATAATATGAATTTTGACAAACTCCTATTTATCATATTTAAATTTAAAACTTGTTTTTTTCTAATTGATATTCTAAGTCTATTAATATCTGTGTTTTTGAGGCTTCATCATATTCAGATAATAAAGCTTCATTCCTTTTTTCTCCATTTAATTTTCCAATTATATTATCTTCTAATTTCATAATAAGGAATGTATAAGCATCTGAAAAAGGTGGACAAGGTGTATTTTTCATTTTTTTTAAATCTTCTAATGTTTTCATAAAAATCTCCTTATACTTTAATTTTAGGATATACTTTTTCCAGTTTTACTCAATATGAATTTTTATAAATTAAGTATTGTTAATAATTTATTATTACTGATTTATTCAATTATAAAAATAATGTTAATATTACACTAAATAATGCACCTATTATCCCTCCAAAAATCCAATCTTTTATTTTACTTTTAATTGAATTTGAACCATCAAACTTACCTTCTAAATTTCTTATTGATTCCGTATGATTTTCCAGTAAATTGTAAAAACTTTTATACATTTTTTCAGAATTATCGTATTTTATATCCTTACTTTTAAGAGTTTTTTTATTTAACGTTTTATCATTACTTAGTTCAAATTTATCTCCTGCTACTGCAATTTTCAATGCATCCATAACTTCTACCATAAATGATTCATCAACACTACTAATTTTTTGATCAAGTAGCTGTTTATGTTTATCTATAACTCTTACCTGTTCTAATAATATTACGCTGTCTACTTTTAATCCTGATTGATTTGCTTCAATTTTAACCTGTGTTGGTATTTTAGGATTATTAAAATTTGAACTTATAGGTGCAACTATAACTGTAGGTGCATACTTGTTTGCAATATCATTCTGTAGTACTATTACTGGTCTTTTCCCTCTAATAGTAGAACCAAAACTATATCCTAAATCGGCATAATATATATCTCCTCTTTTAACACTCATACAAATTTCCCCTTGTCTTTTCATGCTTACAGATTAATTTCACTCTAATTTTGTTCTTTACTTAAATAAAATATTAAATTCAAGTCCAATGTTTAAATATGTCTTTTTTTACACAACGTTCAGGCTTGAGTTGTCACCTTATTAGAAGTACAGCTCCCTAATATATAATTAGATCCTGGCAAGTATACTTTGCTTCTTCAATTATCAATTGTTTGGTTTTAACAATCTATGGTCCTGGCAAAGACTTCTAAACGATTTCTGATTTCTGGCGTGTATCAGTAACCTTATATTACAGTTTTAAAATATAAACTGCTTACTTCGTACTTTCAAGACACCTTCTACGGCTTTTACCCTTATACTCCTGATAACCAATCAAGAAACATCTGCGAAGGATACAAATGTAGTACGTCAACTATATTAAATTATCAATGATCTTCATTCATATTATAATTTAAATTTTACCATATATATCTATTTTTTGATATATAGTTTAGTTTATAAAAGCTATAGTATGTAAAACTTAAATATTATCTTGAAAGATATTTTTTTCTATATCTGTATAATATTTTCTTATTAAATCAACCCACTTATTTATAGTTTTTATATGTATCATTACTTGTGAATAGCTAAAAATAGATAAAAATTGACTAGTTATAATATTTAAAGATATAGCTGCTTGCATAGCAGGTAAAGCAATTCCATAATCTGAATGTCCTGCTGCTATTATATCAGAATCATTCTTCATACCTAATCGATTAAATGTTCCTTGAGATGAACCATGTATTACTTGATTAGCTATTTTATATTGTTCTCTCCACTGGTTATTAATAAATTCACACTTATTTTGTATATCATTAAAGTTTATATACTTTTTGGAGGTATTAGAAAAACAATCTGCTGACTTTGCCCAATTATATCTATCTTCAGTATTCTGAGATTCAAAAAATGCTTTAGCTACTTTTTCTCCATATTTTTTAATAAAATTAGCTATTATAGATAATTCATAAATTGATCTCCATCTAGCATATGCTCCATCTGCAAATCCAGCTTTTATTAAATGTAATACTTCTAAATACTGTTGACATACTCTTCCGTGTATATATTTTAAAGTTAAATAGGTATATTGTTTATCCGCTTTTAATTTCTCATCTTCAGGATTATTTAATTTACTTAAATAATCACCATATAATTCAGCAGCTTCTATAACCATAACGTAGAGTGTTTCAGAAGCTACAAAGCCTTTTCCCCATTTTTGTTCATTTCTAGCTATAAATTCATCTGTTTCAATTCTCTGTTCCATTGCAATTTGATACATGTTATTTTTATAAATTTTAAAAGTATCTTTTAAAATTTCATCTATATAATCCTTAAATATATTTTCAACATCAAGATCTTCTAAATCTTTTAAACATTTTTCTTCAGTTATTTTATTAGAGTTTAATTGATTTTCTTTTATTTTAATCAGATTTTCAATCAAATTATTTACTAGTTTATCTTCCAAACTAATTCCTCTTTTCTTTTATAAAACATCTAAAATTCAGCTCAGTCCATTAGATATTCAACATACTTGTATATCATTTAAATAATTTTTTCCACCACGGTTTTTCACTGTTGTTTCTCCATTCAGTTAATCTCTTATCTATTTTACTGTAGTGATCTTCATTCTGTCTTTTAATACTACGTAACTCATCACGTAAGCTCTTATTATCTTCAAGTACCTTCTCTAAAGCTTCATTAGTTCCTTTAAGTTCCTTAGAAACTGCTAACCTAATTTCATTAATAAGATTTTCTTTAATATCAAGTGAAACTTCATCTAATACTACAAGGTCACTTTTTTCATCTTCTAAAATGCCTTTTTCTATAAATAAAGTTTTAATTCCATCTAATGACATGCCCTTAGATTTAAAGTCCAATATCTTCTCTAATACATCAATATTCTCATCCGTATAAATTCTATTTCCTGATTTATCTCTATTGATCTGAAGGTTAAACTTCTTTTCATAATAATGTAAAGTTCTATAGGAAATATCTAACCGTTCAGATACTTCCTTAATAGAATACTGTACTCTATCCATTATCTAACACCCCTTAATATACGTAATTCAGACGTAAGCTCTTACGTCTGAATTACGTATTACGTAAGAGCTCTTATTTATATAATAACATACTTTTAAAACCAGCTAAAACAAGGCAATGTAAATAATAAAAGCTAAGGTAAGGTATTTAACTTTAGGAATGATCCAGGGGAAACTTCCAACGCGTTTCCCCTCGCTCCCGCTGGTCGCTTCACCCCTTCCTGTGCTACCGCGGCTCACCTTGGAAAGACTCACTTCACTACGTTACGTTCCCTATCCCAAGGTTTCCCTTTGGTCTTAAATGTTTTTGTATTCTTTATCTTCACATATTCAAATATTTAATATTTTTTTCGAAAAAAGACTTGAAACCAAGGGACACAGAGGATATGCTCGGCAGGTTCAACTAGGAAATTTGGACACAGGTATCCTGTTGCAAGGTAAAATACAAGATTTTACTTGCGATACCTGTGTACTTAGATATGCCCGTTTAGGACTAACTGAGGTTTCTTAGTACTCGCTTACAGCTAGGTTTTTTCATGCCCTAGTAGAAGTCTTTGCGAATCACCGTCCCCGCTCTGATGACTTCCAGTTCTCAACCGGTGTTGTTCCCCCGAACCGAAGATTTTTTATAGTGGGTATGGCGTTCTCCCTCCCCACTGACGACAAAGGTTATATAAGCGAAATATATCCCTTCCCGAAACGACTTTTTGCATTGGCTCGTCCACACCTATTATTTTTTTATATAGGAGAAATAATA
>NZ_WSFT01000051.1 GCF_016820655.1 Anaeromonas frigoriresistens
AGAAATAGATGAAGAAGAATTAGAGGAACCCACAGGAGAAATAGATGAAGAAGAATTAGAGGAGCACACAGAAGAAATAGATGAAGAAGAATTAGAAGAACCCACAGAAGAAGATGAGGAAATGTCAAAAGAAAAACCTATAACAAGATTTATAAAAAAACGAAAGAAAGTTATTATAGGTATTGTGACTTTTGTTTGTACTTTACTTGTAATTTATTTTTGTATGGTAAGATACTATACTGAACATTTTTATTTCAATAGCGAAATTAATGGAATAAATGTTTCAGGGAAAACCTTAGAAGAAGCAAAAGAAGTAATGTCATCGGAGATTCAGAGTTATACATTAAATATAAAAGAACGTGGGGGAAAAGTTGAAGAAGTAAAAGCTGATGAAATAGGATTAAGATATAGGTCAGAAAATGACTTAAAGAATTTTAAAGATAGTCAAAATCCTTTTAAATGGATTACAGCTCTACTTACTAAAGAAGAACATAAAATAGATGTAGGATTTACATATGATGAAAAATTATTGAAAGAAAGGATAGATAATCTTTCTTGTTTTAATAGTAATAATATTATTGAACCTAAAAGTCCAGGTCTTAAATATGATAATAATAGCTATATCATTGTAGAAGAAATTCTTGGCAACCAGGTAGATAAGGATATATTATATTCTCATGTAACAGATTCGATACTTAATGAAGTAACTGAAATAGATTTAGAATTAGTAGATTGCTATGTCAAACCTGAATATAATTCAAAGTCTAAAAAGATTATTGAAACTAAAAATACTCTTAATAAATATATATCCTCAAAAATCACATATACTTCTGGTAATCGGAAAGAAGTTGTAGATGGATCAATAATAAATAAATGGATTATAATGGGAGAAGATTATGAAGTTACCCTTGATGATGAAAAGGTAAAAGAATATATAGATGAGCTTGCTAAAAAATTTAATACAGTTGGAACATCAAGAACCTTCACCACATCTTCCGGTAAAACTATAAAAGTTAGTCGAGGTGATTATGGAAAGGCTATTAATAAGACTAAAGAAATAGAAAGTTTAATTTCAGCTATAAAAGAAGGAAAGACTATAACGAAAGAACCGATATATAGCCAAAATACATATTCCAAGGGTAGCAATGATATTGGAAATACCTATGTAGAAATAGATCTGGCCAATCAGCACATATGGTTTTATAAAAATGGTACCTTAATAGTACATGGAGATATTGTTACAGGTAATGTAAAAGCAGGTCATACAACACCTAAAGGTATTTATAAATTGAAACATAAAGCAAAGAACGTTGTATTGAGAGGTGCGGATTATGCTGCCCCTGTTACTTATTGGATGCCTTTTAATGGAGGGATAGGAATTCATGATGCCAGCTGGAGAAGCACCTTTGGGGGAGATATATATAAGACAAATGGTTCTCATGGTTGCATAAACTCACCTCATAATGTAGCGAAGGCTATTTACAATAATATTAAAGTTGGTACTCCTGTTATTTGTTATTAGCAAATTTATGTATATTATAATGATGACATTTATAAGAGCCAGGACTCTTATAAATGTCATCATTTGTGTTATTTGAAAAAATTTAAGCATTAAATTATAACAATATTTTGATATAATAAGGTGTATATTTAATATATTAGGAGATGATTATAAAATGAAAATTAAGTATCTGGGGCATTCTGCTTTTTTGGTTGAAGGTAGAGAAATAAAAGCTTTAATTGACCCATTTATCAGTGGGAATCCAAATAGTGGTATAAGCGTGGATAAGCTAAAAAATATAACTCATATTTTTGTTACTCATGGACATGGAGATCACTTAGGAGATACAGTGAAAATTGCAAAGGATAATAATTCAATGGTAATATGCAATTTCGAGATTGGTCAGTATTTAACTGATGATGGTTTAAATGTACATACTATGCATATAGGAGGAAGGAGATCATTTGAATTTGGAAGGGTTAAGATGACCCCTGCTTTACATGGATCTGGAGTATATAATGGAGAATTTTTTATGGATGGTGGTAATCCCTGTGGATTTGTAATTGAGATAGATGGAAAGAAGGTTTACCATGCAGGGGATACTGGACTTACTATGGATATGAAGTTGTTAGAGTACGAAAAAATTGATGTAGCATTAATTCCTATAGGAGGGAATTTTACCATGGATATAGAGGATGCAGTAAGAGCAGTAGATTTCATAAAACCTAACTTAGTTATTCCCATGCATTATAGTACATTTCCAGTGATAAAAGCTAATCCTAAAGAATTTAGTAATGGTGTTAAAGATACAAAAGTGAAAATACTAGCTGTAGGGGAAATGATTGAAATCTAGATTTTAAGATATTTTTAATATTTGCTTATAAACAATATTGAAAAAGAGATATGAATAAATAAGAATATGGTATACTACATCTAATAAAATACATATAAGACTAGTAAATAAAGGAGTGGAATAATGAAGTTTTGTTGGAGTACATTAAAGGTAAATAATATGAATGAATCTTTGGAATTTTATCAAGAAATAATAGGGTTAACTATTGATAGAAACTTTAAGGCAGGTCCAGGTATGGAAATAGCATTTTTAGGAAATGGAGAAACTAAAGTTGAATTAATCTATGATGAAAATGATAAAGAAATAAATGTAGGTGAAGATATTTCATTAGGATTTGAAGTGGATTCAGTTGATGATATGATTAGATATGTTAAAGAAAAAGGTATAGAAATTCATAGTGGACCATTTCAACCCAACCCTTATACTAGGTTTTTCTATGTAAAGGATCCTAATGGATTAAAAATTCAATTTATAGAAAATAAATAAAATGAGTATATGTAGTTAAATAGTACCTTCTTTAGAAGGTACTATTTTTATTGCCTAAAAAAAGTTAGTTAATATAAATTCTAAATTGATGATAAGTATAAATGCTAGAGGCTAGAGAAAACATAGGAAGACAATTAGTGTTATAAAGATATTTTATATATAAGAATTAATTTCCTGAAAAGTATTTACAAAAAATAATTTATAGTTGATAATAATATTAACAGTGTTAAATATTAGGAAGGAGGTTAATAATGAAGAGATATAATAAAGTAAAGAAAATATTATTATTAATATTAGTGGTAGTATTAGTAATATCAGGGGGATTTGTTTTAAGTATTCGTTCTAAACTTGAAGATTTTAGTGAAGAAGTAAGTAGTATAGAGGTTCAAGAAATAGATTTATCTAAAATAAATGATGGTACGTATACAGGTAAATACTATGTCAATGAAACGGTAGGTGCTATTGTGGAAGTTACTATAAAAGAAAATAATATTACTGATATTATATTTATTGAACATAAATATGGCAAAGGAAAAAAAGCAGAAGTTATAACAGGTTCAGTTATTGAAGAACAGAGCTTAGAGGTAGATACTATTTCAGGTGCTACTGGAAGTAGTATAGTTATATTGAAGGCGATAGAGGATGCATTGATTTCGTCTTATTAATATTTTTATCTTTAACAAGTTCATATCAATATCGGGTGAACTATTCGAATACAGAAAAAAGGCTTATCTAACTATATGATAGGCCTTTTATTAATTTTAAGTTATTTATTGTTTTTATTATTGTTTTTCTTCTTATTATTATTATTATTATTAAAATCAAATTCATTAGCCATTTCTAAATTGAAGTTATCATTTTTATTATCATTTTTCATTCTATTTTTATTATTTTTGTTATTATTATTTTTCATTATATTCACCTCCTATCTTAGCCTTAATATTTTTCCCAGAATTAAGATTAAAATTCACAATATTTTATTAGTAATTTAACTAAATAATTGACAAATATATATATAGTTAGTACACTTATAATAAGCACACTAACAAAAGGAGGACATATAATGGAAAATTTATCTTATATTTTAATTAAGGTATCAAGGCATTTAAAAAATAGCTTAGATAAAGAATTAAAAGAATATAAAGTTACAGCTTCACAATTTTCAGTATTAAATCAAATAGCATTTAAAAATGGCAAAATAACATCAGCAGAGATTTCTAGTCGTTTAAGCTCTGATAGACCTACTATATCAGGAATAATAAACAGACTCGAAGAAAATGGATTTTTAGAAAAGCTAGATAATCCAAAAGATAAGCGTTCAGCTTATTTAAAACTAACAAATGAAACTATTGATTTAGTAAAAGATTTAAGAGCTACATCGGATAAGTTGAACAATGAAATATTTGGTGATTTTAAAGAAAATGAAATTAAGGATATTAAAAAATATCTATTAAGAATAGTGGAAAAAGTGGAGGAATAATAATGGGTAAAATTTTATTAACAGGAATTTCTGGGAATGTAGGAAGTGCAGTTTTTGAATATTTAAAGGAAGAAGGGGTTCAATTTGTCTCAGGAGTTAGAAGTCCTAATAAATATGAAAAAAAATATCCAAATCTCACTTTTGTAAAATTAGATTTGGAAGATCTATCAACTTATAAATCGGCTTTATCAGGAATAGAAAAAGTATTTTTAATTCGTCCTCCACAATTAACTGATGTTGAAGGAATATTTAAACCTTTTATAACTTCTTGTAAAGAAGTAAAAATAAAGCAAATTGTATTTTTATCTTTATTAGGAGTAGAAAAAAATCCTTTTCCTCCCCATTATAAAATTGAAAAAGCTATTGTGAACTCCGGGATTCCTTATACCTTTATTCGTCCAAGCTTTTTTATGCAAAATTTATCTACTACTCATACTGAAGATATTAGAGAGAACAATGACCTATTCATTCCTTCGGGGAAAGCTAGAGTTAGCTTTATAGATACTCGTGATATAGGGGAAATCATCGGAAAAACTTTAATAGAAGATGGACACTTAAATGAAGCGTATACTTTAACTGGTCCCGAAGCTATTGATTATTACTATGTAGCTGATAAAATGAGTAAAATATTAGGTAGAGAAATAATATATTCTAATCCCGGATTACTGAAATTTAGAAAAGAAATGATTAGTAGGGGAACAAAAAAAGAATTTGCAACAGTAATGTCAGTATTATATCTTACCACAAAGCTTGGTATGGCTAATCATGTTACGAATACATCAGAAAAGATACTGGGAAGAAAACCTAGAACCATTATAAATTTTATTGAAGATTATAAGGAAGTATGGATGTAGATTACTAAAACAAACAATAATGATAGCAGGGGGAATAGGTATTACTCCTTATAGGGTGGTATTAAAGGAATTGGTAGAAGGTAATACAGAAATCCCTAGAATAGTAAGATTATTTTATAGTGATAGTAATGAAGAATATCTATATAAAGAGGAATTTGATAAATTGAAAAGAGATTCTCATATTACTATAGAATATATAAAAAATAGAGAATACTTTACAAAAGAGATTAAAGAATTCTCTAATTAATATAAAAATGAAGGTAATTATTTTATTATAGGTTCTAAGAAAATGATTAGTTCTATTAAAGATTTACTAAAGAAAGAAAACATTAAAAGATCTCATATAGTTAAAGATACAAAGGGGTAGAGTGAATCTACCTTTTGTACCCATGCATTAAGATACATTCCAGTAATAAAGGTTAATCCAAAAGAATTTCAAATAAAAGGCAAAGATGCAGAAGTATAGGTAATGTTAATAGAGGAAACGATAGATGTAATGTGTTTTTATAGTTTCTAAAGTGATTATAGATCATAAATAAGTCTAAATATCTTAAATACATATAATTAATTATTTAAGTAATAATAAATATATGCTATTTAAGGAGTGAGAATATGAAAAATAATAGAATAAATATTGCATTAATTCTTGTAATATTAATTATATTTATCACTTATTTCACATTTATGAAGTTAACTTATGATAAGGATATTATGGCTAAGTTAGAACTAGCAGAAAACTATGCCAGACAAGAAAATTGGGACCAAGTAACTAAAGAGTCTAAAGAATTAAAAGAGATTTGGAATAGCTCTAAAGCATTAATAATGTTTAATTTTGCGGAAGCAGAGTATTCTTTATTTGAAAACCATATTGACTATATTATAGGAGGAGCAGAAGCAAAACAGCTAGATACCACATTAGTACATATATTAGCAGCCCAAGATTTATGGGAGAACTCTAAACAAGTGGTACCTGAACCTTAAGGAGTGATATTATGTCCATAATGATTTATATATTAAGATGTATGTTAATGTTATTAGTTACATGGGCTGGAGTAAGATTAATAGGAAAAAAATCTATTGTTGAAATGACCTCCTATGATTTTGCAGCCATAATGTTATTAACTACAATAGCTGCTGAACCTTTAGTTTTTAAAATAGCCTCTAAGGCTACAGTTGGAGTATTCAGTACAATAGTAGGAACTTTAATTATAGGTAATTTATCTTTAAGAAAATTTTTTTATAACCTGGACTCTAAACCAACCATTATTATAGTGGAAGGAAAGATTATAGATAAAGAATTAAAGAGAACTCGCATGAATGTACCATTGCTCTTATCAGAATTAAGAAATAAAGGTTATCAAAATGTATCAGATATTAAATATGCCATTATAGAGCCTAGTGGTAAATTATCTGTAATTGCTAAATCTCAAGTAAGTCCAGTAACCCCAAAGGAAATGGGTATTCCTACAGCACCAGTTAATTTGAGTTTTCCTCTTATTATAGATGGAATAGTAGATGATAATAATCTAAGTTTTCTTAATAAGGATAGAAAATGGCTAATAGATCAGTTGCAGGCTTTTGAAGTAGGAAACTTTAATGAAGTAATTTTAGCTCAATATGATTCATCGGGCCAGTTATTTGTAAATGTAAAAAATAAACAATTAAAAATTCCTAATATTTTTTAATTATTTCTATATATAGTGAACATACTAATTGTTGAAAATATAAAAAGGAGATGAGTCTATGACTACAATTAATAAATTAGAAAAAGCCTTATCAAGTGCTAAGGGTTTATCAGCGGATTTAAAAACTTTCTCAATGGATACAAATGATCAAAATGCAAAACAAATGTTTAATATGCTTTCAACTAATGCAGAAAATATGGCTCAAATGCTTCAGAATAGAGTTAACTATGTAAAGAATGAAGAGCCTCAATATAATCAACAACAATAAACTAAAATCATGAGAATTTGATGATAAAAATATCTGAGTAGGTATATGCTCAGATATTTTTATATGTATTATTATATTATTTTAACGAAAGGATAATTTCAGAATATAAACAATATAAGTTTTATTGTGGTTATTATATAAAACATAAGAGACGATGTTTGTTAGATAACTATAGTAAAGAAAGAAGATTTAAATAATATAATCTATGGGTATACATATATTGATAGTCATATAGGGACATTATAAAAAGACTTTTCTAAAATTCATTCCATTTGGTAAGTGTTAATTATTATCATTTAATTAATATTTTCAATAATATTTTCAATAATATCTTGAATTTATTTTTAATAAATGATATAATTTCAAGGTAACTAAAGATTGTTACATAAAAAACAAAGGAGGGGATTGATAGTGAAATTTAAAGCACTATTATTATCAATAGTTTTAGCTGTTGCATTACTTGCAGGATGCGGAGCTGATGATACTAAAGAAACAAGTGAGCCTCAAACAGAGGAAACAAATGAGGAGGCAACAAACGAAGAAGAAAATAATGAAGAAGAAACAGATGCAACTACTACAGCTTCTATCGTAGATGATGAAGATGCATTTAAAGAAGCAATTAGTGCTGATGGTACTTGGATTATTGCTACATTAGATGATTTATCATTTGATGAAGAACTTGTTCTAGAAGGTGAATTCTATGACAAAGATGATGAATCTAGTGATTTATATCGTAAAATTGGATTATATGAGCAAGATGAAGAGAGAAATGTAACTGCTAGATATAGTTTAACAGCTCCAAAGTTAACTATTAAAAGTCCAAATGCTAAGATTCAAAGTGGAACATTTGTAGGAGATATCTACGTTGAAGCTGAAGGATTTAAATTAGTAGATACTAAAGTAGAAGGAAATGTATATTTTGCAAGCGAAGAATACAAAGAGTCTTTTGAGCAAGATGAAAAAAGTGAAGTTACTGGAGAAGTAGCAGTACAAGAATAATAAAATGATATTTAAATACTAGTAGATATATATCTACTAGTATTTTTTTTGTTGTAATTTATATTTAATATTTGACAATATGATATAATAAAGAGTATAATGTATTTAACACCGTTAAACATATTAACATAATTAAAAGGAGAAATTATATATGGGAATTAAAGAACGAAAAGAACGGGAAAAAAATGAAAAAAGAGAACTTATATTAAAAGCAGCCAATGAAATAATTAAAGAGGAAGGAATAGAGAAAGTTTCTATCAGAAAAATTGCAAAAAAAATAGAATATTCACCACCTATTGTATATCATTATTTTAAGAATAAAGAAGATATTATAAATCAGCTTATGATTAAAGGATATGGAAAGATACTTAAATCTATTTCTATTGAAGATAAATCAATGATGAATCCAGAAGATAGACTTAGAAAAACAATAAAGAAATACATTTATAGTTCATTAGAAAACTCTGAAGAATATAAAAATTTATTACTTAGTGATTCTACTAATATTCTTGAGCATACTTCCATATTGTATAAAGGTGTATCTCAGGATAGAAAAGCAATGGAAATGTTAGTTGATGTATTAAAAAAAATTTATATTGGAAAAAATATTCAATCAAAAGAATTAGAGTTAGTAGCCCAATCCATCTGGGTATCAATGTTTGGATTAATTATACGCTTAATTATTGAAAAAGATATTGGAGAGGATCAAAGGAAGAGACTAATAGATAGTCATGTAGAGTTTATAATGAATGGTATATATTCTTAATATATTTATCACATATGTCTCTTGGATTTTTTGCATTTGTTTTATGTGTTATGGGATTTTTGTCAGGAATCTCACTAATTAAGAGGAACCTATGGGGATACTTATAAAAATAAGGGGGTAAAAAGAATGAAAAGTATTATAATTTATTCTACAAAATATGGATGTACTGAGAAAGTAGCTGGGATGATAAAAGATAAGATTGATGGAGAAGTTCACCTATTTAATATCTCAAAAGAAAAGCCTAATAATATTGATTATTATGACAATATTATTTTAGGTGGTTCAATCTACGTAGGGAAGATTAGAAAGGATATTAGGAAGTATGCAGAAGAAAATATAGATTTACTTCTTACTAAAAATTTAGGGCTTTTTATATGCGCTGGTCATGTAGATCAAGGAGCTCTCAAACAAGAATTAGACACTGCATTTCCAGAAGAATTAAATAACCATGCTACTGTTAAAGAGATATTAGGTTCAGAAGTTAATTTTAGTAAAATGAAGTTTTTAGATAAAGCCATAATGAAAAAAGTATCAGGATATACAGAAGATACTTCTAATATTGACAAAAAGGATATAGAAAAATTCGTAAATAAATTTAAAAAATTGAGCATATAATTATATGCTCAATTTTTTAAATTTATTTTTTCTTTTATGACTAAATAGTCAGATAATTTGCGTTGTGTGGTTGTATGAGGATCAAAATTTTTCCACTTGAATATAATATCTAATATATATCCTCCAAAAAATGTTACTATAATAGTTCCTAATCCAACAGTTCCTCCTAATAAAAAACCAATAATAAGTACAGTAACTTCAATTGCAGGTTTAATATATTTTACATTTATGCCTGTGATTTTTACTAATCCTACCATAAGTCCATCTCTAGGACCAGCACCTAACTCAAAACTTAAATAGTAAAAAATCCCATAACTTAGAACTATAAGACTAAATAATAAAACAAATATTTTTAATATATAATTTTCTGGGGTTAATGTAAGATTAAAATGGTCTATTAAATCTATAAACAATCCTATAAAATACATATTGAATATTGTGCCAATACCAGGATATATTCTTAGAAATAAAGAAAATAATATGATTGTTAGACCAATTAATTGTGAAACAAAACCAAAACTTAAATTCGTTATTGTAGATAAACCTAAATTTAATGTAGACCATGAGTGCATACCTATTTCTAAGTTTTTCATCTGAGCTAACCCATAGGCACAAAATAAAAATGCAAGAAGTAAGCCCGGAAACTTTTTCATGTCTTTAATTAATAATTCCTTATTTATTATCATTTATTCACCTCTTAATATAGATTTCAATATATTTTATCATATTAGTCTCATAATATCATAATAATTAAATTTATAACTGTAAAAGATATTGATATCATAGTGTAGATAGCAACCCTAAAGGGTATATCTATTATAGCATTCACAAGAAAGGACATGATTGAAATGTATGCTATGTTAAAGAATAGTTTGGAGGATTTTTCAAAACTTTATAAAAAATATATTCTATTTGAATTGATATTTATGATAGTTTCATCCTTTTTATTTGTGCCTTTAATTTCATATATCTATAGCAGGATATTAATATCTATGGGTTCTAGATCATTAATAAACAATGATATTTTAAAAATAGTATTATCCTATGAAGGTATTATAGGATTGCTAATAGTTGCAATATTATCGGTTACATTTATATTTATTGAGTTTGGTGTACTAATAATAATTTCTCAGAAGGAATATTTTGAAAAGGAAATATCTATATTGAATTCTTTTATTACTATTTTGAAAAAAGTACCTAAAATACTTAGTATTGAAATCTTACCCTTAACAATTCTATTATTATTACTAATACCATTTATTGATTTACCAATGTCATCTGAATTAGTACAAGATGTTGATTTGCAGTATTATATCAGAAGAAAAATAATTGATTCGTATAAATATTTAGCTATATATATAACACTAATTTTTTCTTTAGGTTATATATTTTTAAGATTGATATTTACTTTCCATTGTATAGTAATAGAAGGTAAATCTACATTAGAATCTATAAAATGTAGCTGGGAATTAACAGATGATAATGAAATAAGTATATTAATTAAATTAATATTATTTAATTCTATAATTGTTATGTTTGGATTTTTCATTATATCTTCATTAACTTTTATTACAAATGAAATTCAATATACTATAAATAGTAATTATTTAAAAGAACTTTTCATTACTTTATCAGGTTATGTTACCTACGCACTAATATTATTATTACTGCCAGTTAATGTAATATTTATTACTAGATTATATTATAGTCGAAATCTTAAAATAGAAGGAAAAGTGACTGATAAATTAGTACCTTATACAAACTATTCTATAAGTAAATTAGAAAATAAATTTTATAATTTACTATATAACAGAAGACATATTGTAATATTAATATCTATAGTTGCTTTAATTATTACTTTTTCTATTAACTATTTTTTAAATAAAGATATTATGTATTTAGGAAGAAATATTTCTGTAGCTGGACATAGAGGAGATATGGTTAGTGCTCCAGAAAACTCTCTAAGTAGTATCAGGTCTGCATTAAATAAAAATATAAAATATATAGAAGTAGATGTCCAAACTACAAAAGATGGTATTGTAATTTTATACCATGATATTAATTTGAGAAGATTAGCAGGACTTTCAAAAAACATTTCAGAATTAACCTATATAGAACTATCGGAGATAGATATAGGAGCTGGATTTTCTAATAAATTTGAAGGTGAACGTATTCCTACTTTAGATGATACTTTAGAAGAAGTCAAAGGAAAAGCTCAACTTATAATAGAATTAAAAGCATATAATAGTAATGATGAATTAGTAGAAAAGGTTATCAATATAATAGAGGAAAACAATATGGAGAGTGAAGTTTATATACAATCTTTTGATTACAATCTTTTAAAAAAAGTAAGAAGTATTAATAACAATATTAAAATAGGACAAATAATGTATATTGCAGCTGGAGATTTATCATATTTAGATGTGGACTTCTATTCCATAGAGAAGAGTATGTTATCGAATAAGATTATACAACATGGTAGAAGTAATAATAGGGAAATATGGGTATGGACTGTTAATAATGAGGATAATATAAAAGAAACATTAAAATATGATATAGATGGAATAATAACCGATTATCCATTAAAGGTAAAAGAGATTATTGAATTTAGTTTCTAATCTTTTTAAAACTCTATTATAATAATCTAGTAAGAATAATTTATATATTAATATACAAATAATATTATAAATTATTTGGAGGAATAAAAATGCAAATAGAACCCTTTCTAATTACAAGGAAAATTAAATATACAAAACACAGTCTCTAATTAGAGGCTGTATTTTGTATGGGTTTTAAAAAAATTGGGTATATATAAATATATGATATATTATTTGGATTTTATTGTAGATTAATATGGTAATTGGTCATAATATGATATACTAAATGAATCTAGCAAATTTAGTTACTATACATAAATATTAATAAATGAATAGGAAAAAAGTAAGGAGGAATAAAAATGTCTAAAATTGCATTAGTTACTGACTCAACATGTGATCTACCTCAAGAGATTATAAAAAGGTACGATATAAAAATATTACCATTGAAGGTGATATATTCAAATGCAGAATATAAAGATAGAGTAGATATCACACCTGAAGAGATATATTCTAGATTTGATGAAGAGATACCAAAAACTTCTTTACCATCCCTAGGTGAGTGTATTGATTTATTTAATAAGTTAGAAAGTGAAGGGTATACTCATCTAATAGTTACAACTATTTCTAGCGGGTTAAGTGGTACTATTAATATGATAAGAAATGCAAAAAGCGCAATAGAAAATCTCGTGATTGAGATTATAGACTCTAAATCTTTAAGTATGGGACTAGGTTATCCTGTACTAGAAGGAGCAAAAGAACTAGAGAAGACTAAAGATTATCATAAGACCATAAAGAAAATAAAAGAAGTGATTTCTAGAACAGATACATATTATGTTGTTAAAACATTAGAGTATCTTAAAAAGGGTGGAAGAATAGGCAGAGTTGAAGGTACGATAGGAGATCTATTAAGAATAAAACCCATTATATCAATAAATGAAGAAGGCGTATATTATACCTATAAAAAGATTAGAGGAAGAAAAAGATCTTTAAAAGCTTTATATAATTTAGTTAAAGAAAGAGCGGAAAAATGCATGATAAATGTGGCAGTTGCCCATGGAGATGCCTACGATGAAGGAATAGATCTGTTAGATAAGATAAAGAAAATAAAAAACGTTAAGGAAGTAACTTTAACTCAGATTAGTCCAGTCTTAGTAGTCCATACAGGTCCAGGCCTTGTGGGGGTTATTGTTTCTGATCGTATATAACTATCATAAATAGGGGATTTTATGTCTTATTTTATTAGAGTAGTCTTCTTTATAGGGATAGGTATAATTCTATTATTTATATTGTCTTTGATTGGATTTTATTTATATAGAAAAAGACAATTAGATAAAATTAAGATAATTAAATTTATAAACGATAATGAAAAAACCTTTTCAACTTATAATATTCATAATAATATTTTTAAAAACAAAAAAGCAAGCTATGTAATAAGTTTATTGCAAGAGCTTGAAAATGAAAATATTATAAAACGGATAGAGATAGGAAATTCAGAAGAAAATGGACTTTGGGAGCATATTCAAGGATAATAAAAAATCCACTTTAAATTGTAATTTAGAGTGGATTTTTTTGTTGTTCTAGGGAAAATTATAATAATAACATAGAAAGGAGATTATTTATGGATAAAAATTCGAAAGATAGTTTTAATGATAGAGATATAGATAATCCATATTTTTATCAACATCAAGAAGAAGATGTAAAACTCATGGATAGAAATATGATTAAAGAAGAAAAAGAGAAAAGAAAAAATAAAACTAACAAATTTAATAAAAAGAATTAATAAAGATAAATAAAAATCTTTAAAACATATGTTTTAAAGATTTTTATTTATCAGACTTTAACCCTGACCCGCATAGAGGAATTATAACCTTACCTTTTATTTTATTATTCTTATTATACTCTAGAAATGCAGCATATGTAGCTGCTGTAGTAGGTTCTACATAAAATCCAATTTTTGACAGCTTGTTTTTAGCTTCGATTATTTTATCTTCAGGAGCTAAGATAATAGTGCCTTTTGTCTCTTTAATTGCTTTAATGATCTGACTACCTCGCATAGGATTAGCTATAGCTATTCCTTCTGCTATTGTTCCAGTATTTACTACTGAAGATACTGTGTTATTATTTGTGTTAAAAGCATTATATATAGGAGCACATCCTTCTGTTTGAACAGCGATTATTTTAGGTAACTTTTTAATTAATTTACTATATAGTAGTTCTCTAAATCCATAATAACATCCCAATAATAATGTACCATTTCCTACAGGAACTATTATGTTTTCTGGTATATCTCCATTTAATTGTTCCCAAATTTCATAAGCATATGTTTTTGTCCCCTGATAAAAGAGAGGATTATACACATGACTGGCATAAAACCCTTCTCCATTAGCAATAGCATTAAGAGCAGCTTTTGCAGTATCTTCTCGAGAGCCCTTTATTATATGTACATTTGCTCCATGGGAAGAAATTTGTTTTATTTTTTTTGAGGAAGTATTTTCTGGTACATATATATCACATTTAATACCAGCTCTACTAGCATAGGCAGCTATTGAATTACCAGCATTACCACTACTATCTTGTATGACCTTTGTCACACCTAATTCTTTAGCCTTTGATATTAGTACTGCAGCACCTCTATCTTTAAATGAAGAGGTAGGCATCATATAATCTAATTTAACTAAAATATCGTTATTATGTGGATATAAAGGAACGATAGCCGTTAACCCTTCTCCCATGCTAACCATCTTCCATAGATTAGTATTATGTGAAAAAGGTAATACATCGAGATACCTGAACATACTCCACTCATTAGAGAGAATTAAATCTCTTGAAAAAATATACTGTGTCTTTTTTAAATCAAATAAACCACCACATTGGCATTTATAAATTTCATTAGATAAATTATACTCTTTGTGACAATCGGAGCAAATATACTTTAAATTCATAAATTAACCTCCCAAAATTAAATTATAGATTTATTATATCATTATTTTATGAAGCAATAATTTGATTATTTAAAGTTTAATAAAACAATAAAATAATGGTTGGAATTACCCAACCATTATTTTATCAAATAATTTTTTGAAAACATCTATCGGTTGTGCTCCTACGATAATATGTTCATTATTTATTATGAAGGTAGGAGTACTATTTATGTTCATACTATGAGCTAGCTGTGAGTACTCATTTAAATTATTTACGAATTTTCTTTCTTCTATAGCTTTATGAAGTTTTTTACTCTCTAAACCTATTTTAGAACCTATACCTTTTAAGACATTAATATCTCCAATATTTTTAGAATCTCTGAAATATGCACTCATTAAGCCTCTATGATACTCATCAAACTTTCCAATACTTCTTGCATATTCTGCAGCTTCCAATGAATTATGTGAGTTTGGCATATGATTTAAATGGCCAAATGTAATATTATATTTTGAACCAGAGTGTTCTAGATTGTCTTTCATTTTTTTTAGATTAATCTCTCCAAATTTATCATTAAGATTTATTCCTTCTAAAGGAGTTTCTGGGTGGATTTCTAATCCCAACCAAGTGTCTTCAATATCGTATTCCTTTTTTAATTCGTCGACTATACCTAAGCCTATATAGCAAAATGGTCAAATATAGTCTGAAAATATTTTAATATTTATTGGCATTTTTTTTACCTCCTATAAGTTCTGTCTATAATTATTACCCAGGTGCTAACATTAGAAACATATTTAAAAATATATCTTATATAAAATTTATGTAGCTATTTGTAGGGTAAATAAGAGATAATATATTAATGATAATATTCATTAATAAAAAAGAAGAATTTCTTTAGGAGGAAAAATTATTAAAAAGATAAATAATTTAAAATACTATATATTTATGTCTGTAATAACTTTAATACTAATATTATATTTTTCCACACCATTAAAAGACCATATACAAATAAGTACACTTGTATCATTTCTTATAGAAATTAAAGGTAATCCCTATGCACCTATAATATATGTCATTATATATATGGTGGCAGTTGCTTTTGCATTACCTGGTATTCCTTTAACATTAATAAGTGGTCCCTTATTTGGCTTATGGTGGGGAACTTTATTAGTATTAATAGGTGCTAATTTAGGAGCTCAAATAACATTTCTAATTAGTAGATATTTGGGAAAAGACGTGGTAGAAAAACTTATAAGAACTGATGGCTTTGTATATAAAATTAGTAATAAGGTAAAAGAAAATGGATTAATGGTTATGTTATATATTAGAATACTTCCGATTTTTCCGTATAATGTTATTAATTATTTGATGGGAATGACACCTATTAAATATAGAGACTATACTTTGGGGTCTATATTAGGGATGATTCCTGGGACATTTATATTCGTTTATTTATCTACTACAGCAACTAATATCAAGGATAATCCTTTAGGAATAGTTATCCCAATTATATTATTTTTATTATTGGCTATAGGAAGTAAGTTAGTGAATAAAAAACAAAACATTCTAAATCCAAAAGAGTTTAATTAGATAAACAGGTGTTTTCTTTACTAGCTTTTGATGTTTAAAAAGGAGATTATTTATAATGAATGATTTAAAAGAAATATTACTAGATCCTATTTTAGGTAAAGTTATATTAGTATCTGTAATTATTGTAACTTTAGTTTTAATTACAAGATTTACAAAGAAAAATTTGAATAAATATATCAAGGAAAATGATAATAGATATAAAACCAAAAAGGTAATCAATATACTTGGTTATATTATTGCAATTATATTGATAGTGCTTATTTTTATTGATGATATAAGAGGTGTAACTATAACTTTAGGAGTAGCCAGTGCTGGGATAGCTTTTGCACTACAAGAGGTTATAGTCAGTATAGCAGGATGGGTAGCAATATTAACTGGGAATATATATAAAGCAGGGGATAGAGTTGAAGTTGGAGGTATAAAAGGAGATGTGATAGATCTTGGAGTTCTTAGAACTACTATTATGGAGGTAGGTCAGTGGGTGAATGGAGATCTATATAATGGCAGAATTGTAAGAGTCGCTAATAGCTTTGTGTTTAAGCAACCTGTATTTAATTATTCTGCTAACTTTCCTTTTCTTTGGGATGAAATAAAAATTCCAATAAAATTTGGTGGAGATTATCTATATGCAAAAGATACCATTAACAATGTAGCTGAAGAGATAATAGGAGATTATGCAAGAGAAGCTGAGAAACAATGGAAAGTTATGGTTAGAAAATTTCGAATCGAAAATGCTAGTACGAAACCTATGGTAACAATGATAGCAACTGATAATTGGGTAGAATACACATTAAGGTATGTGGTTGATTATAGAAAAAGAAGATATACAAAGGATTTATTGTTTACAAGAATATTAGAAGAAGTACATAAAAGTGGAGATAGGATTGAATTGGCATCAGCTACATTTGATTTAGTAGGGTTACCTAAATTAGATGTTAATTATAATAAAAAAACAGGAAATTCTTAAGAATTTCCTGTTTTTTTATCTACATAGTTATATTGATCTAAAGAACCATTAATCCTCCATACTTTTGTATCTAAATAATTTATTTTCTCAGAAAATTTATGGGATATTTCTATTTTATCTCCAAAATGCATTGGGATTAGTAAACCAGGTGAAATAGTTTTGGCAAAGTATTCTCCAGCTAAATAGTAATATTCATCTAATCTAGGATCTGCCGGTACAAATGCTATATCAATGTCTTTTCCTTTAAGTAAGTCTACTTCTCTTTTATAGTCAACTTCTTCTTTCTTTTGAGTATTTTCGTTATCACTCTTCCAATGCCACCAATTTAGATCTCCCGAATGATATATATTCAAGTCATCTACTTTAACAAGATAAGATAATCCCCTATCCGTAGTACCATAAGTTTCAATAGTTATATTATCAAACTTTAAAGAGTTATATTTTTCTACAAAATATAGATTTTGATTATGTGTATCTATAAATATATCATCACTTATAATATATTTGATATTAGGATTATACTCGACCCATGTTAATATAACAGGATCAAAATGATCTTTGTGACCGTGGGTAACAAACACAAAAACTTCCTTTTCCTTTCCTATAAAATCATCCATTAAAGACATATTACCTATGTTTTTATTAGTAATATAATCAAAAATTAAAATATGATTTCTTGTTTCAACTACAAAACCACTATGGTACATATGGGTTATTTTAGCTTTACCTGTTCTCATAAATAGATGAAACCTCCTTAAATTATAATTAATACATCTTATACCCATAATTTGTATTGATAAATTTTATAATAAAAATAAGAGAAAAGTTAGCTTTTTTCTATTTCCGGTTAATATCTTTTGTAGGTCTTATATGGTGATCATATATTTTTTTATATCTATGTACTTCTTTAATACGAGTTTGTTTTTTATAAGAATCATGTAGATTTTTGACTAATAAAATACTCATAATTATAAGTATTACAGCAAAAGGTAATCTATTACTAATAACAGCAGTTTGTAGAGTTGATAATACTTGTTCTCCACCTATTAATAATATTGCAGTTACAAACCTTCCATAAAAGCTCAAAATATTCTTTAAGGTACGGATGAATCTAACTTGCCATCCGATGTAATGTTATCTACTACTTACATATAATTTTCCTTTTTCAAATATTATTATAAACATTTAAATAAAAATATACTCTTTATATAAATTATTAAAATACAATAATTTTCCTATGGGTTGACTATGTAGTAAAAAAAGGGGTAATATTAGAGTTATTAAGTAAATATTAGGAGGAGTTAGATATGAAAAAGTATAAATGTACTGTATGTAGTTATATATATAGACCTGAAAGAGGAGATAGGACAAATGACATACCTCCTAATACTAGTTTTGAAGATCTACCTGAGCATTGGAAATGTCCTAGATGTAACCAACCTAAAATGGCTTTTGTAGAAATTGAAGATTAATATAAAAAATGTAAACTACCTATATTTTATATTCTCATATCTCATATTTATAGGGATATTATAAACTTTATGACTACCAGCATATAGTTGGTCAGTATAATGCAGAGAAACTAGGAGTATGCGGAGATTTTTAAAATGTACTGAAGATAAGTCTTAGTTATTTTTTTCAAACAGTTGGTATAAATGGTGAAGAAATATAAAAAATAATATAAAAGATGGTTGAGCTAATTTTTCTGATATAATAATGAAATGAACATCATAGAAAAAACAAAATAAGTTTCAAAGGAGAATATTATGATTAATTTAGGAAAAACTCAAGAGTTAATAGTAGACAGATTAGCTTCTCAAGGTGCTTACTTAAAGTCTACAAAAGATAATGATGATGAGTCTGTTTTATTACCTATGAAAGAAGTAGAAGAAGGAGTTGAAATAGGAGATAAAATCAAAGTTTTTGTGTATAGAGACTCCAAGGATAGAATTATAGCTACAACTAAAAAGCCAAAATTAACATTGGGAGATATAGGACTATTAGAAGTAGTAGACACTACGAATATAGGTGCATTTATGGATTGGGGATTAGAGAAGGATTTGTTTATCCCCTTTAAGGAACAAAGAGGAAAAATTAAGAAGGGTAGAGAATATTTAGTAGGGACATATATTGATAAGAGTGATAGACTATGTGCCACTATGAATGTATATGATATGTTAGATACAAATTCACCCTATAAAGAAGACGATAAAGTAGAGGGTATGGTATATAATATTAACCCTGAGATAGGTATTTTTGTTGCAGTAGATAATAAGTACCATGGTTTGATTCCGAAGCAGAGGTTATTTAGAAGCTTTGAACTAGGAGAAAAAATAGAAGCGAAGGTGATTAAAGTTAGAAAAGATGGTAAATTAGAACTAACTATAAGAAAAAAAGCATATAAGCAAATAGATGGTGATGCAGATAGAATACTATCTAAATTGAAATCTAATGATGGAGTATTAATGATAAATGATAAGAGTGCTCCAGGGAAAATTCAAAGAGAATTAAAAATGAGCAAGGCATCCTTTAAGAGAGCAGTAGGGAAATTATTAAAAGAAAATAAAATAAAATTTATAGAAGGCGGAATAAAACGATTATAAAATAAGGTGAGATATCTCACCTTATTTTATTGGGATTTTTTAATTATAATCTTAACAAGATTTTTCTATAGATTTACTTAAAATTATTGTAAAGATATATCATATCATGTCGATATATATAATGCTAAGGAATATATTAAGTAGGAGGAATGTCGATATGAAGAAGTATTTCAAGAAAAATATTTACAATAAGCTACTAATTATGTGCTTAAGTCTATTGATAATACCCAGCATTATCATAGGTTTTGAAGGATATAACACAGCTAAAAAGGAATTAAATGAAAAAGGTAGAGTTATTTTAAAAAATAGCGCTAATCAGACTATGCAACTAATAGAATCAAAACAAGAAGCAGTAAAAAGTGGAGATTTAGCATTAACAGAGGCTCAAGAAGATGTTAAAGAATTTATACTAGGTAAGAAGACTGCTGATGGTAAGAGACCTATAAATAAAAACATAGACTTGGGGGAAAATGGATATATTCTTATTTATGATTTAGAAGGAAATGAAGTAGCCCATCCATCCCTTGAAGGAGAAAATGTATGGAATGCTGAGGACAAAAGTGGTAATGGTTTTTTATTAGTACAGGATCAAATAGAAAAAGGAAAGAATGGTGGGGGATATACAGAATATGAATGGACCTTGCCTAACTCTGAAAGAACTGGAAAGAAAATCTCTTATTCAATATTAGATGAAGAGTGGGGATGGGTTGTCGTATCCGGTACATATGAAATGGATTTTAATAAAGGAGCAAACAAAATTTTATTTGCGATTGGAATTACTATACTTCTAACATTTATTATTGGACTTATAATAATAATTTTATTTGCCCGTCATATAACTAGACCTATAAAGAAAATAAGTGAAGGATTAGATAGAGTAGCTAAAGGAGATTTAACTATTGAAGATGTCAATGTTAAGAATAAAGATGAAACAGGCTTATTAGCAAAATCTTTTAATCAAATGGTAGGTAGTGTTAAGGGTATTTTACTATCAGTTAAAGGTTCTAGTAATACAGTTTTAGAGTCGTCAGAATCACTAAGAGAGATAACCTTTCAAACTGCAAGAGCTACAGATGAAGTAGCAAATACTATCTCTCAAATAGCAAGTAGTACTAATGAACAAGCAAAGGATATTGAAGAAGGATCATTAGAGATAAATAATTTAGGAAATGAAATAGAAGGAATAGCAAAATTAACTGATGAGATGGATGGATTATCTAACAAGACAAAGGAATTAACTAATAAGGGGCTTAGTATAATAGAGGAATTGACAAATAAATCTCAAGATAGTGAAAAAGCACAACAAAATGTTGGTAATATTGTTGTTAAGCTGAATGATAGCACTAATCAAATAGGAGTAATAACTGATACTATAAGTCAAATATCTGAACAAACAAATCTATTAGCATTAAATGCTTCTATTGAAGCAGCTAGAGCTGGAGAAGCTGGTAGAGGTTTTGCTGTTGTAGCTGATGAAATTAGAAAATTAGCTGAACAATCCTCTGATGCAATACAAGGTATTAATGAGATTTTACAAGAAATTCAAAGTAACTCTCAATCAGCAGTATCATCTATTAATGACTCTAAAGATATTGTGGAAGAACAAAATAAATCAGTGGAAAGTACAAAGAAAATATTTAATGATATATCCCAATCTATCAATGACTTAATAGGAAATATATCTAATGTTACCAATGGAAGTATAAGTATGAATAGCAGAAAAGAAAATATAATTGGAATGATTGATAACTTATCAGCTATTTCAGAAGAAAATGCAGCTTCTACTCAAGAAGTATCAGCTTCTACTGAAGAACAAGCAGCTTCTGTAGAAGAAGTTTCAAATTATGCAGAAGAATTGAATCAATTATCTAATACATTATTAGAAGAAGTAAGTAAATTTAAAATATAAAGTTAAAACTTATAAATAGGTATCCTTGAGGATACCTATTTATTTAAATAAATCATGATTATATTAATGTATAAAGGATATAATTAATAATAAGTAATAGTAATTAATGAAAAGAGGGGTTTCATTGGAACTTACATTAACTACTCCCGCACTGCTATTTCCAGCTATATCTTTATTATTATTAGCATATACTAATCGGTTTTTAGTATTAGCTGAGTTAGTAAGAAAACTAAATGATGAGCATAAAAAAAATCCAAATAAAAATCTATCAGATCAGATAAGAAATTTAAAAAAGAGAATAGATATAATTAAAAACATGCAGATACTAGGAGTATCATCCTTCTTTTTATGTGTATTATCTATGTTCATGTTGTTTAGAGAAAGGCAGTTTATAGCAAATCTAGTTTTTGGAGGTGCATTAATTTTTTTAATGGCTTCACTAGCATTATTACTAAGAGAATTATTTATCTCAATTCATGCATTGAATATTCAGCTAGAGGATTGTAAACACTAAAATAAAATATATTTCTATATTTTACCTTGTTATATCTGAAGTAATAGTATATAATTATCATAATGCATAAAAATCATTATAATAATAAAGACTTCAGATGAAAGGTCTTCGTTTGTGGTCTTTTATTTTGAAAAAAATATTATTAAATATGTGGAAATTGTAAATAATATTAAATGTATAGATTATGTAAATCATAAAGTATTAAAAGTAAGAAAGGAAAATTAAATGAAAACAATAAAATTTAATGAATTAGAAATTAGTAAAGAAATAGAACGGGCAATTAGCGACATGGGCTTTGAGGAGGCAACTCCAATACAAACAAAGGCTATTCCTGAAATTTTATCAGGAGTAGATGTACTTGGTCAAGCGCAAACAGGAACGGGAAAAACTGTTGCATTTGGAATACCAGTATTAGAAAGAATTGATACTAATGACAAATCAGTACAAACTTTAATTTTATGTCCTACTAGAGAACTAGCAATACAGGTATCTGAAGAAATTAAAAGACTAGGTAAATATATACCAGGACTTAAAACTTTACCTGTATATGGAGGTCAACCTATTCAAAGGCAAATCCAAGCTTTAAATAAAGGAGTGCAAGTAGTAATAGGAACTCCTGGTAGAGTAATGGATCATATGAGAAGAAAAACATTAAAACTTCAAAACCTAAAAATGGTTGTTTTAGATGAAGCAGATGAAATGTTAAATATGGGATTCAGAGAAGACATAGAAGAAATTTTAGATGTTACACCAAAACAAAGACAGACTCTGTTATTCTCAGCTACAATACCTAGAGCTATTTTAGATATAACTAAAAAATATCAGAAGAATGCTAAAACTGTAAAAGTGGTTCATAGAGAGCTTACAGTACCTAACATAGAACAATACTATATAGAATTAAAGAAAAAGAATAAATTAGAGATACTTACTAGATTAATTGATATACACAATCCTAAATTAAGTCTTATATTTTGTAATACAAAGAGAATGGTTGATGAATTAGTTGTTGATTTACAAGGTAGAGGATATTTTGCTGATGCATTACATGGAGATTTAAAACAAACTCAAAGAGATAGAGTTATGAATAGTTTTAGAAATGGTAATGTAGATATACTTGTAGCTACAGACGTGGCTGCCAGAGGAATCGATGTAGATGATGTTGAAATGGTATTTAATTATGATGTTCCTCAAGACGAAGAGTACTACGTTCACAGAATTGGAAGAACTGGAAGAGCAGGAAGAACTGGAAGAGCTTTTACTTTTGTAGTAGGAAAAGAAATTTATAAACTAAAAAATATTCAAAAATATACTAAAACAAAAATTTCAAGAGAACAGGCTCCATCAGTTAATGAAGTAGAAGAAGCAAAAGCTGATAAGATATTAAATGAAATTAAAGAAGTAATAAATAATGAAAAATTATCAAAAGAAGTAAATTATATTGAGAAATTATTAGATGATGAATATACTTCAATTGATATAGCTGCAGCTTTACTTAATTTATCAATGGGTAGAGTTGAGGAAAAAGAAGATACATCAGATATGGACTTTGGAAATACTGGAGCAGAGCCAGGAATGGTTAGGTTATTTATTAACATAGGTAAAAGTCAAAAGGTAAGAGTAAGAGATATATTAGGAGCTATAGCAGGAGAAACGGGGCTTCCTGGAGAAGTTGTAGGTAAAATTGATATATATGATAAATTTACCTTTGTAGAAGTACCAAAAGAGAATGGTCAAAAAGTATTAGATGTTATGAAAAATAATAAAATAAAAGGCAAGAAAATAAATATAGAACCAGCAAATAGTAAGTAATATAAAACTTTCATTCCTTAAGGAATGAAAGTTTTTTATTTATACTGAATAATACATATAAATTTACTAACAATATTATTATTGTATTATTCAATATTGGAGGAAATAAAATGAAACTAATATCAGGAGATATATTATGGTCTAGTATAAATGAAGTACCAAAACAGTATCCATCATTAGTAAGGGACATAGAATGTGATGTCCTTATAATAGGTGGAGGAGTGACAGGAGCATTAGCTTCATACTACTTATCTGAAAATACATTTGATGTTGTAGTAGTTGAAAAAAATATAGTAGGATATGGAAGTACAAGAGCATCCACCTCTATTTTACAATATGAAGTAGATACTGATTTATATGGATTATCTCATATGATTGGTGAAAAAAAAGCAGTGGCTGCATTTAAGCTATGTGAACAAGGAGTATATGACATAGAAAATATTATTAGTAACTTAGGTGATAATTGTGATTTTAGATTAAATGAATGTTTGTACTATACCCAAAATTCTTCAAAGGTTTCCTATATGAAAAAGGAATATGAATTAAGGAAAAAACATGGTTTTTCTGTGGAGTTTTTAGAGAATAAAAATGAAGTTCAAGGAATAACAGTTCCCATACATGCTGGGATATATTCCTATAAAGGATCTGCAGAAATAGATCCCTATAGATTTACTCATAGTCTAATATCAAAAGCTATTGAAAGAGGGGTAAAAGTATACGAAAATACTGAAGTAAAAAAAATAAAACCTAATTTTGACAATGTAGTAGTAGAGACTATTAATAACTTTAAAATTAAAGCAAAAAAAGTAATAATTGCATCAGGATATGAATCTATAGAATATTTTAATAAAAAATTAGCAAATATGTTTAGGACGTTCACTATTGTAACTAAACCTATAAACAAGTTGCAGGAAATGCAATCAATAACGATGAGAGATGATAAAGATGCATATACGTATATAAGAACTACGGGGGATAATAGAATTATAATAGGAGGAGACGATGAAAAAATAGGTAAGGAAACAAGCAATATGGCTAATTTATCTAATGATGATAAAGCATCAGAAGTAAAATATAATATCTTATATGAAAAACTCAAAAAATTCTATCCCCAATTTAGTAATATGGAAATAGACTATAAATTTAGTGGTATATTTGCAGTAACTAAGGATGGATTACCCCACATAGGAGAAAAAAAAGATATGCCTAATTGTTATTTTATTATGTCCTATGGATCCAATGGTATTTTATACTCTACTATTGGTGCAAAGTTACTAACGGATTTATTTAGTGGAAATAAAAGAAAAGAGTTAGAAATATTTAGATATGATAGATAGTGAAAAGCAAAATACATAATTAGAAGAAAAAATGAGAATTATAAACGAAAGGGTATATAATAGTTGGGCGAAGATCTATATATGCTTCTGTTGGTAGGAGGTATTTATAGGTCGACCGAAAATTAGGTATTGGTCAATTTTTGGCTGGTATTTGGTTGGAGGGAAGATTCTATGTAGTGAAGAACAGTTTTATTATGGTGGATTAAATCCATTGTAATGGGGCTTTAATTCATTATATAGGGTCGAGCTATGATTATATATAGTTCTAGAATAATATGGTTATATTTAGCCGAAAGGTTAGGTATAGCTGTAAAGGGATTATATGTAGTTTAACAAACCATCAGTATGGGTTATGAAGTGTTCTATTATAATCGAAAGACTATAGTAGGATACTAAGTGATCTATATTGGTGCAAGGTAGATTATTATGTGCTCTAAAATAACCAAGTAGCTAAAGCTACTTGGTTATTTATATATTTAATTATCTATAAGGACAATATGGTCCATATCCTGGTCTTCTAATTCCATATCCTGGCCTACTATAAGGGTTGCCATATCCTCGTCTCCCGTTGGGGTTTCCATACCTAGGAGCTCCATATTGTCTATAAGGACAATTTCTTCTATAAGGGCAGTAAGGACAGTAAGGACATTCTTCAATGTTATTAGAGTATATAGAATCTTCTCTATTCATGACACCACTCCTTTTCTTCAGTATATTATATTCCATATTTAATTTAGAGTTACAATCTAACCCCATGAAGTTTTATGTAAATCTTATTTTAAATAAAGTGCAAATTATTTCTTGCTAAATAAATAATAAAAATTGACAAAATTCTGATAATTAAATATAATGATAATATATGAAGGTGAAAGGAGTGTTGTATTATGAGAGGTTATAGAATAAAAGAGGTGCTAATAAAATAATATAACATGGGTCTTTTGGTAAATTTTCATAAGCTAAAAGACGTACAAATAAGCCTTAGCTACTAAAAAATAAATTATAAATTTAGCATGGTTAATTACCATGCTTTTTTTATTCTTCTAAATCCCACAGAAAGGTTTGTTTTCTGTGGGATTTCTATGTGCTTAAATAAGGAAAATGGAGGAAAAAAATGAGTTTAATTAATTTAGGATGGAATGATTTTTTTCAAGATTATTATAATTCTTATGGAGATGATAATCTAACTGTTGGAAGAATTTCTGCTGAATACAGGAATCATTATGAAGTAATCACAGAGATAGGTGAAATAAAAGGGGAAATTTCTGGAAAATTAAGGTATACTATTGAAACTAAATCTGACTTTCCCGTAGTGGGAGATTGGGTTGTAATAAATCGATTAGATAATAATTTTGCTATAATTAATGATGTTTTGCCTAGAAAAAGTATGTTTAAAAGAAAAGCTCCAGGAAATAAAATTGAAGAGCAAATATTAGCATCAAATATCGATTATATATTTATAGTAACTTCTCTAAATCAGAACTACAATTTAAGAAGGATTGAAAGGTATGTAACTATTTCCTGGGAAAGTGGAGCTATACCTGTAGTAATTTTAAGCAAATCTGATCTATGTGATGATAAAGAAAATAAAATTATAGAAGTAGAAAATATAGCTCCTGGAGTAGATATTCATGCAATAAGTGCTATGACGGGAAAAGGAGTTGAAAATCTAAGTAAATATGTGAAGGAAGGTAATACTATATGTTTGCTCGGCTCATCAGGAGTTGGAAAGTCAACTTTGGTGAATAGGTTAATTGGAGAAGATACTATGGATACTGGAGATATTAGACTTGATGATGGGAGAGGAAAACATACTACTACTCATAGACAAATGATGAATATTCCTGAAGGAGGATTGATTATTGATACTCCAGGAATAAGAGAAATAGCTTTATGGGATGGAGATAATGGTATAGAAGAAGCCTTTAAGGATTTAGAAATTCTATCTAATAAATGTAAATTTACAGACTGTAAACATGAATCTGAACCTGGATGTGCTATAACACAAGCTATTAATAATGGAAGCTTAGCTAAAGAAAGATTAGATAGTTATAAAAAGTTACAAAGAGAATTAAGATATATTGAAAGAAAACAAAATAGGAAATTACAATTAGAAGAAAAAAAGAAGAATAAGTCATTAAATAAATATATAAAGGCTCATAAAAGAAAATAAACAAATATCAAAATAAAGGGGCTTAAAAAAAGCTCCTTTATTTTGAGTAATTTTTTAAAAATATGTTATTATAATAAAGAACATTAAAGTGAATGGAGCTGTTATTATGGAAAGATTAGAAGAAGTATTAAAAGAGAACTTAGAAAATGATAAGTTTATATATGCTGTACTTAGTGATAAAAAAACTAAAGGATTAGAATATAAAAAAGTAACTATAAAGCCTGTAAAGATAAAAGATAATATATTAATACAATTTACTTTTAATTATGATAAAAAAGTTATACATAATAACCTTAGCATTAAGGATGCAATAGGTGAGATATTAGATTTAATAAAAGATAAATTTAAACAAATGATGATCTTTACTGTAAATAATGATTATCAAGTATTTTCTAATAAGAAATCTAAAATTAGAATTCTTAAAAAATCACCCACAAAAGCCCAAGTAAATATCAATCATAATAAAAAGAAGAATTATATTATTCAAGAAGGAGATACTTGTGATTTTCTTATACAACTTGGAGTTATGAATGAAGAGGGAAAGGTTTATAAAAAAAAATATAATAAATTTAGGCAGATTAATAGATTTTTAGAAATGGTCTCAGATGTTATACCTAATTTAAACAAAAATAAAAAGCTTAAGATAATAGATTTTGGATGTGGAAAGTCTTATCTTACTTTTGCATTATATTATTATTTAGTAGATAAGTTAGATTATAATGTGGAGATGATAGGTTTAGATTTAAAAGAAGATGTTATAGATTTTTGTAATGAATTATCCCGAACTCTTAATTATGAAGACCTTAGATTTGAAAAAGGCGATATAGAAGGATTTAATCAGTTTGATAATGTAGATATGGTAATAACACTTCATGCTTGCGATACAGCTACAGATGATGCACTAGTTAAAGCTGTTCACTGGGGTGCGAATGTAATAATGTCAGTTCCTTGTTGCCAACATGAACTATTCAATAAAATTGACAATGAAGTTATGGTACCTATGTTAAAACATGGGATAATAAAAGAAAAATTATCCTCTCTAATAACAGACAGCATAAGAGGAAATATTTTAGAAATATTAGGCTATGATATTCAGTTATTAGAATTTATTGATATGGAGCATACTCCTAAGAATATATTGATTAGGGGAATAAAAAAAGGTGTAATTGATAGTAATAAGATTGACGAATATTTAGAGTTTAAAAAGTTTTGGAAAGTGGATCCTTATATAGAAAAGAAAATGGGAAGTGTTTTAGAAAAAAGATTAAAAGGCGGCTATTAAGCCGCCTTTTATAGTTACTTATAATAAAGCAAAATCTGCCATTAATACACCTGTAATGCTGCCATTAGAAGCTTTTACTGGCACTGACATTGCTATACAATAATTATATGAGTCAGTAGATATATATGGCTTAGATATGTATACATCTCCTTGTATAGCTTTTTTAAAATATTCTCTATGTTTAAAGTTATCATATAGATCTTCTTGATTTCCCAAATCTAATTCTTTATTATAACTTATGGAAACCGTATTTCCTTCAGAATCTAGAAGAGTTAATATTTCAAAATTCTTATTTTTATCAATAATTTGTTGCATATAAGTTTCTGATGAAGATCTGTTAAAATTCATTATAGAAGAATCTTTAGAAATGGAATTTAGTTTATCTATACCTTGATTTATTAAATCTTTTTTAGTCGAATCAATATTAAAGGATGTAACAAATGAATTTATGACAGTTTTTATATCTGATGTTTTATTGCTTAACTCTTTTAGAGAATTAAACATATCATTTATCATATTTGTTTGTTGTTCAATGGTCACTGAAGCCTCTTGAGTAGCACTAGTGTTTTGTTGAGAGGTGGCAGCTACACCCTCCATAAACTCTTTTATATTATTAATAACTTGTTGTTCTTCATTAGCTAGATTATTAATTAAATCAATAAGATTGATTGTTTCGTCTGTAGATATTACTATATTATTAAAATGATGTTTTGCATCATCTGCTATTTGGATGTCATGTTGCATGTTTTCAGAATCCGATCGAATTTCAGTAGCTATACTAGAAATTTCTTCTTTGATAGAATTTGTTAATTCTCTTATATGATTTGATGCTTGTGAAGCTTCATTTGCTAATGATTTTACTTCATTTGCTACAACAGCGAAACCTTTACCCATTTCTCCAGCCCTTGCAGCTTCTATACTAGCATTTAATGCTAATAAATTAGTATTTTCACTAATCTCATTAACAGATACTGTTATACCGCTTATTTCATTAGCTTTTTCTTCTAGACGATTGATTTTATTTACTAAATCTATACTATTATCTGTATTAATCTTAATTGTATTTAATAAAGTATTGAATATTTCCTTATTTTTATTGACAATATCTTTAGTAGATGAAGCTTTGTTTTTTGCTTCCTCGGTCTTGGTTGTAATAGTATTAAAATCTTTAATTATTTGTTCAGTGTAATCATAGGCCTGTATAATTGAGCTTGTTTGTTTTTCAGTACTACTAGCTATTTCTGTAATCACTCTAGAACTATGAGTTGATCCTTCATTTAATTTTTGAGCATTTATTGTCATGTGTTCTATAAACTCTTCTACATGGTCGGTTGATGAATTTACATTTGCTATAAATCTACGAAAGTTTTTTAATAGAACATTTAAAGTAGTACCAATACCTTTTAAAGGACCCATTTTTTTAGAGTCAAAGGTTTCTGTAAAATTACCAGTAGAAATAAGGCTGATTTTGGATTCTAAATTTTTAAGCTTTTGCTTAGATCTAACATAAAGTATAAGTGTAATTAATAGTAAAATTGAAAGTATCACTACAATATACAACATTCATTGTTTCCCCCTTTTTTTACTCAATAATTTTATACTTCTACAAAAACAACTAAATACCTTCTATTTTCTAAATATTTAGATAATAGAAGATGTAAAAAAAGAGGGCATTTAGCCCCCCTTAAATTATCTAGGTAATATAAACATTTGAGTCCAGTAAGGGTAACCCTTATCATTTTTAATATAACCCATGCCTATTTGTGTAAATTTTTCATGAAGAATGTTTTTTCTATGTCCTGGAGAGTTCATCCACGCTTTTACAACAGACTCAGGAGTTTGTTGACCAGCTGCTAAATTTTCTCCTGCAGCTGCATAACTAATACCAAAACTTTTTATCATATCAAAAGGAGAACCATAAGTAGGAGATGTATGAGAAAAATAGCTGTTATTTATCATATCTTGAGATTTATATTTTGCTATAGTAGATAAAGTAGTATTCTCAGTTAGAGGATGAAGTTCAGCCTTTTGTCTCTCTATATTTACAAGTCTTATAACTTCCTTTTCATAGGCCCTGGAACTACTTACCGGAGTAGTTGGCTTAGGTTCTGGTTTAGGTTCTGGTTTAGGTTCTGGTTTAGGTTCTGGTTTAGGTTCTGGTTTAGGTTCTGGCTTAGGCTCTGATTTAGGTTCTGGTTTAGGTTCTGGCTTAGGTTCTGGCTTAGGTTCTGGTTTTGGTTTTACTTCTGATTTAGGTTCAGGCTTTGATTCTTGTGGAGTTTCTTTTGTATTATTTTTAGTTTCAGGCTTGTCTATGTTTTCTTCAGGATTAGTAGATATTTCTTTAGAGTCAGAGTTTTCATTAGTTTCTAAGATGTTTTTTTCTTCTGATTTTGTTTCTTTATCATTTATGTCAAGAGTCTCTTTCTGAGAGATAAGTTCTTCTTTACTATCTTTATTAAGTATTCGATTTGTGAACTCTTCAAATTTTTTAGCTATATTGTCATAACTAAAGGAATCATTATCCATAAAACTTTGAGCAGATACTACAGTTAATAACGAAAGCATGATGAGTAGCCCTAATGCAATGCTAATGATTTTTTTATTCAAGTTATCACCCCTTTGATAATAATTATAGCTAAAGGAATATTGTAAAGAAAGCAGAAATTATAAAGAATCATTTATATTCTTGTAATATTATGTCATTAAAACAATAAAAAATAGCCAGCAAAGCTGACTATTTCGAAGTTTCATCAATTATTTTATTGACAACAAAGTAGCTAATTGTGGAGTAGATAATAAAGAGAAATAGTAATATAGTCCCAGAAATCTTATATTGAGTTAAATTGGTAATCATTGCACCTAGAAGTATAGCAATGATTATTGTATTAAAATTTATTTTTATTAAAAAAATTATAAAGAAAATAAAGTACCTAAAGTGATAATTATAAATAATAGAATTTGTTTATGGATATTTTTTTTATAAGTAAAGGGTAAAATAATATCAGAGGTGATTAGAATGCAAAAAGTATTATTCTTAGATAGAGATGGAGTAATTAATGATAATTCTAGAAAACATGTAAATAAACCTGAAGATTTAATCGTATATGAAAATGCAAAAGAAGCACTTAAAAAAGCTTATGATGCAGGATACTCTATCTTTGTAGTTACTAATCAAGGTGGAATAGAATTAGGTCATGTTAGTCATGAAGATATGAAAAAAATACATGAAAAAATGATAAAAGACTTAGAAGGAATATGTAAGATTAAGGATATAGAGTATTGTCCCTACTTTAAGACTAAGTCAAACTTAAGAAAACCAAATCCAGGAATGATATTAAAATTAGCTGAAAAATATAATATAAATCTGAGAGAAAGCTGGATGATAGGAGATATGGATACAGATATTGAAGCAGGATTAAAGGCAGGATGTAAGACTGGAAAAATCGGAAAGAAAAATAAATATGCATATGTAAATGGTAAAGATTTATTAGAAGTAATAAATACCATTCTTAAAAAAGAATAATAAATTCTTAAAGGTGAGAAACTAATTAAGGGTGATAAAAATGGATAAAAAAAGAAGACTCAAAGAAAAATTCGATGAAGTAACGAATGAGAAATATTTTGCTGAATTTGCTGAAGAAACTCATAGATTACCTCAAAGAAGATCACTACGAAATATTTTAGATGCCAGTTTAGAAGGAATTGATATCAATACCCAAGAAGAAGAGTTAAAAGAAGATCGGTAACGATCTTCTTCTTTTTTTGAAAAATTTCTATAATTATCAGACAAATTTAAAAATATATCGTAGTATTATTATAGAAGGAAAAAAGAGGTGAGTTATTTGGAGTATACTGATTCTGAAATTATTGATAGATGTTTAAAGGGCAATGGAGAGTATTATGAAATTTTGGTAAAAAGGTATAAAAAAAGAATTTATAATATTGCCTATAGATTTACCAATAATAATGAAGATGCATTAGATATTACACAGGAAGTCTTTATAAAAGCCTATAACTCCCTGGATAAATATGATCCTAAATTTAAATTTGTATCCTGGATTTTGAAAATAACCACAAATTATTGTTTAGATAATAAGAAAAAAAAGAGGTTGGATACTATGGATATAAATTTAGATATAGAAAATAGTGATACTGCAGCTAGTGCAGAAAATGTATTCTTGCATAAAGAAAACAAGAGAGAAATAACTGAAGCTATAAATAGGCTACCAGATAAATATAGAATACTTATTATTATGTATCATAACCAGAACCTATCTTATAAGGAGATGTCTGAGGTGCTTAATATTTCAATGACAAAAGTAAAAAATCGACTATATAGAGCCCGGAACATTTTAAAAGAGAACTTAGAAAGTGTAAAAAAGGAGGAGTCGAAATGGATTGCAAAGAAGCTTCAATGCTAATTATGAGGTCAATTGATAATGATATTAAACCTTCGGAGAGAGCCATATTAGATTCCCATATTCAAAAGTGTACTAAATGTAGCGAAGAATTTAATATGTTGAAAATGGCTTTAGATGAGATGGGAGATTTAGATATTATAGAACCTCCAGAGGATATCGAAGATATGGTTATGATGGAGATAGACAAGAAAAGATATAAATTAAGAAATAAAAAAGTCAAGAAACTTGTCTATGTACCAATCTTTATTTCCTTATTGCTTATAGGACACTATATTTATCTATCGTTTTTAGCAGATATTATTATTGAACAAGATTTTATTAGAGAAATTTTTGTATCAGTTATCGTATGGAGTACAAATATGATAATAAATTACATGCCCAATATTATAAGAGGCTTAGGTAGAATCATAGATTTATTAAATAATATACCCATATATTTTTATATATTATTTAGTATATGGATAGTTATAGCCTCTACAACTATTGTGTATGGGTGGAACAAATTATTTAGATTAAGGAGGAATTAATGTGTATAAAAAAATAAGTATATTAGTAATTTTAACATTATTAATATTTACAAGTGTGGCTTTTGCTGTTGACAATGAAATATATGGGGATAAAATATCAATTTTTGAAGATATAAATATAAGTGAAGGAACCACCTTAGGAGGAACAGTAGTATCAATTTTTGGGGATGTTAATATAGAAGGTGATATAGATGGGGATGTAGTAACTATATTTGGGTCACTTGATTTAGATGGTGAGGTAGATGGTAGTACAGTAACCATATTTGGAAACGTAGATATGTCAAGTGATGCTTTAATAACTGGAGATAAAGTGCAAATTTTTGGAAGAAGTAACGTTATATCTCCTAGAAGTCAAATTGGAGGGGGAGAAGTTAGTATTTTAGCTAATGATAATTTCGTATTTGGAAATATGATAACGGGATTTAGTGGCTTACTATTTCTTATATTCATTATAGTTTTTATTAAAGCTTTATTTGGGTTTATTGGTTCAGTGATATTTGTATTAGTAGCTCCAGAAAAAATGAATAAAATTACAGATGCTACTGTCGTAAATATACCAAGACGCTTTGGAATAGGACTATTAGTTATGATAATTTACTGGCTATTTTTAACAATTGGCTCAGCCATAATAATAGGTATTCCGGTAATTTTACTATTATTACCTCTTATGACCATTGCAGGGGTTGGAGGTAATACAGCAATTAAAATTGCTATAGGAAGAAAAGTAGGTAGTAATAGCAGTTGGACGATTATGACTCAGCTTATAGTGGGTTCATTAATATATTTATTATTAGAATTAACTTTAATAATAAAGCCTATATTGTATTTAGGTAAATTACTCGGAATAGGTGCTATTGTTGATACTAAGTTTGGTACTGTAGAATATTTTAATGATAATCAATATATTAAGAATTATCCTCCTAGGGACAATGAAAATAATAAATTATAATAGAGGAGTATAGAAATGAAGAGAATAAGCTTATTAATCATATTAATAGTATTAATATTTGCAACAGGTTGTACATTTCATTTAAATGATAGAGAAATCAATCTAACAGATGATGGAGGACTTATAATTGGTGAAGATATAGACACGGGAGATATTAAAACTTTTGGAGAGTCTTTTGATGGTAATGGATTAGAATCCGCTAAAGTTATGATAGATATTAACTCTGCGAATATAAGGATCTCCAAAAATGAAGAGGATTTATTTAGAGGAGAAGTTAAAACTAATGTAAAAGGGATAGAACCAATTTTTAAATTAGATGAGGATAAGATAATAATTAAAGATACATTTAATTATAAAGGAATTAATAAAATCTATAATAAATGGGATCTTAGATTTTCAGATAAACTCCCTTTAAACTTTGATATAAATATTAATGCAGTAAAAAATGAATTTGATTTAACGGATTTAATGGTAAAAGATTTTTCAATTAATACTAATGCATCTAATACGATTATAAGAACAAACAATAAAAACAAAGAAATTCTAGAAAACTTAGATATTGAAATGAATGCAGGAAACTTAGAAATTAGAGAATTAGGGAATATGAATGTAGAAAATATTGGAATTGAAATGAATGCTGGAAAGTTAGATTTAGATTTTGGAGAAAAAATATACAGAGATACATCAATCGAATTTGATGGGAATGTATCTGAAGTAGATATAAAAATACCAGATAATGTTGGAATTAAAATTAGTAATATAGACTCATTATCGAATATAAAGGTCAAAGATAATAAATTAAAGTCAAAGGATGGTGATTTTAAAACTAGTAATTATGAATCTTCTCCAAATAGAGTAATAATCAATCTTAAAGGAACATTATTGAATATGGAAATAAAATGAGGCAATAAATTATTGCCTCATTTTATTATTTTTTTCTAAATATTTAAACAATTTAGTTGTATAATATTTTAATAATTAATGTTTTGGGGTATAATTTAAATAATACAGAACACTTGCAAAATTCTACATAATAATATAAAATCTCTAATGTTATGTTATTAACATGATGATTTTTATTTTTAAATAAGTAGATTTAATTAACATCTAACAATCTAATGAATATTGAGCTATATTGTTTTGTTATAATTTATGAGTATATTTAAAAGTAAAATAATAATTATATATATATATGAGGAGGATTTCAATGTCAACATTATTAGAAAAAGCTAGAAAATTGAATAAAATATTACAAGATGCAGGAAATGCACCGGTAAATTTTACAACTTTAAGTCATAGTCTTAAGGATGTATTAGATTCAAATACTTATGTCATAAGTGCAAGAGGAAAGGTTATAGGTGTAAGTTTAAAGGATGATTCAGAAAATCCAATTATAACTGATCCAGAAACAGGCAGTAAGAATTTCCCATTAGAATATAATGAAAAACTTTTAAGAGTAAACTCAGTAATACATAATGTTACTGGAGATGAATTATTAGATATTTTCAGTAAAGATATTCAAAGTTATGATAAGTATGCAACTATAGTACCTCTTAAAGGTAACGGGGAAAGGGTAGGAACTTTGATTTTAGCAAGACCAAATGAGAAATTTACTGAGGATGATTTAGTTTTAGTTGAATATAGTGCAACTATTGTATCTATGGAAATTCTTAGATCTAAGAGCGAAGCAATGAAAGAAAAAACTCGTAAAAAAGCAGTAGTTCAAATGGGTATTAAGACATTATCTTATTCTGAATTAGAAGCTTTAACACATATCTTTGATGAATTAGATGGAGACGAAGGATTATTGGTAGCAAGTAAGGTTGCAGATAGAGTAGGAATAACTAGATCAGTGATTGTAAATGCTTTAAGAAAGCTAGAAAGTGCGGGGATCATAGAATCTAGATCTCTAGGTATGAAAGGAACATTTATAAAAATACTTAATGATAAACTGTTAGAAGAACTAGATAAAATGAGAAGATAAAAATATTACCGATAGTTAACTTAATATTAGCATTTAGTTAATACTCTAAGCAACATTGTATTATATAATAAAATATGAATAATGCAATGTTGTTTTGTATTATAATATTTCCCTATTGAAGCAGTCTTTTTAGACTGCTATTTTTTTGACTTTTTTTAAATTTATGATAATATATATAGGTCTATAAGTGTTTCCTTGGTCCCACTAGAAAAAAAACAAGGAGTGATGTAAATGAATATATATGGTACGAAAGAAACAGTCCCATATAACCTAAAGAAGTATTCTTTAAGAAATTATTTTTACTTTATAATATTAAAGAATAAAAAAGTCATAAAAGAAATTATGAATAAACAATATTTTCAATTAATAAAAGAGACTCTTATAGACAACTTCAGTTTTAAGAAATTTTTTAACTCTTATAAAAAATTAGTTGTGTATAGGAGGAAATAACAATGAAAAAATTCAACGCAAAAATAATAGCAAAGATAGGAATAGTTGCAGCAATTTATGTGGTATTGACGGTTGCTTTTCCATTACTTAGTTATGGGCAAGTACAATTTAGAGTATCAGAGATGTTAACTCTATTAGCTTTCTTTAATCCCATATATATTTGGGCGGTAACTATAGGTACATTTTTTGCAAATATGGCAAGTACTTTAGGGCCTATAGATATAATAGTAGGTACAATTGCAACATTTCTAGCTGTTTACCCTATGACAAAGGTTAAAAATATTTGGATCGCTTCATTATTTCCTGCTATAGCAAATGGAATAATAATAGGGCTTCAATTAAATATTTTATTTGGTCTTCCATTAATTCCAAGTATGGCTTATGTGGCTTTTGGAGAGCTAGTTGTAGTGACATTAATAGGGGTTCCTGTTATGAAAGCTTTGAAAAAAATAATTAATTTTTAATAAGACGCCTGTTTATAAACAGGCGTCTTATTTTGTAGTAAATTATCACACTCTTAGATATATATAAATAAATATAGGAAAGATCATTAGAAAGGAGTGGGGTTTTGAAAATTATAATAGATCCAGGTCATGGAGGCAAAGACACAGAAGGAGGGAGTAATTCTCACTGGTTAGAAAAAGATATGAATCTTAAGATATCTTTATATCAATATAATATTTTTAAAGAATTAGGAGTAGAAGTTGAAATAACAAGAAATGATGACACATATTTAAGCCCTGATAAAAGAACATCTATAGTAAAAGAATCAGGAGCAGAAATATGTATATCGAATCATATCAATAACTTTACTAATAGTAGTCCAAAAGGTGATGAAATTATCCATTCTATATATAGTGATGGTAAATTGGCTCAATTGATTATGGAAGAATTGGTTGGAGAAGGAGTTAATCAGAGGAAGGTATTTACAAAAAGACACCCTAAAGATCCTACCAAAGATTATTATTATATGAATAGGGAAACTGGTAATGTTGAAACTGTAATAATAGAATACGGATTTGCCTCAAATCCTGAAGATAAGAAAAAAATATTAAATAACTGGGGAAAATATGCTGCCGCAGTTGTAAGAGGTCTATTAGAATATCTTGATATTACTTATAAATCTAATTTAAGATCTAACTCTATTTTAGATGAGATGCTAGATTATAAAAAGTCATATGAGAACTTATTAAATCAAAATATCCTATTAAGAGAAAGTAATAATAAGCTCAGCAAAAAGATAAATCAAATTAGAAATATTGCTAGGATAGACTAATTATCTATTTTATATAGCAAACAATGATAATATTTAATAGAACTTAATAAAATAAAGGTTGATTTTTATAATATAAGAATTTATAATTGAGTTAAATGAATATGTGGAAGACAAACATTGGAGATATCCGAAAAGGATAACCGTAGGAGAAAAGAATTAATCTAGCTAATTGATTAATTCTGAAACTTTCAGGTCAGATACAATGTTTTGACACACCCCTGGAGAGATCCATTTTGGGCGCCGAAGAAGAAACTCATATAAAACTGAGGAAACTTTCAGGTACACGGACAGGGTGCAAGATAGCATGATTTTTTTTATGCTTTCTTGCACCTTATTTTATTGCAAAAATTAATCAATTTTACTAGGAGGGATAGTATGTTTAGTGTTATAAAAGGATTAGGATTATTAGTACTTACATTGATATTGTTTTCAGTATTTAGTTTAAAGGTAAAAAAAGGTGACAAAGCTATGTCAGGTTTAGCAGGAGCTGCAGTTGCTACTTTCCTAGTAGAAGCAGTCCATAAATATATAAGTGGTGACTTTTTAGGATTCGACTTTCTTGGAGAAGTAGGATTATCTTCAGGAAGTATGGGAGGGGTAATAGCAGTTATATTAGTTGGACTTAATATGGGTGTTAACCCAATATATGCAGCAGTTGCTGGAGCTGCAATGTCAGGGTTAGGCATACTACCAGGATTTATAGCCGGATATACAATAGGACTACTAGGCCCTCATCTAGAAAGAGTATTGCCAAAGGGATTAGATATAATATTAGGTGCATTATTAATAGCACCTTTGGCAAGGGTTATAGGAGTAGTATCTACACCATTAGTTGATAGTACCTTACTTTCAATAGGTGAAATGATACAGGTGGCTGCAACTCAATCACCTATATTAATGGGATTCTTTTTAGGTGGAATTATGAAGATAATGTGTACATCACCATTAAGCTCTATGGCATTAACTGCAATGTTAGGACTGCAAGGATTAGCTATGGGCATCGCTTCTATAGCAAGTTTTGCAGGCGCATTTACTAATGGTATTGTATTTAAAAGGTTAAAACTAGGAGAAAAGGGAAGCACTTTAGCTGTTATGTTAGAACCTTTAACTCAAGCAGATATAATTACTAAAAATCCTTTACCAATCTATATTTCTGATTTTATTGGAGGTGGATTGGGAGGAGTAGTAGCTGCTTATTTGGGAATAGTAAATAATGCTCCAGGAACAGCTTCACCAATTCCAGGGATGCTTGCTCCTTTTGGTTTCAATGCACCTTCAACTGTCATTTTAGCTCTAACTCTAGCTGCAGTAGGTGGAATAATAGGAGGGTATGTAGGCACATATATATATATAACATATAGAAAGTTAAAAAATATAAAAGCTAATAGCTCTAAGAATAATGACTTAGTATTAGAATAGATCCTTTCAGGATCTATTTTTTTAAAGATATTTATACTGAATATTAAGAAAATTACGGATATTAGTAACTCTATTGATGATTAAATCATAATATTGTAATATATAGATATAACAATATATAGTTGGAGGTGTTTATTATGAAGAGGAAATCTCATATGAGTTGGTCATGGATAATAATAGTTAGCTTCTTCTTATTATCAATAATAGATTTTAGATTTGGAATATTTGGTTTTGTATGTATGACTGCTCCAATATATCACGCATTAAGAGGGAGAGGGAAAGTTCACTGCTCTCATTATTGCCCAAGAGGATCATTCTTAGGTAAATTCTTACAAAAAATTAGTTTTAATAATAATATGCCTAAATGGATGAGAAGTAAATTAGCAAAAAATGCATTGTTAATGCTTATGATAACATTATTAACTGTATCTTTGATTCATGCTGAGGGTAATTTTAATAAAATTGCATTTAGTTTATTTAGATTCATGGGAGTTTCATTTATTGTTGGAATCATGATGGGAGTAATATTTAAACCTAGAAGCTGGTGTACTGTATGTCCTATGGGTCATGCTACTGGACTTATAAATAAAAATATGAAAAAGCCACAAAAAATCATGAAGAAAAGAACAGAATCTTCTCAAAAGAAAAAAGTATCTTAATATAAAAGGGTTCTTACTAATAGTAAGAATCCTTTTATATTGTTATAACTATGCTTATTTAAAAATATATTAGCTTTTGAATAATATAAGTTTATTATTCAAAAGCTAATATATGATTCTATAGGGAGGTGAAGTGGAATGGGGTATTTTGGATTCATATTAATAATACTTATAATTATAATTTTAGCATCAATGATAATTTTAACAAAGGGTATAAAATTTATAGATACTTTTGTAGTAATCATGACTGCATTGATGGCTTTATCCTTTGATATGATATACTGTAAACAACTTGCTACATATCATTATGTAAGTTATGATAATAGTGGTATAAATTCATTAATAGTAGGACTATTAGTATTTCCTAGTATTTGGATTATATTTATTTCTTATAAACCTAAGAGTAAAGTTAATACTATATTATATATATTATTGTGGTCAATGATCTTAACAGTGTTAGAGATATATGTGACTAAACCATATAATATAGTTCTATATCCTAAATGGGAAATCATTCCATGGTCTCCAATAGTATATGTTTTAAGCTTTGTTCTTCTTTTAGGGTATAGAAATTTTATTTACAAGAAAATTAATTGAAAGTAGTTTTTTTGGTAATGAAAAATGTTTTTATTATATATTTGTTACAAGGAGAGATAGTATGGAAAAATCAAATAAAGATACACGAGTAGTTATAGGTATGTCCGGTGGAGTAGACTCATCCGTTGCTGCTTTAGTATTAAAAGAACAAGGATATGATGTAATAGGAATATTCATGAAAAACTGGGATGAAGAAGATGAAGAGTATTGTACAGCAACTGAGGACTATGAAGATGTGAGGAGAGTTTGTCAGCAGATTGACATACCATATTATACAGTAAATTTTGAAAAGGAATATTGGGATAAGGTATTCACCTATTTTCTAGAGGAGTATCGAAATGGTAGGACACCAAACCCTGATATATTATGTAATAAAGAAATCAAATTCAAAGCATTTTTAGATCATGCATTAAAACTAGGAGCAGATTATATTGCAACAGGTCATTATGCGAATATAAAATATTTTGACGGTGAATACCATCTCATAAGAGGAAAAGATAGAAATAAAGATCAATCATATTTTCTATGCCAATTAAATCAATACCAGCTATCAAAATCTATGTTTCCTATTGGAGATATTGACAAACCAAAGGTAAGAGAAATTGCAAGAAAATATAATTTAGAAACAGCTAACAAAAAAGATAGTACTGGAATTTGCTTTATAGGAGAAAGAGATTTTGATGAATTTTTGAATAATTATCTTCCAGCTAAACCTGGAGAAATTAAAAGTATTGAGGGAGAAGTTTTAGGGGAACATAATGGCTTAATGTATTATACAAAAGGACAAAGAAAAGGACTAGGGATAGGAGGCGTGGGAACTGGTGAACCTTGGTTTGTCGCTTATAAAGATTTGGAAAAAAACATATTATATGTAGCACAAGGATCTAAAAATCCTGCATTATATTCGGAAGCATTAGAGGCAGTAGATATAAATTGGATTAGTGAGAAAAATCCTAAAGAAGAATTCAAATGTAGTGCTAAATTCAGATATAGACAAAGGGATCAAGGGGTAACTGTAATTCCTACGGGAGAAAATACAGCAAAGGTAATATTTAATGAAAAACAAAAGGCTATAACAGAAGGTCAAGGAGTAGTCTTCTACCATGATGAAATATGCTTGGGAGGAGGCACAATAAATAAAGTAATTGATAAGCTATAATAAATTACAGTATTGTTATTTGGGTGTCATACAATTATATTGTATAATATAAGATGTAATAAGTAATAAATTATGAAAGGATGTTAAATATGAGTGGAGTTTTAAGAGATATAAAACCATCAAAAGTATTTTATTATTTTGAAGAATTATCAAAAATACCTAGATGCTCTGGAGATGAAAAGAATGTAAGTAATTACTTAGTATCTTTTGCAAAAGAAAATAATTTAGAGGTTATTCAAGATGAAGCACTAAATGTTATTATCAAGAAACCTGGAACTAAAGGGTATGAAAGTTCACCTACAGTTATTCTTCAAGGGCATATGGATATGGTATGTGAAAAAAATAAAGGAACAGAGCATGATTTTTGTTCAGAACCTTTAGATTTAAGAATAGATGGAGACTTTGTTAAGGCCACAGGGACTACTTTAGGAGCAGATAATGGTATAGCTGTCGCATATGCTATGGCAATTTTAGGATCTGATGATATTCCTCATCCACCATTAGAAGTTTTAATCACTTCTGAAGAAGAAACAGGAATGGGCGGAGCTAATAAAGTACATAAAGAAAATCTTCTTGGTAAAATTCTTATCAATATTGATTCAGAAGAAGAAGGAGTATTGTTAGTTAGTTGCGCTGGAGGAGTAAGAAATAAAATTAAACTACCTATTGAATGGGAAAATATTGATAGAGGAACTAATCCTTATATATTAACAGTTAGAGGTCTTAGAGGTGGACACTCTGGTATGGAGATTAATAAACAGAGAGGAAATTCAAATAAAATTCTTGGAAGAATATTATTTGATTTAAATGAGAGTTTCGATATATCTGTTTATGAAGTTAACGGTGGAGCAAAAATGAATGCAATACCTAGAGAAGCAGATGCTAAAATTATTTTTAATAGTAATGAATTTGAAAATATAAATAGTAAAATAGAAGAATGGAATGATATTCTTACAAATGAATTAAAATCTGTTGATCCAGATATTAAAATAGCATTGACTGAAATGGATGAAAAGCCTAATAAGATTTTTTCAAAAGATACAGTGAATAAATTGATAACCCTCTACAGATTGATTCCAAATGGAATTCAGAGTATGAGTATGGATATAGAAGGGTTAGTACAGAGTTCTACCAATATTGGAGTCGTAACTACGTTTGACAAACAAATTGTATTTGAAAGTGCAATAAGAAGTTCTGTTAGAACATTAAAGCAAGAAATATTAAATAGACAAAAGGCATTAGCTGATATAATAGGAGCTGAGATGACACCTGAAGCAGATTATCCTGAGTGGCAGTATGATCCAAACTCTTATATAAGAGGAGTATTTGTTGAATCTTATAAAGATATGTTTGGAAATGAACCGGAAATATCTGCAATTCATGCTGGATTGGAATGTGGCTTGTTTAAAGAGAAGTTAGGGGATGTAGATATGATATCCTTTGGACCAAATATGTATGATGTGCACACTCCAGAAGAAGCTTTAAGCATAAGTTCTACTGAAAGAATGTGGAATTACTTAGTATCTGTATTAGAAAGAATAAAATAATTTATCATAAAAAAAAGCGAGGAATGCGAATATTCCTCGCTTTTTTGTAAATATTTAATGTATATTAATATTAAAGACTTTATTCTTTTTAATAAATATAATAATATGTAATTAATACCTATACTCAATGGGTAAAATAATTATTGAGTAATTTAAATATAAAGGAGAGTATATAATGAATAAAGATAATTGTTGTAATGATAAAAATGAAGATCAAAACTGTGGGTGTGAAGGACATGACCATGAGCATGAGCATGGATGTGGATGTGGAGGACATGATCACGACCATGAGCAATTAGAAATGATAGAACTTACTTTAGATGATGAAACGGTTATAAATTGCTATGTAGTAGGTATATTTGAAGTAGATGACAAAGAATATATTGCATTACTTCCTGAAAATGATGAAAGAGTATTATTATATGAATATAATGAGAATGAAGGAGTAATTGAGCTTAAAACTATAGAAGAAGATGAAGAGTTTGAGATAGTATCAGAAGCATATTATGAATTATTTAATAATGAAGAGGAAGAAGAGGAATAAGTCTAAGGAGTGATTAGGTGACTAGGGAGCTAGATTTTGCTACAAGTTTATTAGATTTTATATATGAAAGTCCTACCCAATTTCATGCGGTTGATAGTTTAAAAAAGATACTATTGGAAAAAGGATTTAAAGAGTTGAAGTCAAAGGAAAGATGGAATGTAGAGAAGGGTGGAAAATACTTTACTACCAAAAATGATTCAGCATTAGTAGCTTTTCAATTAGGTAGTGGAGAAATTGAAGAAAAAGGATTTAAAATAATAGGAGCCCATACAGATACTCCTACATTTAGAATTAAACCAAATCCTGAAATGGTTGAAGGAGATACTTATTTAAGGCTTAATACTGAAGTTTATGGTGGACCAATATTAAATACATGGTTAGATAGACCCTTATCAATAGCAGGTAGAGTTTCAATAGAGAATAGTGATATATTAAACCCTAAAATTCAATTATTGAATATAAATAAACCTGTATTAATAATACCTAACATAGCAATTCATATGAATAAAAAAGTAAACCAAGGTATAGAGCTAAATAAACAGCAACATACTCTACCATTAGCTTCTATAATAACTGAAGAGTTTGAAAAGAACAATTATTTAGTAAATATAATTGCTAAAGAGTTAAATATAAAACCAGAGAGCATTATAGACTTTGATTTATTTTTATATGAGTATAATAAAGGAAATATCATAGGATTTAATAATGAGTTTATTTCTACTGGTAAGCTTGACGATTTAGCTATGGTGCATGCAGGGATAAATTCATTAATAGAGGCACCTATTACTGAAGGGACTAGTGTAATGGCATGCTTTGATAACGAAGAAATAGGAAGTAGAACAAAGCAAGGAGCAGCTTCTCCTATGCTAAAAAATATTTTAGAGAGAATTGTATTAGCACAAAATAAAAATAGAGAATCATTTATGATGGCTTTGGATAATTCTTTTATTATATCAGCAGACATGGCTCATGCTTTACATCCTAATTATTCAGATAAACATGATCCTACAAATAAACCTGTATTAAATGGTGGACCGGTTATAAAAATAAATGCTAATCAATCATATACCACAGATAGTGATTCTGGCGCTGTATATGAGATGATATGTAGAAAGGCAGGTATACCATATCAAAAATTCGTTAACAGATCTGACGAAAGAGGAGGTTCAACAATAGGACCTATATCTTCAAGCCAATTAGATATAAGATCTATTGATATTGGTGGACCTATGCTAGGAATGCACTCAATTAGAGAACTGTGTGGAGTAAAAGATCATTATTATATAAAAAAATCATTTGATCAATTTTATAAACTATAGGGGTAGCATTTATGCTACCCTAATTTTTTAAACAGAAGGAGAGATAATATGCCTCACAAATTTGATCCAAAACACAAGGAAAAACTTGATTCCGAAAAAAGAAGAGAAATTTTTAAGCCTAATGAAATCTTAAATAAATTATTATTACAAAAAGGATATGATGTAGCTGATATTGGTTGTGGGACTGGTTTTTTCTCCATTCCTGCAGCAAAGATAATAGGAGAAAATAATAAAGTATATGCATCAGATATTTCAGAGGAAATGTTAGATGTAGTAAAGGAAAAAATCGAAAAAGAAAATATAAATAATATTGAATTAATAAAGGGAACAGAATATGATTCGCCAGTAGGAGAAGTAGATTATATAATATTGTCTAATATTTTCCATGAGGTTGCAGATAAAGATAAATTTTTAAAAAATTATTTAGCATACTTACGTAATAATGGGTTAATTTCATTTATAGAATGGAAAAAGAAGGATACAGAAGAAGGCCCTCCTTATAAAGATAGATTAGATAGTGAAGAATTGATTAGTATTGTTGAAGAAAAAGGGTTAGTAGTAGTAGATAAGATAGATATTAATGAAACCCATTATGGGTTAGTTGTTAGAAAGATTTAGAGGTAGAATTATGGATTATAAACTTGTTGCAATAGATTTAGATGGTACATTACTTACAGATGATAAAGAAATAAGTAAAGATAATTTAGATACCCTTAGAAGTTTAATAGATAAAGGTATTGAAGTGATAATTGCTACTGGTAGGAGATATTGGTCAGCAAAAAAACTTATAGAGAATCTAAATATGAATATTATTATAATCTCAAATAATGGGAATATTGTACGAAGAGTTAAGGATGATAAAATATTAATAGAAAAATATTTGGATTTAAAAGACTTTAATATGTTATTAAGGGAAGGTAAAAAATTAAATTTACATCCAATCCTTCACACTAATAGCTATGAAAAAGGATGGGATTTTGTTGTAGAATACGATATTAATGATAAGAGATATAAGAATTATATTAGTTCTGAAGAAAAAAGATATAAAAGGATTAGAAATTTTATAGACTATGAAGATGATAAAATACTAGTAGCTTGTTATTTAGATGAATATAAAAAACTAGATAGTTTTATAAAGGAGATAGAAAATAAATATCCAAATAAATTTTCTTATCATATAATGAGAAATCTTAATAAATCAGGACCTATACTAGAAGTCATGAACCCTTTAGGCTCAAAATGGAATAGCATAATGGAGTATGCTAATGAAAAGGATATTATGGATAAAGAAATAATTACAATTGGTGATGATAATAATGATGTAGAAATGTTAAAAGAATCAGGCTTAGGAATAGCTATGAAAAATGGATGTAATGAAGCTAAACAGTCCTCAGATATTATTTCAAGTAGAGATAATAATAACTCTGGAGTTGCCTTTGAGTTAAAAAGAATATTTGACATTTAATAAGTCATAATAATAGGACCTATTAAATATATTTTAATAAGAAGGTAATTAAGGGGGAGGTCCTATGTCAATAATAAATGCATTATCAGTAGTATTAATTCTGATAGGAGCTGTTAATTGGGGTCTGGTTGGATTACTGAATTTTAACCTAGTAGAATTTCTATTTAAGAAAAACTCACTTATTTCACGATTAATCTATACTTTAGTTGGTATAGCAGGAGTATATACAATTTTATATTTAATATTTTAAGGAGCTATATAGCTCCTTAAAATATTGAAAAAAATAATATAATAATATATTATATATATTTAGAGGGTCTAAATATATATAATGGAGGATATGATGAAAAAACAAAATGAATATTTACCTGTTTTTGCAGGATTAACTGTTTCTATAATCTTTGGATTTTCCTTTCTGTTTACTAAGATAGGACTTAATGAGATAAATAATGATGTTTTTTATATGTTATCTTTGAGATTTCTTGTTGCTGCAATAGCATTAACAGTATTAAATATTATTGGGAAATTAAAAGTTGATTTCAAAGGCAAAAAAATACATATATTATTTTTATTATCATTTTTTCAACCTATTGCGTACTTTATATTTGAAACTATTGGAATAAAATATACATCTTCCTCTGAGGCAGGGATGATGATAGCTCTTATTCCAGTTATAGTTACTATATTGGCTTTTATATTTTTAAATGAAAGACCAAAGTTAGTACAAGTTGTATTCGTTCTTCTTTCAGTCTGTGGAGTAATTTTTATCAATATAATGAAAGGTGAGATTAACGGTAACATAATTGGGGTATTGTTTCTATTAGGTGCTGTTCTTTCGGCAGGATTCTATAATATATTATCAAGAAAATCCTCATTGAGCTTTAAGCCTGTAGAGATTACCTTTGTAATGATGTGGGTGGGAGCTATAATATTTAATATGATATCGATAATAAAATTTTCAATAAATGGAGATATTAATCAATATTTGTTACCTTTAAGAAATGTGAAATTTATAATATCAATATTATACTTAGGGATTTTATCCTCTGTAATAGCTTTTTTTATGCTGAATTATATGCTATCAAAGCTAGAAGCATCAAAATCGGCTGTTTTTACGAATTTAACTACTATAGTTTCCATTATAGCTGGTGTGATAATATTAAATGAATCTTTTTATTGGTACCATTATATTGGTGGAATTATGATAATCATAGGAGTTTGGGGTACTAATTATTATGGCAAGAGTCGTAAACTAAATAAGAACAGAACTATGAGACAGTAATAAAATTAGACAGATGACATCATATCTGATATCATTGACAATGAATCTATTATAAAGGAGAGTTTTAAATGGATAATAAAGTATTAGCAGTAGTTGAAGGAAGAGAGATAACAGAACAAGATTTACAACAATTACTACAGAGCTTAGGTCCACAACAAGCTATGCAATTTAATTCTGAAGAAGGAAGACAAAGGTTATTAGAAGAGCTAATCAACCAAGAATTATTCTATCTTGATGCAAAAGATAAAAATATGGATGAAGAAGCTGAGTTTAAAATTGAATTAGAAAGAGCAAAAGCAAGTCTTTTAAAGCAATATGCTATGAGAGCTTTATTAAGTGATGCAGATGTAACAGAGAAAGAAGTTACAGAATACTATAATAATAATAAAGAAATGTTTAAAGAAGGCGAGCAAGCTAGCGCTAAACATATTCTTGTTGATGATAAAGAAAAAGCAGAAGAAATCAAAAAAGAGTTAAATGAAGGACTTAGTTTTGAAGAAGCTGCTAAAAAATATTCAAGCTGTCCATCAAAAGAAAAGGGTGGAGACTTAGGGTATTTCACTAAAGGAAGAATGGTTCCTGAGTTTGAAGAAGCAGCATTCAATATGAATGTTGGAGAAATTAGTGATCCAGTAAAAACTCAATTTGGATACCATATAATAAAACTAGAAGATAAAAAAGATGAAAAACAATTAGTTTTAGATGAGGTAAGAGATCAAATTAAGCAACAATTAATAGGAATGAAGCAAAATGATCTTTATTTAAATAAGACTAGTGAATTAAAAGGAAAATATAATATAGAAACAAAATAAGTGAAATGGCTAAGCCATTTCACTTATTTTTTATTCATTGTCTATAATGCTTCCATCATTTCTATGTTGTACTAAATCTATTCCACCTAAAACAATATGAGCTAGACCAAAACCCACTATGCCCCAAGCTAAATTTTTTCTAGTACTTCTTTTAGACATTAAACCAGCTGTAGTAACTACAGCACCCAATGCAGTAGGAATAGTTCCTTCTTTGACAGTCATTTAATTACCTCCTTTTAAAAGAGTATATTAGTATTTTAACCAATAAGTTATTAAATAATAATAGGTTAAATTAGGAATAATACAAATATATAAGAAATGGTTAATTGAATTATTTGTGGGTAATATCAATAGATATAATAAATATTATGAGGTGATTTTATGGAAGAAAAAAAACCTGTTATAGGAGAAAAAGCTCTAAGTTTTAGCCTAGAATCTACTAATGGTGAAAAAACTTCACTAGAAGATTTTAAAGAAGATAAAAATGTTATATTATTTTTTTATCCAAAGGATAACACTCCTGGCTGAATAACTGAAGCCTCTGAGTTCAGAGATCATTATAACGAAATAATTAAGTATAATTTTGAAGTACTGGGAATAAGTAAAGATAGCATTAAAAGTCATAATAGATTTAAAGAAAAATTTAACTTACCTTTTGAATTGTTGAGTGATCCAAATAGAGAAATACATAAATTATACAATGTTTTAAAGCCCAAAAAAATGTTTGGAAAAGAAGTTATAGGGACAGTAAGATCAACATTTATTATTGATAAAGAAGGAGTTTTAATTAAAGAATTTAGAAATGTTAAAGCTAAAGGACATGGTGAAGAAGTACTAGAATATATTAAAAGTATGTAAATATAAATTAAGGACAAAACCTTTTAAAAGGTTTTGTCCTTAATTTATGCTTTTATGAAGGGTTTTTATTTTTTTAATAGATATAACATATGATAAAAAATAATTCATATAAACAATAGTTATATAGTAGAATATACTAGCAACATATGATATAATAGGAATAGGTGATGATATGAATAACAATGTAAGTTACGGAAGAGGTTATGTTTACTCAATCCAATA
>NZ_WSFT01000053.1 GCF_016820655.1 Anaeromonas frigoriresistens
ATTTTTACCTAATATTACAAAGTACAATATCTCAATAATTCCAAATATAATTACTTTTATATAGTTCTTCATAATACCTCCTTTTGTATATTTTAATCTTCGTAACCATTTGGTCGAATCTCTTTAGTATTTTCTACAAACTGATCAATAGTAATATTCAACTTTTTAAATTCATATTTATTTTGTTTTAAAACCTTTACAATTTCAACTAATTCATCTTCTGTCGAGGTATATACTTCTTGATCTACATCCAAGTTTTCACATTCCAGTAGCCCTACCATAACTATTAATAAACCCAATATTCCAATAAACCTATATAATTTCATTTAACACCCCCATATGAATAAAAAATATCCTACTGTTCAGTTATACTTATTTTACCATATCTGAGACTTCATAACTATGAAATTTACTCAGGTTGTCATATTTACTATTAAGTAAAATTCAATATTGAATAATTTTGTGGCATAGTTTTGAAACAATACGTTATAAATTACTCTTATTGTCTTGCTTCTTAAATATTATGATCTAATATATTTTACATAAAAATATTCTCTCTTTATAAGAGTATATATAATTATTGTACTATAAAATATAATAGATACTATCATACTAGAATAAGATAGTTGTGGACTATCTTCCTGAAATATGATTATATTTCTTAATAGTAAATAGAATGAATTAGTCATTAATATCCAATAACCCCATTTTTTTAGTTTTAAATATCCATATATCATTGTTAAGTAAATCAAAATGACTAGTACTTTAACAGCATTTTCTGATATATTTGGCAACCCAAACCTAATTGCAAGGTCAGTTGATTCAGTAGAGTTAGTAATTAATGTAATCATCAAGATAAGTACACTAAAGATATAAAAATATCCAATCAAAGTTACTCCCCATGGTCTTTTCCAATTCATATGTTCACATCCTTTACTTCACACTTTTCTACAACTATGTGTCTAACCTAAAGTTCTATATGAAAGCATTAATTCCCTCTAAATTATAATCAATATTTTTCCAAATGTTCTATTTATTATCGGATTCCAACGTGAAATAATGTATGGTTTCGTACTAAAAATGACGTTCTTACACAAAAATTTTTTATACGTCATTAATATTCTAAAAAAATATTTTGAGATTATAATGTACAATAGCCTACGAAACAGTACTTCTCCTTATTTTTATTGTTAATATATGGTATAATATTTGTAATTAATTATCTGTTTCAAATTTAGGGGGAAATTTATGTTTAATATTAATGATAAGAACTTTATAGGTTATAAAATAGGAATTCCTTTATTACCAATACTATCTATAATAATTCTTTTCTCTATAGGAGTTAGATATGCAGGTACTCAATATCAGAATATATTACTTACTTTAGCGTTATTTTCGCAATTACTGTTTATGCTTCTTATAGGAATAAGATTAATTAAAATATATAAAAAGAAAGGTGCTTATATTAATATTATAGTATCGGTGATATTGATAGCTTTTCTCTTATATTTCTATGTATCTAAGCTATCATAGTACCTGAATATATATAATATTTAATAAAATGAGTTTTACTTAATAGTAATTATGACAAACTCATTCCACTCACTAGCCGCAAAATCTCATATATGGTAAAATATAGATCCCAAATTGAATAGAACTTAGTTGAAAATAAAGCTATCGATAGTAAGATTATGAGAAAAATAAAGGGGGCGCTAATAGATATGATTATAAGAGAAAATATAAGTACTTTAAAGAACTTAATTCAAAAAAACATTTTTTTAAAATTAATTATAATAATTTCAACATTAATATATCCTACAATATTTTTATTAGATATAACTGATATTCTTAGCATAGAATTTTTAAATCCCATGTTTTCAACAATGTGGATAGGATTTTATAGCTCTATTATTTTAATGTATTTTGTTGGTGTAAGTTTGATAAATATATTATTAGTACTAATTAATGTATGTATTATCTTATTTTTCATGTTCGCATCTTTAATGGGGGGGATTGAAGGTCCATTAGCACTAACTATTAAAATGATTTTACCCTTTATACCACTTGATTGGTTGGATTTTAATTGGTTGAATTGATAGTTCAATATCTTCTTTATTTTCATAATTATGTTTTATGACTATTAGAATCAAAATATAGCTTTATATGAGTTTGTCTTAACTATCATTATGACAAACTCATATAAAGCTACATACATATTGATATTACTAGGATAGCGTGTATTTTGCATTCTCTCCTTTTTATTTTTTACTATTTGAGTTTGTCATAACTAAAATTTTAGCTATATTATGACAAATTAGATCTTAACTAAATAATATCAACAATTAAGAATAACACAGCCTATTTTTATAATATAAATACATTGGACATTATATGATTCAAAGATTTAAAATATTGCACAATTTCTATATAGTATTAAAGAATAATTGGTCGATATATGGTTCTGTAAGTGGCAAATTTATGAGTAAATTCACAATTAAATTCCTTTAAAGTATAATCTATATTTTACTATATGTGCTATTTGTTAGACTCCAATATGAAAAAATGTAGAGTTTCGAAGTAATTTGTGAACCAATGGAAAATGGAAAAGGGCTAACTATGAAGGTTTAAATAGAGAAGTTCAGATGTTATCAATAAGCCTGAAATAATAGTTTTATAAGAACCCCTATATATGGTAAAATAAGTATAATAATAGTTGAAATTTAACTTAAAGGGGATATTTTCAAATGAGTATCATTAATTATCTAATAAAAATTTTTATAGTTTTTTTGTATCTGCAAGTATAAAGTTTATAGGGATTAAAGGAACATTAGAAAATTCTGCTTCTTATGATATAAGAATATTATCATATCTTTTATATGCACTTTTATTATTGCTCATAATTAAGTTTGTTTTTAGAAGGTACGAAAGTAATCAATCTTAGCTAGGTAATAGTAGAATAGAATCTTTATCATTGATAATTGGGAGGGGATAATTGTCACATAATAAGGTATTAATGTTTAACGCTATCTATATTGATCGGGGGAAAATAAATGAATAAGAATATTATTATAATAGGAGGAATTATATTAATAATACATGGAATAGTTTTATTAACTAGAAGAAAATTTATTGAAAAGGGGGAGTTTGGATATATATTTGTAATGTTTATCTCCATGACTCCACTCATTATGGATACTTTTGAAATGGAATATGGAAAATATCATTTATTAGGATTACTAATTGTGATAACCCCAGTGTGGATAATGCTTATTGTGCTTAATAGAGAAAATTATACTATAAGAAATATTAAAGGTGAAATGGTAAAGTCTATACTTATTGACATTCTAAATGAAAAGGATATTTCTTATGAAGAGGAGAAAAATAAGCTGATCTTGAAAAATTATAAAAATAAGACTATATATTGTAGAGGCAGCTTTAATTCAGTAGATATTAAATTTCGTGAAATCAGAGACTTACCCTTTTATAAAGAACTGAAAAAAGAGCTTAAAATAAAAATTAAAAGAATTAACCAAAAAACATTTCCTCTTTCAGGTCTTTTACATATTTTTGTAGGAATAGTATTTATAATTATTATTCTATAAATATAAAAAGTCGGATTAGTATTATTACCTCAAAAAGTTATAAGTTTAAAATATTAATCAGGAGGAAAAAAATGAAAAGTAGAAGTTTAGCTTTCTTAATATTGTCATTAGCAATTTCTTCAGGGACATCTTTAATAGATCGCTATATAGTACCAATACCTAATTGGCTAAGTATAGTACTTATATTCTTAGCTGCAACATCTCTTATTTATTCTATAAGTCTTTATATAAGAAAAGTAAGGCAAAGTTAAAAAGATACTAACTCTACATATGATAAATAATCACCATCAAAAAAGATTAAAAATATTAATAAAAATATAATCTTTTGTAGGAGGAATATAAATGAAAGCTCAAAAAATAGCAGGATTATTAATAATAGCCTTAAGTATTTTAACCTTTAGTATACAAACCTCACTATCACAGTTAACAATGTACATAGACCAAACAACCCCTGAATATTGGACAGATATTAGTAATTACATACCAAATACAATATATATAAGTACTATTATAGCTATAGGAATAGGGCTATACTTAATCTTCAAAAAAGAAAAATAAAGATTAGTTACATTATATAAAAGGAGTGACATTTATAATGCTAATTATTACATTAACAATAATGATGAGTCTATCTTTGATTGTTTCTATTTTATCATTTTTACAAAAAGGTCCTTTATTTTCTACTATCTACATCATTTCAAAGAAAGAAGATCGAGAGGAACTAAAAACAAAAGATGAATATTATTTTGTTGCCATTATTTTTTTAGGTATAGCAATTTCATTTGGAACTCGTCTAATAGATTTAATATTTGAGTTTCCTTTTATGAGAAAAGTTTCAGTTGTAATTATTATTTTTATATGTATATATGCTATCATTGGATCAATAACGACTGAATCTAAAAGAATTAAAAAGAATAGGGAATAATGCTAGAGTTATACAAAGGTATACTTAATATTAAAAAGTTAAGTTATTTATTAATATTTAACTATATCTATAATATTTAATTTATTCCATATATATAATCAACTAATCCTTGGAGAATAAAAAGAAATATCAATATTATTAAGAAAAATAACCTATATTTTTTCTCATGATGATTATTTTCTTCTTTTTTCTTAAGATATACAACTAGATATCCAAATCCAAGTATCATTATTAAAATATATATAATACTTTGAATAGTGTAGTACAAATATATAACCTCCCAAATAAAAGTATTTATCATTATCTTATCATGTTTTAGTAATATATGATAAAATATAGGTACTGATTTAAAGGGTTTAATGCTTTGTTATAGAATTTTATAATATTGCACCACTAGAAATAGCATAGGAGGAAAATATATTGAAAAAGAATGGAATTATTAAATTTTTATTTATTTACATTATTGCAAAAGCAATTACTTTAGCAACTGGTTTGTCTTATAATATATTTACTAAAGAGTTTAATTTGATGAAGCTAATAATTGACATAGCAATATGGGCATTTGCTTACTTTATAGTAAATTTAGTCTTTTCTAAATTATCAATTAAACAAAGAAAAGAAGTCCAATAATACTTTGTACTTTTTTAAAACTATTTAAAAAGATAACTTAAAGTACAGCATGACAAAATTAGCTTAACTTACATATACACATATTGATATTACATGAATGGAGTGAATTTCACACTCTATTCTTTTTTATTTTCCTTTTCCCAGATTAACTCCGATGAACTTTTGCCCTTAATATATATTTTATCAATATCAACATTTTTTAATGAGATATTAATATTAAAACTTCCACCGCCATGAAATATTGTAAATAATTGATATCTCATTCCCACATATAAAGTTTTATCCTTGATTTCTGTGATGTGCCCCACAAAATGGTCTGCACTATAGTATGTTGTTCCCCTCAAATTAACTGTATTATCTTCTACCTTTATCTCAGTAACAGAAGGTATACTACTTGAACAAGCATCAAAGCCAAATATCCTCCAACCATAGTCTATTGATAGAGTTAATAATACTGTAACGCTTATTAAGATAATTATTAGACGCTTTTTCATTTTATCCCCCTCTAAATTTGAGTTTAATTTATAATAAATTAATACTAACCTATAATCTCTATTAATTCAAATTCATTTCTCAACTTGTTATTACTGTTCTATCCTCTTTTAAAATGATATGCAATATCAAACAAATTGCTATATAGACTCATTAGATGAAACCTATAGAGATGCAGTAGCCCATACTATAAGGCTCTTATTATTAGATATTGAAAAGGAAAAAAGAGTAAAAATAGGAGAGAACTATATCCTCTCTAATATAGTAGAGAAGGATATAAGAAAATTAGATCACTTCACAATAAAATATGCTATCAATAAATTTAAGAAAATAAGTCAAAGTATAAATATTAAAAATACAATAAGCTATTTAAAGACCTGTATCTATAATGCTATAAATGAGAAAAAGATAGAATTAGATGCTACACTAAGGTACGAGGGGATAGTGTAGTTTCAAAATAGAATATTTTGTAAAATAAGAAGGGGAAAGGATATTAAATATAGAAATTCTTAATAAGTAGGATAAGGTGAGTAATGATTTAATAAATATTATTAGTAGAAATATCAGGAGGGTTTTATGAAGAAGAAAATATTAATTTTAGTCCTTATATTTATTGTATTTAGTATTCTATCACAATTTGGAAAGAAGAAAATAGAAGGGGGACTAGTAGATTACTTAAAATCAAAGCATTCAATAGAAATAGAATTTGATGAAGTCTATATGAGAAAACCTTCTAAGATACTTAATAAAGATGAAAGATCAGATTTAAATAAGAGAGATGTAGAAAATCTAATAAAATACTTAAATAGTCTAACAGTTAAAGAAGCAGGAGAAATAGAAGGAGAAGATAATCTTCCTATTGAAGAAATCTGGATTAAAAGTAGTGAAGGATATGATGAAATATCTATAAATATAGCTAGTAAAAATCAGTTTCTAATTATAGTATCTACATTAGAGGAAGAATATGACAAAGATAAAAAGGTTAATAAATTATATAATGACTCTAAATTTTATTGGTATGAAGTAATAGATGAAAATATTGACTTTAAGTTACTTAATGAGTTATATGAATAATAGAAATAGCTAATAGTAGTGATGAAAGTGAAATAGTATATCAAATTTAGGAAAAGGATAGATTGCTGAAGAAGCATTAGCTATTGCTCTGTATTGTGCCCTAAAAGAAAAAGAATTTAAAAAAGCTTTAATCAGGGCTGTAAATCATGATGGAGATAGTGACTCCACTAGATCCATATATGGTAATATATATTTAATAATATTAACCTTAATAAGGAGAGTAGATTCATGGAACAAAAGAAGAAAATATATAAGATAGGATTAATTATTTTTATAACTATAGCGATTATATCTATAGGGTATTATAGCTATTATAAATATCAACAAAATAAGCTTGTTTATCAGCCTCCCGAGGGATTTACTGTTGAGACTGATACAAGTGATATAACAAAAGTGGGAGAGAAATGGCTAGAGGAATACATTAAACAATATCAGAGGGATTATGTACCTAGAAAGAAAAAGATTACTGAATATACTGTTGATAGTATTGAAATAAAAGAAGATAATATAGTTCAAATTACTTTCGATATTGTACCCAAGGAAATCGATGAGATGACTGCCTCTAACTGGAATGGCGTTATAGAGGATAATAAAATTAGAAGTCAATGGGTGCTATGGTTTGAAGAGGGGAGCTACACCGATGGGGATTTTATCTATACCCTAAGTAAGTTACAGAGACCCGCAGGATATGACTTAGAAAAGTATAATACTAGTGGTGAAAAGGAAAAGGACGAATATGAGCAAGAGTATATAGCTGAAATCCCTTATGAAAAGGAGCAATATACTTATAAAATAGAAGATGGAATCTGTTATGTAAGCTATGATGAGGGAAGTAGCTGGAAAGAGGTTCCTATTTTATTAGAAACCTTAGTAAAAGTTGGAGATGGAAGAGAGCATTATAATAAACTTCAAGAAGGAAGTTATATAATAACTCCCGAAAAAACAGCTTTTGTCTATGGTGGTAATAGGGAAAGTAACCTTAAGATTATATATTCTGAGGATAGGGGCAATACGTGGCAAACCTCAGTAATAAATCAAACATTAAAAAGTAATAGAGTAAAATTTGTAAGTTTTCCAACGCCTACAACTGGTTATGTTATAGCCACAGGAGAAAGAACAATGTCCCAAGAAATGCAAACAATTTATAAAACTAAAGATGGGGGCATTACTTGGACAAAAGTAGGAAATGGACCTTGGACTTGGCTTTTACATTCTGTAGGCTTTATAGATGAAAATATAGGCTTTATTATTTATCAAGAAACAAACTTTTATAGGACAGAAGATGGAGGCAAAACATTTGAACCTATAATATTACCTGTTCATGAAGTGGAATATATGGATAATACTTATGAGCCTTTTATCCAACCAGAAACCCCCTACATGGAAGATGGAGAATTATTTCTTTTAGTAGGTCAGGGACCAGAAGGAGATATTATGGGAGGCAGAGTTAAAGCAAAATATAAATCCGAAGATAAGGGTAAGACTTGGAATTTTGTAGAATTAGTGGAACCTCCTTCTGATGAAATAGGATAATAAAAGGAAGTGTTGATCTTTTAATATATGATATAAATAAAAGGTTCACAGGGGGAGATATATTTGAAGAAAAGAATAATAGGTACTTTAGCTATAGCAATTATATTAGTTTTAGTATTTATGATAGTTAATAGGGGAGAGAAGGGAACTTTTGAAGAACTAATTCTAGATAATTATAAAGAGGAAAGTTATCATAGAGTATCAATGACAAAGTATCCTACTGATGAGAATGATTTTATAGATAAGAGAAGTGAAAAGCCAGAGGATGTAGAAAGGTTATTAGGAATATTTAAGGATTTAGAAATTAAAGAAGTAGAACACAGTAGTATTCTTGATAAATATTATATTAGGTTAGCAAATAACAACACCTATGAATCCTTAAGGATTGCTGTTTTAGATGAAAAAAATATATATGTAGATGTTAATATTATAGAAAAGATAGAGGAAGATAATTCAACCAGGTATGCTTCTGGAGGAAAAAATAAAAATTATGAAGCAACTAACGGTGAGATAGATATTGAACTAATAGAAGAAGTATTTAATGAAATGGAAACTATTGAATACAACTAACTATGAAGCGGGGGAGATTATAATGGATTGTACCTTCAAAACAGAAAAAGGAAAATTTAATTATAGAGTTGGAGCAATAATCATTCATGATAATAAAGTATTAATGGTCAAAAGCAGTAGCAGTCCCTATTATTATTCAGTAGGGGGCCGTGTGCATCTACACGAAAGTATGGAAGAAGCTATCAGGAGAGAAGTATATGAAGAGACTGGTATATCCTTTGAAATAGATAGAATGGGATATATCCATGAGAATTTTTTCATATTAGATCCCACAGGAGAAGAATACCATGAATTGTCCATGTATTATTATATGAAACCAATTGAAGACTATAGTTTAATTAATAAAAGTCTAACAGAAGATGGTATCGAAGAAAGCTTAGAGTGGATTCCTCTAAATGATATAGAGAATTATAATATATATCCTTCATTTTTTAAGGATGAAAAGTTGTTATCTAATGAAGGGATTATACATGTGGTGGATAGGGAGTAGTAGATAATGAGATACTTATAAAGACTTATTAAACTAAATGATTAGAAGAGAGCTTATCAAATTAGTGTAACGGCATATAAGCTTAAAAATAACTTTTAAATTTAATGAGGGAGAATATATGAAGAATATAAAGTGGGACAATGAAAAATTTTATGTTTTTAAAAACAGTATATATTTTTAAAATAAATCTATAAATTGGTAATAAAAGCACTATGAAAGTTGATTAATGGAGTGGATATACTATGATACTAAGTGTAAGCAGAAGAACTGATATACCAGCATACTATACTGAATGGTTTTTTAATAGGCTTGAAGCAGGAGAGGTATTAGTCAGAAATCCTATGAATTATCATCAGGTAAGTAGAGTGAAATTAAATCCTGATATAATTGATTGTATTGTATTCTGGACTAAAGATCCTACTAATATGTTAGAGCACTTGGATAAGCTTAAAGAATATAATTATTATTTTCAAGTGACTATTAACCCTTATGATAAGACTATAGAAAGAAATGTTTCTAAAAAGAATGATATAATAGATTCTTTTCAAAACCTTTCAGAGAAAATAGAGAGAGAAAGAGTAGTATGGAGGTATGACCCTATAATATTAACTGAGGATATAGACATAGATTATCATGAAAAATATTTTGAATACTTAGCATCTAGATTATCTTCTTATACTGAGAAATGTGTATTTAGCTTTATTGAAATGTATAGAAAGACAGAGAAAAATATGAAAAATATAGATCTAATAGATATAGATAAAGAAAAGATGCTTATATTAGGAGAAAAACTATATAAAATAGCTGATAAATATAATATTAGGTTAGAATCTTGCTCAGAAGAGGTTGATTTATGTCAAGTAGGCATTAATAATGCTAGGTGCATAGACTTAGAGATAATATCAAAGATAGTTGGACAAGATTTAGATATAAAGAAAGATAAAAATCAAAGGGAAATCTGTGGATGTGTCAGTAGTATAGATATAGGAGCATATAATACCTGTAAGCATGGGTGTTTATACTGCTATGCTAATTTTAGTGATAAATCAATGAAGATTAATAAATTAAAACATGATGTTAATTCACCAATGTTAATAGGGAATGTAGAAGAATATGATAAGATTACTGACAGAAAGATGGAATCTTACCGTATGAAAAATGTTCAACTAAGTTTGGATATTATATAGGATGAAATTAATACTTAACTGTGAGTGTAAGGATCTTCTTAATAAAGGCTAAGAAGATTCTTTTATTATTAAAATGAGCTATTTTTTAGCACTATTAGATCAATTGAATTTATTGTTATCTTAATATAAAATGTAATGGGCACTAAAGGAGAAAGAAAACCTTAGTGCTAATAATAAGACTGAAAAATACTAAATTGTAAGGAGTATATAAGATGGCTAAAATAAAAGAATTATTTATGTATATATCGCAGAAAAGATTACAATTATTTGTTCTTACTTTAATCATAACATCTTTATTTATATTTGTAGGTTGTAGCGATCCCTTTGAAGGATATACACTTATTGAAGTTGAAGGTGGGGATCAATCCGGCCATAGAGAAGCTAATGTGGTAGTTGATATAGGGTTTGGTGATAGAGAATATTATGCATTTACTAATGAATATGGTCAATTAGTAAAAGTAACTGCAAAGAAAATAATACCTCAGGATGATTCAACTGAAGATGTTTTATCAACTGGAAGATATTATTCTGATGAAGCAAAAGTGCCTGGTGTTGAAAGTCCAACCTTGGATGAGGGTCATGTGATTGCCGATTCTCTTGGAGGGGTTTCCAATGCATATAATATAACCCCACAGAATAGTACACTTAATAGACATGGTGACCAGGCATACATGGAAAAGGTAATTAGAGATGCCGGTGGATGTACAGACTTTGTGGCTATTATAACTTATCCAAATACTGAAACACAGATTCCGAGTCATTATAGTTACACATATAATATAAAAGGAAATATTGTAAAGGATGAATTTGATAATATAAATCCAGATGAAGTAAATGCAAAATTAGAATCTCAAGCACCATCGGAGAAACAAACAGAATCTATGAATAAAGAAGTAATGATTACTGAATTGGATAAAAAGGCTGAATATATTGTAATTAAAAATTCAGGAAACCAGGCAGTAAATCTTAAAGGTTGGAAAATTATATCAGTAAATGGTAATCAATCTTTTACATTTCCTAAATTTACTTTAGATCCAAATTCAGATGTAAAAGTAGGGGATTCTGAAAGAAATTCAGATATAGATTTTCATTGGCTTGATAGTCGAGGTACCTGGAACAATACTAAAAATGATCCTGCAGAATTATATAACATTAAAGGAGAACTGGTAGATAGGTACGATGATTAATGTAGTGACAAAACATTATACTAAGGGTTATCAGAAGAACAGATATATCAGCATACTATACCGATTAATTTTTTAATATACAACTGTAACATGTACATGAATAATATAAAAATTATTATAGAATATAATATATATGTAGAAACAGAGTTAATTGAAAGGGATGGGAGTTACTGTGAATAGATGTATAAGTTGTGTTTGGGATGACTTCAGTATACCACTAAAAAGATATATTAAGAAACGAGTATCAAATGAACAAGACTGTGACGATATTTTGCAGGAAATTTTTATTAAAATACATAATAATATTGAGAGTTTGGAGAATGATAATAAAATTCATGGATGGATATATAAAATAACTCGTAACACTATAATTGATTTCTATAGGAGAAATGATAAGAATCATTTGAGTATAAAACTGCCTGAAAATTTAGGGAATTTTAAAGAAGAAGAACTGTCAAATAATGCTGAAATAGCCTCTTGTTTAAAAGTAATGGTAGATAATTTACCTGATATATACAAAGAAGCTATTATTCTAACTGAATTTCAAAACATGACACAGAAAGAGTTGAGCGAAAAAACTGGTATATCTATATCTGGAGCAAAATCAAGAGTACAACGTGCTAGGAAAATGTTGAAGAGGATGCTTCTAGAATGCTGTCAACTGGATATGGATAGAAGAGGTAATATTATTGATTATAAACATAAAAGTAGTGAATGCAAATATTGTTAGAGAATTTAGCGTAAAATTGCGTCTTTTTTTCTTTTAATACGTCTGTATAGTTGAGAACATATTAAATGAAAAATGGATGGAGGGTGTTTAATGACTAAAAACAAAGAAGATATTAGAGATTTTATTAGAAAAAAATATTCCGAAGTAGCACAGAAAGGCGCTGAAGCCAGTTGTTGTGGAGGAGGATGCAGTTGCAGTGATGATCCAGTGGATATTAATGAAACATCTATCAAGATTGGGTATTCCAAGGATGATCTTTCGAATGTACCGTCCCAATCTAATATGGCATTAGGATGTGGAAACCCTATTGCTATTGCCTCACTTAAAGAAGGAGAAACGGTACTTGACCTTGGTAGTGGAGGTGGTTTTGATTGTTTTCTTGCTAGAATGCAGGTGGGGCATACTGGGTATGTGATAGGTGTGGATATGACACCGGATATGATTAAGCTATCAAGAGAAAATGCTATGGAAAGTGGGTATACAAATGTAGAGTTTAGATTGGGAGAAATTGAACATTTACCTATAGCAGATAGTACAATATAAATAAATAATTATTTAAAAATCCTTCTTTAACAGAATAAGAAGGATTTTTTATGTGTGTATAGATAATAAATAGAATAAATATTCTAATTACTATTGAATATAAACTAAACTTAAGTTCTAATAATTTATAATTATGTATCCTATTATAAGAAATTTAGATTGTCTTAAAGAATTATGGATATTGGAGGATACCTATGATAGGAGGAGGTTTTTAAATAAAATAATTTTTGTATTGACTTTAAAGTATTTAGTGTGTATAATGTGATGTATAGACATACACATTGGAGGTGGAACGTTGAGAAATTTAAATATTATTATATCTAATACCTCAGAAAAACCTTTATATGAGCAGATTAAGGAACAGGTTAAATCAGCAATTCTAGAAGGTGACTTAGATAATGGAGAACTACTACCTTCTATTAGAAAGTTTTCTACAGATTTAAATGTTAGTATTCTCACTATTAGACGGGTCTATGATGAGTTGGAAAAGGAAGGATTTGTTTCTAGTAAAGCTGGAAAGGGAACGTTTGTACTTGCAGGGAATAAAGACTTAATTGAAGATACCAAAAGAATTCTTATAGAAGAGAAATTAATTGATTTAATTACTATATCAAATATGTTAGATATTAATATAGAAGAATTACATAAAATGTTAGATATAGTTTATGAGGAGGTATAATTATGGAAGATGTATTAAGTATAAGTAAAGTTTCAAAGCATTTTAAGTCCTTTATTCTCAATAATATTAATATAAATATTAAAGAAAATTGTATAACCGGATTTCTAGGTAAAAATGGTACTGGAAAGACTACTTTAATAAAAATAATTTTAGGACTTGTACATAAAGATGAAGGAGAGATTCATTATTTTAGTAATCCTAATTTAAATAAGAAAGATATAAAAGATAGATTAGGTGTAGTTTTAGATGAAGGATACTTTTATGATAATTTAACATTAAATGAGATGAAGGATCTAGTTTCGTCGACCTATACTAACTGGAACAATAAGAAATATGAAAATTATATAAAGAGGTTTAAGTTAGATGGAAAACAATTAATATCATCTCTATCAAAAGGAATGAAAATGAAGTATGCTTTAGCCTTAGCTCTATCTCATAATGCAGATTTATTAATTATGGATGAACCTACATCAGGTTTAGATCCAGAAGTGAGAAAGGAATTAATGCAAATTTTAAGTGAATATGTGCAACAAGATGGCAAAAGTGTATTTTTTTCAACTCATATTACCAGTGATTTGGAGCAAGTAGCTGATGAAATAATAATTATAAATAATGGAGAAATTTTAGAACAAGTTAGTAAAGATGAGCTCTTGGAAGAATACAGACTTATAAAAGGAAATAATGAAATATTAGAAAAGTTAAATAAGAGTGATTTAAGTCTTATAAATAAAACAAATTATGGATTTAGTGCAATTACCAATAAATATGAAAAGATAAGAAAGGAATTTCCTGAAATAATTATTGAAAGAACAAATTTAAATGAAATATTTTTAGCAAAAACGGAGGTGTATTAATTTATGAAATCATTAATAAATTTGGTAAAGAAAGATTTTTTACAAATAAAAAAGTATATAATTGTAATGTTATTATTTAGTATAATAGCTCCAATTTTTATATCTTTTAGAACTCCTGAATTTCAAGCTAATGGGTTTTTGTTATATATGTTGTTAATATTTATGCTAACTTTCATGACGTATCATATGATTTCTATTGAGGAAATGAAACATAAAGGAATGATTTATATACAGACTACACCAATGCCAAATCATTTAATTGCTTTATCTAAAATAATTGTTGTTACAATAGTATTCTTTATTATTACAGGTATATTTGTATCGTTATCAAAATTAGATATTACTAAGGTAGGTAGTATAGAACAAAGTGAAGTTTTAGTAACTTTTTTACTGGTAGAATTATTTTTTTCAATTTATGTTCCTTTAACTTTTAAGCTTGGATATGTTAAGCTTCAAATAGTTAGTGCAAGTGTAATATTTTTAACCCCATTTTTAATAGGACTGATACCTAAAAAGCTAAGTAATAGCATCTTTACATTTCTAAAATTCAATAATATATCTAATAGTATATTATATATTACTAGTTTATTAATATTAATCACTTTAATATCCATTAGTATAAAAACAACATGTCTAATTCTTAATAATAAAGAATATTAAGTTGTATTATATATTACTATATAGATTTTTAGACATATAATTATAAAGAAAGGATTAATTTGATAAACAAATTATAATGAGGATGCTAAAAAAGATATATAAGGATTCAATGTTAATTAAATGAAATATTAGTTATATTCCTTCTAAAAGAGGTAAATTATAAATATAGATAATGATTGTATCTAAATTTAGGAGGGTTTTAATAAATGACTAGAAATTTTTATGAAGCTATAGAGTCAAGAAGAAGTAAATATGGAATAAGTGATGAATCACCTATTTCTGATGAACGAATAGAAGAAGTAGTGAAGGAAGCTGTGAAATATACTCCTACTGCTTTTAATTCTCAAAGTGGTAGAGTAGTATTATTACTTAAAGATAAGCACAAGAAGTTATGGGATATAACTGAAGATGCTCTAAGAAAAGTAGTACCAGAGAAGAATTTTAGTGATACTAAGGAAAAAATTGAGTCTTTTAGAAGTGGATATGGTACTGTATTATTCTTTGAAGATCAAAGTGTAATAGAAGGATTACAAGAGCAATTTGAATTGTATAAAGATAATTTCCCTATGTGGTCACAACAAGCTTCAGGTATTTTACAGTTTATAGTATGGACTTCTTTCGATATTCAAGGATTAGGAGCCACTTTACAGCACTATAATGAGTTAATTGAAGAGGATGTTAAAAATGAGTGGAACATACCTAGTAATTGGAAGCTTATAGCTCAGATGCCTTTTGGTAAACCAACTGTACCAGCAGGAGATAAAGAGTTTGAATCACTAGAAGATAGAGTTAAGGTAATAATGTAAGTTTTAGTTAAAAGCATCATTTAGCAATAAAGGATAGAGTTATAATTTTACCAATAAGTATTTCTTAAAATTTTAAGAAATACTTATTGGTTTTTTTATTATAAATTTATGGTTATAGAATTAATACGTACCTTAAAAATCGTAAAGGGGTAATCATATGTATTATGTAAGCATAATTGGAGCGTAGTTTTAGGTGTAGCTATAGCATCAAATATTGTATATATTTTAACGAAATAGGGAGTGGAACTAGTTAAAAATAAAAAAATAATTCCATATAGAGAACCTATTATAATAGATAAAAAGAGCTTCAATGGAAAAATATCTGACAAAAAACCCTGAAAAAAATATTATATTTAGGTGTGAAAAAGTAACTGAAACTGAAATTATAGATGCAATAAATATAAATATAAAAATAGAGTTTGTAAATGATATAAAAAAGAACTACAGCTGGAATTGGGAATTGTCAAGGGATGTTTTGAAGGCTTAGATTTAAGAAATTGATACTCATGTATAAGAATATTCCAATGAATAAAATTGCAAGTAGGGAAGAAGTTACTGATTCAGTACAATAAAGAATTTATATAAATAAAAATGAGAAATATAGATAAATAGACATTGATAAAGATATAACGATTATTGACAAGCTACTTTAAAACAAATAAACTAAATGTAAGAAGATTGTGAAAATAGAATATAATTTGAGACTAAGAGAGCGCAAGAGAAGCCTATGGAATGATAGGCAACTTTTAAAGCGCCCTTTTTTTATTTTAAAATATAAGTTGTAGTTATTGGAAAATATAATATAGAGTTATTGTAAATATAAGTTGGAGGTTAGAATATGGCAACTAAATTCTTTACAAACATACATGAGAATCCTATAATAAGCGCAGTAAATGATCTAAATATGGTAGATGAAGCATTAAAATCTCCTTCAAAAAATGTTTTTTTATTGACGGGTAATATTATGAATCTTAAAGACATAATAAATAAGTTCCAAGAAAAGGGAAAAGGAGTATTTGTTCATATTGACTTAATAGATGGTATTTCTCAAGATAAATGGAGCTTGGAATATATTGCTAAGAACATCAAGCCAGACGGAATAATTACAACAAAAAGTAATATAGCTAGGATTTCCAGAGAATTTGATATGTTTACTATTCAAAGACTCTTTATATTAGATGCATTATCTTTGAAATCAGGCATAAATCTTGTTAAGTCTACAAAACCAGATGCAATTGAGATTCTTCCAGGCATAATGCCTAGAATAATAAAAGAGATACACCATGAAACAAAAATACCCATCATTACAGGGGGCTTAATAAGAGATAAGGGGGATGTGATTGAAAGTATTAGCGCAGGAGCTGTCGGTGTATCTACAAGTAATAAAGATGTATGGTATATGTAGTGGTTAGTGATCTTATTAACGTATAATTAAATATTTTAAGGGGGACTTTTTATGTCAAATATGGCTATGTATTTAGCGGAGTTTTTAGGAACAATGATACTTATACTATTAGGTGATGGAGTTGTTGCAAACGTTTCCTTGAAAGGGACAAAAGCAGAAGGTTCAGGGTGGATTGTTGTTGCTACTGGATGGGGACTTGCAGTTGCTATGGCAGCATATATTACTGGATGGGTGAGTGGAGCTCATATAAATCCTGCATTAACTATTGGATTTGCTGTAATTGGAAAGATATCATGGTCACTAGTGCCAGGATATATAATATCTCAAGTACTTGGAGCTATGGTAGGAGCAATATTGGTATTTGTATCCTTTAGGAATCATTTTACAAAGACTGATGATCCAGATACAAAATTAGGAGTGTTTTGTACAGCCCCAGCAATAAGAAATTATAAGTGGAATGCTATAACAGAAGTAATAGGTACTGCATTATTAGTAATAGGAATTTTAGGAATAAATAATGGAAATAATGGAGTAGGTGTATTGAGTGCATTATTAGCTGGTTTCTTAGTATGGAGTATAGGTCTAAGTTTAGGTGGACCTACAGGATATGCTATAAACCCTGCTAGAGATTTAGGACCAAGAATTGCCCATGCTATACTTCCTATAGAAGGAAAAAGAGATTCAGACTGGGGCTATGGCATAATACCAGTTGTTGCACCGATAGTAGGTGGTATAATAGGTGCTGTAGTATACCAAGCTATTCTTAGTGTTTGGGTTTAAGGAAAAGTTTTAATAAAATCAGTATATTATATGAGGAGGAGATAGTGTGGAAAAGAAATATATTATGGCATTAGATCAAGGAACTACAAGTTCAAGAGCTATACTATTTAATCATAATAGTGAAATAGTAAATGTTGCTCAGAAGGAATTTAAACAAATTTATCCTAAACCAGGTTGGGTAGAACATGATCCTATGGAAATATGGGGGTCTCAAAGTGGTGTTGCTAGAGAAGTACTAGAAACTGCTGGAATAAGACCTCAAGAAATTGCTGCTATAGGTATCACAAATCAGAGAGAGACAACTATTGTTTGGGATAAGAAAACTGGAAAACCTATTTATAATGCAATAGTATGGCAATGTAGAAGAACCGCTAATATATGTGATAATTTAAAAGAAAAAGGGTTAGAAGATTATGTAAGAGAAAATACAGGATTAGTAATAGATGCTTATTTTTCAGGTACAAAAATCAAATGGATACTGGATAATGTTGAAGGTGCTAGAGAAAAGGCTGAAAATGGTGAATTACTATTTGGAAATGTAGATACATGGCTCATATGGAATTTAACAAGAGGTAAAGATCATATAACTGATTACACTAATGCTTCAAGGACTATGATATATAACATTAAAGAACTTAAGTGGGATGAAAAGCTTTTAGAAGAGTTAGGTATTCCAGCTTCAATGTTACCCGAGGTTAAGTCTTCTAGTGAAGTATATGGACACACTGATCCTCAAACTTACGGAGGAGCAGAAATACCTATATCTGGTATAGCAGGAGATCAACAAGCTGCACTTTTTGGACAAGCTTGTTATGATGATGGTATGGCTAAAAATACCTATGGAACTGGTTGTTTTATGCTTATGAATACTGGTGAAAAAATGGTGAAATCAAGTAATGGACTTCTCACGACAATAGCTTGGGGAATAGATGGAAAAGTTAATTATGCATTAGAAGGAAGTATATTTGTTGGAGGAGCTATAATCCAGTGGTTAAGAGATGAATTAAGATTAATAAGTGATGCATCAGATAGTGAGTATTTTGCAAGTAAAGTTAAGGATTCTAATGGAGTGTATATAGTACCAGCATTCGTTGGATTAGGAGCACCTCATTGGGATATGTATTCTAGAGGTACAATTGTTGGACTTACTAGAGGAGCTAATAAGAACCATATTATAAGAGCAGCACTAGAATCTATTGCATATCAAAGTAAAGATATACTTGAAGCTATGCAACAGGATTCAGGTATAGATCTAAAGGAATTAAAGGTTGATGGAGGAGCAGTAGTAAATAATTTCTTAATGCAATTCCAATCTGATATACTTGGAGTTCCAGTAAATAGACCAAGTGTAACAGAAACAACTGCTCTTGGAGCTGCATATTTAGCTGGTTTAGCTGTGGATTTTTGGAAAGACAAAGATGATATTTGTCAAAAGTATTCAGTAGATAGAACATTCAAACCAGAAATGGATTCAGAAAAGTCAGATTATCTATATTCAAATTGGAAAAGAGCCATTTCTAGATCACTAAAGTGGGAAGAAGATAAGTAAAAGACATAAATAATTTAAAAATAAAAAATAAAGGTTTGAGATGAAGAGGACCGCATTAATTTACCTATGGAATGATAGGTCAAATTTAGTGTGGTCTTTTTTATTAATAAAAAAAGGAGGCAGTCTTAATGTATGATGTAGCAATAATAGGGGCTGGAGTCATAGGAAGTTATATAGCAAGGGAATTATCAAAGTACAAACTAAATATAGCTATTGTAGAAAAAGATAATGAAGTATCTAATGGTACAACTAAAGCAAACAGTGCCATAGTCCATGGTGGATATGATGCAAAGCCAGGTACAAAAATGGCCAAATTCAATGCATCAGGGAATCCTATGTTTGATAAGGTATGTAAAGAATTAGATGTACCTTTTAAAAGAATAGGATCTTTAGTACTAGCTTTCAATGATGAAGAAATGGAGGCATTAAAAGAGTTATACAACAGAGGAATAGAAAACCAAATACCTAATGTGGAAATAATAGATAAAGATAAGATTTTAAAAATGGAGCCTAATATAAATAATGATGTAATAGGTGCATTATATTCTCCAACAGCAGGAATAGTTGGCGTATATGAATTAGCTATAGCTCTTACTGAAAATGCAATGGATAATGGAGCAAAGCTTTTTCTTAATAATGAAGTTAAGGACATTAAAAAGATAGATAAAGGATATAAAATATTAACTAATAATTTAGAAATGCAATCAAAATATATAATAAATTGTGCTGGTGTATATGCTGATAAAATAAATAATATGGTAGCCAAAGAAAGTTTTAAAATAACCCCTAAAAGAGGACAATACTATATCTTAGATAAAAGTGCATCAAATATAACTAATCATGTTATATTTCAAGTTCCTAATAAATTTGGAAAAGGAGTTTTAATAGCTCCTACAGTCCATGGAAATATCATAGTTGGTCCAGATAGCCAGGCATTGAATGATGATCAAAGGGATGAAACACAAACTTCCGGTGATAATCTTGACTATGTTAAGAATACCGCTTCAAAGAGTATAGAAAACATACCATTTCATAAAACAATAACTAATTTTTCAGGTCTTAGGGCAGAGCCTAATACAGGAGATTTTATAATTGAAGAATCTGAAGATGCAAAAGGGTTTATAAATGTTGCGGGAATAAAATCACCTGGTTTATCATCTGCTCCATCAATAGCAGAATATGTATTAGATATAATTAAAAATATATCTAATAATTTAGAAGAAAACAAAGAGTTTAATCCTCGAAGAAAAATGATTGTATTCGATGAATTAAGTAAAGAAGAAAAGGCTGAGTTAATAAAGAAAGATCCAAGGTATGGTAGAGTTATTTGCAGGTGTGAAAATATAACAGAGGGTGAGATAGTAGATAGTATAAAGAAAAATGGAGGACCAACAACAGTTGATGGGATAAAACGCAGAGTTAGACCAGGAGCTGGAAGATGTCAAGGTGGTTTTTGTGGTCCAAGGGTGATGGAAATATTAGCAAGAGAACTAGATAAGGATATAGAAGAAATAATGAAAGATGGGCAGAAATCTAATATATTGACAGGAAAAACTAAATCCTAAGATGCTATTAGTATATTTAGAATATAAATAATAGGAGTGGTATTATGTTAAATTATGATATTGTGGTCATAGGAGGAGGACCAGCAGGGTTAGCTGCTGCGATAGAGGCTAAAAAAAATGGTGCTGATAGCATTTTAATTATAGAAAGAGATAAAGAATTAGGAGGAATACTTCAACAATGTATTCATAATGGATTTGGGCTTCATGTATTCAAAGAAGAGTTGACAGGTCCAGGATATGCAGAAAAGTTTATAGATGAATTAAAAAGTCTAAATATAGAATATAAGTTAGATACTATGGTTTTGGATATAACAGAAGACAAAATAATAAGTGCTATAAATTCAAAAGACGGATTTATGGAGATAAAATCAGAAGCAATAGTATTGGCGATGGGATGTAGAGAAAGACCTAGAGGAGCATTATCAATACCTGGAACTAGACCTGCAGGAGTTTATACTGCTGGAACAGCTCAAAGATTTATAAATATGGAAGGATACATGGTAGGGAAAAAAGTAGTAATATTAGGATCTGGAGATATAGGGCTTATAATGGCTAGAAGACTTACACTTGAAGGAGCAGAAGTGCAGGCTGTTGCAGAACTTATGTCATATTCAGGTGGACTTACAAGAAATATTGTTCAGTGTTTAGATGATTTTGATATACCTTTGTTATTAAGTCACACAGTAGTAGATATAAAGGGAAAAGATAGAGTAGAAGGTGTAGTTATAGCTAAGGTAGATGAAAATAAAAAGCCTATACCAGGAACTGAGAAACTTTACGATTGTGACACTCTGCTGCTTTCTGTTGGATTAATACCAGAAAATGAATTATCAAAGAGTGCGGGAGTAGAACTAGATCCAATTACTAATGGACCAAAAGTAAATGAATCTATGGAAACAAATATAAAAGGTATATTTGCATGTGGTAATGTTGTGCATGTTCATGACCTTGTAGATTATGTGACTGAGGAAAGTATGAGAGCAGGAAAAAATGCCGCTAAATTTATAAAAAAAGAAATTACAAGAGATAATCACGTAATAAATACAAAAGCAAAAAAGGGGATAAGATATATAATCCCTCACAAAATAAGAGTTGAAAATTTAGATAATACTTTAGATATGTTTATGAGAGTATCAGATGTATATAAAGACGTAAAATTAGTTATTAAAGCAGATGGAGAAACAATAAAAGAAATGAAAAAGAAACATTTGGCTCCCGGTGAAATGGAAAGAATTAAAATACCAGTTATAAATATAAAGGATAAAAATATTTCTAATATTACGGTTGAAGTTCAAGGGGAGGAGAATTAATATGAAGGAATATGAAAAAATATGTATAGTATGTCCAGTAGGATGTAGACTTACTATACAGGAAGATTCAAATTATGATAGTGGATATAAAGTAGAAGGTAATGAATGTATTAGGGGAGAAAAGTATGGTATAAAAGAAGTAACCAATCCTACTAGAGTATTAACTACAACAGTAAAAATAAAAGGTGCTTTTTATGAGAGAATACCAGTTATAAGCAATGATGGATTACCTAAAGATAAATTATTTCAATGTATGGAAATAATTAATGATTTAGATATAGTAGCTCCTATAAAATCAAATGATGTAATTGTAAGAAATATATTAGATACAGGAGTAGATATTATAGCATCTCGAAGCATGGAAAGAATAGATTAAATTAATGGTTAAGATAAATTTAAAAACTATAAATAAATTACACACTAAAAACCGGATTTACATGAGTCTGGTTTTTTGTGTGTAAAACTAAAATAAATTGAACAAACTTTTCTAATAATATATAATATCCTTAATGTAGATAATTGGCAATTTGGGGAGGTTTGTGGATGAGTAGTAATTTAATTGGATTAATTATATCTTTTATATTTGTTTTTATGATTCTTATATTAGGAGAAATTTTAAATAGATTTACTAATGCGGATGAAGAATTTAATAGAAAGTTTGTACATATAGGTGTATCAAATTGGTGGATTGTAGCTATGTTTCTTATAGATAATATGTACTATGCTATGATACCGCCGATTATTTTTATCATACTTAATTATTTATCTTATAAAAAAGGTGTATTTAGTAGTATGGAGAGAGAAGATAAAGATTCTCTAGGTACTGTATATTATCCTATATCTTTACTTATTTTAGTTTTGTTATTCTGGGAAAGAAATATTTATATAGGGGCTATTGGTATCCTTATCATGGGTTATGGAGATGGACTAGCTGCATTAATAGGGGTAAATTATGGTCTAAACCAGTTTCACATAGGTAAGAACAAGAAGTCTATCATAGGAACCCTTACTATGTTTGCAGTATCTATGATGGTGAGTTTAATTGTTCTTAGTTTTTCAATATCCTTTAGTATAAATATATTAATGATTTCAATTATTATAGCTTTTATTGCTACGGTATTAGAGTTGGTTACACCCTATGGACTAGACAATATTACTGTACCACTTATAAGTGCATTAGTGGGATATATATTAGTATCATTTGATAATAGTATAATAATATATAATTATAGATTTGTTGTAGGTTTAATATTCAGTGGAATTATAGGCATCCTTGCATATAAAAAGAAATCATTAACTAAAAGTGGTATGATAGGGGCTATTGTTTTAGGTACTGGTATATATCTAACTACCGGATTTTATGGAGCTTCTACTATGATCTTATTCTTTATTTCATCTTCAGTATTGAGTCATTATAAGAAGAGGGATAAAAAACAAGTATCTGATCAGTTTGATAAGACGGGGAATAGGGATATGACCCAGGTCTTTGCCAATGGAGGAGTTGGGTTAATATATGGAATATTATATTTAATTTTTGATTCTCCTATATATTTAATGTTATTTACTATTGCATTTGCTGCAGCAAATGCAGATACATGGTCTACGGAAATCGGTATATTGGACAAGAAATGGCCTTTCCATTTAAGGAGTTTTAAAAGAGTACCTAAGGGTACATCAGGAGCAGTGAGTCCCCTAGGGACAATTTCAGGCTTTCTAGGAGCCTTATTAATAGCAGTATATTCCTCAATATATTTTAATATTGTTCTAGAGCTTGATGTAAACATTCTTTATGTATTAATCGTCTCTTTATCTGGATTACTTGGATCTGTGATTGATTCTATGTTAGGTGCTTTTATACAAGGTATATATATGGATGAAGAAAGAAAAGAAACTGAAAAGAAATTCATTGATGGAAAAGAGACGATATTAAAAAGAGGTATAAAATATATTAATAATGATATTGTGAATGTAGTGAGTATTTTCTTAGCTACCTTGATACCTTTAATTATGGTACTTTAATTAAAATATATTTTTTAATAGACTCTATAAGGGTATAAATTAGTTAGAATAAAATATTTTAATTAAAGGTGATGAAAATGAAAAAATTTCACAATAATAAAAATAAATATGTAACTCAAATCGTACTAAAGGTAGAAGATTTAGAAAGGTCTTTAGAATTTTACAAAGATATTATGGGATTTAAAATATTAAAAGAGACAGAAGAGGAAGCGACTTTAAGTACTGATGGTGTAAATCCTTTAGTTATACTGAAGGAGCCAAAGGATATTAGAAGAAAGATAGAAAAGAGAACTGGGCTATATCATTTTGCTCTATTATTGCCGAGCAGATCCCAATTAGGATTATTCTTAAAAAACATTCAGGAAAAAGATCATCCAATAATTGGAGGGTCAAATCATGGAGTAAGTGAAGCAATCTATCTTCAAGATCCGGATGATAATGGAATAGAAGTATATTCTGATGTTGATAGTAGTAAATGGGAATGGAGAAATAATAAAGTAGAAATGACAACTAATCCTCTAGATTATAATGATCTTTTAGCAGAAGCAGAAAATGATACCTGGGAGGGAATGCCTAAGGATACAATTATAGGACATATTCATCTCCATGTAGGAGATTTAAGTAAATCTAGAGAATTTTATATGGATGGATTAGGATTTGATTTAGTTCAAGAAATGGGAAATTCAGCTTTATTCTTATCCTCTGGAGGATACCATCATCATATAGCTATAAATACTTGGAATGGAGTTGGGGCAGAGCCCTTACCAGAGAATTCAGCAGGAATGGAGTATTATAGTATTCAATTTCCTAATGAAAAGTCAAGAAATGATGCTATTGATAGATTGAAGGAATTAGAATATCCTGTAATGAAAGAAGGAGATCATTTATACACAAAGGATCCTTCAGAAAATCTAATTAAATTAGTTATATAATTTAGAAATTTAGTGATAAAACTAAAAAAATTGTGCTTTACTAACTATAGAAACACTTACTGATGTAAGTGTTTCTATTTTTGTATTAGACTATTAGAATATAGAGAAGATTTTAGATAATATTAGATACAATAAAGTGTAATTTATTACCAAATTTATGATATAATTTATATAGAAATGAAATTGTAGTTTAAGTGTATTGTTTATAGTATTATTTCATGTGTTAGACTAAAAACATAAATAAAATGGGGGTAATTATGAATAATCTTACAAAAATATTTGTTGCTTTATTTATTGTTTTAGGATTTATTAGATTAAAGAATTTTAGTATCGTTTTTCCAAATAAGATAGTAAGGTATTCAGTTATGGTAGTGGGTTTAATAGTTGGAATTGTCACTATTATTATGTTATTCGTTTGATAAAAGTATAAAAAGCACCCAATAGTTAGAAATAATGATATGTTATTTCATTTTGAAGCCCACAGAAAATAGTATATATGACAAAATATTGATGTTTTTTAAAGGAATTTAATGCTTTTATATAGAAGCTTAATTTTAGATACAGAATTGTAGAATTATGCGAAGTAAATATAATTTTAAATTTAGGGGAGTTATTTATGAATAAGAAAAAAAGTTTTTAATTGGTTCGATTATTTGTTTATTACCAATTTTGTTAGGAAGTATATTATGGAGTTTAATACCTGAAAATTTAGTTCGCCATATTGGATCTGGTGGTTATAGTTTTTCATCAAAGAACATAGTAGTTTTTTTATATCCACTTCTTTTTTTACTTTTACACTCTATAGTAGTATTTAAACCGGATTGGCTAAATACTCCCAAAAGTGAAAAGAGATATTGGTATATACCTATACTTAGTAGTGCTTTTTTCATTATATCTTTTATATTAAGTATATAAAAACTTAAGATACAATATTTTTAAACTATGCAATATGATAACTTCAGATTGAATTTGTCAAAAGTACTATTATGATAATTAAGAGTATATTTAAAACTTACCAACCAATAGCATATATCTTTATTTCTTTAGGAAGATTTGTTATGACTTATTGGAAAATTGCGTCTATTATCTTTATAATTTTAGGATCATACGGGATTATTAATTTATTCATAGGAAAAAGGAGACCTATTCATATTAAGAAAGATGTTAAAATAATAGAAAAACATTATAAATACTATAGGTATTATTATTTATTACCTTATATTATAGTTGTTTTTTGGGGTATTACTCCTTTTGTCTATAGTTCAGAGGAATACCTTATATTAAATCCTATACATTTTTACTCTCTTCTGACTTTTCATTTAATGCAAATTATAGGAATGTTATTTATTGACTACAAATACACATCTAGATAAAATTTTTTCAGCTAGAAAAACATACAATAAACTACGAAATAGTCAATTAAAACTTATTTAAACAGTATTAAAATCTTCAACTAATACAGCCATAAATAAGAGTTATAGGAGAGGAGATATATATGGGTTATATTCAATTGGGCATGAAAATTTTAGCAATAGTATTTATTGGGATGGTAATTATGAAACTTTGGATGAATTTTGCTGGATATGTGGGTGAAATGTTTAAATTGGGAGATATACTTGTACGTTTAGGACAAAAAATAAGGGGATTATGTATGAAGAAAATTAAATTTAGAGATTTAATAGAAGCTTTTATATTCGCTATTTTAGGTGTGAGTTTGGTTACATATACTGAGGATCCAGTGATGGCTATCATTTTTTCTATACCAATAATTATAGTTTACTATTTGATGAAGAATATCTGGATTAATAAAAGATAAGATTCTTCGCTACGCTTTGAATGACATGCTCGGCGTTCTATAGATAAAGATTAGTGGTAAAAGAAAAGGATACTGCAATTTGCTAGTATCCTAATTTTGATTCTATTTCATATTTTGTGCTTTATTATAATTTGCTATTACTGCTTCTATAAGAGAAGATCTGAAGCCTTTTTCTTCTAGTACTCTTACTGCTTCTATTGTAGTTCCACCAGGGGAGCATACTTGGTCTTTTAATTCACCAGGATGAGTTCCTGTTTCTAGAGCTAGTTTTGCTGAGCCTAGAACTGCTTGGGATATTACCTTGTATGCGATGTTTCTCTTAAGACCTAGTTTTACAGCTCCATCAGCTAAGGCTTCGATCATCATAAATACGTAAGCAGGAGAGCTTCCTGTTACTGGCATTGCTATATCTATGTACTTTTCTTCCAATATTTCTATCTTTCCAAAGGAAGAGAATATTTTCTTTATATCACTAATTTCTTCTTGAGTTAATTCTTCTTCATTATAGGATATTAGAGACATTCCTTCTTTTACTAGAACAGGGGTATTAGGCATAACCCTCATTACTTTTGATTTATTATCTATCATTTTCTTTATTTCTTCTACTGATATTCCAGGAGCAATACTTGCTACTATACTATCTGATGTTAGTTCTTCTTTAATTTCTTCTAGAATTTTACCATACATATAAGGTTTAATAGCTAATATTATAAACTGTGATTCCTTTGCCACCTCTATATTAGATTCTCTATAATCAATTTCTAATTCATTTTTAATTCTCTCTTTAGTACTTATCGTATTAGAATTAAAAGTAATATCTTGAGGTGAATATACTTCTAATAATCCATTCATCATACTATATCCCATATTTCCTGCTCCAATAAAGCCAACTTTGTACATATAATCATCTCCGTTTCTATAGTTTATAAAAAAGAATCAGTAAATCAAAGTAATTTTTAATTAATACTAATTCTTATAGGGTATCTTATTTAAATAATAACATAAGGAAGTGATTTAATGTTAGAAGCTTTTGAATCAATTGTTGATAAAAATAGTAGAGTATTGATTCTAGGATCTATGCCTGGAGCTGAATCTCTAAGACAAAGTAATTATTATGCTTTTCCCAGGAATCAATTTTGGAAGATAATATATGAGTTATTTAATAAAGATATTGATGAGGATTTTGATAAGAGATATAGATTTATATTGGATAACAATATAGCCTTATGGGATGTGCTTAAGTATTGTAAGAGGGAAGGGAGTCTTGATACAAATATAAAAGAGGAAACTTCTAATGATTTTCATGAATTTTTTAAAGAGTATCCAAATATAGAGTATGTTTTCTTTAATGGTACAAAATCACAGCAATTATTTAAAAGGTATATAGGATATGATATTGAAGGAATTAAGGAGTTTCATTTACTCCCTTCTACTAGTCCAGCTAATACTCAAAAGTATGATTACAAGTTTGAAAAGTGGAGTGTTATTAAGGACGTATTAATGTGATGATATATTTTTAAATCCTGTTCAAAGGAGTGCAATAAGAAAGCACTCCTGACAGGTAGTTTTTATCTCACAATATTATAATATACTCTGGCGGTTACTATATATACAATAGCATAAAATAGTGAGAACACTGCTATAGATCCAATTGTACACCATACGAATAAGCTTATATTGGTCAAGTTAAGTATTGCAAGCATTTTAGTAATTACCTTAAAAGCAAAGGCGATATGGATTGTTGCAACAACTAGAGGCATGAAGAACACAGTTAGGATCTGACTGCCTATTGATTTTTTGATTTCTTGATGGCTCATACCCACTTTTTGCATGATCTCAAATCTAATTTTATCATCGTAGCCTTCTGATATTTGTTTATAATATATAATTAATACTGTTGCTAGGAGAAAGAGTATACTTAGAAAAATTCCTAGAAAGAAAAGTCCACCATACAGTGAATAAAAGGATTCCTTTTCTGATGCCACTGATTCTATAAAACTATCAGGATATTTTTCATTTAGGTTGGCACGTAGATTCTTATATATAGCAATAGATTCCTTCTCATCGGTATTTAAATCAAATCCTAAATAATAACTTGGATTAGATTTATTTTTTTCTAAGATTTCCTTTTTAGTTTGATATATTTCTTTTAACACATTCATATCCTTTACTACAATATAATGAGTTCCTATTATTAAGGATGAATACCATCCGTTTTCTTTAAAAGAATTTAGTTTATCTTTTATCTTAAACTTTTTGTCAAAAATTGAAATAGTATCTTTGTTATATTCTTCCCGAACCGAATAAATAAAAATTTCATCATCATTTAACTCTAAAGACTTATTCTCAATTCGATTATAATCTTCTAAAGGTATAAAATTGAGATTAATTAAATTTTTAGTGGAATATGAGATGTCACTATCTACTGTAAAAGTATTATCTTCTTGTCTTGCAAGAAAACTTAAATATCTATAGTCAAACATATTTTTAGCTTCTACCTTATGATTATCCAATATATTTGAAACAGAATCATTAATATTTTCAATATGTTGATTTGAAATACCTTGTGATGTAATCATTATATTTCTTGGGTAACGAGTACGTAATACATCCTCCATACCACTATAAAGGGACACAGTAGAAGAAACCATAACTAGTACTGTGGTGGCTAGTACACAGATACTAGCAAGACCTACCGCATTTTGTTTCATTCGGTAAATCATTCCTGATATAGATGTAAAATGATTGGCTTGATAATAATAGTTTTTATTTTTGCGAAGTGCTTTCAGGATTGCTATACTTATTGCAGTAAACAAGCAATAGGTACCGATAATTACCAATATTACTGCCACGAAGAAAAGATTTATAGCACTTATAGGGGATTCCGTAGTTACGGCAATATAATATCCAGCCCCTAGACACAATAGACCTATAATTACTAGTAACCATCTAGTTTTTGGTTCTTTTTCTCCTACTTGACCACCTTTCAGGAGTTCAACTGGCTTTGCAAGGTGGATTTGTCTTAAGGTATTTAATAATGTTAATAGAAATATAATGCTAAAAAGCACTAATGTAGTAAACATAGCTGATGTAGAGACGTAAAAACCTAGAGTGATTTCAAAGTTTAAAATTTTAAGCAATAGTAGATACATAAGTTTATAAAGTAAGATACCCCCTAGTATCCCTGCTACAAAGCTAATAAATGCTACATATAGTGTTTCGAAGCATATTATTTTTGCAATATGTTTTTTCTCCATACCAAGGATATTAAATAGTCCAAATTCTTTTTTTCTCCGTTTTATTAAGAAGCTATTGGTATAAAAGAGAAAAATTACAGCAAAAAAACCAATGACAAAAGAACCAAGAAAAAGTATACTTTTTAATTGTGCACCACCTGAGATATTATCAAGGTCCTTATTTGCTGATAAAGCATACATGATATAATACATCATCACAGTACCAATACAGGACAAAATATAAGGTATATAGGTTTGGGAATTTTTCTTGATATTTATATAAGCTAGTTTCATATAAAAGAATCTATTCATTTTCTTTCACCACCTGTTGCAATGGTAGTTAAAGTATCGGAAATTTTTTGATACATTTGTTCATCTGTCATAGATGCCTTATAAAGCTGATGGAAAACCTCCCCATCTTTTATAAATAGTACTCTTTTCGCATGGCTTGCAGCTTTTATACTATGGGTTACCATAAGGATTGTTTGTCCTTCGTTATTGATATCTTTAAAGAGACGAAGGAGTCCCTCTGTTGCTCTAGAATCTAATGCTCCGGTTGGTTCATCTGCAAGAATTAACTTTGGATTGGTGATTATGGCTCGAGCAACTGCTGCCCTCTGTTTTTGTCCACCGGATACTTCATAAGGGTACTGATTCAAGATGTCCTCGATCTCTAGCTTCTTTGCAATTGGTTTTAATCTATTGTTCATCTCTTCATAGGATGTTCTGGACAGAACCAAAGGCAAGAAGATATTATCTTGTATAGAAAAAGTATCTAGTAAATTAAAGTCTTGGAAAACAAATCCCAAATTATCCCGACGAAATTTCGAAATATTTTTTTCTTTTATAGACACTATACTTTTCCCATTTAGAAGTACCTCACCACTAGTCGGTTTATCCAGGGAAGCCAGGATGTTTAAAAGAGTTGTTTTCCCGGAGCCTGATTCTCCCATAATAGCAAGGTATTCTCCATTTTCTACAGTAAAGGATACATTAGTCAATGCTTGAACATGATTTCCACCAAAGCGAGTGGTGTATACTTTTTTAAGATTATTTACTTCTAAAATAGTCATATAAAAAACCTCCTTTTTTACTCATGTTCAGTATAACAAAGGACACAATAACCTTGCCATTGCTTTAACTTACATTTCTGATTCTAACCTTTCAATATTGTAAGGTTAGAATATATTCCTTTTAGTACTTTATTCTAACCTTATATCAATAGTATCTAGGTCTATTTTTACTTTTGTACCTTTACTAACTTGAGATTCAATAGTAATAGAATGGGATAGTTTGGTAAGGATTCGTTTACAGAGATACAAACCAATACCTGTAGATTTTTTATCTATTCTTCCATTATAGCCTGTAAAACCTTTTTCAAAAACTCGAGGTAAATCTTCGGGAGCAATTCCTATACCTGTATCTTCAATAACTAATACTTTTTTATGATCCCTTTCCATATAGATGGATATCTCACCTTTATTTGTGTACTTTAATGAATTTGACAGTATCTGTTCAATAACAAATAAAAGCCATTTTTCATCTGTAAGTACTTCACAATTTGATTCTAAATATTCTAGCTTAATTTTTTTACGAATAAATACTTTTGCATACTTCCGGATAGCTTGTTTTATTATGTTATCAAGATTGTGATACTTTAATACTAGATCAGAGGATTCACTATCCAATCGAAGGTATTGGAGTACCATTTCTACATATTCCTCAATTTTAAATAACTCCAATGAAAGTTCATCACTATCAATATTTTCCCCTGATTGGAGTAGTAAGTCCATGGCAGCAATAGGTGTTTTAATTTGGTGGGCCCATAAAGTAAAGTAATCTATTAAATCACTCTTATCTTTATCAAATTTAGAGGTCATATTTAATTTATCTTGATAAAAATTTTCAATAACATTTTGATATTCTTGTTCTAATAAATGATTTGTACTTGGTAGATTATCTAGGTTAAAGTTCATATTGTTTTTAACAGCTCGAAGACTCTTAATTTTATAATAATAATGCAAATACTCTATGATGTTAACAATAATAATTATTATTCCACAAAGAATTGCTCCATATAATACAGGTTCAATTGGGAGGTTATATAAAAAAAACACAAAAACAAAAATCAATATGCAAATAAAAAATAAGATGATTTTTTTTAGGTTGCTTTTAAAAAAAGATTTAAATATTTCAAATGATTGAGTTCTTTTCATGTTACTTCACCATATATCCAATACCTTTTTTTGTCACAATAAAGTCCTCTAAACCTATAGATGTTAATTTCTTACGGAGTCTTGTAATATTAACATATAGGGTATTTTCATCAACATAACTATCTGTTTCCCACAAACGGGTCATAATTGAATCCTTACTAACTATCTTACCGTTATTCTCCATTAGTATTTGCAGTATCTTATATTCATTTTTAGTAAGATCTAATTTTTTACTATTGTAGGTTATTGAAGCTTCACTAGTATTTAAAATTGCACCTCTATGTTCTAATAGATTTGTTTGGCCTACAAAATCATATGTACGGCGAAGTATAGCTTGAACCTTTGCTGTTAAAACATTTAAATCAAAGGGTTTTGCAATAAAGTCGTCTCCTCCCATATTTACAGCCATAACAATATTCATATTGTCAGATGCGGATGAGATAAAGATAATAGGGACTTTAGATACTTTTCGAATTTCATTGCACCAGTGGAACCCGTTATAAAAGGGCAAAGATATATCTAGTAATACAAGTTGTGGGTCATAGGATACAAATTTGGTCATTACTTGTTGAAAATCATCTACATATTCAGCTTCATATCCCCAAGTTTTAATATGGTTCCTTATAGATTTTGCGATTGTCTTATCATCTTCTATAATTAAAATTTTGTACATAAAAATTCTCCTTTGAGTTGATTTATATATTTAATTTTAACACAAATTAGGTATCTATTTTACTTTAGTAATGTAGTTTTAAACTTGCTAAGAAAATTATAATAAAACTATTGACAAAAAATTCTGTTAAATATAAACTGATATAATGTTTATATTTATGGAGGGGTTATATATAATGTTAGATACAAATACTTTTAGGGATATTGAAAGTTTTATTGAACATTTAAAGAAAAATGATGAAGTTATAGGAATTGTTGAATACGGTGGAAGAACTTATAAGGATATGAAGCAGGGTGGAGACTATGATTTAACCGTTATATTTGATAAAACCATATCAGAGAATATAAATGGATTACACTTTCATCTTGCTGGGATACCTATTGACTGTATGCTCTTATCTATTGATGAACTTTTCAAAGATAGTCCATCAAATGAGTTTATGCTAGCTCATTTAAATTCTAAAATACTTTATGATAGGGATAATAGAGTTAAAGCAGCTTTAGATCATATAGAGGCTAAATGGAAGGTTCCTAAGGATTTATCAAACTTTGAAATAAGTATGTATAGATTTACTTTTCAGCATGTTATAGATAAATTAAAGCACCGTTTACATGATAATGAGTTGTATTCAAGATACTTTATATATTCATCCTTTGATTGGTTTTTAGAATGCTATGCTAGAATCAAGAATTTAGAGGTAGGTAAACCAAAGACTCAACTAAATTACATAAAAAATAATGATTCAGTGTTATATGAGTATATTAGAAAAATGTATGAAACTAATAATCTAGATGTACAATTTGAAATGCTAAAAGAATGTGCTACTCATATGACATCAATTATTGGGGGGCTATGGAGAGAGGATGAAGTTATATTTCATCTTGCTCCCGAAGGTAAGTTACATGAGGATGAACAGAGAGATATACTTGAGAAATTATTTATATAAAATACTTTGTATATAGATTAAAAGAATATTTTATCTAAAGTCACTATATTTTAATAGACCGAATAATATAAATCGAATAGTTTATATTTAGGAGGTATATTATGAGGTTTTATTATGGTGAGAAGAATCTATATAGAGTATTAGATGAAATGGAATTTTGGAAAAGACAAGAAGCTGAACATACGGTAGTTATTCGAGAAATCATACCTAATCTAGAAGATAGGTTTGTAAAAGAACTGGAAAGTTATCAAAAAAGTTTCAATGAAACTGAAGGGATGGCAGTAAGATATATTGAAACATTAATTAGATCTAAAGGTGGAGTAGATCCTATATTTACTCAACAAATAATGGAATTTATCTGTTATGCAATCGAGCAAAGTCAACAATTTATTATGTTACTAGAACAAATTTTAGCTGAAAGTAAAGGGGCAATTAATAATCCTGTAGCAGAAACTGTAATAAATCATATTCGAAGAGAAAGTGAGTATTTTATAGGAATAGCACAGACCATTCTATATCAAAGGTAAGTTTCTTTAAATGGTTGAGTATAATAAGTCCGTATCCTTGGGTACGGATTTATTTTTATATGTTTGAATTCCTAAGTATTTAATAGGGCCTTTAAAAAAACATTATCTACTGAATATAATTCTCTTAGAGCTTTATTATATCCATATAGGGTATGATTACAATATATAGTATATTTATTGACAGATTTCTCTAATTAAAATAGTATTATATTATTGTGAGTAAATAATATAAGGGGGAGTTTAAATGTTGAAAAAAATGGAAACAGCATTATTAGTTGTTGATATGCAATATGGTGGTGGGGCACCAGACGGGTCTTTAGTACAAATGTTGGATGTTGATGTAACAAAGCAAGAAGATATAGTAACTCCTATGGTTAAATTAAAAGACTATTTTAATGAGAATGATATGCTAGTTGTCAATATCAAAACTGAGTATGATAAAGACTTTAATGACTGGAAAATGTTAGATGAAAGATTTGAAGTGAAAAAGTACAATCACTTTGTGAAAGGATCTAAAGATGCTGCAATTATACCACCTTTAGCACCTAGGGAAGATGAAGAATTGATAGTAAAGAACAGATGGAATGCATTTTTTAATACAAAGTTAGATGAATTATTAAAGGATCATAACATAAGTAATCTAATAATTGTGGGAGCTGCTACAGATGTTTGTGTATTAGAAACTTGTAGTTATGCATTTTCATTAAATTATAATTGTATTGTACCAATTGAAACAACAGCTTCATTTAGTCCTGAAAGAAAGAAGATGGGTTTAGAGATGCTTAGATTTGGAAGAAGCAAGGTAGTTAATGTTGAAGAAGTATATAATATGTTTCAGTAGTAAATAAATTCATGTTATAAGTAAATAGCCACGTATCTATAGATATGTGGCTATTTACTTATAATGACTTGAACTTTTATTTAAAGTTATTAATATTTATTTAGGAGGTTTCAAACATTGAAAAAAGTTGTAGTTTTACTTTTTATTATGATTATTTCCCTTGCACTTATTGGTTGCAGTAAGCCTGCTCCTGAAAAGCCCATTGTTGAAGGGGTAGAAGAAGGAAAGATATATGGAGAGCCAATAGAGATTTCATTAAAGCAAAGAGAAGAAGACGTTCAATATAGATCAACTATAGATGGAGAAGAGTATGAACTTGGGAGTCCTTATGAAAAGGAAGGTGAACATACTTTAGTAATAGAAGCTACAAGGGATGAGAAATCAACCGAATTAGAAATTTCATTTGAGATTGACACTATACCTCCAGAGACACCATCAGTGGCAGGAATAGAAGAGAATAAAATCTATTTTAAAAGTGTTAAGATCAATGTTGAAAAAGTAGAGGGTGTAAGCTACAAAACTACGATCGATGATAATGAATACGAATTAGGTTCTACTTTTGAAGAAGAGGGTGAACATGTTTTTAGGATAGTTGCTGTAAAGGAAAGAAATAATTTGAGTGTAGAGAAGGAAATTCCCTTTACTATTGATAATACTACTTATACTCAGAAAGAAGTAAATTACTTCACTGAGATTGCCCTTGGAGCCGAATATGGAGGCTCCCCCTATGTGAAAAAGTGGGTATCAGATGTAAGGATAAAAGTTGGTGGTAATCCAACTGAAAATGATTTGAAAAAACTTAGAGGAGTTGTAGGTGAACTGAATGATATCATTCAAACAATAGAGCTTAGTATTGTAGAAGATAATGAAAATATTAATATGTACTTCGTGCCCCAAGGGGATTTTCGAGAGTATATTCCAGGGGCTGTAAAAGGCAATGTGGGCTATTTTACATATTATACAAAAGGGAAATTTGAAATAGATAGGGCTACTATTCTAATAGGTACCTTTGGAACAAACCAAAGGGACAGAAGTCATCTTATTATAGAAGAGGTAACCCAAGCACTAGGTATGGGAAAAGACTCACCAAAATATAAAGATAGTATCTTTCATGAGTATGAAGGTGAATCTTTAAATCAAGAATATTCTAAGTTAGATAAAAAAGTAATAGAGATACTTTATAGAGAAGATATAAGTCTAGGAATGGATAAGAATAAAGTGTTGGAAAGACTTAGTGAACGAATTGTTAGTGAATAAAATAAAAGGATATTAAAGGCATATGCCTCTAATATCCTTTCTCTATGTTTACCTTATTTATCAGACCTTCATTATTAATATATCTTTTCATATTTTTATATATGGTATTGTATCTTCTTTCATTCCTCATCTCGGACATCCATGAGCTATGAGAAGTGATTATTACATTATCTAAGTCCCATAGTTCACTATTTTTAGGTAATGGTTCTTCTTCAAAAACATCTAATGCAGCTTTTTTGATTTGACCAGATTTTAGGGCTTTTATCATATCCTTTTCATTAATTATACTACCTCTTGCTATATTTACTAAATAAACTCCATCCTTCATTTTATTAAAGGCTTCTTCGTCTATCATATGATGGGTATCTTTGGTATAAGGGACTGAGATAATAACTACATCTGATTTTTTATATAGTGTTTCTATTTCTTCATTTGCATAGCATTTATCAAAGTACTCTACATCCCTACCTTTAGTATTGAGGCCTAGTACTTCTACACCAAATCCCTGTAGTCTTTTAGCTGCTTCTTGGGCGATGGTACCTGTACCTACAAACCCTACTGTCTTATTATATAATTCTAATATAGAGGTATCGATCTTCCACTTTTTATTTTTTTGATTTTCATATAATTCCTTACTATTTTTAAGCATCTCAAGAATCTTTAGTACAATCCATTCTCCCATAGGGATACTATAACCACCTCTATTATTAGTAAGTATAATATTCTTTTCTTTTATTGTTTCTTTAGGTACTTGATCTATTCCTATGCTAGATACTTGTATCCATTTTAAATTGTCTAATTTATTTATTTCTAAAGTTTCAAATGGATTATAGCATACTAATACATCAATATCCTTTATATCTTTGGTAACTTCAATTCCTTTTTCCTTTTTTACTATAATATCATATCCTAATTTTTCTATTCTTTTCATTTCCTCTTGTCCGTAATCATATGTAAAAAGTGCCTTCAAAAACACCACCTCCTATAATTATTATACCATTTGAATAGATAAATTAACTTTAATATTGATTTATTTATCATCTATATGCCAAAATACTACAAAACAAGCTAAAAGAATATAAAATAAGTCAGATTTCATTGAAGGGATATATATTATAATTAGAGAATAAGAAAACTAGCAACAAAAATAGGAGGGAAAAAATAGTGAATATAAAATTTAATAATCAAAAAAATACTTTATTTGTTGATTTGAATGGTGAACTAGATCATCATAATGCCCAAAAAATAAGAGAAAAGATTGATTCCCATATTAATGAGAATGGATATAAGAATATATCTCTTAACCTCCAAGGATTGAATTTCATGGACAGTTCAGGAATTGGTCTAATAATGGGGAGATATAAGCTAGTAAATGAATTAGGGGGAACTGTTTTTCTCACTAATGTAAATCCTAGAGTAGCAAAAATTCTGGATATGTCGGGAATACATAAGTTAGTTGATGTTTATGATTCTGAAGAAGAAGTCCTACAACATTTATAAAGGGGAGTTAAAAAAATGAAGGATAACACGATGAAATTAGAAATACCTAGTAAATCTCAAAATGAGGCATTTGCAAGAGTTGTTGTTGCTTCTTTTGCATCTCAGCTAGATCCAACAATAGAAGAGCTAGCAGATATTAAAACTGCTGTTTCGGAAGCCGTTACAAATGCAATAATTCATGGTTATGAAAATAGAATTGAAAAGATCATCATTGAATGCAATATTATAGGAAACAGGTTGGAAATAATAATAGAAGACTTTGGTACTGGTATATCAAATATCGAAGAAGCAATGGAACCTTTCTATACATCTAGACCAGAATTAGAAAGATCAGGAATGGGATTTACTGTGATGGAAACTTTTATGGATAACCTTGAGATTTTTTCTGAAGAGAATAAAGGAACTAGGATAAAAATGGTAAAAGAATTCAATAAAATATCTTTCGAGGAGTAGAGATTTATGGAATCTTCTAATGCTCAAAACAAAAGTCATGACTTATTAAGTCATGAAAAAACAATCGAACTAATTTTGAAAGCTCAAGGTGGAGACGGAAATGCTCAAGATATTTTAGTGAATCATAATCTAGGGCTTATTCGAAGTGTAATAAAAAAGTTCTCTAACAGAGGATATGAGTCTGAGGATATATTTCAATTAGGCTCAATTGGACTCATAAAAGCAATTCAAAAATTTGATACTAGCTATAATGTGAAATTTTCTACTTATGCTGTTCCTATGATAATAGGAGAGATAAGGAGATTTTTAAGAGATGATGGTATTATAAAGGTAAGTAGATCATTGAAACAAACTGCCAATAAGGTTAAACAGAGTAAAGAAAGACTTTCTAAGCAATATGGACGAGAACCTACCATCCAAGAGATATCTGATGAGATAAAGGTGGATAAAGAAGAGATCGTCATGGCATTAGAGTCAAACTACTCTCCAGAGTATTTATATGATGTTATTCATCAAAATGATGGATCACCTATACATTTGATAGATAAACTTGAAGATGAGGCTCCAGGTGATTTTGAAATAGTTGATAAGATTACCTTAAAAGAATCAATAAGAAAATTAGAGCCTAGAGAAAGGCAGATAATTATATTAAGATATTTTAAAGATCAAACTCAAACTGAAATAGCTAAAAAAATGGGTATTTCTCAAGTTCAGGTCTCACGAATAGAAAAAAGAATATTAAATGATTTAAAGGATGATTTAATGAAGGCATAGTTTATGTCTTCATTTTTTTGCATTAAAAACACCAAATTGCAAATAATAATTAAAACTGGAGATGTGATATATGAAAAATTTTTATAGAAATGTTTTAATTATAATATTATTTTTATTATTATTTAGTTTTTTATATTTTCTATATGAAAATAACAATTCTTATAATGAAAAGCCTAGTGGTTCAACTCTGGTTATGGTTAATTAAGGGGTGGTTTATTATTAATAATAAAGAATTGTTTTTACAAATTGAACCTAAAGTAACAATGAAACCAAATTCAAAGATAAAATTAAAGGATGTAGCATCAGCATTTTCTGAAGATAAAGGATTTCAAATAAGAATAGAAGATTTGCATGTGGGAGAAGTGGGGAACTATGACAAAAATCAGGTTATCTCCTTAATCTCTTTAATCAAAAAAATTAAAGAGATTGATAGGGATGTAAATATAACAGTTTTTGGATCCCCTGAAATATTGATTAATATAACAAATGATAAAAAAGAAATAAGTATCTTGAAATTTTTAAAAATAGGAGTTATTTCATTGTTATTATTTTTTGGTGCTGCAATAGCAATAATCAATTTTCATGATGATGTAAATATGGAGGATAGTTTAGAAGATATTAATTATATAGTTACTGGGGAGAGGGAAATAAGTCCTCTTTATCTAAAAGTACCATATTCATTGGGATTAGGAGTGGGAATGGTAACTTTTTTTAATAGATTATTAAGAAAGAAAAATAAAAATGAGCCCAGTCCATTAGAACTTGAGATGCATTCCTATAAAAAAAATATTGATGATTATATTCTAGATATAACTAAACATAATAAAAAAGGAAACTAGGTGAAGCTATGTATAGATATATACTACTTATAATAATTGGAATTGCTGGAGGGATTACTGTTGGTACAGCCATAGCATCTTTTTTAACTTTATTAGATTTGGTACCAAGATTAGCCCAGGTAAGCGATTCTTCAAATCTAATAGTTTTTTATGAAAGGGTATTAGTATCTTCAGTAGTACTTATAACAGTAGTTGAATTTTTTTATATTTCAATATTTAGCTCTAAGCTATTACTTATACCTATTGGAGTACTTTTAGGGGCATTTATTGGACTTTTAGCTGCAGCTTTAGCTGAAGTATTAAATGTTATACCTGTATTGGAGAAGAGATTTAAACTAGGGGATCTTGTACATATACCTGTTTTAGCTATTTCTCTAGGAAAGGTTATTGGATCTTTGTTAGATTGGTTAATCTTAGATAAATTATAATGATTTGATGAAAGGATGACAGTTATGAAAAATATAAACAATAAAGAATATAGTAAATACGTTGATAAGAAAGTACCTAAGCCAGACTATTTGAAGAATTCGATAAAGGCATTTTTTGTAGGAGGATTGATATGCATTTTAGGGCAATGGCTTACAAATTATTTTACTTCTAAAGGGTTAAGTAAAGGAGATGTAGCTACAGCAACCCCGATTATTCTTGTGTTTTTAGGAGCCTTTTTTACTGGATTAGGATTATATGATAAACTTGGTAAATTTGCTGGGGCTGGATCTATTGTTCCTATCACAGGATTTGCTAATTCTATAGTGTCTCCAGCAATGGAATATAAAAGGGAAGGTTATGTATTTGGAGTAGCTGCTAGAATGTTTAATATAGCTGGACCTGTACTAGTATATGGATATGGTTCTTCGGTAATATATGCACTGATATATTATTTAGTAACTAAGTAGGAGGAATATAAGATGGCTATTAAAAAAATGGGAGCTCAAACGGTGAAGTTATTGAATCCACCTTCTATAGTATCCACTGGAACAATAGTAGGACCAAAAGAAGGAGAGGGACCTTTAAAGGAATATTTTGACGTAATAATTGAGGATGACCTATTTGGAGAAGATTCTTGGGAAAAGAGTGAATCCAAATTACAAAAAGAAGCTATTAAAAATGCTCTAGATAAAATAAGCTTTCCATTAAATAAAATTGATTATATTTTTGGAGGAGATCTTTTAAATCAAATCATAGCTTCAGGATTTTCAGCTAGGGATTTACAAATTCCTTTCTTTGGACTATATGGAGCATGTTCTACAATGTCAGAATCATTAAGCTTAGGAGCAATGATTGTAGATGGTGGATATGCAGATAAAGTAATCTGTGTAACATCAAGTCACTTTAGTACGGCAGAAAGACAATTTAGATTCCCTTTAGAATTAGGGAATCAAAGACCTCTTACAGCTCAATGGACTGTTACAGGATCTGGAGCATCAATTGTTTCCTCTGAAGGTAATGGTCCCTATATCACCCATATAACTACCGGGAAAATTATAGATCCTGGAATTAAAGATGCTAATAATATGGGAGCAGCTATGGCCCCAGCGGCTGCAGATACAATAATAAGTCATTTTAAAGACACAGGATTCACTTTAGATGATTATGATTATATAGTCACAGGAGATTTAGCAACTATAGGTAAAGAAATATTGCTTGATTTAGCTAAAGAAGAAGGGTTAGACTTAACTGAAAAGCATAGAGACTGTGGGTTAGAGATATTTAACAATGAAAAACAAGATACCCATGCAGGAGGAAGTGGATGTGGATGCTCCGCCTCTGTATTTAATGGATACTTCTATAATTTATTAGAGAATGGAAAAATAAATAGAATCCTATTAGTTTCTACTGGAGCCCTACATTCTCCAACTAGTGCTCAACAGGGAGAGTCAATTCCAGGTATAGCTCATGCAGTAAGTGTTTGTACTAGTTTAGGGAAGGAGGGTTAAAATGGATTATATTAAAGCTTTTATAGTAGGTGGACTGATATGTGTTATTGGCCAACTTCTTATGGATGGTACTAAATTAACCCCTGCCCATGTACTGGTTAGCTTTGTAACCTCTGGTGTTATTTTAACAGCTATTGGAATATATGAGCCTATAGTAAATTTTGGTGGAGCAGGAGCCACTGTACCTTTGCCTGGTTTTGGATATGCACTAGCAAAAGGGGCAGTGAAAGCAGTAAAAGAATCCGGGGTTATTGGTATTTTTACTGGTGGAGTAATAGCTACTGCAGGAGGAGTTGCAGCAGCAATTGTTTTTGGATATATTATGGCAGTAATATTTGACCCTAAAACTAAAAGTTAAGGAATGATTATATGATAGAAAAAAGAAAAATTATAGTTGTAACCGATGGAGATAAGAAGGCAAGAAAAGCTATAGAGGTAGCAATAAATAATGTAGGTGGAAGATGTATATCAAAGTCCTGGGGGAATCCCACTGAATTAACGGGAAAGGATATAGTTAATTTAGTAGTTACTGCAAAGTATGACCCTGTAGTTGTTATGGTTGATGATAAAGGGGATCCAGGATATGGAGTAGGGGAACATGCTTTTAGTGATATAGTAACAGACGATAGAGTAGAAGTAGTAGGAGTGGTGGCTGTAGCATCTAATACTGAAGGTGTGGCTGGAGTAAAGGTAGATTTTTCTATAGATTGTAGAGGAAATATAGTAGATAGTGGAGTAGATAAAAATGGTGAGCCAACCGGGGTAGATAGAGTATATGGAGATACTGTAGATATATTAGAGGACTATAATTTTCCTCTTATTGTAGGTATTGGTGATATTGGTAAGATGAATGGACAAGATGATTGCAAGATAGGAGCCCCTGTTATAACAAAGGCTTTCACGGAAATACTTAAGAGGAAGAAAAGCAAATGAAATTATTTGATAAATATGAAGATAATATCAATTATTTATCTAAAAAAATCGGTGTAGAGTCTAGTTTTGATACTGTAAGAAGAGACATAGTTATTGGTGGTAAAAAGGCAGCAGTATTTTTTATAGATGGATTTGCTAAAGATGACATTATGTTATATCTATTAGCTATATTGCAGAATACAAAGCATGAGGAGATAGTACCTAATACATTAGAAAAGTTAATCACTAAAAAAATACCTTATATTGAATGTAGTGAATCTGATAGCTATGATGAAATAGAATATATGATTTTATCTGGAGCATCAGTATTGGTTATAGATGGAATTAACAAAGCTATCATTTTAGATACAAGGACCTATCCTGCAAGAGGTCCACAGGAACCGGATTTAGAGAAGGTCACAAGAGGATCTAGGGATGGATTTGTAGAGACAGTAATTTTTAATACCGCTCTTATAAGAAGAAGAGTTAGAGATCCTAATCTAAGATTTCATATTACTAATGTAGGAAGACGATCTAAAACAGATGTAGTCATAGGCTATATTGAAGATATAACAAATGAAGACTTAGTAAAGGACATAAAAGAAAAATTAGAACAAATAGATATTGATTCATTAGTAATGGCAGAAAAAAGTTTAGAAGAATATATTCTAGGTAAGACCTGGAATCCATTTCCTCAAGCTAGATTTACTGAAAGGCCTGATGTAACAGCTGCTCATTTATTGGAAGGTCATATTGTTATAATAGTAGATACTACTCCCAGTGTTATGATATTGCCTGTTACTATGTTTCATTTTACACAACATGCAGAAGACTATTATCAAAACCCAACAATAGGAACATATATGAGATGGGTCAGATTCTTAGCTATTTTCTTTTCATTAGTTGCCAGTCCTTTATGGCTTGTTTTAGCAAATAATCCTGAGTTGTTACCTGAAGCTTTGAGTTTTATTGGGCCAAAGGAAATAGGGGAGATACCATTACTTTTACAATTCTTAGTACTAGAGATAGGATTAGATATGCTTAGGATTGCTTCAATACATACACCTAATGCATTGACAACTTCTCTAGGTATTATAGGAGCATTACTACTCAGTGATTTTGCAGTTAAGGTAGGATGGATAATTCCTGAGACTGTATTATATACAGCCATATCTGGTATAGGAATGTTTGCTACTCCTAGTGTAGAGTTTTCTTTAGCAATGAGACTCTTTAGATTGGTTATGCTAGTTGCTGGAGGACTGTTTGGACCCTATGGTCTATTGGTAGGGTTTATTCTGTTTATAATAGTGTTATTTAATACTAAGTCCTTTGGTGGTATAAACTACATGTGGCCATTGGTACCATTTAATAGGAGAGCTTTATCAACCATCGTAACTAGAAAACCAATTCCTGAAGTGAAAAGAAGACCAGAGATATTAAGGCCTATTGATAAAACATCAAAAAAATAAAGGAAGGCATTTGCCTTCCTTTAAATATGTTATTCTTCTTATTCTGGTTTTTCAGGGGGTGGATCCTCTTCTTTAGGCTCATATACAACCTTGTCTACTGGATTTTTAATTACTTTTTCACCTAGCTTTTTTCTGCTTGTTTCCTTACCATCAGTATAGGTTACTTCATAAGTTACTTCTTTAATACCAGGTTCACCATTTCTAGCTTCGTCGGGATTACTTGTTTTGATTGTGTTAAATGCAATTTCTTCTTCTTTTTTCTCAGTCTTTTTCGTTATCTCTGGATCATCTTCTTCAGGTGGTGGTTCTGGTTTATCCTTACCATCCTCATCTTCATCTTCTTCATCGTCACCTAATAAATCATCTAAATAATCTTTCAATGTTTTCTCGTTATGCTCATCACATACTTCATTGATCACTTGATATTGATAATCCCTAGGTTTGATTCCCTTATTCTTTGCTGGATCATAGGGGATAGGCCTTTGTATAAATACTCCTGATTTTACTAAATCCTCAGGACAATATTCTGTAGCTATCTTTCCAGTTGATGTATCAACTTTTGCTTCAACGTGTACGTCACATCTTTCTCTAGGCTGAGTTCCACTTACAAATAGTTCTGTACGGACTCTACTACCTCTAGGATCTTTATAGCATAATTCTGTAGGTAATTTTCCTGAATCTATACATACATCTCTACGTACAAGACCATCTGGTACATCAAATCTAGCATTATCAAGGCCATCATGAACTTGATTCATGATATATCCCCATAAATGAGAAGCGATGGCACTACTCTCAGTCATTCTAATAGCAGGACTATCATTACCAATCCATACAGCAGCAGTATAATATGGTGAGTATCCTACAAACCACGTATCTGCTTTATCGGATGTTGTACCGGTTTTACCAGCTACAGAAATACCAGGTATTCTAGCTCTAGTACCAGTACCACCAGGTTTAACAACAGATTCTAAAACATTTGTCATCATATATGCTACCTGAGGATTTACTACTGTATTTTGTTTAGGCTTATTATCTATTATTACTTCACCTTTATTATTTTCTATCTTTGTATAGACTATTGGCTCAGTGTATATTCCTTTATTTGCTAGGGCACCGTAAGCAGCTGTCATTCTTAAGGGGCTGACACCCTTTGTCATACCACCTAATGCCAAAGCACCAAGACTATCCTCATCAAAATTTCCACCTTTAGCTTCCTCAGCCATTATGAAAGTATCATCAGATGGATTTTCTGTATTAATGATACCAAAACGTGCTAGATAATCCATTGAAGTATTAGTACCTACTTTTTCTAAGAATTTAACTGCTGAAACGTTATAGGACTTTCTTACAGCTTCTCTTAAAGGTGTAAGCCCATAGTAAGCATTGGAATTATAGTTTTTAGGCCATAGTCTACCCTTATCATAATGGGGCACATCATCAATTACTGATGCTGCAGTGAATCCATTATCTAGAGCCGGAGTATATACCCCTAAAGGCTTCATAGCAGAACCGGGTTGTCTAGCACCATTAGTTGCTCTATTAAATATTCTTTGACCTTCATCATCTCTACCACCAACAATAGCTTTAACTTGGCCTGTATGCTGATCCATTATAGTTATTGCTGATTGAGGTTGTATTACTCCTTTTTCATCTGCATAAAATCTTTCTGATGTAATCAATAATGTATTATCTTCAGTTACAGTATAAAAGTTTTTATTTTCATTTAAATAACTTGAACTTATAGTAAAGCTTTTATCCTCTTTGTTAACAGTCCAACTTTCTTTAGGTATATCTAAAGACCAAGTAGGATGGGTATATAATACTCCATCTTTCATAGTATAATAATCAGTTATATTTAAGTTTGCATAATATATTCTAGAGGACTTTATTGTTAAGTTTCCACTTTCATCTAAAGTATAAGAATCCTTTGGAATTATAAGATTACCTTCTTCATTTAGAAGACTTTCTTTCTTATAATATAGTATTTTTCCTTCACTATCTACAATATTTCCATTAGAAAATGGTATGTTTATTAACTTATTATATCCACCCTTACTCATTGTCTGTGAAAAGGACTCATATATACCTTCAATCTTCTTTTGCATATCAATATCTATAGTAGTATATATTTTAAGTCCATGGGTGTACAATGCATTTTCTGCTTCTTCTTCTGAATAGCCTGCTTTGTTGATAAGATCTTCTTTAACTTTATCTTTTACATAGTCATTGAAGTAAGAAGTACTTATATTGTCATTTTTCATTTGTCCTGGATTTATAAGGGAAACTACATCTTCATTTATAGCTTCATTATATTCACTTTCTGAAATCATACCTTGTTCCTTCATTTTAGATAATATAGTTTGTTGTCTAGAGACTATATCATCATTAAATACTGCCACATATGTTTTACCTAGGACTTCAACAGTACCTACAATATGAGGATTATCTTCTTCTACAGTTTCTGGATCTAATCTACTATATAGTTGATTTCTTGTAGGATTTTTTGTGATACCAGCAAGCAATGCAGCTTCTGCTATGGTTAAGTCCTTGGCATCTTTACTAAAGTAAGTTTTAGAAGCTGCTTGCACACCATAGGATCCTTGTCCTAGGTAGATTGTATTTAGATATGCTTCTAAAATATCATCTTTAGATATTTCTTTTTCCATTTTCACTGCTAAATACATTTCACTTATCTTTCGTGTAAAGGCTTTTTCCTTGGTAAGGTAGAGGTTTCTTACTAACTGCTGAGTTATTGTACTAGCTCCTTCATCTAAGGATCTAGTTTTTATATCCACAACAATTGCTCTTGCAATACCTCTTAAATCAATACCAAAGTGATCTCTAAACCTTTCATCCTCAACAGCTATAAAAGCATCTTCTATATAAGGAGACATTTGATCAAGGCTTACAATTGTTCTCTTTTCTTCTGTAAGTACTTCTTCAATTAGAGTACCATTTGCATCATAAATCTTTGAATTTTCATTTAAAGTATTGATATCATAGGATGGGTTGATTTCTGGGGTATCCTTCACTACTCCATATACTAATCCACCTACTGTACCTGCACCAATAAATGCACCTAATAGAAGCACAATTAAAATTACTTTTAAAACAGTAAATACCTTCTTTTTACTGTTTTTATTCTTCTTTTTAGGCTTGGTTCTTTTATTTTTCTTTTCATTTTCATTCGACATTTTGTAGACCTCCTTTATATTCATGAAGGTAATGATAAATAATTTCAAGATAATTATACCATAGAAAATAATATGTTGTTAAATTAATTACCTAAGTATCACCTTATTAATGATATCCATTAAAATATATTATATAACAAATTTAATAATAGGTAAATTAAGATTTAGTTACACATATAATAGTATACAGGGAGGGGTATCAATGAGAAATAAACCTTTTAAGAAAAGATATGTAGTAATTGTAGTTATAATTGTATTTTTATTTTATGGATTTATTATAGTAGATAGGAATATTAGACCTACTATACTTGCTATAAGTGAAGTAAAAGCACGAATGGTTGCAACCCAAGCAATAAACGATGCTGTAAAAGAGAAGATAGGTAGAGAAATACAATATAGAGATTTGATATTTTTAAAATATGATAATGAGGGTAAATTAACTTTAATGCAAGCTAATACAATACTAATGACAAATATAGCCTCGGATGTAGCATTGGGAGTTCAAGATCAGATAAGACAAACAGGGATAAATAAGGTGAAGATACCTTTAGGAAATGCTTTCGGTAGTGAAATTTTATCCCAATACGGTCCTAAAATAAACATGGAGATGGTCCCCCAGGGATCTGTAACAGTAGATTTTGCAACTGAATTTCAGGAATCAGGAATTAACCAAACAATACACAGGGTTTATTTAATAATTAAAGCTGATGTAAGGATTATTGTTCCACTAGCTTCTGACACCGCAAGTATAACTACAACTATACCTATAGCAGAAACAGTAATAGTAGGGGATGTACCGGATAGTTATATAAATGTACCTAAGGAAGATTTTTTAAACGTAGTTGATTAAAATAATATATTTTTTTGGTATACTATATAATATGAAGAATATGAGGTGATTTTAATGGAAAAACATTTAGAAGAAAGAGCGTTATTAGTAGGAGTAAATTTAAATAGTAAAAAGGATTTTGATATCGAAAGTTCTATGGAGGAGTTAAAAGAGCTAGTGAAAGCTGCAGAGGGTACTCCTGTAAGCACTGTTATTCAAAATAAACACAGAATAGATGCTACCTTTTATAGTGGAAAAGGTAAGTTAAGTGAAATTGCAAATTATTGTGATGAGCTTGATATCGATACTGTAGTTTTTAATGATGAATTATCTGGTGCACAACTGAGAAATATTGAAGAGGTATTAGAGAGGAAGGTTATTGATAGGACTACATTAATATTAGATATATTTTCAAGAAGAGCTACTACTAAAGAAGGAAAGTTACAAGTAGAGCTTGCTCAATTAAAATATAGACTTCCTAGATTAACAGGACTAGGCACACAACTTTCAAGACTTGGTGGAGGGATAGGAACGAGAGGCCCGGGAGAAAAGAAGCTAGAAACGGATAGAAGACATATTGAATCTAGAGTAGATGAAATAAGAAAACAATTAAAGGAAGTAGAAAATGTAAGAGAAGTTAAGAGAAAAAATAGACTTTCCTCTGATATTCCTATCATTGCATTAGTAGGATATACAAATGCAGGTAAATCTACATTATTTAATGAATTAATCAAATTTAGCAGTGAATACTCAGAGGAAAAGGATGTCTATACTGAGGATATGTTATTTGCTACCTTAGATACTACTCTAAGAAAGACTAATTTGCCTAATGGTCAAAAGGCCCTTGTTATTGATACAGTTGGTTTTGTAAGTAAATTACCTACTCATTTGGTTGCCGCATTTAAAGGGACATTAGAAGAAGTTAATTATGCAGATGTATTACTTCATGTGGTGGATGTTACTAATGATGATTTTGATATTCAAGTAAAAACAACTTTAGATATATTAAAACAACTAAAAGCTACAGAAAAACCAATTATCGCTGTATTTAATAAAATCGATAAGAAAAATAGTGAAGATATTAATTATAGTATAGAAGGACCTAAGGTGTACATTTCCGCAAAAGAGAAGATAAATATCGATAAGCTATGGAATGAAATCGAATTAGCCCTTAATGATAAATTTTATAGATCTAATTTATTGATTCCTTATGCAGATACTGATATAGCATCCTATATCTTTAATAATTACAATGTCCAAAAGTTTGAGCATAAAGATAATGGAACTTTTATAGATGTAACATTAAATAATAAAGACTATAATAAATATAAAAAATATATTATTGACTAGGTGATTTAATATGATTCTTAAATGGAGCAATATAGATAAAATGGAAAGCTTTCATATAAGTTATCTATTATATTCGGAAGGGAAAAGCATCGAAATTATATCTAAGATTAGAAATATTCCACATAAAGAGGTAGAAAAACATATTATTGAAGGAAAAATTAAGTACTCTGAATTTAAGAAAAATGATAGATTAATAAATATAATTAGTATGGAAAAAAGCAAAAGGGTTAGTTATCTGAATAACTTATCTGAGGAAGAAATACAAAGTTTAACAGAAGAGATTTATAAAAGATATATTAAATTTAAGAACCCAGAAGATAGAATGATACTTATATGGTTGATTGGTGAAATAAAAGATGAGAAGTTAGTTCCATTTCTAAAGATGGAATTAAAAAGTAAAAATGTTAATTTTCGAAGATTAGCCTGTTCGGCTTTAGGAAAAATTGGCAAAGTAGAATATAAAGAAATTCTAGAGGGATTATTTGAAGATAAAAATCCACAAGTTAAACAATATGCTATAAAATCCCTAAGAAAAATTGGAGATAATAATACTATTAGCTTATTAGAACACATATTGCAGGACACAAGGGAAAAAGATTATGTAAAACGAGCTGCAAAAGAAGTTATATCAGAAATAAAGGATACTAAATCATCTTAGATTTTGTATCCTTTACTATTTTTATTAAATCTTCATAGGCTTGTAATGTACCCTTTGCTACGATAGGTCTTCCGAAGGAGACTAAATGTAGTCTTCTAGAACTAAATCCGCCTATTTTCATTAAAAGGTTTACAGCGGGCATAGTATCAATTAATAATAAATTATCTAAATTTCCCCCAGCAATAGTATAAGAATCAATGATAGCAGGAATAACTAACTCTGGGGCAAATTGTCGACTGATTGTATATACTTGATTACCTTTCTCATCAATTCCCCGTAATAATATCCTTCCTTGCTGATCCTTTTTTAATTTATCAAAAAAAGGAAAATCCATTAATTCATTTAGTTGTGGTTTTTTATCATTAGGTAACATACCTAAATGAATAGCTGCAGCAATTGCAGATGAATGAGTTCCGCCTACACAATGATATATGATGTGCATTTCATACCTCCTAAACATTATTTTATTATAATTTGCAATAATATGGTTTATTATTACCATTAAATATTATGGAAATGTATTGAATTTTCTGACAAATTATTATATTATATAATTAATAAATAAATAAGGAGGCGTTACATATGCTCTTAAGAATATGCGCTGGTGGAGTTGTTTTTCATAAAGACATGGTGTTTATTTTAAAAAATGAAAAAGATGAGTGGGTATTGCCTAAAGGAAAAATTCGTACTGGAGATCTTGCGATAGAGACTGCCGTGAACAGAGTCAGGGAAGAAACTGGCTTAAGTTTCAAAATAGTGTCTACTGCCGGAGAAACCAGCTACGAATTTTATTCTTTATCTAGACAAAAACCTGTTTGTAATGAAATAATATGGTTTATCATGGAAGCAAATAGCCTTGATTATAATATAAACAAAGATGAATTTAAGGATGGAGGATTTTATAGTATTGAGGATGCTGTAGAAAAAATAACCTATAGCCAGGATAAATCCCTTGTTCATCTTTCCTATAAAAAATACTTAAAATTTAAAGAAGAAGACTTAGCTGTAGTATAAAAAAGGAGCGATATTGCTCCTTTTTTACTGTCAAAAATTTAATTATATTATAATAAAATTTAATCTAAAAACCGAGAAATCTTCCTCCTCTTACCCTTCCTTGCTCACGCAGTGAGAGCGTAGGTGGGAGATGAATCGGTTGTTTTTGCCTTATAAAAGTGATATATTATATTCAGTAGTATAATACTAAAGGCGGTAAGAGCAATGCAATTAGACAATAATAATCATTCAGTATTCTTGATGTATTATCATCTGGTGCTAGTCATCAAATATAGGCGAAAAGCATTTGATGATGTCATATCAGAACGTGCGAAAGAAATATTCGAGTATATTGCACCAAATTACAATATAATGCTAATGGAATGGAATCATGACGAAGATCATGTTCATATATTATTCAAAGCCCATCCAAATAGCGAATTATCGAAGTTCATAAATGCCTATAAAAGTGCAAGCTCAAGGTTGTTAAAAAAAGAATATCCAGGTGTTCGCAAAAAACTTTGGAAAGAATATTTTTGGTCAAGAAGCTATTGTTTGTTGACAACAGGTGGTGCACCTATTGAAGTGATTAAGAAATATATCGAAAGTCAAGGTGAAAAACATTGAATAAAGCATTTAAATTCAGAATATATCCAAATACTGAACAGCAAATCTTAATAGCCAAGACTTTCGGGTGTGTACGTTTTATCTATAACAGAATGCTTGCTGATAGAATTGAACATTACAAAGAAACAGGTAAAAGTCTAAGCAATACGCCATCTCAGTATAAAAGAGGGTTTGAATGGCTAAAAGAAGTAGATAGCTTGGCTCTTGCTAATGCACAGCTCAACTTGAATAAAGCTTATAAGAATTTTTTTCGTGATAAGGCTATTGGATTTCCTAAATTCAAATCCAAGAAAAATAATCATCGAAGTTATACAACAAACTGTGTAAATGGGAACATAAAATTAGAGCGAGGTTATATCAAGTTGCCGAAGCTGGGAGCAGTGAAAATTAAACAGCATAGAGCTGTACCTGATAATTACAGGCTTAAATCTGTAACGATTAGTAGAACACCGACTGAGAAATATTATGCAAGTATCCTGTATGAATACGAGGATTATATAGAGCCGGTTGAACCGGAAATTTTCTTAGGGCTTGACTATTCCATGAAAGAATTAATTGTATCATCTGATGGAAAATCAGCCGAGTACCCAAGGTATTATCGACAATCCCTATTGAAACTGAAAAGAGAACAAGTAAAATTATCCAAGTGTGAGAAAGGCAGTAATAACAGAAACAAACAGCGTATCAAAGTGGCAAAACTTCATGAAAAGGTGTCGAATCAACGAAAAGATTTCTTGAACAAATTATCGAGGCAGATAACCAATGTCGTAGATGTCGTGTGTATTGAAGACTTGAACATGAAGGGGATGTCCAGGGCACTAAACTTTGGAAAAAGTGTCGCTGATAATAGCTTTGGCTTATTTGTATCAATGCTTGATTACAAGTTGAGAGAACAAGGTAAACAGCTAGTCAAAATAGATAAGTGGTTTCCAAGCTCAAAAATGTGCAGTAGGTGTGGTGAAGTAAAAGAGGTATTATTGCTTTCTGAACGTGAATACCACTGCGAAGTCTGTGATACAACTCTAGACAGGGATTATAACGCAAGTATAAACATAAGGAATGAAGGATTACGCATGTTATTTGCGTAAACGAATAGAACCGTGGGGCACACGGGGATAGCTCGCTTATGCTGTAGCCGTTAGGCTATTCGAACGAGAAGCCCCCACTTCTTCAAGTGGTGGGAGTATGTCACTCTATGTTATAATATTTTTAGTATTTGTAAGGAGCGATATTATGAAGGATAAATACAATACAGTACATACATATGGTGAAGATCTGTTTATAGAGAAAAAGTCAAAGTTCATTGGATATTCTAAACCTATTGAGTCAGAGGAAGAAGCGATAGAGTTTATTAATGAAATAAAACAAAAGCATAAAGATGCCAATCATAATGTGTCGGCTTATGTTTTTGGAGAAAATAGTAATATTCAAAGATATAGTGATGATGGTGAACCTACTGGAACAGCAGGGATACCTGTTTTGGAAGTTATAAAAAAGGAAGATTTAAGAAATGTAGTAGTTGTTGTTACAAGATACTTTGGAGGCATTAAACTGGGATCTGGGGGATTAGTAAGGGCATATACACGAGGAGCTAAGATAGGTCTAAAAGCTTCATTAATAGTACAAAAAGTATTATTTAATAGGATAAAAGCTAGAATAGACTATACCTTATATGGAAAAGTAGAAAATGAATTAAATAATTCAATATATATAATAGATGATGTTATATATGATGATGCAGTAAATATTGTTATACTATCTGAGAAAAATAAACGGGATAATTTAGAAAGCTTATTGATGAACTTAACTAGTGGTAAAGTTGAGATAATAGAATTGGATGAAGAATTTTTATCCATTAAGGATGGAAATATAATAAAATAGAAATGTTATTAATATAATAGTGAGGGTACTATTAAATTTAGGAGGGATAAATATGAATAACGAGAATTTAAGGAATGAAATGTTAGATAAAAAAGTATGGGCTGTTTTAGGTGTAAGTCCTAATAAAGAGAAGTTTGGTTACAAAATATATAAAAAGCTAAAAGATAATAATTATGAAGTATATCCTATTAATCCAAAGTATGATGATATTGAAGGACAAAAATGTTATAAAAGCATTGAAGATCTCCCGGTAACTCCAGATGTGTTGGATTTTGTTGTTCCACCACAAGTAAGTTTAGCAGCTATTGATAAGGCAAAGGATAAAGGTATTGAGAATTTATGGTTTCAACCTGGTACTTCTAATGATGAAGTAGTAAATAAGGCAAAAGACAATGAATTTAAAGTAATTCATAATGACTGTGTGTTAGTAGCATTAGGGCATTAAAATAAGTAAATAAAGGCGACGAATTTAATTCGTCGTCTATTTTTTATTGAAAAATTGATAAATTCCTATTAGAAGCATAAATACACCAAATATTTTTCTTAAGTTTTCAGGCTCGATTTTTGTTGCTACTATACTACCAAAAATTGAACCTACTAATCCTGTGATAATTATTGGAAGAATTATTTTAGTTTCTAGGTTTTTATTCTTATAATGGATAAAGATAGCGATAATAGAAGTAGGTATAAAAACTATAAGGTTGATTCCTTGGGCCTGTTGTTGAGTTATAGAAACAAAAAATATTAGCGCTGGAATAAGTATAGTGCCTCCACCTATGCCCATACCTCCTAATATCCCGGATAAGAAACCAATTAAAATTAGTTTCATACTATTATCATCCTAAGAGAAATATAGATTATTAAAATACTGAAGGCCTTACGGAGTATTTTATTAGGAACATGTTTTAAAAGTCTAGCTCCTATATAACCTCCTATAGTGCTACCAATAGCTACAAATAAAGCTATATTAAAATTAATTAAATCATTTCTAAAATATATATAAGTACTTGTTATACATAAGGGTAAAATAACAGTAATAGCTGTTGCATGAGCTTTATGTTCTTCAAGATGAATTATATAAATAAGGGATGGAACAATTAACATCCCACCACCAGCACCAAAAAGTCCATTAACTAGTCCTGTAATTAGACCAATAACAACCAGAGATAAAGTTCTTTTCATAAGATATCACCTTTAAAAGATTTTATTATAATTTTTACTAAAAGGATATAATATATGCACTTGACAATATAAATTACATAAAATATAATAAAACCATTAAAACCAGTCGGAATTAATGGGTATAAAAATAGGAGGTTGTATAAATGAGAGTTGTAAATAATATCAGTGATTTAGTAGGGAAAACACCAATGGTAAAATTGAACAAAATGGTTAGTGATAATTCAGCAGATGTATATGTGAAAATAGAGTACTTTAACCCAGGAAGTAGTATAAAAGACAGAATTTCCTTAAATATGATAGAAAAGGCAGAAGAACTAGGTTTATTAAAAGAAGATACATCTATTATCGAACCAACTAGTGGGAATACAGGTATAGGATTAGCAATGGTTGGCGCAGCTAAAGGTTATAAAGTTATATTAGTTATGCCTGATACAATGAGTATGGAAAGAAGAAACTTATTAAAGGCTTATGGAGCAGAATTAATATTAACACCGGGAGCCCAAGGGATGAATGGAGCTATTAATAAAGCTAAAGAGTTAGCTGATAATAATGAGACATACTTTATGCCTCAACAATTTGAGAACTTACACAACCCAGATGTTCACAGAAAAACTACAGCTAAAGAAATATTAGAACAGATGAATAATGACTTTGATGCATTTGTAGCAGGGGTAGGTACTGGTGGTACTGTGACAGGTGTAGGAGAAGTATTAAAAGACGAGATTGAAAGCATAGAAATATTAGCTGTTGAACCTGAGGGATCTCCAGTTATGTCCGGAGGTAATCCAGGACCCCATAAAATACAAGGTATTGGAGCAGGGTTTATTCCAGGGGTACTAAACATGAAAATAATAGATAGTGTTATAAAAATAGAAGAAGAAAATGCTATTAATACTATGAGAGAATTAGCAAGACAAGAAGGAATACTAGTTGGTATATCTTCAGGAGCGGCAGTACATGTGGCTATAGAAAAAGCTAAAGAGTTAGGAAAAGGTAAAAAAGTAGTAGTTATAGCTCCGGATAATGGAGAAAGATATTTAAGTACAGGAATCTTTGGATAGGCAGATAATCAATTAGATAAGATAGCTTTAAGAAGTAGGTGATTGCCTACTTCTTTTTACTTTAATATATTTGATTATTATGTTAGAATAATATTAGTTTTCTACAACTAATATTTATGGTATTTTAAGGAGGTATAATTATGGCTGGACATTCAAAATGGGCCAATATAAAACATAGAAAAGGAAGACAAGATGCAAAGAAAGCTAAGGTCTTCACTAAACTAGCAAGAGCAATAACAGTTGCTGTAAAAGAAGGTGGAGATGATTCAGAGTATAATACAGATCTAGCTAATGCTATAGAAAAAGCAAAGGCAGAGAATATGCCAAATGATAATATAGATAGAGCTATAAAGAAGGGCTCTGGAGATCTAGATGGAGCTAATTATGAAGAAATTACTTATGAAGGTTATGGACCAAATGGTGTGGCAGTAATGGTTCAATGTCTTACAGATAATAAAAACAGAACAGCAGCAGATGTAAGACACTATTTCTCAAAGTATAATGGTAATTTAGGAGCAACAGGATGCGTATCCTTCATGTTCGATAGAAAAGGTGTTTTTATCATTGAGAGAACTGAAGATACTGACGAAGAAGAGCTAATGATACAGACAATAGAAGCTGGAGCAGAGGATTTTAGAGCAGAAGATGAATACTTTGAGATCACTACAGCACCAGAAGACTTCAAGGATGTAAGAGATGCTCTTAAAGCTGAAGGATATAAATTTGCTACAGCTGAAGTAACCTTTGTACCACAAAATGAAACAAAGCTTGATGAGGAAAAAGACATTAAAACTATGGCAAAACTTATTGATGCTCTTGAAGATAATGACGATGTTCAAGAAGTTTATCATAATTGGGACATGCCGTCTGACCTTGATGAATAGTGTTTATGTCTAAGTGATTTCAATAGGTATAGCCAATGATGGAAAATATAAAACTTTAATTTTTAAGGTGTATTATGATAAACATTAATTTTGAAGTCTATCTATATATACTTGAATTAAGGTGAACTTCATTGATATAAAAATATGAATTAAGATAAACATCTCTATTTTTATTGTGTATAAACAACAATAATATGGAGGTGTTTTTTTTGTATTTAGAATTTGAAGATTTTTTATTTAATAGTCAATCAAGGGGATTATCACCAAAAACAATTAAAAGTTATAGAAATACAACAGCATTATTCTTAAAATATTTAGATAATGAAATGAATATTAAGGATATAAATGATATCAAACCAATCCACGTTAAAAAGTATTTTAAGAGTAAAAGTGATAGTGGATGTACAAATGTATACCTTAATTCTATAAACAAGGTTCTAAGAGCATTCTTTAGGTACTGTAAAGAAGAAGAATATATAATAATTAATCCAATGGAGAAAGTGAAATTTTCAAGGGAAGAGAAAAAAGTGATAGAAGTATTTAATGATAATGAAGTTAGTAAGATGTTATTAGTTTATGATTTTTCTAATTATTTAAATGCCAGAAATAAAACGATTGTATCAATACAATTAGATACTGGTATAAGAGCAAGTGAGACTATTAATATCATGAATAATCATATACAAGAAGATAGGTTATTTATTAGGGGAAAAGGGAATAAAGAAAGATATGTACCTATTTCATTGGAACTTAGAAAAGTTATTAAAAGATACAATAAACATAAAAGTATATATTTTAAAGGTAAAGAAATCCCTAACAATTACTTTTTAAGTAGAACTGGAAGACCTTTAACAGTTGAGGCTTTAGAAAGAATATATAAGAAAGCTGGAACAATTGCACAAGTAAGAAATCAAATAAGGTGTAGTCCACATACTGCAAGACATTATTATTCAGTAAAAATGTTAGAAAATAATGATATCTATACAGTTTCAAAATTGCTTGGACATTCTAAAATAAATATCACTCAGACATACTTATCATCGCTGACAAACGAGAAAATAATAGAGAAAGGTATATGTACAAGTCCGTTGAGTAGTTTAAATAAATAATATTTATACTTTATTACCATCTATATGTTGAAGTTGACTAGGTTCAAGCAACTATGTACATATTGGATAATAACTATTATAATAAAATAATGTATAGATATTATAATTAAACTAGAAAAGAACAAATGTTTGATTTTAAGGGTTGTAAAATCAAACAAACAATGATATAATCAAGAAGGTGATTAGATGAGTAATGGAAAACGAGGAGGAACTCGTAAAGGGGCAGGAAGAACACCTTTAGATGAGTGCGAAAAGAAAAAAGGTTTTAAGATTTATATAAGAGAAAATACAAAACAAGAAATATTAAAACATGGTAAAGGGAGTAATTTTTCAGAAAAAGCAGTTGAACTAATTGCTAGTGAAATAAAAAATAGAAAAAATAAGTAATTATCATATTTATTGAAAAGGTAATTAGTAGGAGGATGAACATGGAAAGAACGGTTTGTGAATTATTTGCTGGTGTAGGAGGTTTTCGTTTAGGATTAGAGAAAGCATCTAAAGATTGGGATTTTGTATGGTCAAATCAATGGGAGCCAAAGAGAAAGTCACAAGATGCTTTTCAATGCTATATACATAATTTTGGAGAGTCTGATAGGCATGTAAATATAGATATTAATAAAGTGGATAAATCTATTATACCTAATCATAACCTTTTGGTTGGAGGTTTCCCTTGTCAAGATTATAGTGTAGCAAGTACAGGAGCCAAAGGAATACAAGGTAAAAAAGGAGTTTTATGGTGGAGTATATATGAAACTTTAAAAGTGAAAAATCCTTCATTTATTTTATTAGAAAATGTGGATAGACTATTGAAATCTCCTAGTAAACAAAGGGGTAGAGATTTTGGAGTCATGTTAGCATGTTTAAACAATCTTAATTACTCTGTAGAATGGAGAGTAATTAATGCAGCAGAGTATGGATTTGCTCAAAGAAGAAGAAGAGTTTTCATATTTGCATATAAAAATGATACTCGATTTTCTGAGTGTTTAGAGTATAATTCTTTAAGGGAATATCTACATAAAGAGGGATTTTTTCAAAAAGAGTTCCCAATTCAAGATAATTCTAATCCAAAGAAAATTCCTAAAGAAATTGAATTTGATTATAATGGTTTGGTAGATGTCTCTGATAATTTTAGTTTTATGTTTTTAAACTCAGGCATAATGAGAAAAGGTAAAATTTATACAGAAGAAACTTTACCTGACTTTAAAGGAGATGTTAAAACTCTAGGAGATATTTTGGAGAAAGACGTTGATGAAAAGTATTATTTGAATGGCGAACTTGATGATTGGGATTATATGAAAGGTTCTAAGAGGATAGAGAGAGTAAGCAAAACTGGACATAAATATACTTTCTCAGAAGGAGCCATAGCATTTCCTGACCCTATAGATAAACCATCTAGAACAATGTTAACAAGTGAGTCTTCAAAAAATAGAAGTACACATATAATTAGAGACCCTCAAACAAATAGATTGAGAAAATTAACACCTGTTGAATGTGAAAGATTAAACGGGTTTGATGATAACTGGACTAATAAAGGAATGTCAGAAAGGTTTAGATATTTTTGTATGGGAAATGCTTTAGTTGTTGGACTTGTTGAAAAAATGGGAAATGCTTTAGTTGATATATTTAAGAAAGAGGAATAAATAATATTATATAATATTTAGATAAATAATTAGTCATACTAATACTTTTTTTAAATACATTATATGTATTGTATAATAGTTATAATAGGGGAGAGTGATATAGTTGAAATTACTAAGTACTCATAAGAAAGAAAATTTAATGTATGCTGATGTAAAGATGGAAAATAACGGAGTAGGGGTAGATTTCGATAAAGAAACAAATCAAGTTATAGATTTACATTTTAGTATAGCTTTTGAACTAGATAAAATCCTAAAAGAAGATGAATGGATAAGTAATGAAGATGAAAGGTATTACTACCTTGAGAATGAAGAAATTTTACGAATACCAATTAAAAGAATAGAAGAATAGAAGAATAAAATAGAGGTCTATGACCTCTATTTATTTATTTATTTGAAATTCACTCTTCAACCAAAGGTGAGAATTATCAGACTTAGCATAAGGTCTATCTCGATAAACAATAAAACGAAAATCAGATAACTTAATTAGAGTTTTCTTATGAATTACTAAATTAATAGGTGTTTCTTGCAATTTATTAGAAGGAGTATAATGAAACCGAGGAAACTTGTAATCTCCAATAGAATGTAACTGTCCAAATTTATTTTTACTAATTATTGATTTAACTTGATTTTTAATTCCTTCATTATTAAGTTTGTAATTCTCTTCTATGAAATCTTTAAGTTTCTTTTTCTCTAATAAAATAACCTCCACCGTATTAATATCATCTTCTTTCAAATTTATAAGGTCAATAGATTTTCTTTTTACCCAAGATATTAAATAATGAGTAGTTAACTTAGAGTTATCAATAAACCATCCATCTCTCCAAAGATTACTGCTATTTTTAAATTTTAATTCAAAGGCAAAAGTTGGTAAACCCTCTGGATAATGAAGGGATGCTTTTTCATCTATTATATATCTTTTATTATCAAAAGTGAAATTCAAATCAATGCCATCTCTTTGTATGTTTAAATCTTCTACACTGGAATCAGCATTAAATCTTTTAAAATTTGATATATCCAATTTATTATAAAAGAATTTATCCATAAATCCAGCTAATATTTTTTCTCCTTGCATATCTGCTTGAAAATTGCTTTTTTTAGTCATAATTATCTCCATTCTCTAGAATTTGTTCTAATATAAAAGAGTTATTTAACCAAAAGCTTTGCTTAGGCATATCTCTACCATCAGGTAGAGGGTAAGTATCACTACCATCTTTACCATGCGGTCTAACATGTGAGACAGGGTTTTTAGATGCTGATGGTAAATTATTAAATGTTCTTTTTCCCACTTTTTCTAACTTTACACCATCATTTATTATCTTAACAGTTTTTTCCCAAACATATTTTACTTCTGTATCCAAGATATTAATAGGCATATTCCAGAACATAGTTCTTTCTAATATCAATTCATTATTTGAATTAAATTTATAAATAATGAAGAAGAACTTAGTTTCTTCTAACATAGTTCTAAAGGTTGAAGTTTCCCAATCTTCTTTTATTAATTCAATGAATTTAAAAGTTGGAAAAGACATATGTTCTTTTATTCTTCCATTAGATTGGATACGTATTGATTTCATCTTTATATTTGCTTTTTCAAATTCCTCTGCTTTATTTGACTTTAAGCCTAAGATTTTTAATGCTACTTGAGTAGTTTTTTGTTTAGCACTTTTACTAACATTAAATTCTTCACAAAGTGTATCAATACTTTTTCCATGGTGTTCAGATATTTTATTTACAATATACTCTTCAAAAGTTTGATTTTCTAGTATAGATTTATCTTTAATGATAGGCTCATAAGTAGTTTTATGTTTTAGTATATAGTTTCTCAGTATGTAGTTCATATAAGTGCTTTTTAAAGAAAGAGCCCTTTGGGGTGCTTTTATATCAGAAAAAGGTTGAACTCTATAACTATCTGCTTTTTTACTACCTTTAGTACAAGCACCAAGATACATAGTATCTCCTTCTGATAATTCATGTGCTTTACCTAATTTAATTTTATTTACTATTGTATTCCAATCTTGCTCAATAATTTTAAAATCTTCATGAGGATATTCAAATAACTGTACATATTTGATAAGAAAATCAAGTTTATTAGGTATATCGAAATCATGAAGATAAAATATTAAAAGTAATAGTTTGTTTTTATTAAGAAAGGAACTATTGTGAAAAGTCTCGTAAACAATAGTTTCAAAGTTTATAATATTAAGCACTAATCTTTCCTTAGCAGAGAAAGGCTTTTTCTTACTTTTATTTTTCTTAAAAGGGGTTACTTTCAATTCTACACCTGCTTCTTTAAAGTCAGGTTCACTATCAGAATTTAGTTGATATTGAAAGTAGTATTTTTCTAATAATTGACCGAGTCCACCCTTATTACCTTTCTTCATTTCAATATCATCTATTACTTCTCTAAATGTTTTTCCTATAAGTTTTTTAGCGTATTCTTCTATTGATACAGGATTTGTTTCATCATATGGTAATAACTGTTGATTATTAATTTATATCCCCCTCCTTAAAAAAAGATTAATATTATGATACTATAATTTACATTTATTAGCAAACTTCTACTTTGATGATTATTTTATATAGAATACATATCATTACAATAATTTAATTATAAAATTAACTATGAAATATGACATTAAAACTCTGGTTTTATCAACTTCAAAACTTTTGTGAATAGCTCAGTTGACAGATGTTTAATGGATTTAGTATGATATAATAACTTTATAAAAAAACAAGAAACGTGTAAAATAATGGAATATAAATACATTCTTAGATGTTATGTGATAGTGAAGAGTTATGTTGGGATATTTGAGTATAATAAAATTTTTGAAAATAAAGATATATATTTGTTGGAAAGGATGATAAAGATAGTAGGCGTAGCTATGATTACATTATAAGTAGTTATAAGAAAAGATAAATTTCACTTTCAAACTAAGAGATAATTTCATAATGATACTAATAGAATTATAAAAAAGTAAGATTTCAAGTATATAACTAACTAGAAGAAAATTATATGTTTTCTAACAATAAATCTAATGTTGAATAGGTGATTGTAAATGCGTGAAAAAACATGCTCAAAATGTGGTAGTACACTTCCTTTAAATAAAACTTATTATCAGAAGCGTAAAGATAGTAAAGATGGTTTTAGAGGGACGTGTAGAAAGTGTCAAGGGTATAACTATTTAATACCTAATCCTGTAAAGGAAGGCTTTAAAAAGTGTAGTAAATGTAAAAGAGAACTTCCTGAAAGTAAAGAATATTTTAATGCTGATAAAAACAGACCAGATGGACTTACAACTCAATGTAAGGAATGTAGATACAAGAAGGAAATATTCAACGTGAAAAAAGAGGTTATTCCAGAAGAACATAAGAAATGTATAGACTGTAAAAAAATACTTCATATTTCTAATTTTAAAACGAACAAAAATTCAAAGGATGGATACTACATGGCTTGTACTTCTTGTTTAATAAAAAGAAGAAGAATTGGGTGTAAAGAAGGTCATAAAATATGTAGAAAGTGTAAGAGAGAACTTCCAAGTACAAATAAATTCTTTTTAATATCTAAAACAAGTTTTGATGGACTAGAAAATACTTGTTTAGAGTGTGCTGGAAGAAAATTTAATCCAAAGAAGAAATATACTCTATGGTCAGATGGAGAAATTGATATTTTAATAGAAAGTTATCTCATATTGACAAAAGAAGAATTGCAAAAATTATTGCCTAGTAGAACATGGAAGGCAATTAGAAGTAGAGCAAATAAAATGAATTTGAAACGTACTAATGATTATAAAAATATACCAGACGATGAATTATATAAAAGTATAGATAATATAAAACATAAAAAATGCAAAAAGTGTAGAGAATATTATCCTTTTGATGCAATTCATTTTCCTAAGGATATCGCATGTAATGATGGATATAGAAATATTTGTAAGGAATGTAAAGGAGAGAATTTTGCAATATCAGACGCTCAACAATGGTCTTTGGAAGAAGAAGAAGTTTTTATTGAACTATATTCATCTAAGACGAATACAGAACTTATAAAAGAACATTTTCCTAACCGTACATTAAAGAATTTGCAAGACAAAGCATACACAATTTGGATACAAAAAGGAATAAAATTATATAAAAACATTGAAACAACTGAAAGAATGATTAGACAAAAAAGTACCCAAGAATGGAAGGATAAAATATCAGAGACTCTTAGAAAAAGAGGAATATTTAAAGGTGAAAAAAATCCTATGTATGGGGTAAGAAGAACAGGAAGTCTTAATCCTAATTGGAAAAATGGAAGAACACCTGAAAAACAAATAATAATGAACACACCAAAATATAAGGGATGGAGAAATAAAGTAATGCAGAGGGATAACTATAGTTGTCAAATATGTGGAAATAAAAAAAGTGGTAATCTTGAAGTCCATCATTTAGATAACTTTGCAGACTTCATAGAGAAAAGATTTATTATTGATAATGGAATTACATTATGTAAGGAATGTCATAATCCTAATAAAAGTGGTAGTTATCATAATGTGTTTGGGACTGTAGGAAATACTAGAGAAGAGTTTTTAGAATATATTGTTGAAGTAAGGAATTTAAATATACCTTCTATTTTAAATATTAATACTAATATAAATTAAATAAGATTACATTCTATAGCTTATTGTATGATATAAATGATAATTTATTAATGAACAATTTGTTTAAGTAATGTAAGCTCTGAGACATTAACTACTCCTTCTTTTAAACATTTTAATAAATAAGTATGTCCAAACTTTTCATTTAATGAATGATTTAAATTTTCAGTACAATAAATGCCTATTATTAATTTTATTGTGAGGGATGAATCATACAGGAGTGAAACTATTATTTTAAGGTCTGTTGTTCTGTTGTAACAAGTATATATGTAATTATATTTGAAGAAAAAATAAAAAGGTAGATGTATTAGGCTATCAAGTTTGTCAAAGATGAAGCAATATAACTCCAAAGGTAAAAATATCAAAGGTGAATATGATACAATAAATATAAAATCAAATCAAGGGAATAATGTGATGATTTTTTTAAAATATTGGATAAACATTATTAGAAATTGTAATGAAAATTTTAAGTAGTATAGGTATTGTTCAGGTATATATTCAAAGGGGGAAAATATGTATAAACTTAATCAAAATAACAACGAACTAGAAAAAATTACAATGACTACATTTTCAGATAACAATTTAAAAGAAAGAGATAATATAGAAGAATGGATAAGAAAAGACTCATCTATACTAGGAGAAGAAATTATTATTATTGCTCATGAGTATGATAAATTTGAAGTTAACGAAAGACTAGATTTATTAGGTTTAGATAAAGATGGTAATCTAGTAATAATTGAAGTTAAAAGGGATAAGACAGGTGGAAATGTTGATTTTCAAGCACTTAAATATTGTTCATATTGCTCTAATCTAACACCGAATGAAATTGTAGATATATATGATGAGTATTTAAAAAAATTCAATATAGAGGAAGATGCACTTGATAATATAATGAATTTTTTAGAAGTAGACTCTGAAGATTTATTGAATGGACTATTAAATTCATCTCAAAGAATTATAATTATTGGAAAAGAAATAGATAAACGAATTTTATCGGTATGTGCGTGGTTATCACAAAACAATATTGATATAAAATGTCAATCAATTGTTCCATATCTAATAAATAATAATGAAGAAATAATTATTGATGTTAATCAAATTATACCTCCATATAATATAGAGGATTATTTTATAAACAAGAAAAAAGTTAATAAATCAAAAGGAAAAATAGTGCAATCAGATGAAGTAATACATTTCTTTAATAAAATAGTTTCTATGGCAAATGAACGAGGACATAAGGCTTATTATAATAATAGAAAACCATATGTCAAGATTTATTCAGGAATAGATAGTAATTTAGTTTTTGCGCTTGTTTATAAGAAGAGAGAAGGACAATTCAGATTAGAACTTTCTGCAAGGAACAGTATAGTATCAGAAAAACTAAATGATATATATTTTGCCAAAAAAGAATATATTGAAAATGAATTACAATATTCCTGTGAAGTAAAAGAAGGGGTAAAAAATTCAGATTGGTTAAGAGTTTATAAAGAGATGAGTTGTGATATGAATAAAGGGTTAATTAATTACACTGAAGAGGTAGGAGTTATGTTTATAAAGTTTGTAGAAGTACTAAAAAAATACTTATCTAAGATATAAATAATATTTAGGTATAAGACGATTAATACATAATTACTAATATAAATTATATTTTATTTCATTCTTTTGCTGATTGTATATACTATAGTATATAAATATAATAAGAAGTATTAGAGTGGTAATTTATTATAACAAATCAAAACTCTAATACTTTTTATTGATAGATAAATTATAAGCATAAGCGCTTTAATAGTTATTATATAAAGGTTAAGTTCCATAGTTTTCTCAATTCTTCTATCCCTTGTTCAATCTTATTTTTATCTAATGATTTTACGTCAACAATTTCTATTTCACCATATCTACCTTTATAAAAAGCAAGTTTCTCTATTCTGTATTCCATTCCATGCTCATCAATTCCCATACCTTTTCCACCACATCTAATATCGATATTGTTTAATAGGTAATATCCAACAATTTGTGCAGAGTCTTTCCATCTATACCCTCTAATTTTAGTACATTTAAAATCGTACAATGTACCATCTATAAATAAATCTGCATCAGCCCCTTTACAACACAAAGAACCTATTCCAAATCGAGGATTAAATATGACATTACTATCTTCGTTTATAACTCCTGAATTAATGAATTTATTTTGAAAGATATCACACAATCTCCTTAAATCATTAATAATTTCTATGCTTATATCTTCTATTAGACTTTCTTGGATATTCATAGGTGGAAGTCCTGACCTTCTAATAACTTCAAGCGAAGCTAAATATCCAGAAAAGTTTAGTAATTTATCAAAATCGATATTTTTATTATAAACAAATCTTTTACATAATTTAATGCCTTTATTATATTTTTTATTAAGAATTTTGTATTGTCTTCCTTCTAGCATTTCTTCTAATACTTTGAGACCATATTCAGCGACAAGATTATTATAAGCAAGTACTTTACTGTCCTTAATTTTTAATTTTCTAGCAATCATAAATCTTGCAAGATAATCAAACCCCGTTCCAACAATAGTTGAATAATAAGTTTTACTCAAATTATATGGTGCTAATTCTTTGTATTCAGAAGAAAAAGGTTTGTTTCCAGATACTGTAGAAAATACTGGTCTCGGAGTAACTATATTTCTTAATATACTCTGGAACTGTTTATCCTTGTCAGTTTTACCTTTTAGCATAGAAGTTAATGACATATAAATACCTCCCTTTCAAATTATAGTAACTTTTCTAAGAAAACATATATTTGTATGGCTTTCTTATACTTATTTTACCATATATAAAAATCACTAACTACTTAACTGATTTGATTGTCATGATAGGAGTTTTAAAATATGTTACGATAAATTAATTAAATAATTTAATAAGTAAAATTTGACATTAAAACCTTGATTTTATCAAGATTAAAACCTCTATAAATGGCTCAGTTAACAAATGTTAAGTGAATTAGCTAAAATTAATATGGTATAATTAGTAAAACAATATTCATTAAATGGTAATATATACAGTTGAAAATTATTGAGAGAAATAAAAGGGATTAAAAGGGGTGATTAAATGAAGACAAAGCAATCCTTGGATATAGATGAATTGTTTAAATATGTAGATGAAAAAGCTATAAAAAAGTTTAAAGAGACCATTGATTACAATGAATTTAAGAAAAAATCTGATTTAAATAAAAGACTTATACTAGATTTAAATGAAAAATGTGAATTTGGAGAAAATTTTGAAGTTGAAAAAATATTAAGAAGTAATCACTTAGATTATGATTATATCTATAAACTTCTATTCGTAATTTTGGATACAAGTAATGAGAAACCTGAGTTTGATATACTAGGATTTAAGTTTGAAAGTACTGAACAAATAAAGACAATGTATTATCTCTATAATTATTTCAGTGAAAGTATATACTCGTTGAATAGTGGACTTCCTAAGTTACCAGATATTAAAATATTCACTTCACCTCAAATTGATGATAGAACTTTAGAATTTTTAAAATCAATGATTAAAGTAGAGTGCGAAAAAGGTTATAACATGGAGGATAAAATTATAGAACCAAATACTATTTTAAACTTTCTGAAGGGTGCATTGGACTCTAAAGATGAACTTAAGTGGTATTTAACTGATAAAGACATTGAAATTTTAGAAAGTATCTATTGTAAAGCCAGTACATTTTTAAAAAATCATCCTGAACTATTAAAGAAAAAAAATGATAAGGATGTTGATAATCAAGAAGCAACCGAAGAAGAAACAACAATGGATTATCCTAAAATTAATATTGATGATATAGAAAGTAATTCACAAGAACCTATTTCAAAAGAGAAAGAAATATTTCATGATGTTATTAGCAAAGTGTGGTATTCAGCAACAGGAAAAAAATTACTTTATATGCAAAAAAAGATGATACAAAATTTAAAAGTTGATGCTTTGATTTATAATGATGATAAAGTAAACGACTTTGCAAATAAAGTTGTGAATAAGTATAATAATATTTTCACCCAATCATATAAGAAGAAAATATCACCTCAGCAATTAAGATTTTCATATGATTGTACTAGAGTATTAAGTGGTGGATTTAAAGATAATAAGCCAGTATTAATACCAGCAAAAGCTGGTTTTGGAAAGTCAACACTTATTAGAACTTTTCTAGAAACTAAAATTAATGAAGCTAAAATTAAAGATGATGGATGGGGAGCAGTAATAGTTACAGATAGAATAGAAGATTTAAAACAATTACAAAAATATATTGAAGACAATGTTGGAGCATACAAAGAGGATAAATATTATGATGATAGAGGAAATAAAAAAGTAAAATTAACTCCATGGATATATGTATTAGAAGGTTGGAGTGAAAGTATATGCTTAAATAATATAAAGAAGTATGATGAGCGAAATTGTACAAGAACTAATTGTCCTAAATTTGAAAGATGTAAGGTCTTTAGACAATTCTATGAACAGATAAATAGTCCAATAGTTGCTATGAGTAATGCAAGATTGTATAATTATTTATCAGAAAATAAGTTGAAAGAATTTGTTAATTGGGAAAAAATAGATAAGAGCAAAGGAAAAAGGGAATTATTATTAATTGATGAAAAACCTAAACTTGAGAATACAGATGACATTGACATGAGAATTATAGAGGAAATGATTACAAATATTAATCAAATATCTGCATATAGTAATGAGAATATCAAAAGTGATAAAAAACTTCTTAAAGACGAACTTGTACAAGCACAAGAAAAAATTATAGAGCTAATGAATAAACATTCTGATGATAGAAATGCAATAATTTATGAGGATAAAGACAAGTTTTTTAGTAGTAAATTCATCATAAATTGGAATAAATATTATAAATTTAGATATAGATATAAAATTAATGCAATTGAAACATTACTCACTAAAGGTGGTCTATGGTGTAATACTAAGAATAGGAGGTATTTTAATATATTAGAATATATCAATTTTGACTGGAACAATAGTATAAATACAGTTATATTTGATGCTACATCTGAAAGTGACCCCTCCTACAGTGAAATTTTTAATTATCTAGATATTAATGATTACAAAAAATATGAACATTTAGAGTTTAAGGTTATTGATGATAATTTCTCTAAGAATGCTTTAAAAGAAAAACCAGAGAAGATAAAAGCAGTAACAGATTGGATTAAAAGAGATATAGTTGATAAAGGGAAAGTATATGCTGTTACCTATATGAATTATTCACCAATTGTTAAAGAGCAACTTAAAGGATATGATAATATTGTTTTTGATATAAAAGATGATAAAGAAATAATACCTTACTTTAACAATACAAAAGGTAAAAATACATGGCAAGACTGTAATCAAATAGTGCATATAGGATGGAATGTGTATCCAAGTGATGAGTATATAGCATCATATTTATGTGTTTTTGGATTTGATAAACTCCATGAAAAGTACTTTGAATTTATAGAAGATGAAGAAGCAAGAAAATTTCTAACTACAGGACTTGTTAAGTTAGATGGATATAAATTTAATGTTCCTAATATAACTTTTCATAAGTTTTGTAAAATTGTATCAGACTTTGAACAAGAGATTTTCAGAACAAAACTAAGAGATTTCAGCTCTGAAGAAGAAGTTACAGCTTATATATTCAATCCTGATAAAATGCTATTACAAATGCTTGAACAAAGGTTTACAGGATGTAAAATTGATAAGATAGAGGTTAATGAATTATTACTTGTTTCTAAAAGAAAAGGTAAGAATGGGGCAAATAACAAGGAAGTTAAATTAAGTGAATGGCTAAAAAACTGGAGTGGAGAAAAAACTGAGATTAAGCAGATAAGAGAAGAACTTGATATAACAGGAGATTATTGGAGTAAACTGAAAAAGAGAAGTAGTTTAATCAATGATATATGGAGAGAAAAAGATATTCATCATGTCCAGGAAAATGGAAAACATTATATTTATTATGATTAATATAGGGTGGACTAGACCTTATAATATTATATAGAGTTGTGTCCATGCAGTCGAGGTTTGAACAAATTGGATAATGATATGAGTGATTAAAGCTGCTATAACGCTAGTTCCTATAGTGTAAAGTGGCTTTTTCACTTTTGTAGTGTTCATTTTCATTCTATTATATCACCTCCTATTGTTAGTCATTTTTAATAAATACAAGTGTTAGTTAGTCATTTTTAATAAATACAAGTGTTAGTTAGTCATTTTTAATAAATACAAGTGTTATCTAATCTTAGTTATATGTAAGTGTTTTAAACTATAGTAACACTTTATTTAACTATGTTAGATGTATTTGAATTAGTCAAAACAATATTTTCCTACTATCTCTTTATAATACTTTGCACTTTGCCATTTTCATCTAATATACGTTTGTCCTACATATAATATATATTCCTTTATATATCTTCAGAAACATGATTTTACTACTTAAAGTATAATATTTTTCTAAAAAATTAGAACATCATAACATAAAACTAATATTAAATAATAAAAAAGCACTAAACCACGTGTGTTACCGTGGTGGTGTTATTTTTTTGCGTTAATAAAAGTGACTTATTATTTCTAGTAATTATGTATATTAGGCTAATTGATATTGTTACAATTATAGACTTAGTAAACTTCACTCTGTTACAAAAAATTACCATGTGAAGTTTTAGAGTATATTCAAGTTCGTCTTTTCCTTAAAACACGAACTATTTAATGTAGATGAGTAATTAACTCAATTGAAGAGGTCAGTAATTAAAATCATAATTATATCACGAACTCTTTCGATACAAAACACGAACTATTGTGATATAATAAAGAAAAAGAACATTGAAAGGGGAATAGAGCATTGATTACTAGACCTATAGATTTGCAAGAGTATAAAGAAATAATGAAACTTATTACAGATGGATTTACATATCAAGAAGATGGGAAAACAAAAAACTTTAGACCTAATCAAAAATTATTCTTAGCTTTAATACTACAAGCTAACTTAGGTTTGAGAATTGGGGATGTATTAAGTCTAAAAGTAAGTAATTTTAGAAATGGAAAGTTAATTCTGGAAGAAGAGAAAACCTCTAAAATTCAAAATCGCAAAGTTAATCCACAAATTATAGAATTGATAAAGGATTATGCTATAGAGAATAGTATTAAATCTAATCAAAAGTTATTTAATAGATTTGGAGTTAGAGCTGTACAAAAACAATTAAGAATTATTACTGATTATCTGGAACTGTCAAATATATCAACACATAGCTTTAGAAAAATGTATGCTATACTTCAATATCAAAACAATAATAATAATATAGAACTTGTAAAGGAATTATTAAATCATTCTAGTATAGCAACAACACAAAGATATATAAGAGTACATCAAGAAGAGATAGACAAAGCAAGTGAGAGTATTTGCATAATGTAATAGAGATTATGATACCTATTTTACTGAGGGGGGGTAGTTTACAGTAGAATGGGTGTTTTTTATTTTGGTTGAATGTGGAGTACATCTGGTACAGAGGAAATTCAAAGAATAAAAAATATGGAGGAATATGACAATTGTTGTAGAAGTATTATATATTAGTAACTAGATAATAAAAAGTTTTAAGTTAGATAGATTTAATTATAAAAGAAAAAAGAAATATAATTAAATCTAAAACTTCTTACAAGTATAATAATTTACACATAATTAGTTTGTTAAGAAAGGATGCACAATAAGTTGAATAAAAGTCTAGAAGAAGTAATTTTAGAAATTATTAAATTCAGAGATAATAGAGATTGGAAGTAATTCCATAACCCTAAAGGTTTAGCAATTTTTTTAAAATATAGAAGCAGAAGAGTTAATTTTGGAAAATATAATTAATCTATTAGGTAGATAAATAGCTTTATGAAAAGTGAGGTATTAAGATGAGTAATGAATTAGATAAGGATAAATTTGAAAAAAATATGAAGAAGAAATGATTGACGAATTTAGTTGTGAAAAAAAGCGAGTAAGAAATATAAAAAGAGGTAAAGAACTTCCATATATAAGAGAAAAATTATTACTAAAAAAATCAGGTTGTGATATATGCGGATTCCAACCAAAGAATAAACAAATTTTAGAATTACACCAAGTTAAATCTCATGAAAAATCTGATGTATATAATACTGGTGATTATCTTCTCGTATGTCCTAATTGCCACAAAAAAATTCATATTGACACTGAAGGACTAAATAGATTAGGTGATGAATTTGATATAGAGTTTAAAGAGAATGAAGTTGAGGATTTTATTGAACATATATATTATAATCCTATGGTGGCATACAAACATATTATTGGCGAGAAAATATACAATTTACTGAAGAAATGTTATAAGAAGAACTATTTCGAAACTGTACAACCTTCTATGAAATTGTATAGAGGAAGAAAAAGAAAAAAATATGAAAGGCAATATAGTAAGAAGCAATTATGGAGTCCTCCAAGTGGGTTAGCTTCGCATGGAAGATATAATTCTGTAGGAGTTTCAGTTTTGTATTGTTCAGATTTGAAAGATAGCATACCTTATGAAATACATCCACAAGTTGGAGATATAATTGATATTGGTGAATTTACAGTTGAAAGGGAATTAAAAGTATTAAATATTAACAATATCTTCAATGAGTTTGAAGGGTTTATTAGTGTAGAAAATACTGAAAATAAATTAGTAAATAGATGTTACTTATTTACTAACTATATTAGAGATTGTTGCAATATAATTGGATATAATGGAATTATTTATAATGGTGTAACGGAATTAGATTATAATAATTTTGCATTTACTAATTTGAAAAAGCACGAAGATATAGAAATTAAATCTGTAAAATCAATAGAATATAAAAACAATTATATTGCTATAACTAAATAAAACGAAGATTTTATTATATTTTGAATATATTAAGAGGGTAATGCTGAAATGTTATTCAATTCAAGTAGGAGGAATAAAATGAAGTTATTAAAAAGGAATTTTATTAATAGTATCGTTAAAGAACTAGAAGTTTTAAACGGAACAGAATTTGAGTATTTTTGCAGAGATATACTAAATATAATAATTCAAGACGAAGTTATACATAAGGGACACAATTTATTTGCTAAGCCTGTTGGTTACACTAGGGATTTTTATGAGGATGATTTTAGCATAGTAGGACAAGCAGGAACTGACAAAGATTACTTTACCAATTATGATAAACCAATTAATGATGCTCTAAAATGTATTGAAAAATCACAAAAATGCGAGAATATATACTTGTTTTCTAATTTGTATTGTACTGGTAATCATTTTAATAATTTAAAAAGCAAGATTAAGGATGATAAAAGATTTAAAAATAAAAAAATATATGTATATGATGCTCAAAGAATTGGTGAAGTAATATTTGAAAATTTAACACACAATAAAGTTGATGATATTCTAAAGTACACACCTATTGCATCAGAAATATACAAAATATTACCTAATAATAACAAGTTACCAGGATATAAAAACCACTATTATTCAAGAGAAGAAGAACAAGAGATAATAAATCAATTGGAAAAAGTTGATTTAATTCAAATATATGGTTTAAGTGGGGTAGGTAAGACAGAGATTAGTATTAAAATAGCCAGTGAGTTAAAAAACTCATTTGATGCTATTTTATGGATAAGTAGTGATTTGCAAAATAATAATATTATTAATTTTAGTAGTATTAGATTAGATAATTATGGTCAAAAAGTTAATATTGAATACTTTATTGAAAAATACAGTGTTTTAGTAATTATTGATAACTTAAACAATAATGTAACTAATATAAAAAAGCAGTTTAAAAAAATAAATAAAAATAAATCTAAACTAATTATTACCTCATTGCAAAAAGATTTACATGAGAGTGAAGTTTATAAATTAGATGGTGTTAATAAAAGTATTTCGAAACGAATATTAAATGAATGCTATCCAAATCCTATCAAAAATCAGTTAGAAAAGATTATTAATAAAGTAAATGGTTACCCATTAGTATTAAATCTAATAAAAAATGGAATTAATAATGATGATTTTAATTGGGACGATATTTCTAGTGATATTGATGATATACATAGTATTGATGATGAAAACAATATGAAAATATGTACCCGATTAATAGGGAGATATTTGGATAACTATCAAAAAGAACTATCTTCTCTTAACTACTTAAACTCTACTAAGATACATGTAGAATTTATCAAATATTTACTAAGTTCTATTAAAGTTCGCAATCTAACTAAGAGAAATATAATTAACGATAATAATGAATACTTTACAGTACATCAATTGGTAATGGACTCAATAAATGCATTAATTGATGAAAACAAATTTGAAGATAGTTTTGACAAAAAGCTAGTTAGCTTTTTAAAGGAAAAGAATATAATTAAAGATATAAATTATTATACTTTTATATGGACACATAATAATTTGATATATAATAAGTATAATAATAAAAATATTAAAATAGATAAAAAGATTTTACTATATGCAATCATAATGTCTAAAGATTACTTTTCAGAAGCTAAAGAAATAATAAGTAAAATTGAGACAGTGAACTTAGACTTGAATAATTATTATGATATTGCAATATACATTGAAAAATGCGAATTAGACTTATTATTAACTAAAAAAGAAAGTAAAGAAGAATATGAACTCAAAGCTAAAGAGTATATAAATAAACTTGTAAATATTGAACAAACAAAAGAATTAGATTTAGAAACAAAAGTTTTAGTTTTTCATCATATTGGTAAAATATATAAATGGATTAATTATTTAACTGAAGCTAAGAACTACTTACTAAAGACTCTTGATATGAATAATGAATATTATCAATCTATGTTACAATTAGCAAGAATATATGTATCTAAAAAGGAATTAGATGAAAGTATTGATTATTTTAATATTGTTTTGGGAAGTGATAATACTTCAAATGTCCCAATTACAATAGTATTGTCATTTTATGATTTGTTACATCAAAAGGTATGTTCAGACATAAAGTATAAATATATCTATAAAGATATTAATAAATTTATTAAAATTTTATTAATATCTTTACATTCAGAATTTGACCAACCATATAGAATAATTAATAAATTTGCTAGAGACTTGTCATATAATTTTCCAGAACAATTCAATATCTTGTGTGAAAATTTGCCATATCCTCAATACATAAATGAAAATAAAACTATATGTAAGTCTTATGCAGAAATTTTTTCATCGTATTATAATATGATTAAATATAATCAGATTATAACTAAAGAAGAAGAGAAAAATGAAAAAATGAAAGAAATATTTAAAATTAGCGAAAAATTTTTTCTTAGAAGTGATATTAATAAAGATTATGATAGGAAATTATTAATGGACTTATATATTAAAGCAGAAGAATATGAATTGGCTAAGGAGTATTCAGAGGTTTTTGATGATAAATCACAACCATTTTACTTGCAAAACATGTGTAAAGTTGAAAGAGGATTAAAGAATTATGAAGAAGCACTAAACTATATTAATCAAGCAATAGAAAAAGGCAAAGAAAAGAAAGTAAGTGGGTACTTTCAAAGTGCCTTTCTACATGATAAAGCAAATACTGAATTTATGATGAATGATGAAGAATGTACTAACACCTTAAAAGAAGCTATTAGGATGCAAAGAAATATGAAAACATTAAGCATTTGGGAGGAGAAATTAATAAATTGGAAAAGTGAATTTAATATAGAAAAATAATTTTATTATGTAGATATGTAACTCAATTAAGCTAGGAGAAATCCTAGCTTTTTCTTATTTGTAACTTTTAAAACATAGATTATTATGATTAAGAATACATAATTTAGATGAGTTGGTATATTTTTATAGAATTTATTTATTAAAGGATTAGTAGTCTATTTGGAGCTATCAAATATATCTACTCATAGTTTTAGAAAAATGTATGTTTTATTTATTTATCAACATAATGAGAATAATATTGAGCTTGTAAAGGAACTATTAAATCATTATAGCATAGCAACAAAACAAAGATATATCAGAGCGCATCAAGAAGAGATAGACAAAGCAAGTGAGAGTATTTATATAATGTAACAATTAATATACTTATTATACGGATAGGTATAATAATTTAAAGCATGAAGCTAAGATAAAACAAGGTTTTCATGCTCTTTTTTATAATATTGAAAACTTTATCATACAATAAAATTATTATTAATATTCTTTTCTTCCATCTGGAAAAAGTAAAAAAGGTTGGTTGTTTTTTACATCATATCTTACTACTGGGTTCCCCATAATAAATTTTCTAATATCTTCTAGGATAAAAATAGCTCTGAAAAGCATTTCATTATCATCATCGTCATCTTTTTTATCAATATATTTTACTATTCTGTTGAGCTCATCAGTCAATTGTTGTATCCTGATTGCTAATTGACCCATTTTCTAGACACTCCTCATATTTCTTATAAAATTGTGTATATATTTTACTACATTTTTGCTCAATAACTTTACTCTTTACAGTTGTAGTTAAAAGTGTTTCTTGTTTTTTATTTAATGCTTTACAAATTGATTTGAATTTAGTTTACGATTTGTCTCATTGCTATCCTTAGGGGGAAAGCTTATCAAATTCTTTTATATTTTTTACTATTGCATCTCTTATAAGGTCATGGCTATAAGTCGCTGATATCCAAGGAAGTTAAGACCTCTTTGATTATCATTTAAACCTTTTCCATTATTTACAATATTTTCATCAAAAAATTCTTTAGCCATATCATACAGAGCAAGATTAAACCCTTTTGTTAAATGATATAATTTTTGAACATCTCGAGATAAAAGCTTAGTTTTACTTTCATAATATTTTTTTCTAACATCTTCTATTGGTTGTTGCTTTAAAGTTTTTATAATGTCATTTTGACTTCTCATATTTTTTATATTCCTCCTTTTTTGTTTTTTTTAATTTCTTCCAGTTTTTAATTTTAGTCATTTACTTATCTCCTTATAAAATAAATAGCCATAAACTAGCTATTAACTACTTAAATTATATATAATAAATATATAAAAGTCAATACTCTATAAAAAAAGAAAACCTAAAACATTTGTTTTAGGTTTACTACTTTATGTATATAATGATATTTATTCTTCTGACTTTTTATCTAAGTTATAAAAGTCTATAATGTAGTCATAATATTTATTAATTGATTGATTAAGAATATATGCTTTAGTGACTTTACCTTCTTTTTCTTCGAAAATTTTCTGAATTTCATCAAGTTGCTTAGATGATTTTTGTGTCATATAAAATGCCATTTGTTTCCTCATAATTCACCTCCAGTAACTATTATATAGATAGTTTATAACTAGTTAATTCCAATGTCAATGATTAATAAATGCAAACAAATTGAAAACAACTGAAAAATTCATTAGTGTTTTCAAATAATTCTCGGAAGTTGAAAGTATTGATAAATAAACAAATAAGTTTAAATAGATTATAGAAATAATAGAAGGGGGGTAGTTTACAGTAAAATAGGTATCTTTTACTATCTTATTTGAATTAGTACGTATATCACTGGGCAATAAATTCAGTTTCATTTTATTTAATTTTTAGAAATATGAAGGATTATAATGGAAAATGTAGAATATTTATTTAAATTGAACTCTAATTGATTAATAAATCTTAAGTACAATCATGAATAATTTATCTCTTTTTATAAATTTATGTGATAATAAGTTATATATTTTATGTGTTAAAAATATTGTGACTGTGAGGGAATAATATGTGGAACTGTAAAAAATGTGGAGAAAAACATCAAGATGAATTTGATATTTGTTGGAATTGTGGCACAGGAAAAGATGGTAATATAAATAAAGATTTTAAAGTTGAATTAGATGAGAATGAAATAGAAGAATTAGCAGAAATAGAAGACATAAGTTTAAGCTCCTCTGATAAAGAAGAAAAAATAAATTCTATATTAGTTACTACCACTCAGATACTTCAAAATAGAAGAATAGTCAAATATTTTAATATGCTTACAGAAGAGTCAATGATAGGAACTGGAATTTTAAGTGAGTTTAGTGCATCTATTAATGATATTATAGGAGGTCAAGGTGCATATAGTAGTAAATTTAAAACAATAAAAGAAGATGTTTTGAAATTAATAAAATATAAGACATATAAATTAGGGGCAAATGCAATAGTGGGAACTGAAGTTGAATATTTAATTACACAGAATAATATGATTATGTTCTCTATTTCAGGAACACCAGTTATAGCAGAAGACATAATTCATGAGAAATTAGATGTTTTAAATGAAATAGAGAAATTATTTAATTTAAAACAAAAAGAAGTATTAACGGAGGAAGAATATATAGAAAAGAAAAAAATACTATTAAATAAAATTAATTAGGTGGGATAGGGTGAATATATTATCAAATTTACTTTCTGGAATTGGTGGAGTTTTGATAGGTGGTTTTATAACATGGTGGAGTAATCTTGCTATACAAAAGAAAAAAGTAATATTTGAGTTACAACAAGAACGTTATATAGAAACTAAAAAATATATAGAAGAACTTATAAACATACTTGAAAAGCTAAATAATAGAATATATCTTTATCATATGAATATGGTTATATATTATGAAAAATCTTATTCTGAGGATAATGATAATAATATTTTACAAGAAAGATTTAAAAGAAACTCTGATTTGAATGAAGAAATTGATACTTTAAATCGTAGATTTAGAAGAAAGTTAGAAATTTTTAATAATTATGTAGATACTAATGAAATTCTACTTTTAAAATATAAACATGATTTGAATGAAGTAATTTCAAAAGGTCAACATATTTTTAAAAATATATGCAATATTAAGTTTATAATATTAAATAATGTTATTGAATTAAAAAAGGATATAGAAAAAGAGGTTAAAATTGATGAGGAATATAAAAAAGAGAAGAAAAAAGAGTATCAATTTGCACTAGAACTTGTAAATAAAAATAATACTGAAATAAACAAAGTAATTACTTTTTATAACAACTTATTAAAAATACAGTTAAATGATATCTATGGGAATTATGTAAATATTAAAAATAAAAAAATAAAATAGAACATAAGATAACAAGAATTAAAAGTAAGTTTCGATATAAAAAGAAGTAAATTAAAAATACTGGTAATTACCAGTATTTTTAATTTGGTGATATTGATAAATACCTACAGGACAATATATAATTTAATATAAAAACAAGGAAATTAATAGTAATGCAGAATAACTACTAAAAGCTATTATAAGTGAATATTTGATGAAATCATAAGATTCTACTTATAAGAAGGGGTGGGGGAATAAATATGAAGGACAACGATATCCAAATTCCAAGAGAAGAACCTTTTAAAAATGATATATTAAACAGGAAACCAATCGCTGAAAACTTTACTAAAATTTTTAATAATATGGATGGGAATTTAGTTGTTGGAATAGATGCTCCTTGGGGAACCGGTAAAACAACATTTATAAAAATGTGGAAAGAATATTTAGCATCCATAGAGGACTATAAAACAATATATTTTAATGCTTGGGAAAATGATGATAGTGATGACCCATTATTAGCCATAATTTATCAATTAGAAGAACAGTATAATGGGAAAAATGATAAAATTGATAACATTAAAAAATATGGTGCTCAACTTATTAAGAAAACTGTGCCAATTGGACTAAGATTACTAACTAATGGAATTTTGGATGTTAAAGATGTTAAATTAGGTGAGTTCAATGAAAGTGAATTTGTAGATTTGGCTGGTAAATTAGGAGAAGTAGAATATAGTAAGTTTAAGCAAAGTAAAAACGCAAAAAGTGAATTTAAAAAAACTTTAATAGAATTTCAAAAAGAGCAAAATAAGAAAATAATTTTTTTCATTGATGAGCTAGATAGATGTAGACCTTCTTTTGCTATAGAAACACTAGAGAAGATAAAACATTTATTTGATATTGATAATTACTTTTTTATTATTTCTTTAGATAAGCAACAACTTTCTTGTTCTATTTCTACTTTATATGGACAAGATATGGACTCACTAGGATATCTAAGAAGATTTATAGATTTGGATTACAGTTTACCGATTCCAGATAAAAGAAATTATGTTGAAATGATGATTAATACATATAAACTTAATAGAGATAATTGGTTTTGGGTATATCTTAAAAAGATGATTGACTTAATGGATTATAGCTTAAGAGATATTGACAAATTATTTTATTATTTAAAAATCATATTACCATCTACAATTTTTCATAAGGATGGTAAAGAATATTCAGACGCCTATTCAGCTGTAATGGGGATTGTATATTCTTTTTTAATATCAATAAAGTTAAAAAAACCTTTATTGTATAATAAAATAGTTTTAAAAAATTATAAAACTTCATCACTTATAAATGAAATCAATATAAATGATATTAAATTGGATAAATATTTTAATAATCAATTACGATTAATAATGATTGATACATTATCAGCTTTCTTAAATAGGAACTTAAAAAGTAACGCTGAATCCAAATATGAAGATTTTAATTTGAAATTTGATTCAATTTATGGTGAATATAACTTAAATCGATTATGGGAAAATAATAAGTGTATTGTAATTAATCAATTAGATTTTCTAGACAATTTTTTTATATAGTATTTATGGAGATAGAGTAAGAACATTTAATTATAAAAAAGAAACTTTAACTAAACTACTATTTAGGAGGGTAAAAGATGGATTTGGATGAATTGGAAAAAGATACCATATTACTACACATAGATGAGAACGAAAGGATGTCAGATTTAGCAATATTATCTCTAAGGATTGCTTTGAAATCATATTTCACAACATATTCTTCTATAAAATATCGTATAGGAGCTTTAAAATTTAACTCTGAAGGTGTTAATTTATTTACATATAATTATTATGAAGAATACTCTAAAGTTATAGTATACTTACATCATTTTTTTGAACTTATAATTAAGGAGTACTTAAGAAATGAAGATGAATTATTAGTAATTGATTTTGTTAGAGACCCACTAATTCTTCATAAATTGATAAAAAAACAAGAGATTAGTCCAGAAGAATATAATAAAATATTTACTATTGAATTTTCTAAATCGTTAAGAATGCTGGTAGATTTAGTTAAAAGTAAATCAATCTACTCTGATGGAAGGATAGATTTTTTAATTGAAAGAAAAAATGTAGATGCATTAATTAAATTAAATAATTTTAGAAATAGAATAGTGCATCGTGGGAGCTTTATATTAAAGTATAAATCACTAGATATATTTATTGGTAAGTATCTTTTACCTATAATAAAAAAAATCTTAGAATTAAATGAAGGAGAAAAACTAGGAAATGTATGGAAGTATAAAAATAACTTTTTAGGCATTGATGTAATAGATGAAATAATTAATGTTTTTGAGGAAGTGGATTATAATATGGATAAAGTAGCATATTTAAAAGAAATAGGTCGTGCATCATATGAAAATCCGCTTAACTCTAGTTTTAAAATTTTCGATGACCAAGTTATTAGAAGAACAACTGAGATGCTGAATTATGAAGAGCAGTCTCAGAATGTTTCTAAAATTATTAAATGTCCTGTTTGTGGACAAAGAACATTAACAATTTATGAAGATGAAGAATTGAACATAGATGAAGAAGGGCAGATGATAGAACATTTTAGGTATACATATGAAGCAAAATGCTATTGTTGTACATTTGAGGTTAATCATCATTTAGCAAATCCTAGAGAATGTGATTTAGATATTACTGATTTATGGTATGGAGAAGATATAGTGTAATAATAAAGCATTTTATATATCATTATACTATCCTTTAAACTTATAATTACTAGCATATTAGTGGTTTTAAAAATAAATAAATATTTGTTTCTTATTTATAACATATTCAAGAAAAGAATATTGATAACAATAAATTATTTTTAAAATTAATTAAAAGGTGGGTTAAGTATGTCAAAAAATCAAGTTACTCTCATGGTGAGTAAATATATAATATTATGTATCAAGACAATATTTATATCAATATTATTTATAATAATTCCTATTTTCTTTCTTCGTGTTACTAGAGAAAATATATTAAGATTATTTTTTGAGATAGCATCCTTGATGATTACCGTTATACTTCCTTTAGTAGTAATAGATGGAACATTATTTGAAAGTTCTAAAGAGGATGATATAAATTATACTCTACTTAAAAGTCTTAACGGAAATAAAAAAGAGAAACAATTAGCTCATGTGGACATTATTTCGGGAATTATATTTATAAACAGTGCAATGGTTATCGGGTATATTAATGAATGGATTTTTCAAACAGTAATTGAACCTTCTAACCATCAATTAGCAATTCAGATAATTATTAATACTTCATGGGTAATATTGTTTGTATCATTACTCATAAAATTGCATTGTGTCTTAGTGAGGAGAAAAAAAGCAAAAGAGAATAAACAACAAAATATAGAAAGAGAATGTAAAACATTTTTTGTAACTGTGAGAGAAGTAGAGTGATTTAACTAATATAATTACTAAATATATCCATTAAGCTAGATTTACTTTTGAAATTTTTATTTTTATTATAATATAAAAACTGTTATAATTAGACTATGATATACTGAAAAATTCACTATATCTGAACTACGGTTTTTATGAAAATTTAAAATCTTAGTTGAACTACGATATACATAATAAAAAAATAGAGAAATTTTATATCAATGATATTTTCAATCTATACCTTTTAAATGTTGTAATCATGACATTTAAAGACATCAAAACTATGGAAAAACTTATAGATGCATTAGAAGATAATGACGATGTTCAAGAAGTTTATCATAACTGGGACATGCCTGAGGATATGGAAGAAGAATAATTATATAGCATAATAAAACACCTCTAAAATCTATAGATTTTAGAGGTGTTTTTAATTTTTGAAAGTAAAAACTGTTAATATATGGTATGATTAACATAAATAAAAATATCTGACAATTCAGATGTTTTTATTTATAGGAAAATTTATTTGAAATTTTATAAAGTGGGGAGGAAAATAATGGATAAGGTGATTTTTATACTTTTTGGGATTTTCTATATTATTTATGGACTTATTGTTATTAGTGGTAAAAAGTTTATGGTGAGAAGCAAGTATGAAGCAATAATTCAAAACTTTTTTTTCTTAGCAATTATCATCTCGCGATTTATTGAAATTGATGGTGGAATATTTATAATATCTATTTTCATACTAATATTTGCTTTAATATTTCTAGGACAGAGAGGAGTCTATACCATGTATAATGTAAATGGTGAAACTTTCTCATCAATTCTTATGAGTATTTTAGAGGAGAAAAACATATCATATGTGGTTAATAAAGATGAATTAGTATTAAAAGGTTATAATAATGAGGTTATATTTTACCGCAAACCTCTTAATTCATTACAAATTAATTTAAAAGAGATAAGACACTTAGATTTCTATAAAGAATTATTAAAAGAGCTATCAAATCAAATTAAAGAAGTAAACTTGAAATTATTTCCTACAGCAGGGATTGTAGATTTATTATTAGGAATTGGATTTTTAGCTTTAGTTCAATTTATGTAAATTATGGGGGATGGAAATGAATAAGAATCTGATTACAGTATTATTAATAACTATTTTGCTGATGAAAAGTCATATCAGGATTTTATAATTGGAATGTAGTATGGAATTTATAATGAAAGAAGGTTAATTAATGAAAGGGATAAAAAATAATATTAATATTATACTAATAGGTTTAGGAATAATCACTCTTATTATTGAATTTAATTTTTATATGTTTAATGGTATTTTGGGTTGGTTTTTAACTACTTTAGGAGTAATATTGATAGGACTTGGGATATTTTATAAGTCAAAAAATCCTTTAAAACTTCTATTTGAAATTATATTAGAATTATTCTAGGGGGTCTTACATATGATAGATGATAAAAAAGTAAATTTAATAGTAGTTTTTATTCAATTAATTATTTGGATTTATATTGCTGTTACATTAATGATCTATGAAACATATAAAATTAGTCATCTTATTTCTTTTATTCTACTATTATTTACTTATATCATTATAATAATAAGATATATAAAAAATAAAAGGAGTAATCGATGAAGAAAGATTTAATTATTTTTTAGTGTTATATATTTTCATATAAAAGAGTACTTTAAAAAAATTGATTAATCAAAAACAGGACCTGATTCAGGTCCTGTTTTTATTATTGATGACAAGGCCCTTTAGTATCGTTCACTTGAGTGCCAGAGTAAGGATTATAATTTAATTCTGATGTTCTTTTGTAGGACTCTAAGAACATTTCAAGATTGGTTTTTAGATCCTTTTCTGAACTAGATGCTTTTAGGGCTCTTTTTATGACCTGTTTTGGATATTTTTCTCTTAATTTTTTCCTTTCTTTTCTACTTATTTTCATAATATCACGATCCTTTTATCTCTATATTTATATTATATTACAAAATCCAGTGAATTAGCTTTTAAATATTTTTAATATTCTGTATACTTCATTATTTATTAAAGTTTTAGGAATTATTTTTTTGTACAAGAATATACATATAAAAATAATAAATTTAATTTTAAAGACAAGTCATAGTATTTAAAATGAGAAAGGAGGAATAGTTTCGAAACTTAAGCTTTGAAAAATAGTATTAAATGAGGGGGAATTTTTGATGAAGAAGCTATTAAGTTTAACATTGATTTTAGTAATGGTACTAAGTTTAGCTGCTTGTGGAGGGGACTCAGCTAGTGATAAACCCAAAGGAGATTGGAAAATAGGTATTATGACTGGTACTGTATCTCAGAATGAAGAAGAATATAGAGCTGCTGAAAGAGTATTAGAGAAGTATGGAGAAGATAGAGTTATTATCCAAACTTATCCTGATCAATTTATGAAAGAGCAAGAAACTACTATTGCTAACATAGTTAGTATGGCATCTGATCCTAAGGTTAAAGCTATAGTAATTGTTCAAGGTATTCCTGGAACATCTGCTGCTATAGATAAGGTTAAGGAAATGAGAGAAGATATCCTGTTTGTAGTAGGAACTGCTGGTGAAGATCCAAATATGATCGCTTCAAAAGCAGATGTAGTATTCCAAATGGATGAATTAGGAATGGGTACAGCTGTTATAGAACAGGCTAAGAAGCAAGGAGCAGAAACATTTGTTCATTATTCATTCCCTAGACATATGTCATATGCATTATTAGCTGCAAGAAGAGATTTATTTAAAGAGACTTGTGAAGAATTAGGTTTAGAGTTTGTAGATGCAACTGCACCAGACCCAACAGGAGATGCTGGAGTATCTGGAGCACAACAGTTTATATTAGAAGATGTTCCTAGAAAGATATCAGAGTATGGTGAAAATACTGCTCTATTTGCTACAAATTGCTCTATGCAAGAACCTTTAATTAAATCAGCATTAACTGAAGGAGCTATTTTACCACAACAATGTTGTCCATCTCCATTCCACGGATATCCAGGAGCTTTAGGAATAGAAATTCCTGAAGATAAAAAAGGTGATATTAATTTTATTATAGATGAAATCAGTGGAAAAATTGAAGAAGGTGGCGGAAAGGGAAGATTCTCTACTTGGCCAGTACCTATGAATATGATGTTTGTTGAAGCTGGAGCAGAATATGCAAAAGCATATATAGAGGGTGACACTGATGGTAAATTAGACGTAGATAAAGTAACAGAGAAATTTAATGAATATGTAAAAGAGAATGCAGGAATGGAAATAGATATGACTATAGTTCCTTATACAGATGAAAATACAGAGAAGACTTATGATAACTATTTAATGATTTTATCTGATTTTATTGATTTTTAATAGTTAATCAAATATAAGGCTATCTGGTCAGATAGCCTTATATAATTTACTCTCCGATAATATAGAAGGGGGATTGGCAGATGAGCAATGTTGCTTTGGAAATGAAAAATATTGAAAAAGAATATTTTAATAATAAAGTATTAAAAGGTATAGACTTAAAGATCAAACCTGGAGAAATTCATGCCATATTAGGAGAAAATGGAGCAGGGAAGTCTACTTTAATGAATATATTATTTGGCATGCCTGTTATTCACTCTACTGGTGGATATACTGGTGATATATTAATTGATGGGAAAAAAGTGGACATAAAGTCCCCTAAAGAAGCTATGGATTTAGGCATAGGAATGGTACACCAAGAGTTCATGTTGATTCCTGGATTTACAATAACTGAAAATGTAAAATTAAACAGAGAAAAAAGTAAGAGTAATTTAATAAGTAAAATATTAGGTGAGAAGTTAGAAACTTTAGATGTGAAATCTATGAATCAAGATACGAGAAAAGCTTTGGATAAATTAGAAATGGATATTGAAGAGTGGTCAATGGTAGAGGGATTACCAGTAGGATATAAACAATTTATTGAGATTGCAAGAGAAATAGATAAAAGTAATATTAAAGTGCTTGTATTTGATGAACCTACAGCTGTCCTTACTGAAAGTGAAGCTGAGAATCTATTATCAGCTATGAAAAAATTAGCAACTGATGGAATAGCAATAGTATTTATTACCCACAGGTTAGAAGAAGTTATGATGGTTTCAGACAATATTACTATTCTTAGAGACGGAGAATTAGTTGCCTCTAAGCCAAAAAAAGATACAAATATCATTGAATTAGCTCAACTGATGGTAGGAAGAAAAATAGAAAAGATAGCTAATGCTGAAAGTAATGAAGAGGAATTTAAAAATAAAAAAGTAATACTTTCTATTAAAAATTTTGAAGTTGATATGCCTGGAGAAACAGCTAAAGGGATTAATTTAGAGGTTAGAAAAGGAGAAATCTTAGGTATTGGTGGTTTAGCTGGTCAAGGAAAGATAGGCATTGCTAATGGTCTTATGGGATTATATGAATCTAGTGGAGAAGTGACAATAAACAATAAAAAATTAAACTTAAATGATACTACTGAATCCTTAAATAAAGGGTTATCTTTTGTATCAGAAGACAGACGAGGGGTAGGGTTACTTTTAGATACTTCTATTGAAATGAATATAGTACTTACTGCAATTCAAATGCAAGGAAGGTATATTTCAAAAATTGGTCCCTTTACACAAAAGTCCAAAAAAGAAATCAGAAGTCATGCTTTAAAAATGATTAAGGATCTTGATATTAGATGTAGAGGCCCGGAACAAATTACTAGAAGATTGAGTGGTGGGAATCAGCAGAAGGTATGTATAGCTAGGGCGTTAACCTTAAAACCTGATATTTTGCTAGTCTCTGAACCTACTCGTGGTATAGATATAGGGGCTAAAAAACTAGTGTTAGATTTATTATATAAACTCAATAAAGAATTGGGAATGACTATAATAATGACCTCTAGTGAACTAGCAGAGCTAAGAACAATATGTCATAGAATCGCAATAATAGCAGAAGGAAAAGTAGAGGGTATATTAAGTCCTGATGAAAGTGATGTAACCTTTGGATTAATGATGGCCGGTGAATATAACAAAATAAATAAAAAGGGGGCTTTATAAATGACAAGTAGTTTAAAAAGAATGATCAATACATTAGGCCTTCCTAGATTGATAATAATCAGTTTTTTCTTTTTACTTATTATATTGGCATATGTCTTAAAATTACCTGTGAGTATATTAATGGAGGATACATTAGTAAGGATAGGTATGAATGGTGTATTAGTTTTAGCTATGGTACCAGCAATACTATCAGGAACCGGGCCAAACTTTGGACTGCCCCTAGGAATAATTTGTGGTTTGTTAGGGGGCTTAATAAGTATTGAACTTAACTTAACCGGTTTAACAGGTTTTTTTGCAGCCATCGCAATTTCTATTCCTTTTGCACTAATAATAGGATATTTATATGCGAAAATATTAAATGCAGTAAAAGGATCAGAGATGATGGTAGCTACTTATACTGGATTTTCAGCAGTGTTTTTTATGAGTATTGCTTGGATATTAATGCCTTTTAAAAGCCCTGAGATGATTTGGCCCATAGGTAAAGGGTTGAGGGTAACTATATCATTAGATGGTAGATATGCACAAATATTAAATAAAATTGCCCCTGTTTCTATTGGAAATATTACTATTCCAACAGGGCTTTTAGCTTTCTTCTTAATGCTATGCCTAATAGTTTGGGTTTTCTTAAGAAGTAAGACTGGTATATCAATGAAAGCAGCGGGGGATAACCCTAAGTTTGCAGTAGCTTCTGGTATCAATGTGAATAATGCAAGGACAGTAGGTACTATATTATCTACTGTTTTGGGAGCTATTGGTATATTGGTATATGCTCAAAGTTATGGTTTTTTACAATTATATCAAGCACCTTTAATGATGGCTTTCCCAGCAGTAGCTGCAATTCTAATAGGAGGAGCTTCTGCACAGAGGGCAAAAATTTCTCATGTTATATTAGGTGTTTTATTGTTCCAAGGTTTATTAACAATATCATTACCTGTAGCCAATAAGATAGTAAGTGAGGGTAATTTATCTGAAGTTGCTAGAATGATAATTCAGAACGGAATTATCCTATATGCTTTAACAAAAGTAGGGGGTGATGATTAATATGACAACTTCAAATGATTTATTGAAGGAGAGTATTAATAACGAAACATTAGGAAAAAAGACGAAAAAAATTATGTTTAATAATATGGTTACTATTATATTTGTAATTTTATGTTTAATTGGAGTAGTACTATCTAAATTGCCTATATCTTTTATTTTAAATGAGTTAGTAACAAGAATCACTAGAAATTCTTTTCTTGTATTAGCTCTTATAATTCCGGTATTAGCTGGTATGGGTTTGAACTTTAGTATTGTAGTGGGAGCTATGGCAGGTCAAATAGCTATCATTTGTGTAACTCATTGGGGAATAACAGGTCTTAATGGCTTTCTTTTAGCTATAGCCTTAGCATTTCCAATAGCATTATTATTAGGGCTTTTAACTGGAAAGTTATTAAATAAAACCAAAGGACAAGAAATGATTGCTAGCATGATCACTGGCTTTTTTGCTAATGGTATCTATCAATTAATATTTTTATTTTTAGTAGGTACATTAATACCTATGAAAAATCCAGTACTAATGCTTAGTGGAGGAGTTGGGATTAGAAATACTATAGATTTATCCGGGGGAGTTAAAGCTACAGGTATTAAATATGCTTTAGATGATATCATTAAGCTTCCTTTATTTCAGGTACTCCTAGTTAGTTGTGTAGTCAGCATAATTATATACTCTTATCTTTATTTTAGGAGCAAAAAAGATTCCTATAAAAATACATTAAGTAAAAGTAAATATATAACTACTATGATACTTTTAGTTATTGGCATTGGAGTATCTATATATGTAATTACAAGTAACTCACTTGTTAGTATGATCAAATTACCTTTAGTTACTATGTTAGTGATTGTGGCTTTATGTGCGTTTAATCTTCTTATAGTCAAAACAAAAATAGGTCAAGAGTTTAGAACAGTAGGTCAGGATAAACATATTGCTAAGGTATCTGGAATTAATGTAAGCAGGATAAGGGTACTTGCAATTGTTATTTCTATAGTCTTGGCTGCTTGGGGACAGATTATATTCCTACAAAACTTAGGGACATTAAACACTTATGGTAGTCATGAGCAAATTGGTATGTTTTCTATAGCAGCTTTACTTATTGGGGGGGCTTCAGTATCTAAAGCAACCATAGGTCAGGCCATTTTAGGAACAACTTTATTCCACACCCTATTTATAGTATCACCCTTAGCGGGAAAAAATTTATTTGGGGATGCTCAAATAGGGGAATTTTTCAGAGCTTTCGTTGCTTATGGAGTAATAGGAGTCTCATTGGGATTACATGCCTGGAAAAAAAGAGTTCAATTAAGAAGGAAAAAATTATAAATTTTATAGCTTATATAAATAAAGCACCTCTATAGAGGTGTTTTATTTATTATTAAATTAATATATAATATAAGCATATAAACATAATTGACTGGGTTTAATTTAGCATAAAAGTGAGGTGCCCTCACTTTTATATTTTTTTTAAGAGTTTTATCCATATAACTACAAGATTCGACTAATAAGTATTGAAAAAAACATTATATACTAGTATAATAAAGACTCAAGACTTTTTTTGTCGGAATTTATTGTAAATCAATTAACCACCTTCTTAATAGTCTTTTAACTAAGATCATTAAAAGGATTGAAATAAAAACATAAAGTAGTGATTGATAATTCCATGGTGTTAGTATGAGTGACAAAGCCATACCCACTGCAGGTGGGTGTTCAGTATTTGTTATAGCCATGACAAAAATAGTTATACCAACTGATAAAGCTCCTGTTATCATATATAGCATAGACAAATTTATCATGTCTATTTTGTCTACTAATACTAAGGACATGCTATTAAATATAATTCCTGAGATTATACCTACTGTATATCCACCTAATATGTTTTTTGTTTTTGCTGAATAAGCACTGGGCATTGTGAAAATTATAAAAGTAGTTGCACCTAAACTTGCTATTATAGTAGTATATACAAATAGGTTTAGAAATAGTAAAATAAACATTATTGAAATTGTTGCAAGAGTACATTGGAATATATATCTCTTTAAATTATTTTTTAATTTAGGATCCCAGAATTTAATAATGAATCACTCCCAATACTATTATTAGATAATATATTACCATAACTTTAAGAACAAAAAAACTCTATATTTATATAGGTTTATTTTAATTTATATTGGCAATAATTGCTAGAGAAGGAGGGATAGAGTTGCCAGCTTCCGCAGTAAAACTATGGGAATTATACGAAGGTCTAAAAAATAGATTTTTATTTAATAACGATATTAATTCTATTTACATATTACTATCACTGTATGACTTAGAGGAAAACATCAGCAACATTTACCCTCAGTACATTTGCACAAGAAATATTAATAATAGAATTAAGAATATTTTGAAGGACAGAAATAATCCCTCAGCTACTTCTAGAGCAATTACTAAAGTTATACATGAAGATATTGATAGAATTGAACTTTGTTTTTATTTAGAGGGGTATAAATATGGATTTTATAATAATAAATGGATAAATGTATTAGAGGAAATGGCGTTAAAATATTTTGATTTAGATATTCTATATGAGAAAAAATACCTTTTTCATTTTAACTACAATAATAACGAAGTAAATAAAATAAGAAGAAATATAAGAGATGAAATAGAGTACAAAGAAAAAGAAACTAGAGAATATACTGATTTAATAGATATATTTGCAAATAAAGTTATTAGACCTAAATTAAAAAATATAGATAACTATATAGATAGACAATTAAAACTAGAATTCAATCCTCACGAGTTTAATATAAAAGAGGAGAAAATTAATTTCACTGATGAAGAATTAGACAAAGTATATAATGCAATAATTCGTGAACTGAACAAAAACCTTATGAATATATTTAAAGATTCATGCTGGTATGCTTTAAATGATAGAGTACTAAAAAGATACCCCTATTAATAACTTACGTACTTCACAAAGTTGTAATAGGGGTCTTATACGTCCTATAGTGTATATAATATTTTTTATTGGAAATAATAACCCTTTATAAAGTATAGGAGGGATATTATGAAAAATTCTTCTAAAATTTTTTATCTATCTATAGGATTGATTTTTTCAGTAGTAGTTTTGGTTTTTACAATTTTAGAAATAGGATTTGATAAGAATTCAAATGATAATATCACCAAGGAGAATGAAGAGAATGAAAGTATGGATGAATTATTAACTACTGAAATAAATGGAAGTGAAGGGAAAGAAATCACTGAGGATACTATCATCGAATATGATATTTTTTATACTAAATGTGAGCATAACATAAGAGATTTCCAGGTAAATAAGAATGATTATATTGGAATGAACAGAAAAGCTTTAGAAGATAGCTTTGATGAAGAGTCCAATAAAGAGGTTTTAAAATTTGATTCTAATAGAGTGGTAATTAAACAAGTAAAGGATAGCTTATGTCCAGATCATTATATTGTTGGTGAAAATGAAGGTAAGGTTGCCATATATAAAATAGATGAGAATGGTGATAGGGTATTGTTCAAAACTTTAGAACAATCTATTCAATTATTAGGTGAATATGATAAAGAGAGATTAAGAAATGGAATAGTTGTAGATGACTTAGATGATATAGGAGAAGTTATAGAAAATTTTATAAGTTAAATAATCATACAAAAGTTAAACTGATCCAGTTTAACTTTTGTTGATTTGAATATATATAATAAGTTAGAATTACAGAGCTTAATATAGTAGCTGGATTTTATTACTTTCTATTTTTTCTTTATTATTAAAATGTGATAAAATTATAGATGCTTATACATACAATAAGATACGATACATAGTACATAGCTTAAAGTTTTAGGACATAGGAGAGGATATTATGATAATAGTAGGGATAGATCCAGGTATTGCTATAGTTGGATATGGAGTAGTTGAATATAAAGGAAATAACTTTAAAGTTATAGATTATGGTGCAATAACTACCCCTTCAACAATGAGTTCACCAGCACGATTAAAATCTGTTTATGATGATTTGACAGAAGTTTTATTGAAATATAAACCTGATGCAGTAGCTATAGAAGAACTATTTTTCAATAAAAATGTAAAAACAGCTATACAGGTAGGACAAGCTAGAGGTGTTGAGATATTAGCAGCTATGAATCAGAAATTAGATATATTTGAGTATACTCCTCTACAAGTAAAGCAAGGAGTTGTTGGCTATGGTAGAGCTAAGAAAAGACAAGTTCAAGAGATGGTAAAGATATTATTGAACTTAAAAGAAATACCTAAACCTGATGATGTAGCAGATGCCCTTGCAGTAGCTATATGTCATGCTCACTCAGGACAATTTGATAGCTTATTTAGAATGAAATAATGGAGGTATATAATGTATAGTTATATTAGAGGATATATTGAAGAAATATCAGAAGATTATATTGTATTAGATAATAATGGGATAGGATACAAAATAAATACATCCATGCAAACAATGGCTAATATTAAGTTAAATGAGGAGTATAAGATATTTACTCATCTACATGTTAGAGAAGATGATATGAGTCTGTATGGGTTTATTTCGAAGGAAGAATTAGGATTATTTCTAAACCTGATATCCGTGTCAAAGATAGGTCCAAAGGTAGGTTTGGGAATTTTATCTGCATTATCAGTTGATGAAGTGAAATTTGCTATCATAAGTGAAGATCCAAATACTTTATCTAAAGCACCAGGAGTAGGTAAAAAGACCGCTAATAGAATGATATTAGAATTAAAAGATAAGGTTAAAGATTATGATATTAATAAATTAGAATCTAAACCAGTCTCTATGAATTCAAATATTGATGAAGCTTTAGATGCTCTAATGTCTTTAGGGTATACTAAATATGAGGCAACTAATGCAATGAATAAACTAAATACTGAAAATTTAAAGACTCAAGAAATAATAAAACTTTCTTTAAATGAATTATCAAAACAATAGAAGGAGATAATTATGGAAGAGATGGAAAATAGGATTGTGACTAGTGATGTGAAAAATGAAGATTTTGATATAGAAACTTCATTAAGACCTAAGTCATTAGATGATTATACAGGACAAAATAAGGTCAAAGAAAAATTAAAGATATTCATTAAAGCAGCAAAGAGCAGGGAAGAATCATTAGATCATGTATTATTATATGGCCCTCCTGGGTTGGGGAAAACTACCCTGGCAAGTATCATTGCTAATGAAATGGGGGTTAACTTAAGAATTACATCAGGCCCTGCTATAGATAAGCCAGGGGACTTAGCGGCGATTCTTACCAACTTAGGAGAAAACGATGTGCTATTTATTGATGAGATACATCGTTTAAATAGAAGTGTAGAAGAGATACTATACCCTGCTATGGAAGATTTTGCACTAGATATAATAATAGGTAAAGGACCAAGTGCAAGGTCGATTAGGTTAGACTTATCTAAATTTACTTTAATTGGTGCAACAACTAGAGCAGGGTTACTTACTTCACCCCTAAGAGATAGATTTGGTGTTATATGTAAATTAGACTATTATGATGTGAAAGATTTAAAAAGTATCATAATCAGATCAGCAAGTATTTTAGATGTAAAAATAGATGAAATAGGAGCTTTAGAGATAGCAAAAAGGTCAAGAGGAACTCCTAGAATAGCTAATAGAATATTAAAAAGAGTAAGGGACTATGCAGAGGTTGTAGAAGATGGTAATATTACAAAAGCTGTAGCTGAAAAGGCATTAGATCTATTAGAAGTGGATGAGCTTGGGTTAGATAATGTTGATAAGAGACTACTATTAACAATTATAAACAAGTTTAATCATGGCCCAGTAGGTTTAGATACCCTGGCAGCCTCCATAGGAGAAGAAAGAAATACTATAGAAGATGTTTATGAGCCCTATTTATTACAAATTGGATTTATAAATAGAACTCCAAGGGGTAGAGTAGTCACTAAAAGATGTTTAGATCATTTCAATATTAAAAGTGAGGAATAAACATGTATGATATTGGAAGAACCATAATTACTATTGGATTTATTATTATAATTATAGGGATAATAGTATCAATAGGTAGTAAACTTGGATTAGGAAAATTACCAGGAGATATAGTAATAAAAAAAGGAAATTTTACTTTTTTCTTTCCAGTAATAACATCAATAGTATTAAGTATTATTTTGACAGTTATTCTTAATATTATTAGAAAATTTTTCTAATAATATTAAGAAGTATTATTAAGTAATAAGCAAAGGATGATTGTATGAAAACTAGTGATTTTTATTTTGATTTGCCAGAGGAATTAATAGCACAACATCCTCTTAAAGATAGAGAGAAGTCTCGATTGTTAGTATTAGATAAGGAAAATGGAGATATAGAACATAAAGTATTTAGTGATATAATTGATTATTTAGAAGAGGGAGATTGTTTAGTATTAAATAATACTAGAGTTATTCCTGCAAGACTTTTAGGCCAGAGAGAAAACACTGGAGGTAAAGTGGAGTTTCTTTTATTAAATAACATAGAAGGTGACCAGTGGGAAACTCTAGTTAAGCCAGGAAAGAAAGCAAGGGTTGGAGATGTTATAGAATTTGGTGATGGAATACTTAAAGGAGAAGTATTAGATATAAAAGAAGGAGGAACTAGAGTAGTTAAATTTATCTACAAAGGTATATTTCAAGAGATCTTAGATCAGCTAGGTGAAATGCCCCTACCTCCATATATTACTGCTCAATTAGAAGACAGAGAAAGATACCAAACTGTATATTCTAAAAAGGAAGGTTCAGCTGCTGCACCTACAGCAGGATTACATTTTACTAAAGACTTATTAGACAAAATAGAAAAAAAAGGTATACAAATCGCCTATGTTACATTACATGTAGGATTAGGTACATTTAGACCCGTAAAGGTAGATGATGTGAATGAACATAAAATGCATTCAGAATTTTTCGAGGTAAGCGAAGAAACGGCGGGAATTATTAATAAGGTAAAAGAAAATGGTGGTAGAATAATATCTGTAGGGACTACATCTACTAGAACTTTAGAATCTGCTACTGACGAAGAAGGTAAAGTAAAAGAATGTTCAGGATGGACAGAGATATTTATTTATCCAGGATATGAATTTAAAGTTATTGATGGATTAATAACTAATTTTCATTTGCCAGAGTCTACATTAATAATGTTGGTTAGTGCATTAACAGGAAAAGAGAGCATATTAAATGCTTATAAAGTAGCTGTAGATGAAAAGTATAGGTTTTTCAGCTTTGGCGATGCTATGCTTATAATTTAGTAAACAAATAGGAGGATTAAGATGGCTGTAACATATGAACTTATAAAAGAAGAAAAAAACACAAAAGCACGATTAGGAAAATTGTATACTCCTCATGGGGTAATTGAAACTCCAATATTTATGCCAGTGGGAACTAAGGCCACAGTAAAGGCTATGACACCAGAAGAATTGAAAGATATGCAGGCTCAAATAATATTAAGTAATACATATCATTTATATCTTAAACCAGGACATGAGTTAATAGAAGAAGCCGGTGGTCTTCATAAATTTATGAATTGGGATAGACCGATACTTACTGATAGTGGTGGTTTTCAAGTTTTTAGTTTAGGTGAGCTAAGAGAAATAAAAGAAGAGGGAGTACATTTTAGGTCTCATATTGATGGGTCCAAACACTTTATTAGTCCAGAAAAATCCATAGAGATACAGAATTCATTAGGTTCAGATATAGCTATGGCATTTGATGAATGCCCTCCTTATCCAGCTTCTAGAGAGTATGTAAAAAAATCATTAGAGAGAACAACAAGATGGGCAAAGAGATGCCAAGAAGCTCATAAAAAACCTGATACTCAAGCAATTTTTGGAATCGTTCAAGGTGGAATGTATAAAGACTTAAGAGAACAGAGCGTAAAAGAAATAACAGAATTAGATTTTCCAGGATATGCAGTAGGAGGACTTAGTGTAGGAGAACCTGCTGATATAATGTATGAAGTATTAGATTATACAGTTCCATTATTACCTAAAGATAAAGCAAGATATTTAATGGGGGTGGGAACTCCAGATTATCTATTTGAAGCTGTAATACGAGGAATTGATATGGCAGATTGTGTACTTCCAACTAGAATTGCAAGAAATGGAACTGTTATAACTAGTAGAGGAAAATTAGTAGTAAAAAATGCAAAGTATGCAAAAGACTTTACACCTTTAGATCCTGAGTGTGATTGTTATGCATGTAAAAACTATACTAGAGCATATGTAAGACATCTATTTAAAGCAAATGAGATACTAGCATCAAGATTAACTACAACTCATAATCTATACTTCTTAATAAAACTTATGGAAAACATAAGAGAAGCAATAAAAGAAGATAGATTATTAGAGTATAGAGAAGAATTTTATAAAAAGTATGGATATGATTTATAGAATTAAAGGGTTTTTAAAGTTTTTGTAGAATACTAAATAGTGATACAAATATATATTATATTTGAAAGGGGTGTATACAATGGTAGATACGTTGAGAGCATTAATTCTTCCCATTGGTTTTTTAGCAATTTTTTATTTTCTTTTAATTAGACCACAACAAAAGAAGGATAAAAAAATTAAAGAAATGAGAAATAATCTTCAAGTAGGAGACAAGATTACTACTATCGGTGGAATAATTGGTAAGATTGTGAAAATCAAAGAAGATGATGTAACTATAGAAATTGGATCTGACAAGACAAAATTTGAAGTTAAGAAGTGGGCAATAGGAAACAATATAAACGAATAAAAAAAGATTGGTTTAAACCAATCTTTTTTTATTGTAATTAAACACACCTAACTTTTTTTGTTGGCATAAAACAAAAATAATAGCATATGTATTGATTAAGGGTAGGAGGTGTTCGTGTGAATAGTAATAAAACATCTATTAATTATGGGGTATTATTAGGAAAGAGCTTGATCTTAAGCTTTATTGTAACTTTAATCTTCTTTGTTTTATTTACATTAATATTAACTTATACTAAACTATCGGAGAACTTGATACCATTAATTGATTCAATAATTTTAATAATATCGATAAGTCTTGGAGCCATTAAAATGTCGATAAATACTAGTAAAAGAGGATTTTTAAATGGAGGAGTAGTAGGTTTAGTATATATCGTTATTCTTATCATATTTAGTATGATATTTATGAAGGATTTCCAATTCTCTACGTATACTCTGACTAAACTCATTATCGGTTTGGTAACCGGGATATTAGCAGGAATGATAGGAGTGAACTTAAAATAAAACTTTATAGGAAATATACTTTGTGATATAATTTAAACGTAAATTATGGATTAGGAGGTATCTTATGAAACATATTAAAACATTAAGTAGTAAAAACCTAAAAAACACTATAGTAAATGGCGGCTGTGGAGAATGTCAAACCTCTTGTCAATCAGCATGTAAAACATCATGTACCGTAGGAAATCAAATTTGCGAAAATACTAAGTAATAAAAAAGTAGTGGTTAATCACTACTTTTTTATCGTTTAGCATTTTTATATGAAATTAAACCAAAAGTTCAATCTATAAATATATTGAAGATATAGGATGTTTACTATAAAATAGATATTATCAGAATATGGGAGGAAGAAAATGAGAAACTTACATAAGTTTAAGCAGAATGATAAGAATGTAGTACTTGATATAAACAGTGGGTCAGTTCATGTGGTTGATGAATTGATATGGGATATGATTGATTTGTATGTGGAAAAAGCTTTAGAAGAAATATATGAGATATTATCATCTAAGTATGATACTGATCTAATAAAAGAAGGTTATGAGGAAGTTAAAGAGCTTGAAGAAAATGGTATTTTATTTACTGAGGATAGTTATATAAAAGATATTAAATTCAATGAAGAAAAAATAGTAAAAGCTCTATGCTTACATATAGCTCACGACTGTAACTTGAAGTGTGAATACTGTTTTGCTTCTCAAGGAGATTTTGATGGGGACAAGTCCTTTATGAGTTTAGAGGTAGGTAAAAAGGCATTAGACTATCTAGTAAATAATTCAGGAAATAGAAGAAATTTAGAAGTAGACTTCTTTGGTGGAGAACCTTTAATGAACTTTGATGTAGTAAAAGAATTAGTACACTATGGTAGAACCTTAGAAGAAGAATATAATAAAAACTTTAGATTTACCATAACTACAAATGGTTTATTATTAGATGAAGATAAGATGAATTTCATTAATGAGCATATGTCTAATGTGGTATTAAGTTTAGATGGAAGAAAAGATGTTAATGATAATATGAGAAAGACAATTAATGGAGAAGGTAGCTTTGATATCATAGTTCCCAAATTTTTAGAAATGGTAAAATTAAGAGGGGATAAAGATTACTATGTAAGAGGTACATTTACTTCAAAAAATCTTGATTTTTCTAAGGACATAAAGGAATTATATAATATTGGATTTAAAAGTGTATCAGTTGAACCAGTGGTGACTGAACCTACCCAAGAGTATGCTATATTAGAAGAACATATCGGAGATATATTAAAAGAGTATGATAAGTTATCAAAGGATTATATCAATATTAAAAGAAAAGATGAAGAATTTAATTTCTTCCATTTTACAATAGATCTAAATCAAGGCCCATGTGCTATTAAAAGAGTATCAGGCTGTGGTGCCGGGGTAGAATATCTAGCTGTTACACCAGAAGGGGATTTATATCCTTGTCATCAATTTGTTGGAGATGAACATTTTAAGCTTGGTACTTTAGATACTGGAATTCAAAACAATAAATTAGTAGATGAATTTAATAAAGCAAATGTATATAACAAAGATGAGTGTAATGATTGTTGGGCAAGATTCTATTGTAGTGGTGGTTGTCATGCTAATGCATATAACTTCAATAATGATATAATGAAACCATTTAAAATTGGGTGTGAAATGGAAAAGAAAAGAATAGAAAGTTCAATTTCTATACTAGCGAATCTTAATGATTAGGAGGAGATAAAATGATAAAAAACTATAAAGAAAAAAAGCCTATAATTGATAAAAGTTGTTTTATAGCAGAAAGCGCCGATGTTATCGGAGATGTAACAATTGGGAAAAATTCGAGTGTATGGTATAACTGCGTTTTAAGAGCTGATGGTAATAAAATTGAGATAGGGGAAAATACAAATGTACAGGATGGAACAATAATGCATATAGAGGATAATTACCCTACTATAATAGGAGATAATGTTACTATAGGTCATAAAGCAATAGTACATGCATGTACATTAAAGAATAATGTTTTAATTGGAATGGGTGCTATTATATTAAATGGAGCTATCATAGAAGAAAATGTTCTTGTAGGAGCAGGAAGTGTTGTTACACCAGGGAAAAGATTCCCATCAGGAACTCTTGTATTAGGATCCCCTGCTAAGGTTGTAAGGGATTTAACTGAAGAAGAAATAAAGAGCTTACAAGATTCTGCAGACCATTATGTGAAACTTTCTCAAGGACATAAATAAATATTTAAGTAAGTATAAAGATTATATTTATTTACTTAATCAAAAGATAAATAGTACAAGTATTAAATTTTTGATATAATAGTTATTATCATAAATTAAGGAGGCAAATATATGAATGGGAAAAAATTGATTATTTTCCTTTTAATAGTTTCATTAGTAGTGCTAGGGGGATATATTGCAGCTAATGGTCTAAACTTAGGAAAGTACGAGATTGAGCCGGTGAGAGAGTCTATTAATTTAGGACTAGACTTAGAAGGTGGAGTATATGTTGTTTTGGAAGCTCAAACTGATGCAACTGGTGATGAATTAAATCAAAAAATGCAAGAGGCAAAATCCATTATTGATCAAAGGGTTAATGGATTAGGAGTAACAGAACCAAATATTGTTATCGAAAGTGATAATAGAATTAGAGTAGAACTTCCAGGTCTTAAAAATACTCAAGAAGCTTTAGATATGATAGGAAAGACTGCAGAGCTTCAGTTCATTGATTCTGAAGGTAATATTATTGTTACTGGTAAGAATGTAGAGGAATCTGAACCAATGTATATTGAAAATCAAGTTACTGGAAAGAAGGAAGCTGCAGTATCATTAAATTTTGACTCAGAAGGAGCGGAGTTATTTAGAGAAGGTACTGAGAGAGCCATGGCAAAGCCTGTGGGTGATGGAAGGATAATAAGCATAGTATTAGATGGTAAGGAGATTTCAGCTCCAGCGGTTAGTAGTGTTATAAACAATGGTGAAGCTTCTATTGAAGGCGGTTTCGATATTGAATACGCAACAGAACTTGCAACATTGATTAGAGCAGGTGCACTACCAGTAGAGATGGAAGAGGTTCAAGCTTCTGTAATAGGACCTACTTTAGGATTAACATCTCTTGACAAATCAATATATGCAGGTATTATTGGAATAATTTTAATATTTATATTTATGCTATTATTCTATAGAATTCCAGGCCTGGTATCTGTTATAGCTTTAAGTATATATATTATGATGGTACTATTTACAATGGTTAGTTTAAAGGCTACTTTAACCTTGCCTGGTATAGCTGGATTAATTTTATCTATTGGTATGGCAGTAGATGCTAATGTTGTAATATTTGAGCGTGTTAAAGAGGAGATTAGAGCAGGTAAGTCATTAAGATCTTCTGTTGACTCAGGATTTAAAAAAGCATTATCAACTGTTTTAGATGCTAATATAACTACCCTTATTGCAGGTATAGTTTTGTTTAGTTTTGGTACAGGACCTATCAAAGGATTTGCAGTAACTTTAATAATAGGTATTATCGCCTCTATGATTACAGCGGTGGTTGTTACTAGATTATTATTAAAATTATTTATTGGAATGAATATAACTAAGAATACAAAATTATTCGTAGCATAGGGGGGAGAAAATTGAATTTACAAATTATTGAAAAGAGAAATATATTTTTTATAATATCATCAATAGTTATCTTGATTGGAATAGTAATGATGATGATCAGTGGGCTTAACTTTGGAATTGATTTCACTGGTGGTACCCATATTCAGATAGATCTAGGTGAAACAATTCCAGTAAAAGAAATTAGAGAGATTACAGATGAATTTGATAAAAATGCTGACGTTATTCATGCAGGAGATGAAAGAAATCAAGTTATTATTAAAACTGCTAAAAGTTTAAATAGTGATGAAAGAATTGAAGTATTTAATCAGTTTAAAGAAAAATACAATTTAGAAGCTGATGAACCTATGATGTCTGAACAATTTGGACCCTCTATAGGGAAAGAGATAAGAAATAAAGCCTTATTAGCTATAGTAATAGCTACAATAGGTATGCTTATATATATTACTTTTAGATTTGAATTTAAATTTGGTATTTCAGCTATTTTGGCATTAATTCATGACATATTAATTGCTCTTGCTGTATATGCAATTTTTAAATTGCCAGTTAATTCATCCTTTGTAGCTGCAATGTTAACTATTGTGGGATACTCTATAAATGATACAATAGTGGTTTTCGATAGAATAAGGGAAAATCAAAAGCTATTTAAAAAGACAGAATATAATAAATTAATTGATACCAGTGTATCTCAAACAATTGTAAGATCAATAAATACATCTTTTACTACATTATTAGCAATTGCATGTCTTTATATCTTTGGAGTAGAGGCTATAAAAGACTTTGCTCTACCATTGATTGTAGGGGTAGTAGTAGGTACTTATTCATCAATTTTCATTGCAAGTCCAGTATGGTATCTCTTAAAAGTAAAAGCAAAATAAAATCTCAGGGTTTCCTGAGATTTTTTTTACCAAAAATGACTAGAAAAATAGATATAACTATAATTTATTCTCATAATATCATTAAATTAATTAATATCACTATTTTTAGGGTAAATTAATAATAGAGTAAATATGGTTAAGGTAGGTTATTTATGATTAAAAATAAATTTAATAAAATGCAGAGATATAAACAAATCTCAGATATACTTAGAAAATATGGGTTTAGTATGATAGCTGAAAAATTACATAATAAAGGTATAATAAAAAAAGTATTCTTTAAAAGATCTAGTAAATTAAGTGAAGATTTTAGTAAACCTGAAAGGATACGAATGGCTTTAGAAGAATTAGGGCCTACATATATAAAACTAGGACAATTACTAAGTACTAGATATGATCTCTTGCCAGAGAATATAGTTGAAGAACTTTCGAAATTACAAGATAACGTATCTGTATTTCCATGGGAAATGGCTGAGAAAATATTTATAGAAGAGACGGGATTAAATATTGAAGAAGTATTTTTGAAATTTGATAAAACACCTATTGCAGCAGCATCTATAGGTCAGGCATATAGAGGTACTCTTAAATCAGGAGAAAATATAGTAGTAAAACTAAGAAGGCCTAATATAGATAAAATAATCTCAAGAGATTTAGATATATTAGAGACAATAGCTGGTATTTTAGATGATTATTTAGTAAAGAAAAATGTAGTGAGATTTCGAGAGGTACTTAATGATTTTTCTATAACAATAAATAGAGAATTGGACTATACTATTGAAGCACAAAACTATGAAAACTTTCGAGAAACTTTTAAAGATAATAATAATATAATTATACCAAAAGTATTTTGGAAATTTACAACTAAAAAAGTAATAATAACTTCAGAGATAAATGGACTAAAAATAAGTAATATTAAAGAAATTAATAATAGAAAATATGATAAAGAAAAAATTGCATTTAATATAGCAAAACTTTATATGGAACAAGTATTTTTACATGGTTTTTTTCATGGGGATCCTCATCCTGGTAATTTATTTGTAGTGAATGAAGATAAAATTGGATTTGTGGATTTTGGAATAGTAGGTTACTTAGATGATGAAAGTATGAAATTATTGATATTATTATTAAGGTCTTCAGTACATAAAAACTCAGATAAAATAGTGGAAGTTTTATATAAAATGGATAGTATCCCTAAAGAAACGAATTTGATGCTTTTTAAAAGAGATATTAATTATGCATTAAATTATTATTATAATGTTCCTTTTGATAAGCTTAGGTTTAGTGATGCTTTAAATGATGTATTAAGAATAGCTTTTAAACATAAAGTACGGGTGCCTAGTCAACTGATACTATTAATAAAGGCCATAATAACTATAGAAGGTACAGGTAAAAGATTAAATCCTAGGTTTAACCTTACAGATGTATCAAAAGATTTACTAGAAGAAATAAGACGGGATAAGTTAAGTCCTAAAAAAATATTTAAAAATACATATAATACAATATATGATGGATTGGATGATATTAAAGAAATACCCGGGATGCTAAATAATATATTGTATAAAATTGATAAAGATAAAGTAAACATTACAATGAATCATGAAGGAATAGATGAAATAAAAAGAGAATTAAATACAGTATCAAATAAGCTATCAATAAGTCTTATAATAGCAGCTATAATAATAGGTTCTTCAACTATAATACAATCTAAGACTGGGCCTGAAATCTTAGGGATGTCTGGAATTGGATTAATAGGATTTTTAATAGCTGGTATAATGGGGATTATTTTAGCTCTATCTATAATTTTTCATTCTTGGGGAAATAAAAAATAAAAGGAGGATTACATATGCAATTAGGATTCATTGTGTCATTATTATTCGCTATTCTTATTACAGTATTTGCATTACAGAACTCTGATGTAGTAAATATTAACTTTTTATTTACAAACATACCAGTATCCCAAGCCTTAGTAATCTTTATATCAGCGGCTTTTGGAGCAATTATTGTGACGATTTTAGGATTGTTTAGACAGTTAAAATTAACTAAGAAAATCAAAGATCAGAAGCATGAAATTAGTAAATTAAAAGAAGAGAATACAAAGCTACAAGAAATAAATAGTATAGCAGAATCTCCTGTTGAAACCCTTGAAAATGATACTAAAGATGATATATTAGTTAACGAAGAAAACACAGAAAATATATCAGCTGAAAACTTAGATAATAAAAAGAATGATAACTTAAGTTGAATATAATCCATCTATTAGCTATAATATTATATGTGTTTTTAAAATATTGTAGGTGAATTATATGAGAAAAAATGATGAAAAGTTTTTGAAGGTTTTACAACAAGAAAAAAGTGATATACAAAGAATTTCCCAAGAATTGAAAATATCTCCATTAGTATCTAGAGTTTTATTTAATAGAGGAATAAAAGATAATCAGGAAATAATTAAGTTTTTAGATCCTGATTATAATTATTTTTATGATCCTTATTTATTAAATGATATGGGTAAAGCTACTGATAGAATACTAGAAGCTATAGAGCTAGATAATACTATATGGATTTATGGTGACTATGATGTAGATGGCGTAACAAGTACCTCATTGCTTGTTACTTTTTTATCTCAAATTGGAATTGAAGTAAGGTATTACATACCAGATCGTCACACAGAAGGTTATGGGGTTAATAAAGATGCTATCAAATATATTTATGAAAATAAAGGGGATCTTATAATAACAGTAGATTGTGGTATAACTTCTGTTGAAGAGGTTGAATACTGCAATGAATTAGGAATGGACATTATTATAACTGACCACCATACCTGCGGAGATATACTTCCTAATGCTATAGCTGTTATAAACCCTAATAGAGAAGACAGTAATTATCCTTTTAAAAAATTAGCTGGAGTAGGAGTAGCGTTTAAGCTTGTACAGTCAATTAGTAAGGCGTTAAAAATTGATATTGACTACTCTTTACTTCTTCCAATTGTTGCTATAGGAACAGTTGCAGATGTAGTTTCTTTAATGGATGAAAATAGACTAATAGTGAAAAAAGGTTTGGAATTGATTAAGGAAACTCCTAATCTAGGGATACAAGCCTTACTTGAAGTTACTGGGTTGAAAGATAAAGATATTACTAGTGGTCATATAGGTTTTGTAATAGGTCCAAGAATAAATGCAGCTGGAAGAATGAACTATGCTACAAAAGGAGTAGAACTATTCACTTCAGATGATTATGAAAAAGCATTAAATATTGCTAGAGAATTAGATGAGGAAAATAAGAACAGACAATTAGTAGAAGGAAAAATACTAGAAGATGCTGAAGAAATTATAAAAAAGAGAAATTTAGAGAAAGATAACGTTATAGTATTAGCATCTAATAACTGGCATCATGGAGTTATAGGTATAGTTAGCTCTAGAATAACTGAAAAATATCATAGACCCTCTGTTCTTATCTCTATTGATGAAAATAAAGAAGGTAGAGGATCTGCAAGAAGTATTTCAACGTTAAATATATATGATGCACTAAAGAATTCAAAAGATCTTTTTTTAGGTTTCGGAGGTCATAAACAGGCTGCGGGATTATCAATTAAAGAAGAAAATATTGAAATTTTTAGAGAAAAAATAAACACTTGGGTTGATAAAGAATTAGAAGAGGAAGATTTTTGTCAAGAGATAGTTATCGATTCAACAGTAGAAGTAGATGATATAAGCTTAAACACAGTAAATGAACTAAAAAAACTTGCTCCTTTTGGTATGGGTAATTCTAGTCCAATTTTTTTATTTGAAGATGCAATAGTTACAAATATCAAGGGAGTAGGAAAAGATAAAACCCATCTTAAAATGGAAATATTATATAAAGGGATTCAAATTGATGGTATTGGATTTAATTTAGGATATTATGTAGATGATATTTGCAATACTGACTTGATAAATATAATAGGTTCATTAGATATAAATGAATATATGGGAAATAAAAAGGTTCAAATAATGATAAAAGATATTATTAAACCAAAGATAGAATATGATATAGAAAATCGATACTATAATAGCTTGAATGATGTCTTTAGTAAGGGATACAAATTATACTCTAAGGATTTTAATTTTAATAATTTAGATAATAAATTAAATTATTTAATTAAAAAATTAAAAAGTGATAAAAATATAAAAGTATATATTAATAACTTAATCAACTTAAAAAATATATTAAATGCAATGAATAGAGAAGGAAGAGATATATTTAAAAATACCTCTTTTGGATATAGTGAAGAGCAAAAAATACGAAAAAATATAATTATTATAAATCCTACTAATGAAAGCATACTAAAAGAAAAATATGATGAAGTAATATTATATGATTTGCCTTTTATTGAGGAAATATATTATACTATAAGAACTGTTCATGACAATGTGGAGATATTATGTGAAGAAAATGATCTAAATTACAATAAAGAGATGATATCAGAATGGACGCCAAATATTGAAGAATTAAGAAATATATATAAATCATTCTTGACTAATAAATCTTTTAAACTTAATATGATAAAATATATTGATTCTTTAAGAAGTAGGAATATAAATATTAATGTAGTAAAATTACAGTTATCGTTGGATATATTTAAGGAAACTGGATTATTAGATTATAAAAAATTAGATAATAATAATTATTATATTAAAATAAATAAAGTATCATCTAAAGTTAATATTAGTGATGCTCCACTATTGAAAAGTTTGAATAATTATATTTTATAGGATATGGAGGAGGAAAAAAAGTGGACTTAAGAGATAAAATAAGAAATATTAAGGATTTTCCTAAGGAAGGTATTAATTTTAAGGATATAACTACTGTTTTAAAAGATAAAGAGGCTTTCAATTATTGCATTAATGCATTAGCAGAAATAGCAAAAGAGGTAGAATATGATATTGTAGTAGGTCCTGAAGCAAGAGGGTTTCTAGTAGGAGCACCCTTAGCATACGCTACAAAAGCTGGATTTGTACCGGTAAGAAAACCAGGCAAATTACCAGCAGATACTTACAGTTATGAATATGAGTTAGAATATGGAACGGATACATTAGAAATTCATAAAGATGCTATAAATCCTGGAGACAAAGTAATTATAGCAGATGATTTATTAGCTACCGGTGGAACAGTTCAATCTACTATAAATATGATTGAAAAATTAGGTGGAGAAGTGGTAGGTGTTTACTTCATGATTGAATTAGAGTTCTTAAAAGGTATCGAAAAATTAGAAGGGTACAATGTTAAATCATTAATAAAATATTAAATGCACTTAGGTGCATTTTTTTATACAATTTGTACAAGAATTTTAATAGTAAATTGTAGTTTTTAAAATTCACAATAATAAAATAATATACTATAATAATCTTAAATAGAGTTAGGAACTATTTACTTTTGACTTCCTATTCTATGTGGTATACTATTAGTATTATTAAATTTTGACAGTAGAGAAGGTGGGTTAGTTGTCATTAGAAAGACTACTAGATAAAATAAAACAATATAACCCTCAAGGTGATTTAGAGAAGGTTGAAAAGGCCTTCTATTTTGCTAAGTCCGCCCATGAGGGGCAGCTTAGAAATTCCGGTGAAGAATTCTTTATTCATCCTGTTAATGTTGCGATGATTTTAGCTGATATAAATATGGATATAAATACTATAGTGGCTGGTCTACTTCATGATGTTATCGAAGATACCGAAAATACCTATGATAATGTTATGGAAGAATTTGGAGAAGAAGTTGCTAATCTAGTAGATGGTGTTACTAAGCTTAAAAAAATTAAGTATAGTACAAAAGAAGAAAGATTAGCTGAAAATTTAAGGAAAATGGTCATTGCTATGGCTAAAGATATCAGAGTTATTATAATAAAACTGACTGATAGACTCCATAATATGAGAACGCTAGAATATATGTCTGACGAGAAGAAAAAAGAAAAGGCATTGGAGACTCTTGAGATTTATGCACCTATAGCCAATAGATTGGGTATATTTAGAATTAAATGGGAACTAGAAGATATATCTTTAAGATATATTGATCCTGAAGGATATTATGATTTAGTAGATAAAGTTTCTAAAAAGAGAAAAGAGAGAGAAGAATACATCAATCAAGTTATTGAAAAATTAAAAGTAAATCTAGATGATGTTAATATAGAGTGTGAAATAAGCGGTAGACCTAAACATTTTTATAGTATATATAGAAAAATGGTATATCAAAACAAAGTATTTGAACAAATTTTTGACTTAACTGCTATAAGAGTAATAGTAGATTCAGTTAAAGACTGTTATGGTGCTTTAGGAATTGTTCATACTTTATGGAAACCAATACCTGGTAGATTTAAAGACTATATAGCAATGCCCAAACCAAATATGTATCAATCATTGCATACTACTTTAATCGGTCCAAATGGGGAAACCTTCGAGATTCAAATAAGGACTTGGGATATGCATAGGACTGCTGAATACGGTATTGCAGCCCATTGGAAGTATAAAGAAGGAAATACTGAAGATAGTGATTTTGATAAAAAGTTGACTTGGTTAAGACAAATGCTTGAATGGCAAAAAGAAATGAAAGATCCTAAAGAATTTATGGAATCTTTAAGAATAGATTTATTTAATAATGAAGTATTTGTGTTTACGCCTAAGGGAGATGTAATAAATTTACCTGCTGGATCTACCCCTATAGATTTTGCTTATAGAGTTCATACTGCTGTTGGTAATACCTGTGTAGGAGCAAAGGTAAACGGTAGAATTGTCCCCCTTGATTATAAACTTAAAAACGGAAATATAGTTACTGTACTAACTTCTCCTAATAGTAATGGACCTAGTAGAGATTGGCTAAAAATAGTAAAGAGTAGCCATGCCAAAAGTAAAATCAAACAATGGTATAAGAAGGAAGAGAGATCTCAAAATATTATTAAAGGGAAAGATAAGTTAGAAAAAGATATTAAAAGACAGGGATATAAAATTACTGAGATATTGAAGGAAGAGTGGTTAGAAAGAGTTGCTGATAAACTAAGCTTTAGTAATGTAGATGATCTATATGCAGCTTTAGGATATGGAAATATCTCTTTAGCACAAATCACTACAAAGCTTAAAGAATATCATAAGGAATATTATAAGATTTCCGATGAAGAAGAGCATCTTAATAATCAATTAAAGATTAGAAAAAATAAAAAACCTGTCCAAGGGGTTAAAATAAGCGGTATAGACAATGTTAAGGTAAGGTTTGCAAAGTGTTGTAATCCTGTACCTGGAGATGATATTAAAGGATATATTACTAGAGGTAGAGGAGTATCAGTCCATAGGAGTGACTGTCCAAACATATTAGATTTAGGTAAAGATCAAAGATTCATAGAAGTGGATTGGGATACAGAAGATAAAGTATCCTATCAAGCAGAAATCCAAGTCAAAGGGACTGATAGACCAGGACTCTTATCGGAGGTAACTAAATTGCTTTCTGATGCAAATTTATTAGTATCATCTTTAAATGCTAGAACAAATAAAGAGAAATTAGCAATAGTTAATCTTACGCTAGAAATCAAAGATGTAGAACAACTTAATGATTTAATAAAGAAGCTTAAGAGAATCAAAGGTGTTATTGATGTATATAGAGTAATAACATAGAGGTGATAATAAATGAGGGCTGTTATTCAAAGAGTAAGTACAGCTAAGGTAACTGTAGATAATAATATTTCAGGTGAAATCTCCAAAGGTCTATTAGTACTTTTAGGAATTGGAGAAGAAGATAGTTTAGATGATATAAAGTATCTATCAGATAAGATTATAAATTTAAGAATTTTTGAAGATGAAAATGAGAGAATGAACTTATCGCTTTTAGATATAAAAGGGGAACTATTAATAGTTTCCCAATTTACTTTGTACGGAGACTGTAGAAAAGGAAGAAGACCAAATTTCATGAGTGCAGCTAAACCTAAGGATGCGAATATTCTTTATGAAAAAATTATTTCTACTTGTTCTGAGTATGATATAAATGTTGAATCAGGAGAATTTGGAGCTGATATGAAAGTTGACTTAGTAAATGATGGTCCAGTAACAATATTATTAGATAGTAAAAAGAATTTTTAACTAAGGAGGATTTATATATGATATTAGAAAGACTTCCTTGTGGAGTATATGCAGCAAACTGCTATATAGTTGGTTCACAAAATACAAAGGATGGAATAGTAATAGATCCAGCTGGTGATGTAGATGAAATAATGAGTATCATCAATAAGTATGAGTTAAATATCAAATATATCATATTGACCCATGGACATGGAGATCATATAGGGGGATTAATTGAACTGAAAAAACAAATCAATGCTCCTATATTAATACATGAGTTAGATAAAGAAATGTTGATGAACAAAGATATTAATTTATCTAGCCAAATGCCAATATCTCCTATAGAAGTGAAACCGGATAGATTAATAAAAGATGGCGAAAAATTAAAAATTGGAGATCTTGAAGGGGAATTGATACATACTCCTGGACATACCCCTGGAAGTATTTCAATAAAAATAGATAATAAAATTTTCACAGGGGATACTTTATTTAAAGGATCTATTGGTAGAACGGACTTACCTGGCGGTTCCTTTGATGATATAATTATATCAATTCAAAATAAATTGCTTAAATATGATGACGATATCACTGTATTGTCAGGACATGGCCCCTCTAGTACCATAGGCATCGAAAAGGCAACAAATCCTTTTATAAAAAACTATTAAATTAATGGGGATAATAATATGATAAAAGTATATTTAAATGGTCATAAAAATTCTCATAATATCTATGAGTTATTACGTATACTTATGGAGACTTCAGAAATTGAATTTGTGGATTATGACTCTATCGATAATGAAAATTTATATATTATTAGTAGTTTAGAAGATAATGTTATTAGAACTGAGATTTATAAAGAAGGAAAGTTAATAAGTGATAATATTATTAATGATATAGATAATATTAATATTAGAAGAGACTTTGAAAAGAAAACAAGTGTAGGGACAAAAAAATCCTTATATGAAGCTATTAAAAAAGTAAATAATATCAGTTCTCCATGGGGTATTTTAACAGGAATTAGACCTTCTAAAATTGTTCATGAATTAAGAGAAAAAGGTATTAATAAAGATGAGATCTTTAATATATTAACTGAGCAATATTTGATTGCAAAGGAGAAAGCCCAGTTATTATTAGAAATAACAGAAGTTGAGTCAAAATATCTTTATCCTCTAGATAAAAGTAACTATAATCTATATGTAAGTATACCTTTTTGTCCGACTAAATGTGTCTATTGTTCTTTTCCTTCATATACCCTAGAGAAATGGGAAGATTTAGTAGATAGTTATACAGAGACATTATTATATGAAATAAGACAGATTGCTGAATTAATGAAAGGACAAACAATAAATACTGTTTATATCGGCGGAGGTACACCTACATCGATACCTAAAGAAAATTTGGTGAAGATTATTAGTTCTATAAATGATCTATTTGGAAGAGAGAATATAACTGAATTTACTGTGGAAGCTGGAAGACCAGATACAATTAATGAAGAAATTTTACAAGCTCTAAGAGATAATCATATAGATAGAATAAGTATAAATCCCCAAACGATGAATGGAGAAACCTTGAAATTAATAGGTAGAAATCATAGTCCAAAGGATATAGAAGAAGCTTATATAATAGCTAAAGATAAGGGATTTAAATCTATAAATATGGATATCATTGTAGGGTTACCTGGGGAAGATCTAGAAGATATTAATAATACTATGAATCATTTATCAAAATTAAACCCAGAGAACCTAACAGTTCATACTTTAGCCATAAAGAAGACGTCTAAACTAAATAATGAAAAAGAAAAATATGATATTGCTGAAGGTGAAAAAATAGAAAAAATGCTTAAATTAACTGAAGACTATGCAGCAAGAATGGGTATGAAACCTTATTATATGTATCGACAGAAACAAATCCTTGGTAACTTTGAAAATGTTGGATATGCAAAAGAAGATAAGGAGTGCATATATAATATTTTGATAATGGAAGAAAAACAAACGATAATAGGTGTTGGAGCAGGAGCTATATCTAAAGTGTATTATCCAAGTCAGAATAGGTTAGAAAGGGTACCAAATGTTAAAAGTCTAAAAGATTATATTGATAGAATAGATGAGATGATTGATAGGAAAAGTATCGGGATAAATAATATGTTGACAGCGGAAGCATAATAAACTATAATAGTCTACAATATAAAAATACTGTGAAGAGGAAGAGTAATTGATTTAATTAGTTCCAGAGAGTCGGTGGTAGCTGGGAACCGATACTAATGATTAATGAAGACACCTCAGAGTAGATAATCTGAAATAATACTAGGATTATCCGGTTATCTCCGTTAAGGATCTAATGAGTGGATTATATAATCAACTAGGGTGGTACCACGGGAATCAAAACTCTCGTCCCTTTTCAGGGATAAGAGTTTTTTTATTGTCTAAAATAATAATTACATATATTTTTAAAGGAGGTTACATTATGTTAACAAAAGCTCCAAGAGGAACGAAGGATGTTGCACCAAAGGAATCTTATAAATGGCAATACTTAGAGGATATGTTTAGAAAGGTATGCAAGGATTTTGGATACCATGAACTGAGAACCCCTACTTTTGAGCATACGGAACTATTTGAAAGAGGTGTAGGAGAAACAACTGATGTTGTACAAAAGGAAATGTATACATTTGAAGATAAAGGTGGAAGGAGTATAACACTAAAGGCTGAGGGTACAGCGCCAGCAGCTAGACTTTACGTAGAAAATAAACTTTATGCTGATCCTCAACCTATTAAAACTTTTTATGTAACACCTGTTTTTAGATATGAAAGACCACAAAAGGGGAGACTTAGAGAACATCATCAGTTTGGAGTAGAAGTATATGGTAGTGAAAATCCTTCAGTGGATTCAGAAGTAATCAGTATCGTGGATACTTTATATAAGAAATTAGGTATCACTAATGTAGAGTTACAGATTAATAGTATAGGCTGTCCTGAATGTAGAGGGGATTATGACAAAGCTTTAAAAGATTATTTAGAATCTAAATTGGAAAATTTATGTGATACATGCAATTCGAGATTTGACAAAAATCCAATGAGAATATTAGATTGCAAAAATCATAATTGTCAAACTCAATTAGAAGAGGCTCCAGTGATGATCGATTATTTATGTGAAGAGTGCAATGTTCACTTTGAAGGGGTAAAAAAGTATCTTGATGTATTAGATATAGATTATTTGGTTAACCCTAGAATAGTTAGAGGGTTAGATTACTATTCAAAAACTGCTTTTGAATTTATTTCAAGTGAAATAGGTGCTAAGAGTACAGTGTGTGGTGGTGGTCGATATGATGGTCTGGTTAAAGAAATCGGAGGACCTGAAACTGCTGCTATAGGTTTTGGTATGGGTATGGAAAGATTATTACTTACTCTAGAGAATAATAATATTGAAATTCCTAAACCAGAAGGATTAGATATTTTTATTGTTACTATGGGTGAAAAGGCAAGAGAATTGTCAATGAAACTAGTTAATCAATTAAGAAGAATAGGTATATCTTCAGATATGGATCATCTTGATAGAAGTGTTAAGGCTCAATTCAAATATTCTAATAAAATAGATGCTACTTATACTATAGTTATTGGAGAAGATGAAATAGATAAAGATGTATTAAGCATTAAAAATATGAAAACTGGAGAACAAGAAGAAATTAAACTAAGTAATTTAGTAGAAAGTATAAAAGTTAAGTTAGGGAGGTAATATGATGGGTGAAAAATTAGGTAGTCTAAGAAGAACACATATGTGTGGAGATTTAAGAAGTAGTAATATCAATGACGAAGTAGTGTTGATGGGATGGGTTCAGAAAAGAAGAAATTTAGGTGGATTAATATTTGTAGATTTAAGAGATACCACAGGAATCTCCCAAATTGTATTTGATACAGACATTTCTGAAGATGCTTTTAATAAAGCTGATAAAATAAGAAATGAATATGTTATAGCTATAAAAGGAAATGTTGTTGAGAGACACTCTAAAAATAAGGATTTACCTACAGGTGATATTGAAGTTTTCGTTAAAGAGGTTAAAATATTAGATGAATCTCAAACACCGCCAATTTATATAAAAGATGATGATGATGTTTCAGATGCAATGAGATTAAAGTATAGATATCTTGATTTAAGAAAACCTTTTATGCAAAATAATCTTAAAATAAGACATAAGACCGCAAAGTTAGTTAGAGATTTCTTTGATGAGAATTCTTTTGTAGAAGTTGAAACTCCAATTCTAACTAAACCTACACCAGAAGGTGCTAGAGATTATTTAGTACCTAGTAGGGTTAACCCAAATAAATTCTTTGCATTACCACAATCACCTCAGCTTATGAAACAGATGTTAATGGTCTCTGGTATGGATAGATATTATCAGATAGTAAAATGTTTTAGAGACGAAGATTTAAGAGCTAATAGACAACCAGAATTTACACAGGTTGATGTGGAAATGTCATTTGTTGATATAGAGGACATAATTAGATTAAATGAAAAACTTATTTATAAAATATTTAAAGAATTAAAGGGTATTGAGATTGATTTACCAATTAAGAGAATGCCATATAGAGAAGCCATGGATAAATATGGTTCAGATAAACCTGATTTAAGATTTGGTTTTGAGATTAGTAATATATCAGAAATAGTTAAAGACTCTCAATTTAAAGTATTTAGTGATACGGTAGATACCGGAGGAGAAGTAAGAGCTATTAATGTAAATGGATATGAAAGTGAATTCAGTAGAAAAGGAATTTCTAAATTAGAAAAATATATCAAAACCTATGGGGCAAAAGGATTAGCATGGATCAAGATAAATGAAGAGGGAATTAACTCTCCTATATCAAAATTCTTAAGTGAAGAAGAAATTAATAATATAATCGAAAACTTTAATGCTAAATTAGGAGATATAATATTTATAGTGGCTGATAAGCAAAAAGTTGTACTTGATTCTTTAGGACATTTAAGAATTGAAGTAGCTAAACAATTGGACCTTATTGATGATGAGAAATTCGAATTTGTATGGATAACTGAATTTCCATTATTTGAGTACAATGAAGAGGAAGATAGATATGTAGCTAAGCATCATCCATTTACCCATCCAGTAGATGAAGATATAGATATATTGGAAACTTCACCAGAAAAAGTTAGAGCTAAAGCTTATGATATAGTTATAAATGGAGATGAAATTGGTGGGGGAAGTATCAGGATAAACAACTCTGAATTACAAGAAAGAATGTTTAATGCATTAGGTTTTACTAAGGAAGAAGCATGGAGTAAGTTTGGATTTTTACTTGAAGCTTTTAAATATGGTGTTCCACCTCATGGAGGTATTGCTTACGGATTCGATAGATTGATAATGTTATTAACGGGTATGAAAAATATAAGAGATGTAATAGCATTTCCCAAAACACAGAATGCTACATCTCTATTAACAGAGGCACCTTCTGGAGTAAACAAGGATCAATTAGAAGAACTAAACATATCTTTAATTAGCAAAAATGATTAAGTATTAATTAATATAGAATAAATTGATGGGAAGAATATGTTATGATATTATTATAATATGAACTAAGTCGGTAGCCATGAGGAGGGAGAACAATGGATCAAATAGGCTATGTTATTGAGACAAAAGATGACATTGCAGTAGTGGATGTAAGAAGAACCACAGCTTGTGGTGATAAATGTAGTAGTTGTGGCGGTGGATGTAGTGTACCTGCCATGAGAATAAATATTAAGAATACAATAGGTGCAGAAACTGGTAATTTTGTAGAGGTAGAAATGGAAACAAAGAGTTTAATGAAATCTGCCTTTATTGCATACGTTATTCCACTTATTATGCTTATAGTAGGAATCTCAAGTGGAATCTATTTTTTCCAATCTAGGGGATTTGGCAATTATGAATCCTTAGGACTTCTAACTGGACTGGGTTTTCTAGGTTTGTCCTATTTCATATTGAAATTTATCGATAATAGAATAAAAAACAGCAAATCTTCAGAATTGAAATTAGTGAGAGTATTATAGTCTATGGAGGAACTTCAAATGAAAGATTTAGATACTAAAAAAAGTACGATAACTAGATTAAGAAAAGTAGAAGGCCAAATAAAAGGTATTCAGAAAATGGTAGATGAGGATAAATATTGTGGAGATATATTAATCCAGATTGCTGCTGCTAAGTCTGCTCTAAATAAAGTCGGAGGTTTAATACTGGAGAATTATATGAAAAACTGTATCAAACGTGACATAATTGATAATGATAATAGTGAAGAAGCTATACAAGATTTAATAAACATTATGGTTAAATACACAAAATAATGTATATTTTTATCCCTCCAAGTATATCTATTTATAAATAGATATACTTGGAGGGATTTTTTTGTCTAAAGATATATATGATAATATTGTTGATGACATAGTAAATAATAAATTTCCTGTATTAATATATTTTTTTTCAACTAAACTTATAATTGATTCAAAAGCTTTAGAATTCTTTAATAATTTAAAGAATTCTAAGAAAAATAATATAATTATTCATACTATTGATATAGATCTAAACTCAAAAGTATTATCTGAGTTTGAGATTACTACGATACCGGCAATAATATGTTTTAAAAATAATAAAGAATACTTTAGATTTACTGGCACCCAATCTAAGAACCAGTTAAGTACAATCTTATATCTTGCTTTTTATAAATAACTTTTCTTTGACTTTGATGCTCTTATTATTTTACTCATAGATATAGATATGATTATAGCACTGGCGATTGCTGCTGCAATAAATATTGTTTCACTACCTATATTAGCTGCATCGATAAATCTTTTTTCTGTAATTGCAAGCATTGTATAATACATACCTGAGCCAGGAACTAATGGAACCATTCCAGGAATTATAAAAATAGTTGCTGGTTTTTTAAAGAACCTTGCAAAAAATTCTCCTAATAACCCTACACTTAAGGCTCCAAAGAAAGCTGCAACCACTGGAGAATTAAATGTGTTATTAAGTATAGTATATATAATCCAACCTATAGCACCGTTTAGTCCAGACTTAATGATTGAGTCTCTAGAGATATTAAATATTATAGAAAAACCTATAGTTGATATAAAGGCAAATATAAAGTTTTTAAAGTAGAGCATAAATTAATCCTCCAATATTTGAGATTTGACCAAATGTATTAAAAATAAGTTTTAATGTAACCCCTACACCAAAGGCAATAGCTAAAGCAATAATTGTTGCTTCAACAGCTCTTGATACTCCTGATATAAAGTCTCCTGATATTGAATCCCTTATAGCATTGGTAATAACAACACCTGGAACTAATAACATAAGTGAACCAATAATTATTACATTAATATTTTCTCCTATTCCTAATTTATATAAAATAATAGAAAATAGAGTAACAAATATACCTCCTATTACATTACTTAAAAAGAATGTGATAGGCAATTTTTTTACATTGTCTATTAGAACTAATAGGGAGGAACTTGTTAAAAATGTAGCTAAAAAATCTAATAAACTTCCTCCAAACATAAGAGTGAAAAAGCTACCGGCAAAGCCAGCAAATAGGTATCTTATAATACTTTTATAGGGAAGAATTTGCTCTATATTATTTAGAATATCCATCCCTTCAGATATAGTCATATCGGAATTAACGAAATTTCTAGAAAAATTATTAACCACATCTATTTTATGTAAATCAATAGTTATAGATTTAATTCTTTGTATATAAGAAAATAAGTCATCCTCATGTTCAACTGAGAGAAATATCCCAGTTGGAGTGACAAAGGTTTGGACATACTGTATATTTCTTGATTTGCATATCCTTGCTATGGTATCCTCTACTCTATAGGTTTCGGCACCATTTCGAAGCATTATTTTTCCAGCTAATATAGACATTACTAATAAATTTTTAATTTCTTTTTTTTCCATTGGGATCCTCCTTAGAAAGGATTATGATTTTAATATATATTATAACATTATGGGTATATTATTATAAAGGGATGATAGGAAAATAATGTTTTGACTATTTTGTGGTTTTTGATTAATATAATAAGTATTACATAGAAAGGGTGATGAGGGTTATGAAAAACATACAAGAAAAAGATAAAGAAATATATGAAATAATTAACAAAGAATTTAACAGACAAAAAGAGGGACTAGAATTAATAGCCTCTGAAAATTATGTTAGTGAATCTGTGCTAGAAACCATGGGTAGTATATTGACAAATAAATATGCTGAAGGATATCCTGGGAAAAGATATTATGCAGGATGTGAATATGTAGATTTAGCTGAAGATTTAGCTCGAGAAAGATTGAAAACAATATATAAAGCAGATCACGCAAATGTACAACCTCATTCCGGATCAAATGCTAATATAGCAGTTTATTTTAGTATATTAAAGCCTGGAGATACAGTTCTAGGTATGGATTTATCCCACGGAGGACATTTAACCCATGGAAGCCCTGTAAATATCTCTGGAGTATACTATAACTTCGTTTCCTATGGTGTAGACAAAGAAACACAAACTATAGATTATGATGAAGTACTTAAAATGGCTAAAGAGAATAAGCCGAAGCTTATAGTAGCTGGAGCTAGTGCTTATCCTAGAAAAATAGATTTTAAGAAATTTAGAGAAATAGCTGATGAAGTAGGAGCATATCTAATGGTAGATATGGCTCATATAGCTGGTTTAGTAGCTGCTGGTCTACATATGAATCCAGTAGAGTATGCAGATTTCGTTACAACTACAACCCATAAAACTTTAAGGGGACCTAGAGGGGGAGCTATACTTTGTAAGGCAGAACATGCAAAGAAAATAGATAAGGCAATATTCCCTGGAATACAAGGAGGACCTTTAATGCATATAATTGCTGCTAAAGCAGTGGCATTTAAAGAGGCAATGGGTAAGGAATTTATTGAATACCAAAACCAAGTTATAAAGAATGCAAAGGCATTGGCAGAGGGGCTTAAAGATAGAGGTCTCAAATTAGTTTCAGGAGGAACGGATAATCATATAATATTAATAGATGTTATCGGGAATGGTCTAACTGGAAAAGAGGCAGAAAAATTACTTACTGAAATAGATATATCTGTAAATAAGAATACAATTCCTTTTGATAAAGAGTCCCCATTTGTTACTAGTGGTATTAGAATAGGTACTCCTGCTATAACTACTAGAAACATGAAGGAAAAAGAAATGGATATAATAGCAGATATAATATTTAGATGCTTAACACAAAAAGAAAGTCCAGAAAGATTGAAAGAAGAGGTTCACCAATTGACAAGTAAATTTGATCTACCTACGAGATAATTATCTTAGTGATTACAGGAATGAATGTAGTAGTGATTATAAGTACAAAAATAAAGTTATAATGAGGAAAACAGGGTAGCGGATAGTAAATTGATCTGCACCCTGTTTTTATTTATTTTTCTCTTTAAAGTTAGTTAGTTCCACTAAACAATCTTTTATTAGTATCAGTTTTTATAATGGTAAATTCTTTTAAATTTTAATTTACAAAAATACTAAAAAATGGTATTATATTAGTAGAAAATGACAGAATATTAAAAAATATCATAAATGAAAATTCTAAAAGGAAATATCATAAAATATTAAGTGAAACACAGTATATTGACTTATTAATATCTTATCACTAAATCTATCAATAATTTTTCAGGGGGGGATTCCGATGTATAAGTTAGAATAATATTTTCTTTTACTCAAGAAAATAAGGCAAAGATAAATAATATAACTTACTAAAAATTAGGAGGAATTTGGGATGAAAAAAAGTATTTATAGATTAACAACAGTTTTGATAATGACCCTTATAATGGTTGTTGGGTTTGGATTAAGCGTATATGCTTCAGATGACTCAAAATACAATCCAGTTCCTGATAGCAATTACGATATTGATAATATCCAAAGTACGGCTGATAGTAATTTTGAATTTGATACAGAAGAAGTTGAAAAACTTCTTGAGGATGCAAATTCTGAGCCTATTCTCCCAGATAAAGCAACCGGAGAGAGCGGTATTACGACAATGGGATTTGGCACTTATCCTACGAGATATGGTGTGATTTTGGTTACAGCAGATGCCTATAAAGGGTTAATACCTACAGGACATGCTGCTATCATATGGACTAAAGAAAAAGTTGTTGAATCCCTAAGTAATGGTGTTACAACAGGTAAAAATAACTGGAATACCTCGAAAACTACTTGTTATGGTGTTACAGTACGTGGTACTACTACCTCACAAGATAATGAGGCATCGAATTGGGCATACAGACAAAGAGGAAAACCATACAATTGGGTTTACCCTAATAAATGGACAAGATCTAAATTCTATTGTTCACAGCTTGTATATGCGGCTTTTGCTGACTTATATGGTATTAATTTAGATACCGCCGAATTTGGATCAGCTATACACCCATTAGAGCTTGTTACTTCAAGTAATACTTATACAATTTACCAGAAATAATACTGAACTATAAGTATATTCCAGTAATTAAACTACTGGAATATACTTAATTATACGAGGGGGTGTGAGTTTGAAACGTCTAATAATAATACTTATGGTAGTAATAAGTGTATTATTACTTTTTGCTTGTGATACAGAAAAAGAGAAAACAGAATACAATAAGGATTACAGTGTTGGTGTTATTGAAACCACTGAACAGAAAAATAGAAGTAGACTAACTTTTTATGATATTGACTTAGCCAAAGTTAATTCAATAGAATATAATTTAGGAAGTATGGGATCTTACTTTTACCCGCCTAAAGTATTTGATAATTATATGTATGTTGTTCCACAAGGGATTGGTAATCGGAAGGAAAAAACTGTTATCTTTGAATTGAATCTAGAAACAGGTGAGACTAAAGAGTACGATATGGGACTCCAAAATATGAATAGCTTTTGCATCACAGATAAGTATATTTTTGGTGTAGCTACATGGAATCACACTTCCATCATTGCTCGCTATGATAAGAACTTAAAGGAAATAAAAACATTAGAATTTTCAGAGATTTTTATTGAATTAATGGAACCTACTGATGATAATCTTATGGCTTTTGGAGGGTCGAAAGTGGAATCTTATCTGTATAAAATTGATATTGAAAAATTAAGAATAGAGAAAGAATATAATATTATAGAGCATGGACTAGTCCATGAGGGGGCAGTAGTAATCGGTGATGATCTCTATTTTACAAATACTACAAAACAAGGCGATGGAAAAGAAGATTTAGAAAATGATACAATGTCTGTCTTCCATATGAATGATGAAACTTTTGAAAAGATACAGCTAGAATCCGATTCACCTTCACATATTATAGAATATAATAATAAATTGTTTATTGTTCATTGTAATTTAGTAATAGGTGAAGGGAACGAAATTTCTATTTATGATATTGAAACAAAAGAAATCGAGTTAATAGAACTTGGACATAATGTATGCCAGATTGAAATTCAAGATAATATATTATATGCAATAGATTATGAGAAAAATTTATATAAATATATTCTTAGTGAGGATAAATTAGAACTTGAGAATCAAGTAGATTTGGATACAACTGAAGGAGAGAAAGAACATTTTTATATAGGTGGTTTTTTTAAGAAATAAAAATGAACTAAGTTATTAACAAACTGTTGCATTAAAAGTGTATTTTATACTATGGAGAATATCTTCAACTGTTAGTTTTTTATTAAACTATCTAGCAGTATGGAAGATATTCTTTTTATTCTTTTTATTCTATGAAATCTATATTTTAAAATTCCATCCCTACTCCATCAAGTATTAGAATATTTATGATTAATTGAGGTACACTAATTTTATAAAACTTTGTAAAGGTGATTAAATGATTGATTATGGATATATTATTGTACCATCATTTATATTGGGATTTTTATCTAGATTATCAATGTTAAGAATAGATTATAGGCAATATCCTAGCTATCCTCAAGCTGCATTTTCACATATTACATTAGGGGCCATAGCAGCTAGTTTAGGAGCATTAGCAATACCAGCCATAGCAGCAGAGCAGTATAGTGCTGTTACATTTTTATCTTTAGCTGCTCAACAGTTTAGAGATGTTAGAAACTTAGAAAGACAGAGTCTTGATAATATTGAGCCTACGGAATTAATACCTAGAGGTACAGCTTATATTGAAGATATTGCAAAATCTTTCGAAGCTAGAAACTATGTATCTATGATCACATCAGTTTTAGTAAGCATTTCTATTTTTAGTTCTAGTAGATTTGGAGTAGGGGATCAAATATCCGTATTAATAGGAGTAATAATAGGTATAGCAGTAATAATCTATTTAAATAAAAAAATCAAGCGATCTGTATTAGGAGAAATAGCTGATGTTAAAGAGGCCACTATTAGTTTTGATGGTCCTTTATTATTAGTTAATGGAATAGTTATCATGAATGTAGGATTTGAAGATTCCCGAGAGATATATATAGAAAAAGGAATCGCTGTAGAGATAATTCCTAAAGATGAAAATGGATTAGCTACCATTGCAAATGTAGGTCAACGACAAGCAATTACCCATGAAGCAGCTGCACAGTTAGGAATTAGAAAAGATGTTGATGAACCTGACTTTACACCTATGATCAGAAGAAATTCTGAGAATGGAAATCTAGTGCTTTCTATTGTTGCATTAGAACCTGACGTTGAGTGTTTAATTGAAATAGTAAAAAGTACTTTAGTTTTAGAAAGTGCTAAAAGAAAACCTTTAGCATCAAAATACGGTAAAAAGGCTGCTGATTAAAGGAGGAGAGTTATGGATATAGGTATTAAAGAAGCAATACTAGCAATTATTACTACAAATAAAGATGTAGTACAAGGGGGAAGTGTTCCTGTTTTTTACGCAAATGATAAAGAAGAAATGGAGCAAATAGCATTAAAGGTTGCTAAGGTGACTCTAGGCATGATTCATGATCTAGAAAACGATTGTTTTGTGGTTGTTAGACATTAACCATAGCAAAGTAATATATCTTGATTTTTATAATATATAGTGATAGTATAACCTAAGTGTGATAGGAAAAAAGGGATAGTTATGGTATAATATTAATACCTGGTACTAATTAGAAGGAGTAAATTATGGAATTAAGAAATATTGATAAGAATGCAAATATAGTAGAAGAAGTAATGAAAGATAGTATAGCTGAAGAGCTAGGAGTAGAAAAGGGAGATATTCTACTCTCAATAAATGGACAAGATATAAAAGATATAATTGATTATAAATTTCACATTGCAGATGACTATGTTTTGGTTGATATTCAAAAACCAAATGGTGAAGTATGGGAATTAGAGATAGAAAAAGAATATGATGAAGATTTAGGAATAAACTTTTCTAATCCTCTAATAGATAGGGCAAAAAACTGCAGAAATAACTGTATGTTTTGTTTTATTGATCAATTACCAAAAGGAATGAGAGAAACGCTATACTTTAAAGATGATGACTCAAGATTATCTTTTCTACAGGGAAATTTTATTACATTAACGAACATGAGTGAAGAAGAAATTGATAGGATTATAAAATATAGAATAAGTCCTATTAATATTTCAGTTCATACTACAAATCCAGATTTAAGAATTAGAATGTTAAATAATAAAAATGCTGGAAAGTTATATAATATATTAAAACGATTTAATGAAGCTGATATAAAGATGAATGCTCAAATTGTATTAATACCAGAAGTAAATGATGGTAGTGAATTAAAAAGAACAGTAAAGGAATTAGCTGAATTTTATCCTAATATAGAAAGTATGGCAGTAGTGCCAGTTGGAATAACAGAGCATAGAAAAGAACTACCTGTTTTAGATTATTATGATAAAGAAAAATCCCAGAGATTATTAGAAGAAATCAAATCTTATCAAAATGATTATTTAGTAAAGATAGGTACACGATTTGTATTTGCTTCTGATGAGTTTTATATATTGGCGGAAAAACCTATACCTTCCTTTGAAGAATATGAAGGATTTCCTCAAATTGAAAATGGAGTTGGACTTTTGAGGGAATTTAAAAATGGTATAGAAAATGAATTATTAAATTTAAAAGACATAGAATTAAATAAAACAGTATTAATAGCAACAGGAACTTCTGCTTATAAATTTATGGAAGAAGTTAGTGAAATGATTAGTTCTAAAATAAAAGGGTTGAATATTAAAGTAATATCTATTAAAAACAGATTCTTTGGTGAAACTATAACTGTATCTGGATTAGTAACTGGATCTGACCTATTAGAGCAAGTTAATAAAGTAGAAGGATTTGATGAATTAATTATTCCAAGATCTATGTTAAGAAGTGGAGAAGAGATTTTTTTAGATGATGTTACATTAGAAGAAATAAATAATAAATTAAATAAAAGTGTACTTGTTTCTGAAGTAAATGGAAAAGATTTTATTAGTACATTAATAAACAAGAGGTGATGAAATGGGAAGACCAATTTTAGCTATAGTTGGAAGACCAAACGTTGGAAAATCTACATTATTTAATAGAATTGCAGGAAAAAGAATATCAATAGTAGAAGATAAACCTGGAGTAACAAGAGATAGGATCTATGCTGAAGGTGAATGGTTAAATAATTATTTCTCAATGATAGATACGGGAGGTATAGAGCCTGACAGTGAAGATATAATCCTATCGCAGATGAGACAACAGGCTGAGATGGCAATAGAGACTGCGGATGTTATACTTTTTATGGTTGATGGAGCAGAAGGACTAACAGCTACAGATAGAGAAGTAGCAAATATGTTAAGAAAATCTAGAAGAAGAATTATTCTAGTAGCAAATAAAGTTGATTCACATACGCCTCCAAGTACCATTTATGAATTTTATGAATTAGGTTTAGGAGAGCCTGTTATGATCTCTGCCAGTCATGGATATGGAATAGGTGACTTATTGGATGAAGCAATCAAACTATTCCCTGAAGATAAAGATATTGGATATGAAGAAGATGTTATTAAGGTAGCAGTAATAGGAAAACCAAATGCAGGAAAATCTTCATTAATTAATAAGATTCTAGGAGAAGAAAGAGTTATAGTTAGTGATATTCCTGGAACTACAAGGGATGCTATAGATACTCCCTTTAACGTAGGTGATGATAAATTCGTATTTATTGATACAGCTGGTATGAGAAAAAGAAAAAGAGTAACTGAAAATATTGAAAGATACAGTGTAGTAAGAGCACTAACTGCAATAGAAAGAGCAGATGTATGTTTAATGGTTATAGATGCTGAAGAAGGGGTTACAGAGCAAGATACAAAAATTGCTGGATATGCCCATGATAACGGAAAAGCTACTATAATATTAGTTAATAAATGGGATTTAATAGAAAAAGAGGATAAGACTTATTTATCTTTTGAAAAAGATGTTAGAGAAGGATTAGCATTTATGGCTTATGCACCTATAGCATTTATATCTGCATTAACTGGTAAAAGAATAAATAAAATAATTGATTTAATAAAAGTTGTATCTAATAATCATGCCATGAGAATAAGTACAGGGGTACTGAATGATATAGTAGGAGAAGCTATATTGATGAATCAACCACCATCTGATAAAGGTAAAAGATTAAAGATATTTTATGCAACTCAAGTGGCATCAAAGCCTCCTAAATTCGTGATTTTTGTAAATGATAAAGAATTAATGCATTTTTCATATGCAAGATATTTAGAAAATCAAATAAGAACATCCTTCGGATTGGAGGGAACACCGATTCTATTTGAATTTAGGGAAAGGGGGAAATAATTTTGTTTAAAATCCTTTTGGTTATACTAATATCTTATATGATAGGTAATTTTTCAACATCTTATATTTTAGGTAAGTATTTAAAAAATGTTGATATTAGAACAAAAGGCAGTGGTAATGCTGGGGCTACCAATGCATTGAGAGTTTTTGGTAAAAAAATTGCTTTGTTTACATTTTTCGTAGATGCATTAAAGGGAATAGTAGCAGTAATAGTTGGAAGAATGATTTTACAAGATACTGGAGGTCTTATAGCAGGGGTATTTGTTATTGTAGGACATAATTGGCCAGTTGTATTAAAGTTCAAGGGGGGTAAAGGAATAGCTACTACAATCGGAGCAGCTTCCTTTATTAATCCTATACCGGCTATTATTGCAATAATTATAGGAATAATAATTATAATTAAAACAAAATATGTTTCATTAGGGTCTATATCTGCCATGGCTTTAGTTCCTTTTATATCTTTATTAGTAGTTAATCCTTTTAATTTGGAATATTTTATTTTTCTAGTAATCCTTTCATTAATGGCTGTATATAGACATAAAACCAACATCAAAAGACTTCTAAACGGAGAAGAATCTAAGTTAGGACAGAAAGCATAAGAATGGAGGTAAACAATGGATAAAAAAATAGGTATATTAGGTGGAGGAAGCTGGGGTACAGCTTTAGCAATACTATTAGCGAAAAAAGGTATTGATGTTGATATATGGGTAAGGAATAAAGAGAAAGAAGCTAATATGAATAAGATAAGAGAAAATGTAAAGTATTTGCCCGGTATAGTTCTTCCTAACAATATTAATATAACAAGTGATATTCAAAAATCTATACATAATAAAGATATAATTTTATTAGCTGTACCTACCCATGGGGTTAGAAATACCTTAGAAATGATTAAAAACGATCTAAAAGAAGGTCAGATAATAGTTAATGTAGCAAAAGGAATTGAAGTAGGTTCTCTTGAACGTATTTCAGAAATAGTTGAGGAATTGGTTCCTACATCAAAATATGCTATATTATCAGGACCATCCCATGCAGAAGAGGTAGCTAAGGATATCCCAACAGCAGTAGTTGTTGCATCTAAAACTAAAGAAGTGGCTGAGTATATTCAAGAATTTTTCATGACTCCCAAATTTAGAGTATACACAAATCCTGATGTAATAGGTGTTGAACTTGGTGGTGCACTTAAAAATGTTATAGCTTTAGGAGCTGGAATATCTGATGGATTAAAATACGGAGATAATACAAAAGCGGCATTAATGAATAGAGGTATAATTGAGATTGCTAGACTTGGAGAGAAAATGGGAGCAAATAAAATGACTTTTGCTGGACTTTCCGGTATTGGAGACTTGATTGTTACGTGTACTAGTATGCATAGTAGAAATAGAAGAGCTGGTATAAAAATAGGTGAAGGGTTAAGTATGGATGAAGCAATTACTTCAGTAGGTATGGTTGTAGAAGGAATAAAAACTTCGAAATCTGCTTATAATTTATCTAAGAAATATGGTGTAGACATGCCTATTGTTGATGAAATTTATGGAGTATTGTATGAAAATAAAGATGTTAAGAATTCTGTGATCAATTTAATGTTAAGAGATAAAACCCATGAGATAGCAGATATTGTTGAAAATGAAATATCTTCATGGTAGAACATACTTAGGTATGTTCTTTTTTTAAAAAAACTTTCCCAAGCATGTAATATTATCAATAGAAATACAATATATATAATGTTAAGAAGAGCTATGAAACTATCTATTTTATTTTATAAAGGAGGGAAAGTTAGTGGATAAGTTCAATATATACAAAGAAATCGCAGAAAGAACTGATGGCGATATCTATATCGGAGTTGTGGGACCTGTTAGAACAGGTAAATCCACATTTATTAAGAAGTTCATGGATCAACTTGTAATTCCTAATATAGAAAATGTACATAGGAAGGAAAGAGCTAATGATGAATTACCACAGTGTGGTGCTGGAAAGACAATAATGACTACAGAGCCAAAATTCGTACCTAGTGAAGCAGTGGACCTAGTATTAAATGATAATATTAAGTTAAAAGTAAGAATGGTAGACTGTGTAGGTTATTTGGTGGAAGGTGCATTAGGGCATGAAGAGAATCAGCTACCAAGAATGGTTACTACCCCTTGGTATGAAAGAGAAATACCTTTTGAAGAAGCAGCAGAGATAGGCACAAGAAAAGTAATTACAGATCACTCTACTATAGGAATAGTGGTTACTACTGATGGATCTTTTACAGATATTGAAAGGTCAAGTTATATACCTTCAGAGGAAAGAGTAATAAAAGAGTTAAGAGAATTAGATAAACCTTTTGTATTATTATTAAACTCTAAACATCCTGAACTAGACAGTACAGTAGCTTTAAAAGAAAACTTAGAGGAGAAATATAAAGTGCCTGTTATAGCTACTGACTGTATGAATTTAAGCATGAGTGATATAACGGAAATCTTAGATAAAGTTTTATTAGAATTTCCAATACAAGAAATAAATATTGATTTACCTGGTTGGGTAGATGGATTAACAACTAGCCATTGGATTAAGAAAAAGATAATAGATTCAGTGATAGAAAATACGTCATCAATACAAAAATTGAGTGAGATAAATAAAGCGGCAGATGAAATATACGGATGTGACATAATTGAAAAAGTTAATATTAAAGAAATAGATTTAGGAAAAGGAATTGTAAATGTTGATATATCAATTGATGAAGCTCTGTTCTACAAGGTTATTAGTGAATCTACTGGATATGACATTAATGGAGAGCATCAGATGCTAAGTCTTATTACTAAGCTTTCATCAGCAAAAAAAGAATATGATAGATTAGAGAAAGCTTTAGACGATGTACGAGAGAGTGGATATGGTTTAGTTCCTCCTAGTTTAGATGAGCTAGAATTATTAGAGCCAGAAACATTTAAAGAAGGACACAGATTTGGAGTTAAGCTAAGGGCAAATGCACCATCTCTTCATTTGATTAGGGCTAACATTACAACAGAAGTATCTCCAATTATTGGAACTGAAAAGCAAAGCGAAGAATTAGTCAAGTATTTATTAGATGAATTTGAAAATGATCCATCAAAAATTTGGCAATCAAATATGTTTGGAAAATCTTTACATGACCTAGTTAATGAACAATTACAAGGTAAGATTAATATGATGCCAATGGATGCTAGAAGTAAGATTCAAAGAACATTACAAAGAATTATTAATGATGGTAGTGGAGGTTTGATCTGCATTATTATTTAATCATACATTAAAGGACTAAGGTATATACCTTAGTCCTTTAATGTATGATATGGTCGGGATGACTGGACTTGAACCAGCGGCCCCAAGTCCCCCAGACTTGTGCGCTACCAAACTGCGCCACATCCCGTTAATAAAAAATATTATATAAGAAAATAACTTTTTTGTAAAGTTATTTTAAAAATATCTAAATAAGCACTGTATAATAGGTATATTAGCCATATTTCTAATTGGCAAAAATTATGTTATACTTATTTCTATAGAAGAATAATCTAAAAATATTAATGAAATTAGAAGGTAGTGATGATTTTGATAATATATTTTTTAAAAAATCTTTTATATGTACTCCTGAGTGTTAGCTCTATAGGATATATACTAGTGGTAATAAAAGAAAAAGTATATTTAAAAAATAATACTATTTTAATAGATAATAAAGTAGTTACCAATGATCATATAAAAGAAACAGATATAAGTGAATTTTTAATAGGTGAATTAAAAGTTAGGTCTGGAGACGAAATATCTCTAGTACTAAATAATGAAGAAAAATTCAATGGTATAATTATTGGTGCCAAAAAAAGAGAAAATTTACTTTTATTAGTTACACACTCTAATGAAATAATGAGATTAAAAGTTAATAAAATAAGAAAGATTAGAGTGGTTAGTAAGTATGGAAAATTTTTCTAAAAATATATTGGGAAATTATAAAATTGACGAATTTTCAAGTGAATTTTATAATTTCCTATGTTTTATAAAAAACATGCAGGAAAAACTGAAATAATATAGAAATATATAATATTAGATATAGAGGTGTGAAAATGTCAAAAGAGGAAAGAAAGATTAGAAGAAAACGAAAAAAAAGAATAAGACTAGGTATTTTAATTGCTATAATTGCATGTGTTCTTTTTGCTTTTTTTCCTAGTTTCTATAGTAGTAATTCAGGCACACATCTAATTGAGAAAGAAAGAATTGAAAAGACTATTGAGAGTAAGACAATAGTAGTTAAAAAAGAAAGTATATATGAGTCAAAAGGTGAGGGTAATTTAAAGTTTCACTATGAAGAAGGAGAAAAGATTGGTAAAGGTGAAAAATTAGTCACTCATAACTCCAACTCCTCTAATTATGACTATAATACTCAGATTGAAGAAGTAGATAAAAAAATAGCTAAATTAAAAGATGATAATAAATCAAATATTTTATTTAGTGATGATATTAAGAAACTTCAAAATGAGATAGACGTCCTTACTAAAAAAATATCATCAAAAGTAAAAGATGATGAAACAGAAGGTTTGGATGATTTAAGGGAAAAGTTGGAAGAAAAAATAGGTAAAAAGAATAAAATGACACAGAATGAAGGATTCCTAGCCCAAAGAATAGAGGAATTAGAAGAAAAGAAGAATAGATTAACTAAAGATATGAACAATAATAATAATACATATTACAGTAAAGAACCCGGAATTATTTCTTATGAGTTTGATAATTTAGAAGAGGTTTATTCCTATAAAAATGTTTTAACTATGGAACCTAAGGATATAAATTTAGATAAACAAACACCATTTAATACAAAAGAACTTACTAAGATAGAATTTGGACAACCTGTAGTCAAAGTAATAAATAATTTTAATTGGTATATATTAGCTAAGCTACCAATTGAAAAAGCAAATAGTTTGAATAAAGGAGATAATATCAGAGTAAGAGTAAAAGAAGATGGACAAGATTTAAAAGGTAATATTATTAATTTAAAATCAGATAAAAAAAATACCTTAGTTTTAATTGAGTTTGATTCATTTTTACATAAGTATTACAAGGAAAGATTTCTTGAGGTTGATTTAATATTAAAAACATACGAAGGATTAAAAATACCTTCTAAGGCAATAGTAGAGAAAGATGGATTAAAAGGTGTTTATACTAAAAATGTTGATACTGTTATTAAGTTTAAGCCTATCAAGATACTTTATGAAAATGAAGATTTTAGTATTGTTGACCAGGGAGAAAGAGGCAACATATATATTGGAGAAGATAAAGAAAGATATAGTACTGTCACTAGTTATGATGAAGTAATAATTGATGGAAATTTAATAAATAAATATATTGAGAAATAGGGAGGGATTAATATTTCAATTAATGAAAATATCAGAGAAATTGAACAGAAAATCAATGAAGCTTGTAATCGAAGTAATAGAGAGAGAAAGGATATTAACCTAGTAGTTGTAACAAAAACAATCCCAGTGGATATTATGTCAGAGGCTATAGAATTAGGACTAAAGGATATTGGAGAAAATAAAGTTCAAGAAATAACAAAAAAGTATGAGACATTAGGTGATTCTGATCTTTATTGGCATATGATAGGCCATTTGCAAACAAATAAAGTGAAATATATTATTGATAAAGTAGATTTAATACACTCGCTAGATAGAAAATCTCTAGCAAAGGAACTAAATAAAAGAGCAAAAAAGATAGATAAAGTAATAGATGTATTAGTACAGGTTAATATCGCAGAAGAAGAAAGTAAATTTGGATTAAAAAAAGAGAATGTTATGGAGTTTCTAAAGGTTTTAAAAGAATATCCTAATATAAAAGTAAAAGGCTTAATGACGATGGCTCCCTATGATGAGGATCCACAAAACATAAGATATGTATTTAAAGAAGCTAAAGAATTATTTGAAGAAGTAAAGAATCAGCAGCTTGCACATATTGAAATGGAGTATTTATCTATGGGGATGACAAATGATTTTGAGGTAGCCATAGAAGAAGGTGCAAATATTATAAGAGTAGGAACAGGAATTTTTGGAAAGAGAAAATAAGGAGGAATAAAAATGTCTGAAAAGGGAAGTATTTTAAATAAAGTTAAGTATTTTATTGGTTTAGAGGATCTAGAAGAAGAATATGATGAGATGGAAGAAAATGAAAATCTAGTAGAAGATGACAGATCATTTAGTAAATCAAAACAAAAGAAAGTATTTAATATTCATACTAATAGTAATATAAAATTAGTAATACATGAACCAACAAAATATGAAGATATAGTTAAAGTTATAGATGATGTAAAAAATAGAAAGCCTGTAGTATTAAATTTACAAGAAATAGAAAATGAAGAAAAGAGAAAAGTGTTTGATTTTACTAGTGGAGCAATATATACATTAGAGGGTAATATTCAAAAAGTTGCAAAAGATATATTTATTTTAGCACCTAGTAATGTTGAAATAGATGGTAGATTACATGAAGAATTAAAAAACAAGGGATTATTTCCTTGGAAGAAATAAATAAGAGGTGGATTTAGTGATATTAAATAATTACGTTTTAGCTCAAGCAGTAGATATGTTTATGGATTTATTGAAAATATTAATTATAGCAAGGATTTTTTTAACTTTAATAATTAGAGATTTAAGAAATCCTTTGTTGAATTTTATTTATCGTATTACAGAGCCTATATTAGCTCCTTTTAGAAACTTAATTAATAAATTAGGAATCAGTACAGGTATGTTTGATTTTTCACCATTACTCGCATTTCTTTTCTTAGACTTAGTTAGCGGGTTTATAATGAGATTATTATATTAGGAGTTATATATGATTGGGGATAAGAAAAAATATTTAGAACATATACAGGATGAAGATCAGATTATAACTTTACGAAAGATATTAGATAATATAGAAAAGGTTATTAGAAATCATAGTATTGTTTCTTCTGATTTTCTTGATCCTTATCAAAGAGAGTTATCATATTCTATACTAAATAGATTTAATGACATATCATACCATGAAGAAGGTGGATATGATAATGCTGAAAGAAAAGTAATAGTAATGTATCCTGACTATTTAAAGTATTCAGATTTAGAAAGTACAATATCAGCAATAGAAGTCCAAGCAAAATATAAACATGCAAATCTAGGTCATAAGGATTTCTTAGGAGCATTAATGGGTTTAGGAGTAAAGAGAGAAAAAATAGGTGATATCAATGTCTCTGATGAATCCACTCAAATAATAATTAGTAGTGAATTATCAGATTATATAATATTTAATCTAGATACTGTTGGTAAAGAATCAGTAGATTCCAAAGAGATTTCCCTTCAAAAGATTGATAATGTTGAAGAGGAATACAATAAGATTATTACCACTGTTTCCTCTCTAAGACTAGATACAATTATTAGTGCTGCTTTTAATATATCAAGAAGTGATAGTTCTAATATTATAAAAAGTGATAAGGCTAAGGTGAATTTTAAACCTATAGATAATATTTCCTATCTAGTTAATGAAGGGGACTTAATATCTGTAAGGAAAAAAGGAAGAGTAAAATTAAAAGATATCTTAGGGGAATCTAAAAAAGGAAGATTAAGAATTCAAATTTATAAATACATATAATGGAGGGGTAGCAATGTTAACACCATTGGACATTCAAAACAAAGAGTTTGGTAAAGGGGTAAGGGGATATAACATAAAAGAAGTAGAAACTTTTTTAGATGAAATTATAGCTGATTATGAGAAATTATATAAGGAAAACATAGAATTGAAGGATAAGATGGCTTTGTTAAATGACCAACTTAAACATTATACTAGTATTGAAGAGACATTACAGAATACCTTAGTTGTTGCTCAGAAGACTGCTGAAGAGGTTAATATGAATGCTAAAGCAAAATATGATAACATGATTAAGGAAGCTGAAATGAAAGCCAAAGATATTATTGATAGCGCTAATAAAGAGGTCATTAGCATTAATCAAGAATATGAAGATTCAAAAAAAGAAATGTTACTTTTTAAAATGAAGTTTAAGACTTTACTTAGATCCCAACTAGAAATGTCAGAAGAACTTTTTATAGAAGAATTAGCTGAAGAAAATTAAGGGGGTAACCCCTTTTTCTAATGTTAAGAGAAATATATTACTTGACGTAATTTTAAAAATATATATAATTTAATAAGTAATAAAAATGGAGGCGTTATAATGAAATTAGGTATTATTGGAGCAATGGATGAAGAAATTGAAATCATAAAAAATGAGATGGAAATAGATTCAGAAGATATAAAAGCCCAGACTATATTTTATAGTGGCAAGTTTCAGGGTAAGAATATAATATTAGTAAGATGTGGTATAGGAAAAGTAAATGCTGCAATTATAGCACAAATTCTAATATCAGAATATAAAGTAGATACTATAATTAATACTGGTGTAGCTGGCGGAGTAAAAGAAGATATTGAAATAGGAGATGTTGTAGTATCTGATGATGTTTTAGAACATGACTTTGATGCTAGAAGTTTTGGATACAAATTAGGAGAAATACCAAGACTAAACATATCAAAGTTCAAATCTGATAATAAGCTTGTAGAATTAGCAATAAACTCAACAGAAATGGAACTAGCAGATCATAAAGTGTATAAAGGAAGAATTGTTTCTGGGGATGTTTTTGTGGCAAGTCCAGAAAAGAAAAAGTTTTTATGGGATGAATTTAATGCTTATTGTGTAGAAATGGAAGGAGCTGCAATTGGTCATACATGTTATATCAATGAAATATCATTCGTAATAATAAGAGCAATTTCTGATAAGGCCGATGGCTCTGCAGATAATAATTTTAATGAATTTGTTATTGATGCTAGTAATAAATCTGTAAATATACTAAAGAGAATTTTATGTAGGTTATAAGAAGCAGCAATGGAGGAATTAAAGTGAATTTAAAATACATTGGAAAAGATAAAGAAGAGAAAAAGGTCATAGATTTAGGAGATAATGTAAAAATAGGAGATAATAATTTTACAATAATTGGTGGTCCTTGTTCTGTTGAGAGTAGAAGTCAAATAGAAAAGATAGCTTCATATCTTTCTGAAAAGAATATAAAAATTCTTCGAGGAGGAGCATTTAAACCTAGAACATCTCCTTACTCTTTTCAAGGTTTAGGATTTGAAGGTCTCAAATATTTAAAAGAGTGTGGAGAAAAATATAATATGAAAATAGTATCAGAGATTCTAGATCCTAGAGATGTAGAAGATGCTATTGATTATGTTGATATTATTCAAATAGGTTCTAGAAATATGCAAAATTATACTTTGTTAAAAGAAGTTGGTAAGGTGAATAAACCAGTAATGTTAAAAAGAGGTATGACTGCTACAATAGAAGAATGGTTAATGGCAGCTGAGTATATTGCATTAGAAGGTAACGATAACATTATTCTTTGTGAAAGAGGTATAAGAACCTTTGATAACTATACCCGTAATACATTAGATCTTACAGTAGTCCCAATATTAAAAGCTCTAACAAAATTACCAATAATAATAGATCCTAGTCATGGAACAGGGGTAAGACGTCTAGTTGCACCAATGTCTAAGGCATCAGCAGCTGTAGAAGCTGATGGTATAATGGTAGAGGTACACTTTAGTCCAGAGGAGGCTTTATCTGATGGACATCAATCTATAGATTTTAGAGCATTTGATGAATTGATTGAAGAGACTAATAGAGTTTTTGATTGTATTTCTGGAATAAAATAATGTCACGCTAGTTATATTACTTCATACAATAGTAATATAACTAGCGTGAGGTGTTTATATGGAAAGAGAAAATACTGACTATCTATTGTTTTTTTTCCTATTATTATCTGAATTTTGGAATGCAAAATTTAAAAAAGATAATTTGTTATTTTTTTACTTATTATTGACTTTTTACAGTTGAATAAATAAACAAAGAAATCTCCATTATATAGATAGTGGGGTTTTCTTTTTGGGTATGATAATAATATAGACAAAATTAGGAGGGTATCTATGAATACAAATGAAATGGAAAAGTATAAAGAAATGTTAATTAAAGAAAGAAATGAGATAATTGATACAATTCATGATTTAGAAGAAGAACATGAAGGTTCATTACAAGAATCTACAAATGAATTATCAGTATACGATAATCACCCAGCAGATCTTGGGACTGAAACTTTTATGCAGGAACAAAACATTAATTTAAAAGATAGAGAAAAGATGATACTTAATAAAATAGATATTGCTTTAAAAAATATTGAAGAGAATAACTATGGGAATTGTGTTGTATGTGGTAAGGAAATAGAAGAGGAAAGGTTAGATATAATACCTTATACAGTAACATGTATTGATCACAAGGAAGAAGTAGAAAGAGCTATTATGAGTGACAGACCAGTAGAGGAAGAATTTCTAAAAAATTCTTTTGGAAGGACTAATAAGGACAACAGTGAAGAAAATTATGTAGGAACTGATGGAGAAGATATCCTTCAGAAAGTAGAAGAGTTTAATAAGATAGATAAGGATCCTTCAAATAATGGAGGAGATATGTTTGACGTATTTGATGAAAAAGAAAGTGGGGCAGTAGAGGATGTAGAAAACATACCTGAAGGTTATTATAAAGGTCAATTAAGTAATGAAAATAGGGAAGATATCCCTGATGATCAAAAAGAATAATAAGGGCTATTGTCAATAGTCCTTATTATTGTATTCTATGTTATGGTTGTAATTATTGATAATATACATTATTATTATATTATTATATTATTATATTAATCATAAGGAGGATTTGATGTATATTATTCCTATTCTAATCATTTTATTAGATCAGCTAACAAAATTTTGGGCATTAAACACTTTGAAAGGATCTGAACCAATCGTTCTTATCAATGAATTTCTTCAATTTAATTTTGTAAAAAATTATGGAGCTGCTTTTGGTATAATGAAATATCAACGTATGTTCTTTTTAGTAATTACAATTTTAATAGTACTAGGTATGATCTATTACATAAAAAAATATAATAATACTAAAATTATGAATTATAGCTTAGTAATGATAATTGGCGGAGCTATAGGTAATTTTATTGATAGATTAAGAGTTGGATATGTAATTGATTTTATTGATGTTAACTTTTGGGGATTTTATGATTTTCCAGTTTTTAATATAGCTGATAGTTTTATAGTGATAGGTACTATCCTATTAGTAGTATTAGTTTTAACTAATAAACATGAAGTAAATTAGAAAGAGTGATTTAATGGATATAATTGAATTAATAGTAGATGAAGAGTCTGAAGGAAGAATTGATGTATACTTAGCATCAGAATTGAATGAAGTTTCTAGATCTTATATACAAAAACTTCTTAAAAATGGAAGAGTTACTGTGAATAAGCGTACTATTAAAGCTAAATATAGTATTAATGAAGGCGATAAAATCCTAGTTGAATTACCAGAACCAAAAAAGTTAGAAGTTAAGCCAGAAAATATTGATATCAATATAGTATATGAAGATGAGGATGTGGCTGTAGTATATAAGCCTAGAGGGATGGTGGTTCATCCAGCTCCAGGTAATTACAATAAAACTCTAGTAAATGCCTTACTTTATAAATTAAAGACTTTATCATCAATCAATGGTGTTATAAGACCTGGAATTGTACATAGGATAGACAAAGATACTACAGGGTTACTAATGATAGCAAAAACAAATATCGCTCATATGAGCTTATCTGAACAACTTAGAGAGCATTCAATCACAAGAAGATATCAAGCGTTGGTAGAAGGAAATATTAATGAAGATAAAGGAACTGTTGATGCACCAGTAGGTAGAAATCCTAAAGATAGAAAAAAGATGTGTGTAACTAGGGAAAATAGTAAAGATGCTGTAACTCATTTTGAAGTTTTAAAAAGATTTGGTAAATATACACTAATTGAAGCTCGATTGGAAACTGGTAGGACTCATCAAATAAGAGTCCATATGAAATATATTAATCACCCTATAGTTGGAGACCCATTGTATGGAATTAAAGATCAAAAATTTAATCTAGATGGACAACTTTTGCATGCTAAGATCATAGGATTTGAACATCCTAGAACAAAGGAATATTTAGAGTTTGATTCTGAATTACCAGAAGATTTCGCTAAGATATTAAATTTGTTAGAGAAAAAGTAGACATTATTAATTTTATATGGTATGATATAAAAAAATAAGTGAACCTTTAAATTAGCACGAGAGGCTGATAAGGAATTAAGAGTTTGAGCTAGTAGTGTATTCAAAACTCCTTATCAGTGATAAGGAGTTTTTTTGAACTTATTTATTAAATGGAGGTGAGAATATGAAGACTAAAGCAATAATATTAGATGAAAAAGCTATAAATAGAGCCACAACTCGTATTTCTCATGAAATTATTGAAAAGAATAAAGGAGTAGAAGATCTAATCTTAATAGGAATAAAAACAAGAGGTGTACCTTTTTCCCAGCGTATAGCTAATAAGATTAAAGAGATAGAGGGAAAGGAAGTCCCTATACAAGAACTTGATATTACATTATATAGAGATGATCTATCTGAGTTAGCAGATAATCCTCTAGTAAAAAAATCCCATCTAGAAACAGATATATCTAATAAAACTATAATTTTAATAGATGATGTCTTATATACAGGAAGAACAGTTAGGGCTGCGTTAGATGCTATTGTAGATAATGGGAGACCAAAAAAAATACAATTAGCAGTATTAATAGATAGAGGTCACAGAGAATTACCGATTAGACCAGATTTTATTGGTAAAAACGTACCAACTTCAAAGGAAGAAGTAATTAGTGTTAAATTTAAAGAAACAGATAATAAAGATGAAGTTACAATTACAGAAAAGGCGTAACCTTTTAATTCGGTCCTGTGAGACTGAAAAAGGGAGAGTAATCTCCCTCCTAAACTATTTAAGGAGGTTTTTTTTATGGCAGAAAAGACTATGGTAAAGACAAAAAGTTTTAAAGGTATTGGAAGTAAAGATGTATTTAGAAAGGGTATTTTAAGCATACAACATGTTATAGCAATGTTTGGAGCTACAGTATTAGTACCTATGATTACTGGACTAAATCCTGCGGTTGCACTGTTCTGTGCTGGAATGGGAACTTTGATATTTCACTTAGTTACAAAAGGAAAGGTACCAGTTTTTTTAGGATCAAGTTTTGCTTTCATTCCCGTTATAGGCGCAGTATCCGTTAGATTTGGTGATCTAAGGTATGCTCAAGGGGGAATAATTGCCTCAGGACTATTATATTTACTTTTTGCAGGTTTGATCAAATTTTTCGGAGTAGAAAGGGTTAAGTCATTCTTTCCTCCAATTGTAACAGGACCAATGATTATAGTGATAGGATTGATATTAAGCCCTACTGCTATTGAAATGGCATCTAATAATTGGCTTGTATCACTGGTAGTAGTATCTACAGTAATTATTGTATCTGTATTTGGCAAAGGAATGTTTAAAGTAATTCCAATACTGTGCGGTGTATTAGTAGGCTATACCATGTCAATGGCATTAGGAATAGTAGATTTCACTCCGATAACAGAAGCTTCGGTATTAAGTGTACCAGAATTTACTTTACCAAAGTTTAGTATAGAAGCTATAGCGATAATAGCACCAATAGTTTTAGCAGTTTTCATGGAACATATTGGAGATATAACAACTAATGGAGCAGTTGTAGGTAAAGACTTTATTAAAGACCCTGGACTACATCGAACACTTATTGGTGATGGACTAGCAACTTTATTTGCTGGGTTCTTAGGAGGTCCTGCAAACACAACATATGGTGAAAATACCAGTGTACTAGCAGTAACAAAAAACTATGATCCTTCTATACTAAGAATAGCTGCCGTAATAGCAATATCAGTGAGTTTTATAGGGAAAGTTGGAGCTGTTTTACAAACAATACCTGTAGCTGTAATGGGGGGAGTAAGCTTAATACTTTTCGGTATGATTGCAAGTGTAGGTATAAGAACTTTAACTACAGCTGAAGTTGACTTTTCTAGTAATAGAAATTTAATAGTAGCTTCATTGATTTTAGTAATAGGTATAGGTACAGAAATTCTAAAAGTTAAACAAGGTCTTTATACAATAGATGGAACTCAAGCTTTCAGTGGCTTAATCGGTATAAAAATAACAGACAGTATACAGATTGTTGGTTTAAGTTTAGCCGCTATTGTAGGTATAGTTATAAATAAACTACTACCTGAAAGTGTATAAGAATTTGGCTACAGGGTATATGAAAATATACCCTGTTTTTTTTAGCATTTATTGTATATAATTATAATATTATTAATTATTAAATCTATATAGCTTGAGGTGGATTTATGCAAACAGAAATATTGATGGGAATTCAAAAATTAAGCAATCCAGTTTTGGATAGATTATTTATATTCATTACAAATATTGGAGGAGAGTTATTCTATATACTTGCTTTAACAGTAGTTTACTGGTGTATTAGCAAAAATGTAGGGGCAAAGATGTTTACTATACTGGTTTTTTCGGTCTTTGGCAACAGTGTTTTAAAAACAGTATTTGCCACTGAAAGGCCCTTTATGTTTGAGGGAATTAATCCACTATATGAGCAATCAGCTCCTGGGTATGCATTTCCCAGTGGTCATACCCAAGGCACCACAACATTTTGGTTTTTTACAATGAAAAAACTTAAAAAGACTAGTATATATATTTTAGGTGTATTAATTATATTGTTAGTTGGTTTTTCAAGATTATATCTAAGGGTACATTGGCCAATAGATGTATTAGGTGGATTGGCATTTGGTATTTTATTTGCTGTGATAGGTGAGTATATTATAGATAAGATAACTCCTTTTAAATATCATATATTGAATGTCTTTATTTTTTCAATTGTAATACCAAATATATTATTGATTATATTTATGAGCGAAAGCAATTTAAAATTAATTGCATTGATTAGTGGAGCCTTATTAGGTTATTTTATTCAGGAAAATAGGGTTAAATTCAGTGTTAAAGCAAAAATACATATACAGTTGATTAAATTTATTTTAGGTATTTCTATTCTTTTAGGTACAAGGACTTTATTCAAAATAATATTTCCTGATACATACTTATTTGACTATTTGAGATACTTTGCTATAGGAATATTTACTACTATAATAATTCCTATGATATTTATTCAACTTAAATTGTCAAAAAAAGCTCTCAATTGAGAGCTTTTTTGATATAGAAATTATTTTTCTTTTTTTATATTACTAATCTCTTTTTCTGTTGGTGTAACATAAATAGTACTGTTATTCTCATATATAACCATTCCTGGTTTTGCACCATTAGGTTTTTTAACATTTTTCTTTGCCGTATAATCCACTGGGACATTGCTTGACACTTTTCCTTTACTATTAAAAGCTGCTAATAGAGCTGCTTCATATATAGTATCATTGGGAACTTCTTTATTACTTTTTTTGATTATAACATGGGATCCTGGTATATCTTTTGTGTGAAGCCAAATATCTTCTTTATCTGCAAATTTTAATGTTAAATTATCGTTTTGTTTGTTATTTTTACCGACATAAATATCAAAGCCATCTTTTGATATATAATGAAGAGGTTTAGATTGAGAACTTTTTTTATTTTGGGGTTTATATTTCTTTCTATTTTTAATGTATCCACCTTCAATTAACTCGTCTCTTATTTCTTCTAATTCTGGTAAATTTGTTGCATTTTCAATACTTAATAATATGTTTTCTAAATAGTTGATTTCTTCTTCTGTAAATGAAATTTGAGTTGATACTTCGTTAAAAGCACTTTTAAGTTTATTATATTTCTTAAAGTATTTTTGAGCATTTTGTGATGGCGTAAAATTTGGATTTAACTTTATTTGTATTAACTCGTTATCATTATAATAATTTTCAGTTTCCAAAATTTCCATACCCTTTTCGATTCTATATATGTTGGCTGTAATTAATTCTCCATAGATCTTGTATTTTTCTCTATTTTTAGCATTAAACAGTTCTTCTTTTTGCTTTGATAATTTATTTTTATCTCTATCAAGTTTAGTTTTAATATTCTTTTTTAAGGATAAAGATTTTTGTTTTATTCTGTCTAATCGGTCCTTTGTTTCATATACAGTATCTAATAGTTCGCTGGTTGATTCAAAATATATCTTAATACTTTCGTTGAATTGTACAAGGTCTATACTTGAAAAACCTAGAATTTTTGTTTTATAATCGTTGTAAACCATAGTGGGGGAAGAGTCCCCATTCATTACAGTGTCAACAAGTTCTTTAAATGATAAATAGAGTTTATTCTTATTTTCGTCAGTTAAGTCAGCTAGGTTTAAATTCTCATAAATATTAGACCTAGAACAAACTTCTTTTGCTACTAAAGGACTAACACCTATAAAGCTTTGATAAATGAATTTATAGACTTTTATTCCTTCATTAATACTATTAATAAGTTCATTAAACTTCTCTTGAGTTAAGTTAATCGGACTAGTCTTATCTTGAGCAGGAGGTAAGGTGTATTTCATACCAGGCAGTATTTGTCTTACGCTACTTATATCCGAAGTTATTCTTTTTATAGAGTCTATAATAGTTCTATCATTTTTATTTATTAGTATAATATTACTATGTCTGCCCATGATCTCAATTATTAACTCTTTTTCCGACAACACACCTAGTTCATCGTATGTTGATATTATAATACTTATAATTCGTTCAAAACCTTCTTGATTAACAGATAAAATCCTACCACCTTGTAAATGTTTTCTTAATAACATACAAAACATAGGGGGAGATTGAGGGTTTTCTTTGGTCTGATTAGTAAAGTGTATTCTGGGATTATTACTACTAGCTGATACAATTAACTTATTGTTTTTACCTTTGTTTCGTATATCTATAACTAATTCATCGTTTTCAGGTTGATAAACTTTATTTATTTTACCATCTATTAATTTCTCAGAAAGCTCATAAACCAAGCTTCTTAATGTAATTCCATCTAAAGACATAATTATTCCTCCGATAATTCATTTTATTTTGTATTATAACATCAATAGAGATATTTATAAAGATGACTATATTCAAATATTAAGATTCAGTAATAAATAGAAGGGTTTTTTAAATCAAAAGGATAATTTAGTAGTATAATTACTAATATAGATAAATTGCAGAATAATATATATAAAATAGCAGATTGGAGGATGAATATGTTAAATTTTTCTAAATATCACGGATTAGGAAATGATTTTATTATAATTGATGGAAGAAGTGATAATAATGAAGATTATTCTAAATTGGCTAAAGAAATATGCCATAGAAATTTAGGAATAGGTGGAGACGGATTGATTATTATTAAAGAATCTCATAAAAATGACATTAGAATGCAGATATTTAATATTGATGGCAGTGAGGCTCCGATGTGTGGAAATGGTATCAGATGTTTTGCTAAGTATGTTTATGAGAATGATATACTATGTAAAGATAGTTTTATAGTAGAAACACTAGCTGGACCAGTAAAAATTAGAATAATTAAGAGTGATGGAAAGGAATCTATAATTCAAGCCAATATGGGTAAAGCTCATTATAAAGGTGAAGGTATACCAATTGGGGATGAAAAAGGATTTATTAATAAAGAGATTGTTATTGATGATACCCCTATAAGAATATCAACTATTGATTTAGGTAATATTCATACGGTATTATTTGTAGATGATTTGGATAAAGTGGATGTAGATAAAATAGGCCCAATGATTGAAAAACATGATTTATTTCCAAATAAAACAAATGTCAACTTTTGTGAGATAATAGATAAACAAAATATAAAACTTGTTACATGGGAAAGAGGTGTTGGTAAAACTCTAGCTTGTGGTACAGGAGCATCAGCTAGTGCTGTTATTAGTACATTAATTCATGATACAGATAATCATATTACCCTTCATCTTCCTGGAGGAGATGTTGATATAAATACAGAAAATGAGGATGTATATATGACAGGACCAGCAGAAATAATTTGTAAAGGAATATACCTATAATTGACTTTAGTCTAATTTGTGGTAGAATTGATTATAATATTTAGGAGGCTGATTTTTTTGATTAAAAGTATGACTGGATTCGGTAGAGGAGAAAATGATGATGGATTAAGACGATTTACAATTGAAGTTAAGTCTGTAAATCATAGATATAACGATATAATAGTAAGGATGCCTAAGCATTTATCATATCTCGAGGAGAAGATTAAAAAGAATATAAAAGATAGAGTTAAAAGAGGTAGAGTTGAGGTATACATAAACTTAGAAAATCTAAAAGCATCAAATCTAGAAGTAATGGTGGATATTGATTTAGCAAAATCCTATATGAAAGCATTAGAAACATTAAATAAAGAACTAGGTTTAAATCCACTAATAACAATAGACCAAATAATAAAATATCCAGACATAATTAATGTAGAAAAGAAAGAAGAAGAAGAGGATGTTATTTGGAATGTATTAAACGAAGCATTAAACGAAGCTTTAGATCAATTATATAATATGAGAATAGAAGAAGGTAAAAAATTAGGTGAAGATATAATAAAGAGATCTAAATATATTAAATCTTTAGCAAACAAGATAGAAGAGAAGTCTCCTATAGTTGTAGAAGAATATAAAGAAAAGCTTGAAAATAGAATAAAATCAATTTTAGATGAATCAGTGGAAGTTGATGAAATGAAATTAGCTAATGAAGTTGCTTATTTTGCTGATAAATCTAATATAACTGAGGAAATTGTAAGGTTATATAGCCATATTGATCAAATCATAAAAACAATGGAATCTGAAGATTCAATTGGAAGAAAATTAGACTTTATAATACAAGAAATGAATAGAGAAACTAACACTATTGGTTCAAAAGTTGGAGATATAGAGATTACAAATAGTGTAGTTGAAATAAAAAGTGAACTAGAGAAGATAAGAGAACAGATTCAAAATATTGAATAGTTAGGAGGAGATAAATTTTGACAATAAAACTAATTAATATTGGATTTGGAAATATTGTCTCAGGTAACAGAATAATAGCTATTGTTAGTCCAGAATCTGCTCCTATAAAGAGAATTGTACAAGAAGCAAGAGATAGAGGAATGTTAATTGATGCGACTTATGGAAGGAGAACCCGGGCTGTTATTATAACTGACAGTGACCATGTGGTTTTATCTGCTGTTCAACCTGAAACTGTAGCCCATAGATTAGACTATAAAATAGAAGAAGATATTATCAAAGAATAGAAAGGAGATCTAGATGTCTAAAGGATTATTAATTGTAGTTTCAGGCCCATCAGGAGCTGGTAAAGGAACTATATGTAAAGAATTATTAAATGAATTGGATTTGAATATATCAATCTCTGCTACTACAAGAAATCCTAGAATAGGTGAGGTTGATGGTGAGAATTACTTTTTTATCACCAAGGATAAATTTCAAGATATGCTATTAGAAAAACAATTCTTAGAGCATGCTGAGGTGTATGGCAACTATTATGGTACTCCTAAGAGTAATGTATTAGATATGTTAGAAGAGGGAAAAGATGTTCTTTTAGAAATTGATATTCAAGGAGCTCTTTCAGTTAAAGAAATATATCCAGATGGTGTATTTATATTTATACTTCCACCTTCAATGGAAGAGTTGAAAAACAGAATAGAAAAAAGAGGAACAGAAACAAAAGAAGCAATGCTTAATAGATTAGAGTCCGCTTATAAAGAATTGAAGTATGTATTTAAGTATGATTATGGTGTATTAAATGATACAGTAGAGTCTGCAGTAGATAATATAAAAGCAATTATTAAAGCTGAAAAATGTAAAGTAAATAGACAAAAAAATCTAATTAAAAATATAGAGGAGGTATAAAAAATGTTATATCCTTCAGTTAATGACATTTTAAAAAAAGTTGATAGTAGATACACTTTAGTATTATTAGTATCAAAAAGAGCTAGACAATTAGTAGAAGGTAGTGATCCATTTGTGGATGTAAACTCCACTAAACCAGTTTCCATAGCACTACATGAAGTAGCAGAGGATAAAGTAACTTACACAAGACCTGATATGACAAGTATTAAATAGGGAGTGAGTATTATGCTTAAGGATAAAAATATTGTTTTAGGGGTTACAGGAGGAATAGCTGTTTATAAAGCAGTGGATGTAGTAAGTCGTTTGAAGAAGTTGAATGCTAATATTGATATAATAATGACCGAATCCGCTACTAAATTTGTTACTCCATTAACATTTCAATCGATGTCACAAAATTTTGTAACAGTAGATATGTTTAAGGAACCATTAAAATGGGATATAGAACATATAAGTTTAGCACAAAAAGCTGATATATTTTTAATAGTTCCTGCCACAGCTAACATAATAGGTAAGGTTGCTAATGGAATTGCAGATGATATGTTAAGTACTACAATAATGGCTACTAAATCCCAAGTGATTTTTGCTCCAGCTATGAATACTCAGATGTTTATGAATCCATTATATAAGCAAAACATGGAAAAACTTCAGAATTTAGGATATGAATTTATACCACCAGGAGAAGGAAGGCTAGCTTGTGGTGATATAGGCCCAGGTAAGTTGGCAGATCCTCAAACAATAGTGGATTATGTAGTTGATCATTTTAATAAAAAAAAAGACTTTAAAGGAAAAGATGTTTTAATTACTGCAGGACCCACTTTAGAGGCTATTGATCCTGTTAGGTATATAACTAATCATTCTAGTGGGAAAATGGGATATAGTTTAGCTGAAGAAGCCAGAGATAGAGGAGCAAATGTAACTTTAATCACTGGACCCACGAATCTTCAAAAGCCTTCTGGAGTTAAGGTAATTGATATAAAAACTACCGAAGAAATGTATGAGCAAACTATAAAATATTTTAGTTCTACTAATATACTTATAAAAGCTGCAGCACCTTCTGATTATAGACCATTATATTATAGTAAAAATAAAATAAAAAAATCAGAAGGAGATATGTCTATAGAATTTACTCGTAATCCTGATATTTTAAGAAAATGTGGAGAAATTAAAAAGGCTCAAAAGATTATAGGATTTGCAGCAGAAACAGAACATATGGAAGAGTATGCTAATGGGAAAATGAAAAATAAAAATCTTGATATGATAGTTGCTAACAATATTTCAGAAAAGGGTGCTGGATTTAAAGGAGATACTAATAAAGCTATAATATTAAAAAATGATGGAACAAGAAAAGAATATCCTTTAATGAGTAAGAAGAATTTAGCTAAAATAATTTTAGATAATATTAAATAAAAAGATGAAGCTAGTTTACTAGCTTCAATTTTTTATGATAAAATGTAAACCGCTTATAATGAAATTTGATATAATAGAGTAAACAAAAACTTGGAGAGGCTGATATAAATGGGTATATTTGCAGAAATAATAGTAGACAATCAGAGCTCTAACACTGATACCCTTTATACATATAAAATACCATTTGATATGAAGGATAGGGTTAAAATAGGAATGAGAGTTATGGTTCCTTTTGGTAAAGGTAATAAATCTTTACAAGGTTTAATAATAAATATAACAAATTCAATTAATTTTGATGAGAAAAAGTTGAAAAATATAAGTGACATAATAGATGAAGATCCTATTCTATCTAAAGAGTTAATAGAGTTAGGAATATGGATGAGGCGAGAGTACCTAGCACAATATATTGAAGTGTTTAAAACAATAATGCCTACCGGTATCACTCAAAAAGTTAAACAGTGTATTTATCTATTAGATTCTGCTGAGGAAAAAATGGATGATATACAATCAAATAATCAAAAGAAAATATTAGATTATTTAAAGGAAAATAATGGAGAATCTCTAGAGAATTTAAAGAAACATTTAGAGATAAACCATATTCATAGCAGTATAAAATCCTTAATTAATAAAGGTATTATTGATATTGAAACCAAAATAGAACAGGAAGTTAATAAGAAATCTGAAAAATTTGTATTAAAACTTTTTGATAATGAAAATATGTCGGAAGCCTTAAAAAAGATTAATAGTAGAGCTCATAAACAAAAAGAGATTATTATTTTTTTAAAGGATTATAGCGTTATTAAGCTATCTGAGCTCATAGAAATGACTAATTCAAATAATTCATCTATTAGAGCCCTAGAAGATAAAAAAATGATAAAAATAGTTGATCAGGAAGTAACTAGAGAAATACTGAATAAAGAATTCAATAAAACAAACAATAAAATTCTAACTGAAGAACAAAGAATTTGTCACGAAATAATATATGATAGTATAATAAAAGAATTTGATGATAAATTTCTAATTCATGGTGTTACAGGTAGTGGAAAAACAGAAGTATATTTACAATTAATCGAAAAAGTATTAAGTGAAGATAAACAAGCTATAGTATTGATTCCAGAAATTTCTCTAACACCTCAGACTGTAGAGAGGTTTGTAAGTAGATTTGGTAAAAAAATAGCTATTCTTCATAGTAAACTTTCTTTAGGCGAGAGATATGATCAATGGAGAAAAATAAAAGAAGGTAAAGTAGATATAGCAATAGGAGCTAGATCTGCTGTGTTTGCACCTTTCAGTAATTTAGGTATTATTATAATAGATGAAGAACATGAAAATAGTTATAAATCAAGTATGAATCCTAAATATGATACTATAAAAGTAGCTGAAAAAAGATGTGAGTTAGAAAGTTCGGTATTGGTTTTAGGATCAGCTACTCCATCTATAAATTCATATTATTTAGCTAAAAATGGTGTATATAATTTAATTGAAATGAATAAACGAGCTAATAATCAGAATATGCCTGATGTAAAAATAATCGATATGAGATACGAATTAGAGAAAGGCAATAAATCAATTATTAGTGAGGATTTATATAGTGAAATTAATAGTAGTTTAAATAATAATAATCAGGTAATTTTATTTTTAAATAGAAGAGGTTTTTCTACTTTTATTTCTTGTAGAAAATGCGGCTATGTAGAGAAATGCCCTCATTGTGATATTTCATTAACTTATCACAAAAATAAAGGTTGGCTTAAGTGCCATTACTGTGGATTTGCTAAGAAACCTCCTGAAATATGTCCTGACTGTGAAAGTAAATATATAAAATACTTTGGTATTGGAACTCAGAGAGTTGAAGAAATTGTAAAGGAAAACTTTGAAAAAAATCCAGTAGAAAGAATGGATTTAGATACCACTAGTAAAAAAAATAGCCATGAGGAAATATTAAATAGGTTTAGAAATAAGAAAGTTGATATATTAGTGGGTACACAAATGATTTCAAAGGGATTAGATTTTCCTAATGTAACCTTAGTAGGTGTAGTAGCTGCAGACTTGACACTTAATTTACCTGACTTTAGAGCTTCTGAGAGGACTTTTCAATTACTTACTCAGGTGGCTGGTAGAGCAGGAAGAGGTGAAGATAAGGGGAGTGTAATAATTCAAACATATGATCCTAATCACTATAGTATACTCTATGCAAAGCAGCATGATTATAAAGGATTTTATGAAGAGGAAATACAGTTAAGGAAAGCATTTAATTATCCACCCTTTACTAATATAATATCTATAGTATTCAGTAGTACAAATCAAAAATCATTAGAAAATATAACAAAGAGGGTCTCAGATGTTATAATAAAAAATATAGAGTATAAGAATAGTAAATTTGACATAAATAATAGTATAGTGGGGCCAAATCCTGCACCTATACCGAAAATAAAAAACAAGTATAGATGGCAAATATTAGTAAAAGCTAATGATAAAGATTTAAATATGATAAAGAATATCATATATTGGGTATGTATTAAAAATAAGTATAATATACCTATAAATCAAATTACGATTAGCATAGATATTAATCCAAATTCAGTTATATAGGAGGTATTAAAATGGCAATTAGACAATTAAGATTTGTAGGCGATCCAGTTTTAAGAAAGAAGTCTAGAAAAATCGAAAATATAAATGATAGGTTATTAACTTTATTAGATGATATGGTTGATACAATGTATAAAGAGGATGGAATAGGACTAGCAGCCCCTCAAATTGGTATATTAAAAAGAGCTGTAGTTATTGATATTGGTGAAGGACCAATAAAACTTATAAACCCTGAAATAATTGAACAAAAGGGAGAATCCATAGACGTAGAAGGATGTTTAAGCATACCTGATGAATCTGGTATGGTAAAGAGACCAGAGAGAGTAAAGGTTAAATATATGGATATTAATGGTGAAGATATAATTATAGAAACAGATGGTTTATTAGCTAGGGCATTATGTCATGAAATTGATCACTTAGATGGAGTACTATATATTGATAAATTAGAAAAAGAAGAGGAGTAGGTTTTATGAATATAGTGTTTATGGGTACACCAGATTTTGCAGTTCCAGCTCTTGAAAAACTGCATAATGAAGGTCACTCTATAGAATTAGTAATAACACAACCTGATAAACCAAAGGGTAGGGGCAAGAAATTACTTCCTACCCCTGTTAAAAGTAAAGGGGTAGAATTGGGATTAGAAATTTATCAACCAATGAATATAAATACTCCTGAAAGTTTTGAAAAGATTAGTAATATAAATCCAGATGTAATTGTAGTAGTAGCTTATGGACAGATATTGAAGGAGAATATTCTAAATATCCCTAAATATGGTTGTGTTAATATACATGCTTCTCTGCTACCTAAATATAGAGGAGCTGCACCAATAAATTGGGCTATAATAAATGGTGAAAAAGAGTCAGGAATAACTACGATGATAATGGAAAAAGGTCTTGATAGTGGGGATATGCTTTTAAAAGAAAAGATTTTAATACCTGAAGATATGACAGCTGGAGAACTTCATGATGAATTAATGAATATAGGGGCAGAGCTAATCATTAAAACATTAGATGGCCTTGAAAATAATACAATAATACCAGAAAAACAAAATCATGATTTATCTACTTATGCTCCAATGATGGATAAAACATTAGGGGAAATTGACTGGGATATAAATAAGGAGGACATTAAAAATCTAGTAAGAGGTACAAACCCTTGGCCTGTAGCATATAGCTATTATGATGGAAATAAATTTAAAATATACAAAGTAGATACATTGAATGAGACTTTTAGTGGTACAAAGGGAGAAATAGTAAAAGTTCAGGATGAAGGAATCTATGTCAAAGTCTCAAATGGAGTTATAATTATTGAAGAAATTCAATTTCCTGGTAAGAAAAGAATGAAAGTAAAGGACTTTTTAAAGGGGAATACTATTGAAATAGGAAAAAAATTAAGTAAGTAAATTTGGATGTGATGAATTGAAGGAAGAAAAAAGTTTCATAATAGTGCTTTCATATATGGTTTTAATAATTTCTATAATGTTAATAATAGGACTATCAATAAGTTTAACAGATAATTTTACATTAATAAAAGATATTGTTTTAATATTTTCATTTATATTTTCGTTAGTATTAATAAGTATCTTTTTGATAATTATATTTACATTAAAACTTTTTAAAGAAAAAAAGTTAAATAAGATAGAATCTAAGATATTATATTATTCTGTATCTTTATATTATCCAATACTAGTAGCACTAGCTAGAATAACAAGAATAGATAAAGATAAAATCAGATTAATATATACAAAAATAAATAATTTATTAATAAAATCAAAAAATATTAAAATAAAACCACAAGATTTATTAATATTATTGCCTCATTGCATTCAGTATTCTGAATGTAAGTATAAAATAACAAATGATATTAATAATTGTGTAAAGTGTGGGAAATGTGATATAGATAAAATAATCAAACTAAAAGAAGAGTATGGTTTTAATGTTGTAGTAGCAACTGGAGGTACCTTAGCAAGAAAATGGATTATGAGTTTACGACCTAAAGCAATAGTTGCTGTTGCTTGTGAAAGAGATTTATCTAGTGGGATTAATGATGTAAAACGGTTACCAGTGATAGGAGTTATTAATGAGAGACCTAATGGTCCATGCATAAATACTAAAGTTAGTATAGATAGTTTAGAAGAGGCTATTAAATTTTTTATAAAAGACATATAATATAAGCAAATATAATTAAAAGGGGAAATACCCCTTTTTTTATAATTAATTTATTTTTAAAGGAATTATAAAATGATTATACATAACTTATAACCAATTATATAAAATGGGAGGATGTAAATGAATTATAATGCTAGAAAAATTGCAGTGGAAATATTACATTCAGTAGAGGAATTAAAAGCATTTTCTAATATTGAGATTAATAAAAGAGTCAAGGTAGTTAAGGACATAAGAGATGAAAATCTAATAAGGGAGTTAGTATATGGAGTGTTAGAAAATAAGCTTTATATAGACAATATCATAAAGAATTTATCAAGGACTAAATACAATAAAATAGATATTATTATACTACAGATTTTGCGTATAGGTGTTTATCAAATCTATTTTATGGAGCATGTACCTGATAGAGCTGCTTGTAATGAATCAGTAGATCTAACAAAAAGCTTTAATAAAAAACGACTATCTGGATATGTAAATGGAATATTGAGAAATGCTTCAAGAAATAAAAGTAAAGAATACTTACCTAATAAGAAAAATAATTTAATTGAGTATTTATCAATTAAATATTCTCATCCAAAATGGATAGTGGAAGTTTTTATAAAGGATTTTGGAGAGAGTTTTACAGAAGAACTATTAAAATCCAATAATACAAATCCCCCTTTAAGTGTAAGAGTAAATAGAAATATCGTTACCAGAGATGAATTAATTCAGATATTAAATAGTCATGATATATTAGCAGAAAAAACAAATTACTCAAAGGATGGGTTAATAGTTAGTAAGCCAAGAAATATCACAGAGTTAAAAGAATTTAAAGAAGGTTATTTTACTATTCAAGATGAAAGTTCCATGCTTGTAGCCCAGGTCATGGATCCAAAAGAGGGTAGCATAGTACTGGATATTTGCAGTGGTCCTGGAGGTAAGGCTACCCATATAGCTGAAGCAATGAATAATAGAGGAAAGATAATCTCAAGAGATATTTTTGATCATAAATTAGATCTTATTAACAAGAATGCATTAAGACTAAATATTGATATAATAAATACTGAGGAGTATGATGCTTTAATATTTGATGACTCATTGAAGAAATCCGTAGATTATTGTTTAGTTGATGCACCTTGCTCTGGGTTAGGGCTTTTAAGAAGAAAACCTGATATAAGATGGAATAAGAGCATTGGTGATTTAGATACTCTATCAAAAATGCAAATAACAATTTTGAGAAATGCAGCAGAATATGTAAAAACTAATGGAATATTAATATACAGTACATGTACATTAACAAAAAAAGAAAATATGAATGTTATAAATGAATTTTTAAAATTAAATGATGAATATTCATTAGTGGAAATTAACACAGTAGATATGGATGATAATGAAAGTTTAAAAAAAGGATATATTGAGTTATACCCTAATATCCATGGAACTGATGGTTTCTTTATTGCAAAACTAAAGAGAATTAAATAATTTAGAGTTAAATATGATATAATATTTTCAATGAAATTTAAGTTAGGAGGATATATTTGAAAAAAATAGATTTAAAATCCTGTAACCTGGAGGAATTAAAAGAAATATTAACTTCCCTTGGTGAGAAGTCATTTAGAGCAAAACAATTATTTAAATGGATTCATGAAAAATTAATTGAAGAAATAGAACATATAACCGTATTTTCTGATAAATTGAAAGAGAAGATAGAAAATGAATATTATATAGGAAATATTAAAATATTAAAGAAATTTGAATCTAAACTAGATAATACAATAAAATATTTATTTTTATTAGAAGACGGTAATATAATAGAAAGTGTAAGAATGAAATATAAACATGGAAATTCTTTATGTTTATCTACTCAAGTAGGTTGTAAAATGGGATGTGAATTTTGTGCATCTACTAAAGAGGGTTTAGTAAAAAATTTAAGTCCCTCAGAAATTTTAGATCAAGTCTATAAAATAAAAAAAGATATAAATGAAGAAATAAGTAATATTGTACTTATGGGTTCTGGTGAACCCTTAGATAATTATGATAACGTCATTAAATTTATAAGATTATTAAATGATAAAGATGGTCAAAATTTAAGTAATAGGAATATCACTTTATCAACTTGTGGACTAGTTCCAGAAATATATAAATTAGCAGAAGAAAACATCCCAATAACTTTATCTATATCACTACACTCATCTTTTGATGCTGAAAGAAGAAAGATAATGCCTATTGCGAATAAGTACACTATAGAAGAAATAATTGATGCTACTAAGTATTATATTAATACAACTAATAGAAGAGTGACTTTTGAATATACTCTTATAAACAATGTTAATGATAGAAAAGAAGATGCAGAAAAATTATCTGAATTACTTAGAGGAATGTTATGCCATGTCAATATCATACCTTTAAATCCTATAAAGGAAAGTAATTTAATTACATCTAATTATGCAAAAGAATTTAAAGAATTATTAACTAAAAAAGGAATTAATGCAACTATTAGACGAGAAATGGGAGCAGATATCAATGCTGCTTGTGGACAGTTAAGAAGTGATTATATGAAATATTAATTTGGGGGGGTTTTTATGAACTGTGGATCATGTTCTCATGTGGGAAAGGTACGGGATACCAATCAAGACTCTTATTATATTAATCATTATGATGAACTACCAATTTTTGCTGTAGCAGATGGAATGGGTGGACATAATGGAGGCGAGATAGCAAGTGAGATTACTATTGAGATAATAAAGACTAATGCTGATATATACCTAAATAAGTTATTAGAAGAAAAGTTATCTATTGAAAGCTTTATTAAAAAATCTTTGACTCTAAGTAATGAAGAGATATTTAAAGCTGCTAATGAAAACAAATCCTATAAAGGTATGGGTACAACTGTTACAATGGGTTGTATTTATAAAAACAAACTATATATTGGACATATAGGAGATAGTAGAGCCTATATAGCACGGGACAATATGATAACTAGATTAACTAAAGATCACTCTTTGGTTGCAGAATTGGTTAGAAATGGTACTATCACAGAAGAAGAAGCAATTAATCATCCTCAAAAAAATATAATTACTAGAGCACTAGGTACTAACAATGATATTGAAATAGATATTTACACTTATGATTTGCAGAAAAATGATATTATATTATTATGTACAGATGGATTAACCAATATGGTTAGTGAAAGGGAGATTATTGAATTAATAAATACTACTGAAGATATTCAAGTTATCTGTGATGCTCTTATAAATAAGGCCAACGATAATGGGGGATATGACAACTCTACTGTAATAATTATAAAGGTTGATAAGTAATAAAGGGGAGATATTATGATAGGAAAAACTTTAGGTAATAGATATGAAATTATTGAAAAAATAGGTGGGGGCGGTATGGCTTTAGTGTATAAAGCAAGATGTCGTCTACTAAATAGATTTGTTGCTATAAAAGTATTAAGAAAAGAATTTGTTCATGATGAAGAGTTTATTAAAAAGTTTAACAGAGAATCACAAGCAGCAGCTAGTTTATCTCATCCTAATATAGTAAATATATATGATGTAGGAGAGGAAGATGATACTTACTATATTGTAATGGAATATATTAATGGAATAACATTAAAACAACATATAAGAAATAATGGTAAACTTAAACCTTTAGAAGTAATAAATATATCTACTCACATAGCGGAGGCTTTAAACCATGCCCATGAAAACCATATTATTCATAGAGATATAAAGCCTCATAATATTATGATAACAAAGGATGGTCAGGTTAAGGTAACTGATTTTGGTATAGCTCGGGCAGTAACTAGCTCTACAATAACTCAAACAAGCAATACTATTGGATCAGTACATTATTCTTCTCCTGAGCAAGCTAAGGGAAGATATACTGACGCAAAATCAGATATTTATTCATTGGGTATAGTAATGTATGAAATGATAACTGGTATATTACCATTTGATGGTGATAGTCCAATATCTGTTGCTCTAATGCATATTCAAGATCCAATTAAACCTCCAAGAGAAATCGATAATTCAATACCGTTAAATATAGATAAAATTATTAGAAAATCAACTCAAAAAGATAAATCATTAAGATATGATACTGCTGAGGAACTATTAAAGGATCTAAGATTATCAAAAAACAATTTAGAAGATGATGTTATTTTATTTAATGATTTTGAAGATAGCCCGACTCAAGCTATGCCTATTATTGATGATGAAAGTATAAATAATAATAAAGTCACTGAATCATCACCAAAAAGAAATAATAAGAAAAATAGCAAAAAGAAAAAAAGAGTAGCAACCCTAGCTATTATATTAGCATTTTTAATTACTGCTGGAGCAGCTTTGGGATTTTTCTTGTTGCAGGGTTATTTAAATGACGACGAAGTACAAGTACCTAATTTTATAGGAAGCACAGTAGAAGAGGCTAAGTTAAAAGCAGAAGAATTAGGGCTAAATATATCGGTAGTAAAAGAAGAATATAATTCAGAATATGAAAAAGGTATAATAATAGAACAGAGTAAAAATGAGGGCAGAACTGCTATTGAGGGAAGTGTAATAGATGTAATCATAAGTCAAGGAATAGAGGTAGTAACAATACCCAAAATAGCTGGTCAATATTACAATAATGCAGAAATACTATTGAATGATAAGGATTTGAAGAAAGGTAATGTAACTGAAGAATTCAGTGATTTGCCAGTAAATATAGTTATAAGTCAATCTCCAGAAGCGGGAGAAGAAGTTGCAAAAGGGAGTAAAGTTGATTATGTTATTAGCAAAGGCCCCGAATCAAAGCTTACCACAGTTCCAACATTGATTGGATCTAATGTGGATTCAGCAAAAAATAGTTTGTCAGCCTATGATCTGAAATTGGGAGATATAACCTATGAGTTTAATGAAAGAGTTCCAGAAGGAATTGTTTATGAGCAAAGTCAACCATCAGGCAAAGAAGTAGAAGAAGGCACTGCAATAAATATCAGTATTAGCAAAGGAACAGAACCTGCTCCAGAGCCAGAGCCAGAAGAAGAACCAGTAACAAAAAACTTTAAGTTCAAATTACCAAAATCTGAAGAAGATAGAGATGTTCAAGTTCAGGTATATAAAACAGAAGATGGAGAGAGAGAACTAGTCTATGAAGAAGTTCATAATACTTCAGAAAAAGAATTTGAAACATCTATTACAGGCGAAGGTGATGTAACTATTACTGTGTATTATGATGGTGAAGAAGCACAAACTAAAGATGTTAAGTTTTAGGGGGAAAATACATGCTTGAAGGTATAATCATAAAAGGTATCGGCGGATTATATTATGTGAAAACAGATAAAGGATTATATGAATGCAAAGCTAGAGGATTATTTAGAAAGGATAAAATAAAGCCCCTAGTAGGAGATAAGGTACTAATAGAATTAAATGATATAGATGACATGGGTTATATTATGGAAATTAAAGAGCGAGACACAGTTTTAATAAGGCCACCTGTAGCTAATGTTAATCAGGTTATAATTGTATTTGCCTTAAAAGATCCATCACCTAATTTATGGTTATTAGATAGGTTTTTGATATTAGCAGAAAAAGAAAATTTAGATGCTGTTATTTGTTTCAATAAAATTGATTTATTAGAAAAAGATGAATTAGAAAAAATAAATAATATTTATAACAATTCAGGGTACGAAATAATAAATACAAGCACAAAGCAAGAGGAAGGAATAGAAGAGCTTAAGAAAGTATTAAAAGATAAGATATCAGTTTTTGCAGGCCCCTCTGGAGTGGGAAAATCCTCTTTACTTAATACTATTCAACCTAACTTAAAGTTACAGACAGGAGAAATAAGTGAAAAAACAAAAAGAGGAAAACATACTACAAGAAGTTCTCAATTAATGGAATTGTATTTTGGTGGATGGGTAGTGGATACTCCAGGATTTAGTTCTTTGGATATCAACTTTATTGAGGAAAATGAGTTGCAAGATTATTTTCCAGAGATATTAGAATATAGTGTTGATTGTAAATTTAATGATTGTAAGCATTATAAAGAACCAAAATGTGGTGTTAAAGACGCATTAGAAGAAGGTAAAATAAGTGAAGAACGTTATAATAATTATTTGATGTTTTTAGATGAAATAAAGAACTTTAGGAGGTACTAGATATGTATAAAATTTCGCCGTCAATACTTTCAGCAGACTTTAGTGATCTGAAAAGTGAGATAAATAAAATAGTAGAAGGAGGAGCTGATTATATTCATTTAGATGTAATGGATGGATTGTTTGTTCCTAATATAACCTTTGGTGCTCCTGTTATAAAGAATTTAAGAAAAATTACTAATAAACCCTTTGATGTTCATCTTATGATTGAAAGGCCTGAAAGATATATTGATGATTTTGTAGATGCAGGTGCTGATATTATAACTGTCCATCAAGAGTCATCAGTACATCTCCATAGAACAATACAACAAATCAAGAATCATGGAATAAAAGCAGGAGTATCTTTAAATCCAGCTACTCCAATTGAAACTATAGAATATGTCCTTGAAAATTTAGACATGGTTTTAATAATGACAGTAAATCCAGGATTTGGTGGTCAAAGCTTAATAAAAGAAATGAAAGAAAAAGTTATGAAATTAAGATCTATAATTGAAGAAAAAAATCTAGATATTGACATTCAGGTTGATGGTGGAGTCAAACTTGATAATATAGAAGAAATAAAAAGTTGGGGAGCAAATATCTTTGTGGTGGGATCCGGGATATTTAAAGCAAAGGATATAAAGTCGGAAACACAAAAATACAAAGAAATATTATTCTAATATTAACTCTTATCTTAAAGATAAGAGTTAATATTTAATTATAGAGGTGATATTTATTAATGCATTAATAATTGGTGGAGGAAATTTTTTAAGTAATAAGAGAGTAATGGATTTAGTTGATAACTCTGATATAATCATCGTTGCAGACGGTGCAGGTAAGTATTTATATGATATAGGTATTTTACCGGATGTTTTAGTGGGAGATTTTGATACTTTAAGTGTAAAACTCTTAGAGTATTATAAAAATAGCGAAACAAAAGTGTATACATTTCCTCCTGAAAAAGATAAAACTGATCTAGAGTTATCTATAGACTATGCAATTGAACAAGGCATTAAAAACATAACCATGATAGGAGTATTAGGAACTAGAATGGATCACTCTTTAGGTAATATAATGCTACTATTTAAATTATCTGATAGGGGTGTGAAAGCAAGAATTATTGATGATAATAATGAGATCTTAGTAATAGAGAAAGAAATTACTTTAACTAAGAACAAGTTTGATTATGTTTCGATAGTTCCTTTATTAGAAGATTTAATAGGTGTAACTCTTAAAGGATTTGAATATGATACAAAAAATGAGAAGTTCTTCAAATCATCTACATATGGGATAAGTAATAGACTTATAGATGAAAAAGGAATTATAAAAATTGATTCAGGAAGAGGTTTATTGATACTATCAAGGGACTAGTAATAGTCTCTTTTTTTTGTCACAGAAATTCTAAATATTAATATAATAAAATATAATATCCTATATAGGAGGATTATTTTATGAAAAGGTTTGTCAGAAAGTGCTATTATTATAAAAAAAAATATAACAGACTAATAGGAATAATTTTGGGAGTAATTGGTTTAATATTAATAATTCAAGTTGTTCCGGTTGGAGTTTGGTTATTAATTTTAGGTGTATTATTTCTTCTATTAGGTTGGACATTTTTTAGGATGTTATAAAACATAGATAATATAAAATGGCTTCCCCAGGGAAGCCATGATGTATTATAATGCTCTTTGTACTTTATCAGATCTTAAACATCTTGTACATACATATATTCTTTTAGGCGTACCGTCCACTATTGCCTTTACTTTTCTAATATTAGGACTCCAAGTTCTCCTTGTATGACGCTTTGAGAATGTTACATTATTTCCACTTACTTTACCTTTTCCACATACTTCACAGAATTTAGCCATTTTAAAACACCTCCTAACTTCTAATGGTTCAAGAAGCTATTTCGTAAATATCAATATTTTTATCACAAATTATTTTAACACAAAAATTAGTGTTTTTGCAATAAAAAGTTGAAATTTTATTTGATTTTGATTATATTAATAGAGATGGGTAAATAGTTTACTAGAATGATAAGTTGAAGAGTAGGCAATAATAGGGTAAAATATATATATAATTATAAAGAATAAAAGGAGGCTAAGGGATGCCTGGAAAAATTAGTAATCAATATGGAAATATTAATATCGATGATAATGTATTAGCTTCAATAGCAGGAATGGCAGCTATTGAATGTTATGGTCTAGTAGGTATGTCACTTAAAAATGCAAAGGATGGACTAGTTGAGTTATTAAAACGAGAACATCTAACTAAAGGTGTAAAAGTTCATAGTAATGATAATAAATTAACTATAGATCTATACATAGTGGTACAATTCGGTACTAAAATTTCTGTTGTTGCAAATAATATAATTGATAAAGTTAAATATAATATAGAAAACCTTACTGGTATGGAAGTAGATAAAGTAAACGTTCATGTACAAAGCGTAAGAGTTCAAAAGTAGAGTTAGGAGGAAGTGGTTTTGAAAATTGAATACTTAAAAAGCACTATTGTAAAAAAAGCATTTGTTAATGCTGCAAATAAATTAGATGAAAATAAGGAGACAGTAAATTCATTGAATGTTTTCCCTGTTCCGGATGGGGATACAGGTACGAATATGTCTCTTACGATGCAATCAGCGGTAAAACATATAAGAAATAATAGTAATGATAGTATTGAATCCATTGCTTCAGCTGCCTCAAGTGGTTCATTAATGGGAGCAAGAGGAAATTCAGGCGTAATTTTGTCTCAATTACTTAGAGGATTTAGCAAAGGATTGCAAGGTAAAGAGGTAATAGATGTTGAGACGTTAGCAAATTCCTTTAAACTAGCCTCTGAGACAGCATATAAGGCTGTAATGAAGCCTATTGAGGGTACAATACTAACAGTAGCGAGAGAAGTTGCAGAGAAGGCTCAAGAGCTAGTAGGAACTGAAGATGACATACAATCCTTCCTAGAGAAAGTAATTGAACAAGGTGAAGATGCTTTGAGAAGAACTCCAGACATGTTAGATGTGTTAAAACAAGCAGGAGTTGTGGATGCTGGAGGAAAAGGACTTATTTATATACTTAAGGGTGGATTGGAAGCTATCACAGGAAAAGAAATTGTGATAAGTGATGAAGATTTTAAAAAGGAAGAAATTAAAATACATCAAAAAGCTACTGAAGATGGTGAAATAAAATTTGGATACTGTACTGAATTCATTATCAATAAAACAGAATATCAGCCAGAAGAATTCAGAAATTATATATCAAAGTATGGTGACTCAATGTTAGTAGTTGGATCTGAAGGAGTTATAAAAGTTCATATCCATACTAATAACCCTGGTGAAGTATTAGAAGAAGCATTAAAAATTGGTGAGTTAATCGATATAAAAATTGATAATATGAGATTTCAACATAGAAATCAACATATAGAGGATAATGATCTTACTCAATTAGATAAGAAAGATAATAAGAAATATAGCTTTATAACAATTAGTATGGGTAAAGGAATAGAAAATGTATTTAAAGATTTAAATGCAGATTTTATTATCTCTGGTGGACAAACTATGAACCCAAGCACAGAGGACATATTATCAGCAATTGATAAAGTGACAGGAGAAAACATTATAATATTACCAAATAATAGTAATATTATATTGGCAGCAAACCAAGCTAAGGAACTTAGTGAGAGAAACATAGAGGTATTATCAACAAAGACTATTCCACAAGGAATATCTGCCTTATTGGCTTTTGATGAAGAATTAGAGCTAGAAGATAACCTTGAAAATATGAAAGATGCCATAACTAATATTATAACAGGGCAGATAACATATGCGGTAAGGGATACAAGTATTAATAATAAAGAAATTAAAAAAGATGATATAATAGGAATTACTAATGGAGATATAAAAGCAGTAGGTTCAAGTATAAATGAAGTTACTTTAGAGCTTTTAAAAGAATCTGTAGATGAAGATAATGATATAATAACATTATTCTATGGAGAAGATGTTGAAGAGAAAGATGCTAATGAATTAGCTGAAAAATTACAAGAGGAATTTGAAGATTTAGACGTTGAGACTATATATGGTGGTCAGCCTTTATATTACTATTTAATATCTATAGAATAAAAGGAGATAGGTTACTATCTCCTTTTATTCTATATAAAATCAGAAAAATTTAAAAATCAGGTTAAGAAACTTTGCAATCTGGTTTAAAATTAAACTTCTACGAACATACAAATTATTTTTATATGTTCGTAGAGGTTTATAATAGTTTAGAGGTGATTTAATGAATTTATATGATTCTGTCCAGTACTTAAAGGGTGTAGGACCCAAACGTGCAGAAAAACTTAAAAAAATAGGAATTAAAAAAATATATGATGTACTATTTTATTTTCCCCGAGACTATGAGGATAGAAGCAGTATTACAAAAATAAGAGATTGTAAAAATAAAGAGAAGGTAACTCTATATGTTAAGGTTTCCGGATCATCTGTTACATTAAGACCTAAAAAAGGTGTATCTATTACAAAGATACCTATAAAAGATGATACTGGTTTGGCTTATATGGTTTACTTTAATCAACCTTATATTAATAATACTTTTAAAGTGGGGGATGTAATTAGAGTAAATGGTAGAGTTAATATATCCTATGGACAGATACAAATACAAAGTCCTATATACAGTAAAGGTAAAGATAATTCAAGAGTAGGAAGCATTGTACCCATATATCCATTAACAAATAAACTTACAAATAATGAAATGATAAAAATAATAAAAAGTACAATTAAAACATACACATCCCAATTAGATGAAATTTTTTCCTTGAAAATGAGGGATGAGCTTAATTTAATATCTATAGATGAAGCTATTAAAAACATACATTTCCCTACGGATAGGGAAACTTATAAAAAGTCAAAGTATCGTCTAGTTTTCGAGGAATTTCTTATATTACAGTTAGGTTTATTTTTAATTAAATCTAAATTGAGGGAAAATAAGGTAGGAATTGAATTTCATAAGTATGATAGAAGTGAAGAATTTTTAAATAAGCTTCCTTTTAACTTAACATCAGCCCAATATCGTGTTTTTAAAGAAATAAAGCAAGATATGGAATCTACTAAGGTAATGAATAGATTAGTTCAAGGAGATGTTGGATCTGGTAAGACGATTATAGCAATATTGGCTATGTTGAAATCTACTGTATCAGGATATCAGTCGGTGATGATGGCACCTACAGAAATATTAGCGACTCAACATTATGATGAAATAAATAAGCTGTTGAAAGATTTTGGAATTAGATGTGAACTTTTAGTTGGAAGTTTGAGTGCTAAAGAAAAATTAAGAATTTTAGAAGATGTTAAAAACGGTAATATTGATATCCTAGTAGGAACCCATGCTTTGATTCAAGATGGAGTAGACTTTAAGAGACTTGGACTAGCTATAACAGATGAACAGCATAGATTTGGTGTAAGACAAAGGGCAAAGCTCTCTGAAAAAGGTAAAACTCCTGATGTATTAGTAATGACAGCAACTCCTATACCTAGAACTTTAGCTATGATATTATACGGTGATTTGGATATATCAATAATAGATGAGTTACCACCGGGAAGAAAAAAAATTGATACTTATGCAGTTAATAATACTATGAAATCAAGAGTATTTGATTTTGTAAAGAAGCAAATAGTTCAAGGAAGACAAGCTTATATTGTTTGTCCTCTAGTAGAAGAATCAGAAACTTTAGATTTACAGTCTGCAACAGAAGTTTATCAAGAGATAGATGAGCTATATAAGGATAAATATAGTGTAGGTTTATTACATGGAAAAATGAAACCCTCGGATAAGGAAGACATTATGAATAAATTTAAAGAGAAAGAAATCGATATTTTAGTATCCACTACAGTTATTGAGGTAGGAGTAAATGTACCCAATTCAAATATTATGGTTATAATGAATTCTGAAAGATTTGGTCTAGCTCAATTACATCAACTTAGAGGTAGAGTTGGTAGAGGAGAATATAAATCTTATTGCATATTAATAAATGAAAGTAAAAACAAAGTTGCTAGAGAAAGAATGAGAATTATGGAAAAAACAACAGATGGATTCATAATATCTGAAAAAGACCTAGAATTAAGAGGGCCAGGAGAATTTTTTGGTACAAAACAACACGGTATTCCTGAACTTAAAATAGCTAATATATTTACCGACATGGAAATACTTAAAATAGCTCAAAAAGAAGCTCAAAAAATTTTATTAGAGGATGCTACTTTAAATTTGCCTAAAAATATAAAAATCAGAAATAGAGTAGATAAACTTATTAATGAAAATTTAAAAGAAATTTCTTTTAATTAATAATTATGGTTATAATAATAATGTGAAAATAAAATTAAAAGAAAGATTATATAATCTTTCTTTTAATTTACTATATTCTGGTTTGTTATGAAAGAGTTTAGTGATAGATGAAGGTATAGCAAAAGGGGAATAGATTTTGCTACTTAGTTATTTTATACTATTTTCAACATAAATATTCATATTTTTCAATTATACTTTGTAACCAAAAGTGTAATATGCTAAAATAAAATTATTAAGTTATTGGAGGAATTAATTTTGAGAGTAATAACGGGAATAGCAAAAGGACATAAATTAAAAGCTCCCAAAGGAACAAATACTAGGCCAACAACAGATAGAGTAAAAGAAACTTTATTTAATATTATTGGAGATATTCATCCTGATTCTATTATATTAGATCTTTTTGCTGGTAGTGGTAGTATAGGAATAGAGTTTTTAAGTAGAGGAGCAAAAAAAAGTTATTTTATAGATAGTGATATTTCAAGCTATAAGACAATATTAGAAAATATAAATAAAACAAAGTTCAATGACAGATCAGAAGTTTATAAGAATACATATGATAAGGCTTTAAGAGTATTAAGAAATAAGGGTATTAGATTTAATTACATTTTTTTAGACCCTCCCTATGATAAAGGATTAGTTGAAAAAAGTATAGAATTTATAATAGAGTATGACTTGTTAACAAAAGACGGTTTAATCATAGTAGAACATGAGAAAGCATTAGATTTAACAGCTTTTAGTAATAAATATAGTATAAATACAAGAAATTATGGAGATACAAGTGTTTCGTTTTTGAAATAGAGGAGGTAATAAAAATGACTGCAATATATCCAGGAAGCTTTGATCCAGTTACTTACGGCCATTTAGATATTATTAAGAGAGCTAGTCAAAAATTTGACAAGATTATCGTAACTGTTCTAAATAATCCATCAAAAAAAGCTCTATTTGATGTGAAAGAAAGAGTTGAGTTATTAGAGATAGCTACAAAAGATTTAGATAATGTAATAATTGATAGCTATACAGGCTTGTTAATTGATTATGCAAAGGAAAAAGACATATCTATATTTATAAAAGGATTGAGAGCAGTTTCAGATTTTGAATATGAATTCCAAATGGCTCTTACCAATACGTTACTAGATGAAGATATAGAAACCTTTTTCTTAATGACTAGTAATAAATATTCTTTTGTAAGTTCTAGTGTAGTTAAAGAAGTGGCAAAATTTAATGGAGATATAAGTAAATTAGTACCGGATATAGTAGAAAAAGCAATAAACCAAAAAATGAAGGGGGAATAGTAATTGGATTTATTAAAATTATTAAATGAAATTGAGGATATTTTAGAAGATAGTTCAACTATACCTTTATCTGGTAAAGCTCTAGTTGATAGACATGAATTATTAGAAATAATAAAAGAAATAAGAATAAAACTTCCAGATGAAATTAAGCAAGCTGAATGGATCAGAGAAGAAAGGCAAAGAATATTAGCTGAAGCTCAAAAAGAAGCAGAGACTGTTATTGAAGAAGCTAGAGTACATATAGAAGAAATGGTTGAAAAGGATGAAATAACAAAAAGAGCACAAGATAGATCTGATGAGATAATTTCTAAAGCACAGAGTAATGCAAAAGATATAAGATTAGGTGCTAAAGAATATGCAGATGAATTACTAAGAACAGTACAAGGTGAACTAGGTAACTTACAAAGGGACGTAGGTTCATTAATTGAAACATTAGAAAATAATAGAGAAGAGTTAAATGGAATGTAAGGACCTATCTATGATAGGTCCTTTTTAAATACAAACTTATAAATAGAGTAAAGTATTTTTGACCCTATAGATAATACTAATAGAAGGAGCAAGATAAAGAATATTAATCTAGATGATATATAAAAACTATTAATAAAACCTTTAAAATATAATTGTCTAGCGCTAATTAACACAGTATTACTAAATACATTTACAGATTTAGTATTTATAAAATGGTATAAAATGATTGTAAATATTCCTGAGAATAAACCATGAATCATTTTAGAAAAAATATATATTTTATTATTAATATCAGTTTTAGAAAAGAAGCTAAGGGATTGACTATGAATTGATAAACCACTCCATCCAATAATTATGCTTACAAGGGTGATAACTAGTAAGCTTCCACTATTAATAGATTCAGACAATATTTTACATCCATTTGTAATTTCAATAAGACCAAACACAAATCCTTTTATAACATTGCCATCTATAGAGATTCCTAGGTTATTAATTATATTTGTTATAATATGAATAAAATTTAGAGAATCTAAAATCTCTATTATTACTGAATAAAATATTATAAAACCACCGACTACTAGAATTGTACTCATAGCATCATTAACAGAGTCAGACATTATAGAACCTATATTTTTTTTTGATACTAAATTATTATATGAGTCTGCAACCATATTTTTATATTTATGAATTGGATAATTTGAATTATATCCGAACTTATAAAATCTGAAGAGTAACCCTACTGTTAAAGCACCTAAATAATGAGATAGAGCTATAATGATACCAAAAATTTCATTATTAAACATACCTATCGAAACTGCTCCAATCATGAATAAGGGACCTGATGTAGAACAAAATGATGCTAATCTTTGAGCTTCAATTTTAGTGATTTTATTTTCAAGTCTAAGCCTTGATATAAGTTTTGATCCTACGGGGTAGCCTGAGGTTATACTCATTGTGAATATAAAAGCTCCTTCTCCAGGAACATTAAATAAAGGAATCATCAATGGACTCATTAAAGAACCAATAAATTTTACTACACCTAATCTAATAGTTATTTCAGAAAGTATAAAAAATGGTAATAATGAAGGTAATACTGTAAAAAACCATATATTAACACCATCTAATGCAGCTTTTATACAATTCTTAGGGTTTAATACTATAAGTATAATTAGTGTTACAAAAAGAATTGGGTAAATTAATCCTTTAATTTTAAATTTAGATATTAGTAATTGTTTAATTACCCATATAGTAATAAAAAATGATATAGAATATATTAAATAATTCATTATAGACCCCCAGTTTAAGTGTATTATATTATATTTATTTGGGAGTGCTATTATGTTATTATTAATTATAAAAAAACTAGCTTTTTATTTATTAGCTAGTTTAATATATGGTGAAATATAATAATCAAAATTACTTTTAATTTTTGTATTATTGTTTGTACCTAAGAAATAAATATTAGATGCCTTTATATCTAAATCAAACATAGGGTTGTTATTACTTTTTTTATAATCAGCTACTTTGTTAATAATAGGAATTTCTGAATTAGATTTTATTTTATTAATTATTTTAAACCCTTTTGAGTTAGATCCTAGTACTCTGGCATACAAAGGAAAGTTTAATATGTAGTTTTTATCATAATTTATGTCTAATAAAATATGTGTAAGTATTCGTTGCAATCTTGTATAAGTGTATCTTTTTGTTTTTACTGAGCTAATAATAGAAATAATATTATTTGATTGATTAGATGCTTCTATTATTCGGTTTTCTAATCCATTCTCTATATCAATAAGATTTCTCATATGTTGAGGATTAATAGTTCGTAATTTGTATAATAAAATATCATTGAAATTAGCCAGTTGATTAAACTTTCCGTATTTATGAAGGTATTGATCTATATGCTTTAGAGTTGAAGTAGACATAGCTTCATAGGAATTTTTAATAAAAGAATTATCTGTTAATAAAGTCTTTCTTATTGAAGTAGCACTAGATATCTCTCCTGTTAAATTAGCCTGGTTATAGTCTGCTACTATTCTTTGAATGGAATGAGGGGTAATAGTACTATTTAATTTCTTTAGTGCTTTAATATACTCTATTGCAAGGATGTTATTTGGGCTTTTTACAATATCAATTATATTTTTATCATTTAAAATTTCTTTTAAGGTATTGGTTCTAGCTTGGGGAAAAGATAACCCTTTGTCTAAATAATTCTTTAGTATGTTTTTAAAATTTTCTGATTCATTTAGTAAAGTACTAGCAATTTTATCAAAATACTCAATGTCATTTGACTCACTTCCAAAGGAAAGAGAATCTACTACATTCAAAGAATTTAACAACCTTACTGCTCCGTAAGAAAAAAACTCTGCACTCATTGTAGAATATATTGTAGGTAATTCTAATACCAAATCTACTCCAGAGTCTATTGCCATCTTTGCCCGATGCCATTTATCTACTATTGCTGGTTCGCCCCTTTGAACAAAATTTCCACTCATTAAAGCTATACTATAATCGCTATTTGTTTGAACTTTTGACTGTTCTAAGTGATACTTATGTCCGTTATGAAAAGGGTTATATTCTGTAATAAGTCCTACAACTCTCATATTTGCCTCCTAAAGTTTATAAATCAAATAAATGTTAATAATATTATACATATTAATCGGTTGAATAATCAAACTATATTCTCTTTATATTCTTTTTGAATAATTCGACAATAGATATAAGGTTGATTTTTTATTGAAATTATAATAACATTAATATGTTAGAATAAGAAGCTAGGAGGATGAATATGAAAATTTTAGTAATTAACTGTGGTAGTTCTTCTCTTAAATATCAATTAATTGATATGACAAATGAAGAAGTACTAGCTAAAGGATTAGCAGAAAGAATAGGTATAGAGGGTTCTATAGTAAAACATAAACCTGCAGGGAAAGAAAGTGTATCTATCGAAAGACCAATGGACGATCATAAAAAAGCTATTGAAATAGTATTAAATGCATTAGTTGATGAAAATCATGGAGCTATTAAATCTATGGATGAAATAAATGCAGTAGGTCACAGAGTAGTACATGGTGGAGAGAAATTCTCTGATTCTGTAATAATTGATGAAGAAGTATTAAAAGCTATTGAAGAATGTTCTGAATTAGCACCGTTACATAACCCACCAAATATCATGGGAATTCAAGCATGCAAAGAGTTAATGCCAAGTACACCTATGGTAGCTGTATTTGATACTGCATTCCATCAAACAATGCCAGAATCATCTTACATTTATCCATTACCATATGAGTTATATGAGAAATATGGAATTAGAAGATATGGATTCCATGGTACATCTCATAAATATGTATCTCAAAGAGCAGCTGCAATTTTAGGTAAAGATCTTGAAGATTTAAAAATAATCACTTGTCATTTAGGTAATGGTGCAAGCTTAACTGCTGTTGAAAATGGTAAGTCTATCGATACTAGTATGGGATTCACTCCATTAGAAGGATTAGCTATGGGAACTAGAAGTGGAGATATTGATCCAGCTATTATTATATATTTAATGGAAAAAGAAGATATGAGTATTAGTGAAATAAATACATTACTAAATAAAAAATCAGGTGTTTTAGGTATTTCAGGAGTAAGTAGTGACTTTAGAGATATCGAAGAAGCAGCAGAAGAAGGAAATAATAGAGCTAAATTAGCTTTAGATAAATTTACAGCGAGAGTAAAGAAATATGTTGGTGCATATGCAGCAATTATGGGCGGAGTTGATGCAGTTGTATTTACAGCTGGCTTAGGTGAAAACTCTCCTGAAACAAGAGAAGCAATATGTGAAGGTTTAGATTTTATGGGTATAAGCATTGATAAAGATAAGAATAAAGTAAGAGGTAAAGAAACAGTAATCAGTACTACTGATTCTAAAGTTAAAGCTCTTCTTATTCCTACAAATGAAGAGTTAATGATTGCTCGAGATACTAAATCTTTAATATAGTACATGACTAGATATGTATTATAATAGAAATATTATGTAAGTTGTCAACAAAAAAACTTGACAAAACTAATATTACTTAATATAATTAAGTTTGGTCGTAATAAGAGGTGAATAAAAATGAAAATTGACCTATCTAATCTTATCAACGGAAGCGATTTTCAGATTGATCTGGATGATACAATTGAAATCAATGAGATTAAAACTGAGGAAAATGATATTAAATTAACTAAGCCAACAGTAATAAAGGGTGGTATATATAATACTGATGATGGAATTTATTTACAGGCTAAGGTTTACTTTGAGTTTCAAAGTAATTGTGCTAGATGCTTAAAAGATACTTCTGTTAAAGAGCAGAGTACTCTTGATTATAAGATTAAGTTTGAAGATGATGAAGAAGAAGCATCTGAAGAAGAACTTATAGTAGTATCTGGATACACTCTGGACTTAACAGAACCAATTATATCTTCAATATTGCTTTCTTTACCAATGAAGACAATTTGTGATGAGAATTGCAAAGGAATATGTCCTAATTGTGGAAGAGATCTAAATGAAGGTCAATGTAATTGTGAAGATAAGAATATTGATCCTCGGTTGGCTAAACTGAAAGAATTAATGGACTAATAAGGAGGTGTTTTTAATGGCAGTACCAAAGCGTAAAACATCAAAATCAAGAAGAGATAAAAGAAGAGCATCAAACTATAAGGCAGTGAAACCGAACATAATGGAATGTCCACAATGTCATGAGCCAAAATTACCACATAGAGTATGTTCTGCTTGTGGTTTTTACAAAAATAAAGAGGTTAAAGAAGTTAAATAATAAAAGGATAGTGTTTATACGCTATCTTTTTTATTATCTTGTTTTTTAAAATGAAGAAATATTTGGTATAATAAACTTGTGTATTTGACATGCACAAGTTTATTATTATTTATAAATAAAAAAAGTTGAAATTAGCACTTGATAAATTATCACTAATAATATATACTAACTATTAGTAACAGGTACTAATTTCAAGTTATAACTTGAGGTGATAGTATGAAAAAAAGAATTGCTAAAGTAGATAGGCAACGAGAACTAAAAGAAAGATTATCAAAAGATCCATTTTTAACAGATGAAGAGCTTACTCAAATTTTTAATGTAAGTATTCAAACTATAAGACTGGATAGACTAGAACTAGGAATTCCAGAGTTAAGAGAAAGAGTAAAGAATGTTGCTGAAAAAAATTATTCTAAGGTTAGATCTTTAGGTGGTAAAGAGATTATTGGTGAGCTTATTGATTTGGAATTAGGTAAGTCAGGAATATCTATACTAGAAACAAATGGAAATATGGCCTTTGAAAAAACAAATATTATTAGAGGACACCATATCTTTGCTCAAGCAGAATCGATTGCTATGGCTGTCATAGATGCTGAGGTAGCATTAACAGGAGTGGCTAATATAAAGTATAAAACTCCAGTTAAAGCTGGAAATAAATTAGTAGCTAAAGCTGAAGTGGTAAGAAAACGAGGAAATAAATTTTTTGTTCACGTATTTATTTTTGAGTCTCAAAAGGAAGTCTTTAGAGGAAAATTTATTTTAGTATCTATGAAATAGGAGTGATAATATGAAAATAGCAATTGATGCAATGGGTGGAGACAGAGGTACAGAAGTTACTGTGAAAGGTAGTGTAGATGCAGTTAATGAATTGGGTGTTAATGTAGTACTTGTAGGTAAAGAAGAAATTATAAAAAAGGAATTAAGTAAATACAAATTTGATAAAAGTAAAGTTGAAATATTAAATGCAAATGAAATTATTAATACTGATGAAAAACCAGTTGCAGCTATCAGAAGAAAAAAAGATTCTTCAATGGTTAAAGCATTAAAACTAGTTAAAGATAAAGAGGCTGATGCCATAGTATCAGCTGGAAGTACAGGAGCCTTGTTAAGCGGTGGATTATTTGTTGTAGGTAGGATAAAAGGTATTGATAGACCAGCCTTATCTCCTGTATATCCTACTGAAAAAGGAGTATCATTGCTCATAGATGCTGGGGCTAATGTAGACTGTAAACCTAAAAATTTACAACAGTTTGCAATAATGGGATCTATTTATGCAGAAAAAGTATTAGATATAAACAATCCAAAGGTTGGATTGATAAATATAGGAGATGAAGAAAGTAAAGGAAATGAACTAACTAAGGAATCTTTCAAGTTACTTAAGGAAACTAAAGTTAATTTTTATGGAAATCTAGAAGTGAGAGAAATTCCTAAAGGTGAATGTGATGTGTTGGTATGTGATGGTTTTGTAGGAAATACTATCTTAAAATTAACCGAAGGTCTTGCATCTTCAATCTTCTCAGCTTTAAAAAATGAATTTATGAAAAATATAAAAACCAAGTTTGGTGCTTTATTATTGAAATCAGGATTAAAGAACTTTAAGAAAAGAATGGACTACTCAGAATATGGTGGAGCATTACTTTTAGGTGTTAAAGGTGGTGTAATTAAAGCCCACGGTAGTTCTGATGAAAAAGCATTTAAGAATGCAATAAGACAAGCGAAAATATTTAGTGAAAATAATGTTGTTGAAATAATTCAGAATGAAATCATAAAGATGGAGGGTGACAATGGATAATACTGAATTTGGTATCGGAATTATTGGTACTGGTAGCTATATTCCTGATAATATACTCACAAACAAAGAATTAGAAAGTATAGTAGATACTTCTGACGAATGGATAACTACTAGAACTGGTATAAAAGAAAGAAGGATTTTAGATAAGAGTAAGGCTACTTCATACATGGCAAAGATTGCTGGCCAAAGGGCAATTGATGCTTCGGGATTAGGATCTGATGATATAGATATGATAATAGTGACTACAGTAACCCCTGACATGGCATTTCCATCTACAGCTTGTATTGTACAAGAGAAATTAGGACTTAAGAATGCTGCAGCATTTGATCTAGAAGCAGCTTGTACAGGGTTTATATATGGACTATCAACAGGATACTCTTTTATTAAATCTGGATTATACCAAAATGTTTTAGTTATAAGTGCCGATAATCTATCCAAAATCATTGACTGGGAAGACAGAAATACATGTGTTCTTTTTGGTGATGGTGCGGGAGCCGTTGTATTATCAAAGGTTGAATCTAATAAAGGAATTATGTCCATAAAATTAGGAGCTGATGGGTCAGGAGGAGATTTATTATCTCAACCTGCTGGAGGATCATTAAGACCTTCTACTTTAGAAACTGTTAAAGATAAATTACATTTCATAAAAATGGAAGGAAATTCAGTTTTTAAATTTGCGGTTAAGACGATGGTGGAGTCTTCTAAACAAGTTATGGAAGAGTCAGAGGTTAAAATACAAGAAATCGATCATTTAATACCTCATCAAGCTAATATGAGAATCATCGAATCTGCATCTAAAAGACTGAAGATAGACTTAGATAAAGTTCAACTCAACTTAGAAAAATATGGTAATATGTCTTCTGCTTCAATTCCAGTAGCATTGGATGAAGCAGTTAGAAGTGGCAAATTACATGATAATGAGAATGTATTATTAGTAGGATTTGGTGGTGGATTAACTTGGGGAGCTACCTTATTGAAATGGAAATCCTAAAGGTAGGAGGTTATTTATGTTTGATACTAGAATAACAAAATTATTAAATATTAAATATCCCATAATACAAGGGGGTATGGCATGGGTAGCTACTGCAGAATTAGCTTCAGCTGTATCGGAAGCAGGAGGTTTAGGAGTCATTGGGTGTGGTGCTGCACCAGCAGATATAATAAAGAAAGAGATACAAAAAGCGAAGGAAATGACTGATAAACCATTTGGAGTTAATGTAATGCTTATGTCACCTTTTGTTGATGATATTATGGAAATGCTTTATGAAGAAAAGGTGAGTGTAGTAACTACTGGAGCAGGTAATCCAGGGAAGTATATTGAAAAATTAAAGAATATTGGTACAAAGGTAATTCCTGTTGTCCCATCTGTGGCATTAGCTAAGAGAATGGAGAAGGTAGGAGCAGACGCTCTTATTGTTGAAGGGACAGAAGCAGGAGGACATATTGGAGAACTTACTACTTTTACTATTGTTCCTCAAGTGGTTGATGAAGTTGATATACCTGTTATAGCAGCCGGGGGTATTGCAGATGGAAGAGGATATGTAGCTGCAGTATCTTTAGGTGCTGAAGGTGTTCAAATTGGAACCAGATTTGTATGCTCAGAAGAGTGTATTGCTCATATTGAGTACAAAAATAAAATAGTTAATGCTAGAGATAGAGATGCAATAGTTACTGGAAGAATTACAGGTCACCCTGTGAGAATAATTAAAAATAAATTTTCTAAGAAATTAATCAATCTTGAAAAAGATATATCAAACAAAGGTGAGATAGATAGATTAACTATAGGCTCATATAAAAAAGCTGCAATTGATGGTGAGATAGATCAAGGTTCAGTGATGGCTGGGCAAAGTAGTGGTCTTATTAAGGATATAAAAAATTGCAAAAATATAATAGATGATATCATAAAAGAATCTAATAAAGTACAGAGTTACTTGTGTAATATATAGTTAAGGGGGCATTGTACATGAAAACAGCTTTTGTATTCCCAGGGCAAGGTGCTCAATATATCGGGATGGGTGAAGAGTTTTATAATAACTTTAAAATTGCTCAAGATGTGTTCAATAAGTCAGAAGATATATTGGGAATAAATATGAAAGAATTATGTTTCGAGGGTCCTATGGAGCAATTGTCATTAACAGAAATAACACAGCCTGCTATATTAACAACATCTTATGCAATATTAAAAGTATTAGAAGATAAAGGTGTAAAAGCAGATGTGACAGCAGGATTAAGCTTAGGAGAATACACTGCTTTATTATATGCTGGAGCAATAAAGTTTGAGGATGCTGTAAAACTTGTAAGAAACAGAGGGAAATATATGCAGGAAGCAGTTCCAGAAGGCGATGGTAAGATGGCTGCTTTAATAGGTATAGATATTGAAGGCACTCATAGGTTAATTAAAGATCTTAGGGATAATGGAATTATTGAGGCAGCTAATTATAACTGTCCTGGACAAATCGTAATAACAGGAGAGTCAGATGTAATAGAGAAAGCAGTTGCATTAGCAAAAGAATATGGTGCTAAAAAAGCTGTTTTATTGCCTGTAAGTGCACCTTTTCATTCAAGTTTATTAAAACCAGCAGGAAATAATTTAAAGAATGATTTAGAAGATATAGATATAACTCCTTTAAATTGTGATGTTATATCCAATGTTACAGCAGATTATATTAACGAAAATGAAATTAAGGATTTATTAATAAAACAGGTTTGTACTTCAGTATATTGGCAGCAATCTATTGAAAAGATGCTAAATGACGGAGTAACGAGGTTTATCGAGATTGGTCCTGGGAAATCTTTATCAACATTTATAAAAAAAATTGCTAAAAAACAAAAAACAAAAGTAGATATTATAAATATCGAATCAATAAAAGATTTAGATTTATTAATATAACAATTTAATTGAGGTGATCAAAATGGATCTTAACGGTAAAACAGCTATTATCACTGGAGGCTCTAGAGGTATTGGAAAGGAGATCGCTCTCACTCTTGCTCAAAATGGAGCTGATATTATAATAAATTATTCTAATAGTTCTACTAAAGCTTTAGAAGTAGTAGATATGATTAATAATTTAGGAAGAAAAGCATATGCTATAAAAGCTGATATATCTAAAATGGAGGAAGCTAATAAATTAATAGAAGAATCATATGAAAAGGTTGGAAAAATTGATATTCTAGTTAATAATGCAGGAATTACAAGGGATAACTTACTCATGAGAATGTCAGAAAAAGAATGGGATGATGTTATAGAAGTCAACCTAAAAGGTACTTTCAATGTAACTAAGTCAATTGTTAGAAAAATGATGAAACAAAAAAGTGGAAGTATAATAAATATAAGTTCTATAGTAGGTATAACTGGAAATCCAGGTCAGTGCAATTATTCCGCATCAAAGGCTGGTATTATTGGATTCACAAAATCTTTAGCTAAAGAGATTGGAAAGAAGAATATTCGAGTAAATGCTATAGCTCCTGGATTTATTCAGACAGATATGACTAAAGAGCTTAATGAAGATATCAAAGAAGCTTATCTTAAAAATATTGCTTTAAATAAATTTGGCACTGCTACAGACGTTGCCAACACAGTATTGTTTTTATCCAGTAATTTATCCCAATATATTACTGGGCAAACCTTAGTAGTAGATGGAGGATTAGCAGTATAAATTGAAAGGAGGTGTTAGTAATGGTATTAGAGAAATTAAAGAATATTATAGCTGAACAATTAGATGTTGAGAAAGAAGATATTAAATTAGAGTCATCATTTCAGAATGATTTAGGTGCAGATTCACTAGACGTTGTTGAACTTATCATGGCGATTGAAGAGGATTTTGAAATAGAAATACCTGATGAAGATGCAGAAAAGATATCTATTGTGAAGGATGCAGTAGATTATATAAATAACAACAAATAACAATAAAGTCCCGTCGTCAGTCGGGACTTTATTAGTAAACTTCTATATAGGAGGTAAGTCATGAATAATAGAGTAGTTATAACGGGGATTGGGGTTATTAGTCCTATAGGGATTGGTAAAGATAATTTTTGGAAAGCATTAGTAGCGGGTAAAAGTGGTGTAGATTATATAACTAGATTTGATACTACTGATTATGCAACAAAAATTGCAGCTGAAGTTAAAGATTTTGATCCTGTTAATTATATAGATAAGAAAGAAGCTAAAAGAATGGATAGATATACACAGTTTGCCGTTGCAGCTTCAAGACTTGCTATAGATGATGCCAAAATAAATACTGATGAGATAGATAATGAAAGATTTGGTGTTATATTTGGTTCTGGTATTGGAGGTATTGAAACTTTTGAAGAACAAAAGGAAAAGCTAATAAATAAAGGTCCTAAGAGGATAAGCCCATTCTTTATTCCAATGATGATAGGTAATATGGCAGCAGGTCAGATTGCAATAGCTTTTAATGCGAAGGGACCTAATGAAACAGTAGTTACGGCTTGTGCATCATCTACAAATGCAATTGGTGATGCATTCAAGGTTCTACAAAGAGGAGATGCAGATATTTTAATAACTGGTGGTTCAGAAGCATCAATTACTCCGATTGCATTAGCTGGATTTTCGTCTATGAAGGCTTTATCAACTAATAATGATAATCCTCAAAAAGCAAGTAGGCCCTTTGATAAAGATAGAGATGGTTTTGTAATGGGAGAAGGATCTGGAGTATTGATATTAGAAACATTAGAGCATGCATTAAATAGAGGTGCTAAAATATATGCTGAAGTTGCGGGATATGGTTCAACTTGTGATGCAAACCATATTACAACTCCTTTAGAAGATGGGAGCGGAGCTAAGAGAGCAATGGAATTAGCAATTAAAGATGCAAAAGTTGATAAGTCTAAGATAAATTATATTAATGCCCATGGTACTTCAACTTATTACAATGACAAATTCGAAACATTAGCTATTAAAAATTTATTTGAGGAATCATTATATAATATTAAGATAAGTTCTACAAAATCAATGACAGGACACCTTCTAGGTGCTGCTGGTGGAGTAGAAGCAATTGCAACTACATTAGCCATAAAAAACGGCATAATTCCGCCCACTATTAATCTTGTAAATCAAGATGAAGAATGTGATCTTAATTATGTACCTAATACTGCAATAAAAGAAGAAGTAAATTATGCACTATCAAATTCATTAGGATTTGGTGGGCATAATGCAACTGTTTTATTTAAAAAGTATGAGTAATATTTAAAAAGTCGACCTAGGTCGACTTTTCTTACTGTAAATTTTAAAAATAATTTGAAAGAATTTGCATCATATGTGTAAATTATAGTAAACTATAAAAGGGTATAGTTGAAAATGTTTTAGATAATTATTTAAAATATCTTCAAATATATCTACATGATTGGAGGGATTCGATGAGAAATTTATCTAAAGAAAGGAAACAAAAATTAATTAAATTTCAAGAGGTTATTAATTATAAATTTGATGATATTAAATTATTAAATAGAGCACTAACTCATAGTTCTTTTGCTAATGAATATAAAAAATTTAATTTAAGATATAATGAGAGATTAGAATTTCTAGGAGATTCAGTATTGGGATTAATTGTAAGTGATTATATATTTAATAACTACAAGGATTATCCGGAAGGAGAATTAACAAAGATAAGAGCACTAGTTGTATGTGAACCTTCCTTAGCTGCGATTTCAAAAAAAATTGACTTAGGAAGATTTTTATTATTAGGTAAGGGAGAAGAATCTACTGGTGGTAGAGATAGAACGAGTATATTATCTGATGCCTTTGAAGCCGTAATAGGTGCTGTTTACATAGATGGTGGTATAGAAGTATCTAGAAAGTTCATTTTAGAAAATCTTTTAGATACCATAAAAGAAGCAGTAAAGGGAGAAATACTTTTAGATTATAAAACTGAACTTCAAGAATTAATACAAAAAAGCAACAATTGTTGTATAGAATACAGAGTTATTAAAGAAGAGGGGCCAGATCATAATAAGAGATTTTTTGTTGAAGTTTTAAATAACAATAGTGTTTTAGGTAGAGGAGAAGGAAGTAGTAAAAAAGAGGCTGAACAAGAAGCGGCTAAATCTGCTTTAAAGAAGGTAGTTAATTAATGGCAAAGAAACATTATATAATACCTGTTTTTATACCTCATCAGGGCTGTCCTCATGATTGTGTGTTTTGTAATCAAAGAAAAATTACAGGGTTAGATACTGATATGACGGAAAAAGAAGTTGTTGATATTATAGAAAATAACTTAAGTACTATGAAAGAAAGTTCTATAAAAGAAATAGCTTTTTTTGGGGGGAGTTTTACAGGATTAGATATAAATATTCAAAAATCTTTTCTTAGTATTGCTAAGAAATACAAAGATTTAGGAAAAATAGATAAGATAAGACTCTCTACAAGGCCAGACTATATAAACAAAGAATTAATAGAAATTCTAAAGGATTATAATGTGGATATTATAGAATTAGGAGTACAATCCATGGATGAGGAAGTTCTTATTAGAAGTAACCGAGGCCATAGCATACAAGATGTATATAAAGCAGTAGAATTAATAAAGGATCAAGATTTTATACTAGGATTACAAATGATGGTGGGGTTGGTAGGAGATACAAGATTAAAATCCATGTATACAGCTAAAGAGTTTATAGAACTTAAACCGGATTTTGTAAGAATATATCCTACATTAGTAGTTAAAGAAACATATTTAGAAACCCTATATAAAAATGGTTTATATAATCCACTAACTTTAGATCAAACAATTAATTATGTTAAGGATATATTAATGCTATTTGAGTATAATAATATTACAGTAATTAGAATTGGATTACAGCCCACTGATAACATATCCTTTGATAAGGATATAGTAACAGGACCATTCCATCCTGCTATCAGACAGATCATTGAATCTAAAATATATGGGGATATATTAGATATGTTTTTTTCAAAAACAAACTTTAAATCAGATAGTTTAAATATCACTTTAAATAATAAAGAAATTTCAAATTTTGTTGGATACAAAGGAGAAAATTTAGAAAAGCTTAAATTACATTTTCGTATAAAAGTTAATGGTAATAATTTGACTGAAGATATAATAATTAGTGATGGAGTCAATAAATATAAATTAGATAAAGAATACTTTATCAAAGAATATTTATTTAAGCATAATTTGATATGATTTTTACCAAAAAGAGGGGAATAATATGTATTTAAAAAGATTAGAAATACAAGGATTTAAATCCTTTGCAGATAAAACTAGTATAGATTTTGAAAATGGAATTACAGGAGTAGTAGGTCCTAATGGAAGTGGAAAGAGTAATATATCAGATGCAATTAGGTGGGTTTTAGGAGAACAAAGTGCTAAAACATTAAGAGGAAGTAAAATGGAAGATGTAATATTTTCTGGAACTTCTAAACGTAGACCTTTAGGATTTGGAGAAGTTACTCTCGTCTTAGATAATAAAAATAAAGAAATTCCAATTGACTTTTCTGAGGTCAGTGTTACAAGAAGAGTTTTTAGATCTGGTGAAAGTGAATATTATATAAATAAAACTTCAAGCAGATTAAAAGATGTTAGAGAACTTTTTATGGATACAGGAGTTGGAACTGATGGATATTCTATTATAGGACAAGGTAAGATTGAAGAAATACTATCTACAAAGTCTGATGATAGAAGAAACCTTATTGAAGAAGCTGTTGGTATAGTAAAGTATAAAACTAGAAAAAAAGAATCAGAGAGAAAACTTGAAAAAACAAAAGATAATTTAATAAGAATTAATGATATAGCAGATGAACTATTTAAACAAATAGACCCTTTAAAATCTCAGTCAGAGAAGGCCAGTGAGTATATTGATCTTACAAAGGATCTGAAGGATTTGGAGGTAAATTTATTTATAAGAGAAATTGTAAGGTTGAAGGAACAAATAGAACATCTTAATCATCAAAAGGATTTAGTAGAAAAGCAATATACCTTTAATAATAAAAAGAAAAATGAGATTGAAGAAAAATTTCAAGAAGTAAAAAATCTTATAGAGAATATGGATAAAAGCATAGAAAAAATTCAGGAAAAGAAGCAATGCATCCAAAGTGAGAATGAAAAAAAAGAAGGAGATTATAAACTGAGAAATGAACAAATCTCTTTTCTTAATAAAGAAATTAAAAGGCTTAATTCAGACTTAGAACATTCTATGAAGACTTTTGAAGAAAAAAATGAAGAATTAGAGACACTATTAAAAGAGAAGGATAAAATAAGTTTATCTATGAATAAATTTCAATCTATATTAGATGATAAGATTGATGAACTAAAATCACAAGAAGATGTTGTTAATTTAGCTGAAGAAAATATAGAAAAGAAAAAAAGCAGTATAATAGATTTTTTGAATAATATTACAGAGAAAAAAGGTAAAATTAATACAATAGAATCCTTTTATAAAAATATTGATAAAAGATTAGAACAAATAATTGAAGAAAAAACACAATTAATTGACCGAAAAGAAAGTTTAAACTCACAAATTTCTTGTATTACTGAAGAAATGGAAGAATTGAAAATTCAATTAGATAACTCTAATAAAGAAAAAATATCTTTAATAAGTAAAATAGAGAGCTCAAGAAAAAATATTGAGATAACTTCTGATAATATTAATGATCTAAAAGGTGATATCCAAAGTAGGAACTCAAAACTTAATATGTTAGAAAATATGAAAGATCATTATGAAGGATATTATAAAGGTGTTAAGAATATTCTTTTAGCTTGCAAAAAGAATGAGAGTTTACAAAGGGGAGTCAAAGGAGTAGTTGCAGAATTAATAAAGGTAGATGAAAAATTTGATAAATCTATTGAGATAGCTCTTGGAGCAGCAGCTCAAAATATTGTAACTAATACAAGAGAGGATGCAAAAAAACTTATAGATTATTTGAAAGAGAATAAATTAGGAAGAGTTACATTTTTACCTATGGATGCTATAAAAGGAAGAAATCTTAATGATTATGAGTCACAGATACTGAATAATCAAGGAGTTTTAGGGGTAGCATCATCTATAGTTAAGTTTGATGCGAAGTTTAAAGATATTTTTGAATATTTATTAGGTAGAGTAGTAATTGTTAAAGATTTAAGTACAGGTATAACTATTTCAAAGAAAATAAATAGTTCATTTAAAATCGTTACTTTAGATGGGGATGTACTTAATCCTGGTGGGTCTATGACTGGTGGTAATTATAAAAATACTAATAATAGTAGCTTAATAGGTAGAGACAGAGAGATTGGTAGTCTAAAAAAAGAAATTGATAATAAAGTTGAAAAATATAATGGCTTAGTAAAGGACTACTCTTCACTTAAAGAGGAAATAAGTACTTTAGAAAATTCATTAGAGGAATTAAATGATCAAATAAGCTCTTTTAAAATTAATATTAATAGTACATCTAATAAGATTAGTACTTTGGAAGAACAATTTATTGAAATAGAAAAAAGAATTAATAAATTTACAAAAGAGATTCAGAGTCTTGAAAATGAAAAAAGTGAATCTGTTGTACAGATTGATAATATAAAAGAAGAGATAAAAGAACTAGAAGAAAAGAATAACTTAACAAAAGGCAACATAGAAATAGATTTAAAAGATTTTGAAGATAAAAAACAAGAAACTAAAGATTTAAATGAAGAAATAACAAAAGTTAAAGTGGAATTAGCCTCTACAGAGCAGAAGAAAAATGAAATTATTAATATATCATCAAGGTTAGAAGAAGAGATTAAAAACCTACTTCATAAAAGAAAAGACATTGAAAAAGAGATATCGGAAAAAGAAATAAATATAGAAAAGACTAAGGATATCATAGCAAAGATATCTGAAGAAAAAGAAGAGTTAGAGGATAAACTTTCTCAGTGTAATTCTGATTTAGTTGAGATTAAGAATAAAAAGACATTGTATCTAGACACCTTTTATAAAGAACAAGAAGAATTAAAGAGAATGAATAAAAATATAACTGAACTGCAAAAGAGTATAAATACTATGGAGATAAAATTAGCTAAGTATGAAACCCAGTTAGAGAATTACAATAATAAGCTATGGGAAGAGTATGAACTTACTTATCAAATGGCTTTGGAATTTAGAAGAGAAATTGAAAATGTTACAAAGGTACAAAATAATGTAAGAGAAATAAAAAGAAGAATAAAGGACTTAGGAAATGTAAATATTGACTCGATTGAACAATACAAAGAGGTGTCTGAAAGGTATGAATTCTTAAGTAATCAAAGAGAAGATTTAATAAATGCCAAAAAGAGCCTTGTGAAAGTGATTGATGATATGGAAACAAAAATGATAGAACAGTTTGTAGAAAACTTTGAGATTATAAAAGATAATTTCAAAGAGATTTTTTCAAAATTATTTGGAGGAGGAAAAGCAGATATATTTTTATCTGACGAAGAAAATGTTCTTACCAGTCCCATCGAGATTATAGCTCAACCGCCTGGAAAAAAACTTCAAAACATTAGCCTTCTTTCAGGGGGAGAAAAAGCATTAACAGCAATATCATTATTGTTTGCAATACTAAAACTTAAACCAACTCCTTTTTGTGTATTAGATGAAATTGAGGCTGCATTAGATGATGCAAATGTAGTGAGATTTGCTGAGTATCTTAGATATTTCTCTGATAAAACTCAATTTATTATTATTACTCATAGGAAAGGTACTATGGAGTCAGTAGATAGTTTATATGGTGTAACCATGGAAGAAAATGGTGTTAGTAAATTATTATCTGTAAAACTATCTGATTTAATTGAAGAAATAGCTAGCTAGGAGGAAGAATATGTTTAATAAACTATTTAAAAAGAGTAAAAATGAAGAGGAATTAACTAATAACCAGGAAGAGGTTATAACAAAAAAAGAATCTGAAGATACAAATGATATATCTGATGATAATATTGAACAGAGTAAAACAGGTTTTTTTGGTAGACTTAAGGAAGGATTAGAAAAGACAAGAAGAGGTATATCAGATAAGGTAGATGATATCATAAAGTCTTATCAGAAAATTGATGAAGAACTTTTTGAAGATTTAGAAGAAGTGCTGATCATGGCAGATGTGGGTCTTGAAACTACAGAAAGAATAATTGAGGATGTTAAAGATAAAGTTAAGGAAAGAAAATTGACTGAAGCCAGTGAAATAAAATCTATTTTGAAAGAAGAATTAAAAGAAATCTTAGAAGATGTTGAAGGAAAAAGCAAACTAAATATTAATCCTTCACCAGCTATAATATTAGTAGTAGGAGTAAATGGTGTAGGAAAAACTACTACTATTGGAAAATTAGCTTACAGATTTAGAGAAGAAGGAAAAAAAGTATTATTATCAGCTGGCGATACTTTCAGAGCTGCAGCTATTGAGCAACTATCTGAATGGGCCAATAGAGCAAATGTAGATATTATATCCCATAGTGAAGGCTCTGATCCGGCAGCTGTTATATTTGATGGGATACAAGCTGCTAAAGCAAGGAATATGGATATTTTAATTTGTGATACTGCTGGTCGACTTCATAATAAGAAAAACTTAATGAATGAATTAAATAAGATTTTTAGAATAGTAGGTAGAGAATATCCTAATGCAACTAAAGAGGTTCTTCTTGTGGTTGACGCTACTACTGGACAAAATGCTGTTATGCAAGCAAAGGTATTTAAAGAAGCGTGTAATATAACTGGAATAGCCTTAACTAAGTTAGATGGAACTGCTAAAGGCGGTGTAATTTTTGCTGTTCAATCAGAATTAAATGTGCCTGTTAAACTTGTTGGAGTAGGAGAAGGAATAAATGATTTACAGGATTTTGATCCAGAAAATTTTGTGGATGCAATTTTTCCTGAATAAAATAATTGACAAATAGTAAGATCTATTATACAATACATCTGTCAAGTTAATAACTTTACAGATGTATTTATTTTAATAAAAAAGGTTGATTATATGTTTGAGAAAGTGGTTGAAATAGGTTTATTATTTGATTTTTATGGAAAGCTTTTAAGTAGTAAACAATATCAAGCAATTGAACTGTACTATATTCACGATTTGACTTTGACTGAAATAGGTGAGCAATTAAATATAAGTAGACAAGGCTCATATGATTTAGTAAAAAGGGCTGAATCTATACTGTATAAGTATGAAGAAACTTTAGGCCTGGTAAAGAAATTTGAGAACAATAGATTTAAAACGAAGGAATTGAAGGTTTTATTAGAAGAATTAAAGCATTCAGTTACTATTAACAAAGATAATAAAGATATATTTGAAAATATAACAAAGATCCTTGAACAATTACTTGAGAATAATCAGGAGGTGAGATAATGGTTTTTGAAAGTTTAGCTGAAAAACTTCAAAATACTCTTGGAAAATTAAAGGGAAAAGGTAAACTAACAGAAAAAGATGTTAAAGAAGCAATGAGGGAAGTAAAACTAGCTCTTTTAGAAGCTGATGTTAACTTTAGAGTTGTAAAGAATTTTGTTAACAAAGTTAAAGAAAGATCTATAGGCCATGAAGTTATGGAAAGTCTTACCCCTGGACAACAGGTAGTAAAGATTGTTAATGAAGAACTTACATCTTTAATGGGTAAAGAAGAGAGCAAAATTAATTTTGCAGATAACCCTCCAACAGTAATAATGTTATGTGGACTTCAAGGAGCAGGTAAAACCACACTATCAGGTAAATTGGGTAACCTTTTAAAAAAGAAAGGAAAAAAACCTTTATTAGTAGCATGTGATATATATAGACCTGCCGCAATAAAACAATTACAAGTTGTTGGTGGTCAAGTTGACATACCAGTTTTCTCAATGGGAGATAAGCAGAATCCTGTAAATATTGCTAAAGCAGCTTTAGAACATGGAAAGAAAAATGGTAATGACGTTATAATTGTAGATACTGCCGGTAGACTTCATATAGATGAAGGATTGATGGACGAACTTGGTAATATAAAAAATGAAATCAATCCTAATGAAATTTTATTAGTAGTAGATGCAATGACTGGTCAAGATGCTGTTTCTGTAGCTGAAAGTTTCAATGAGAAACTAGACATAGATGGTGTAGTACTAACAAAGCTTGATGGTGATGCAAGAGGTGGAGCTGCTTTATCAATTAGAGCCGTAACTGGAAAACCATTAAAATTTGTTGGTATGGGTGAGAAACTTGAAGATTTAGAACCATTCCATCCAGATAGAATGGCATCAAGAATTCTAGGAATGGGAGATGTATTAAGTCTTATAGAAAAAGCCCAAGCTAATATTGATCAAAAAAAAGCAATGGAATTACAAAATAAATTAAGAAATCAGGATTTTACATTTGATGATTTCTTAGATCAATTAGAACAAATGAAAAATATGGGACCCCTAAGTCAGATTTTAGAGATGGTTCCGGGTATGAATTCAAAACAACTTAAGAATCTAAATGTTGATGATAAAGAATTAGTTAAGATAGAAGCTATAATAAAATCAATGACTAAGAATGAAAGAAATGATCCATCAATTATAGATGGTAGTAGAAGAAAAAGAATTGCTAAAGGAAGTGGAACTAATATTCAAAGTGTTAATAGACTTTTAAAGCAATTTAAAGAAACTAGAAAAATGATGAAACAGTTTTCTGGTATGGAAAAAGCTATGAAAAAAAGAGGAAGAATGAACTTCCCATTTTTCAAATAAATATTACTTTTTAAGGAGGTGAAATAAAATGTCAGTTAAGATAAGATTAAAAAGAATGGGAGCTAAGAAGAAGCCTTTCTACAGAATTGTAGTTGCTGATTCTCGTTCACCTAGAGATGGAAGATTCATCGAAGAGCTTGGATACTATAACCCAGTTTCTGAACCAAAAGAAATTAAAATAGATGCTGAAAAGGCTGTTAAATGGTTAAATAATGGTGCTAAACCAACTGATACTGTAAACACTCTTTTCAAAAACAATGGTGTTATTGAAAAATTTGAGGAATCCAAAAAAGCATAATAGCTTTTAGGGGGTGAAAAAATGAAAGATTTAGTTGAGATGATTGCAAAAGCACTTGTAGATAATCCTGATGCTGTAGAAGTAAATGAAGTTGAAGGATCACAGTCGGTTATCATTGAATTAAAGGTAGCCCCAGATGATATGGGTAAGGTAATTGGAAAACAAGGTAGAATAGCTAAAGCTATAAGGACCGTTGTTAAGGCAGCTGCTATTAAAGAAAATAAAAGAGTGGTTGTAGAGATTATATAAAAGGGATTAGTTTATCTAGTCCCTTTTTAAATATATTCTTATAATTTATTAAGAGGTGCTAAATATGATTAATAAAATACAAGTTGGGAAGATAATAAATACACATGGATTAAAAGGTGAATTGAAAGTACTCCCCTTAACCGATGATCCTCAAAGATTTAATAACTTGAATAAAATGTATATAGATAATAAAGAATATATTATTGAAAAGGTATGGTATAAAAAAGGCTTTCCAATAATAACGATTCAAAACTTTAATGATATAAATGATGTGTTGATATTTAAAAATAAATATATTTATATAACTCAAGAAGATATGATTGAATTAGAGGAAGATACCTATTTTATTTTTCAAATAAAGGGACTAAATGTAGTTACTGTGGATGGTATAGAAATTGGAACTATCAAGGATGTATTAACTCCAGGGGCAAATGATGTTTATGTGGTTAAGGGTAAAGATAAAGAATATCTAATACCAGCAGTTAAAGAATTCGTTAAAGAAATAGACTTAGAAGAGAAAAAAATGGTAATAATGCCTATAGAGGGGTTATTAGAATGAAAATAGATGTATTAACTCTTTTTCCTGATATGTTTAAATCGGTTTTAGGAGAAAGTATTATTGGAAGAGCAATCCAAAATAATATAGTAGATATTAATTACATTAATATTAGGGATTTTTCTAATGATAAGCATAATAGGGTTGATGATTATCCATTTGGTGGTGGACCTGGTATGGTAATGAAACCAGAACCAATATATAGAGCTATAAACAGTATTAAGACTGATAGTTCTAGAGTAATATACCTAAGCCCAAAGGGTAAAGTATTTAATCAATCTATAGCAAATGAATTTTCAAGTGAAGAGCATTTAGTTTTTTTATGTGGACACTATGAAGGTATAGATAATAGAATTATAGAAAATTACGTAGATGATATTATATCGGTAGGAGATTACGTGCTTACTGGTGGAGAAATACCAGCTATGACAGTAATAGATGCAGTAGTTCGCTTATTACCTGAAGTTTTAAAAAGTGATGAATCTTTTATGGATGAATCCCATTATAATGGATTATTAGAATATCCCCAATATACTAGACCTAGAGATTTTAATGGATATGAAGTTCCTAAAGTTTTACTATCAGGAAATCACAAAAAGATAGAAGAGTGGAGAAGGTATCAGTCTATTAAAATGACCTATTATAATAGACCTGATTTGATTGAAGTTGAAGATCTATCAGAAGAAGATAATAAGACATTACAGGATATAATAATAGGGGATAAAAATAAGTTGTAATATCAACTATTCTGTGCTATAATAACATGGGTAACACGGACGGTCCTCTATCCTTTAGATATGAACGTCTAGGCAGAAGGGAGGTTATACACATGGATATAATTAAAATGATCGAGCAAGAACAAATGAGCAAAGAAATTACAGATTTTAATGTTGGTGATACAGTTCAAGTACATTACCATATTAAAGAAGGTAATAGAGAAAGAGTTCAGGTTTTTGAAGGTACAGTAATAAAGAGACAAGGCGGAAGCAATAGAGAAACATTTACTGTAAGAAGAATTTCTTATGGAGTAGGTGTGGAAAGAACTTTCGCATTACATTCACCTAAAATCGAAAAGCTAGTAGTAACTAGAAGAGGTAGCGTAAGAAGATCTAGACTTTTCTACCTAAGAGAAAGAACTGGTAAGAGAGCTAGAGTTAAAGAGAAGAGAAATTACTAATAAGATTATGGGGCTGGGGACAGTCCCATTATTTTATATATTTATAAAAACAAAAAGATAAGACCGGGGTGATTTAATGAATATTAATTGGTTTCCAGGGCATATGAAAAAAACTAGAGAATTATTGCAGAAAAATTTAAAATTAGTAGATATAGTATATGAGTTAATAGACTCAAGGATACCTTTAAGTAGCAGAAATCCAGAAATTGAAAAAATAGTTCATAATAAACCTAGAGTTGTTATTATGAATAAAAGTGATCTTAGTGATCCGCAAATTAATAAAGAATGGATAGAATACTTCAAAAAACAAGGTGTTAATACTGTATTAGTAGATGCTATTAAAAACAAGGGAATATCAAGGATAATAAGCGAAACTAATGACGCAGTTAAAGAAAAACAAGAAAGACTTTTAAAAAGAGGAATTAAAAACAAACCTGTAAGAGCAATGATAGTAGGAATTCCAAATGTGGGAAAATCTACCCTAATTAATACTTTAGCAGGTAAAAAAAGTGCTAAGACTGGAGATAGACCAGGGGTAACTAAAGGTAAGCAATGGATTAAATTAAAAGGAAATATTGAGTTATTAGATACTCCGGGGATTTTATGGCCAAAATTTGAGGATCAAGAGGTTGCATTAAAACTTGCATTTACTGGAGCTATCAAAGATGAAATAATGGATATTGAAACTTTAGCTTTAAAATTAATTGAAAAATTATTGATTTTGGCCCCAGATAAAATTGAAGCTAGGTATAATGTTTCCACTGAAAATAAAACAGCTCTTCAAGTAATGGATGATATTGCATTAAGGAGAGGATGTATTTTAAAGGGTCAAGAAATAGATTATTCTCGAGTGGCTAATATACTTTTAGATGAGTTTAGAGATGGTACTATAGGATTTATTTCATTGGAAAGACCAAAGAATATATAGTAGAATATAATTAGACTTCCCTTTATATAATGGAAGTCTTTTATTTTTAAGTAATAAAGAAGAATGGAGTGTTAAGATGTTAAAGATTGAACAAGAGATATGGAATGATGGGTATGAATATATTGCATGTATAGATGAAGTGGGTAGAGGTTGTCTTGCTGGTGATGTAGTAGCCTGTGCTATAGTTATGCCAAAGGATATATTGATAGATGGAGTAAAGGATTCTAAAAAAGTATCACCAAAAAACAGAGAGAAATTATATGATATAATACATGAAAAAGCAATTGCAGTAGGGATTGGTTCAGTTGATAATAACACTATAGATGAAATAAATATAAGAAAAAGTACTCACTTAGCCATGAAAAAAGCTATTGAAAACTTAAGAACAAAAGAAGGAAAGAAAATAGTTCCTAATATGTTACTTATAGATGCAGAAAAAATAGATATTGATATAGAGCAAAGAAGTATAATAAAGGGTGATGCTAAATGTCATGGTATAGCAGCCGCATCTATTATTGCAAAAGTTTATAGAGATAGAACTATTGTTGAATTATCTGAAGTATATTCAGGGTATGCCTTTGAAAAAAATAAAGGATATGGTACAAAAGAACATAGAGAAGCTCTTAAAGAGTTAGGGCCTACACCAATTCATAGAATGACTTTCTTAAAAAATATATTATAGATGGTGATGTAATGAAATTAAATAATATATCTTCATTATTAAATAAAACTATAGATAATACTAGTAAAGATATATTCATTAAAGGAACAATAATTGATGTTAAACTATTAGAAAAATTAAATAACCAAATTCTTATTGAATTGGCTAATGGAGAGATAGTTAAAGCTGAGACGAAAATTCCACTTGATGCAAGAGTGGGTAGTAATCTAGAGTTTATAGTTAAAGATAAGAAAGATGGAATTTTATATTTAAAACCTAATGAGGAAAATTTAGCTGAAAAAACATCTATAGATTTAATCAACAAAGTTATTGATGAATATAATCTTGTAGAATCTAAGAAAAACATAGAAATGGTCAAAGGATTAGTAAGTTTAGATATGAATATTAATAAAGAGAGCATAGCAAATACTATTAAAAATATTAATATTTTAGAAGTATTATATAATAAATTAGATAATACTTCTTTACAAAATAATAAAGAGCAATTAATTGTAAAAGATCAAGTATTTAATAATAAAATATCTGAAAAAGAATTAGATAAACTGATAAGCTTAAATTTAAAAGAACTAGATAAAGAATCTTCGATCATAAAGAATTTTTTTTATGATAAACAATCTAATGAAAATAACAAAGAATTAGAATTAAAAGAAAATACTATTAAATCTTTGTTGTTTCTAATAAAGAATGATATGAAAATAAACCTTGAAAATTTAAAATTTACAATGGATATAATTGAAGGAAAAAATTTCCTGTCATCTAATCTTAAAGAAATTATAAAAAATTTATCATCAAATAATAAATATGAAAAACTATCAGATAAAATAAAGAATTTAATAGAAATTGATAAATATTTTTTAGGAGAAAAATCAGATAAATCTTTTATTAAAAATTATTATACAAAACTTACTGAAGTAGTTGAAGAAATTAATAAGAAAGTTTCTAATGAAGACAATAATCAAATTAAAACATTATTAGATTCTACAAAAAATGAACTAGAGTATTTAAAAAATATAAATAAAAATATGAGTTTATTATATTATCCATTAAAAATAAAAAATGAAGAAATATTGGATAAAATACTTATATTCAATAAAAATAAAAATAAATTTAAAAAAGATAAATTTAAAATTTATTTTTCACTTAATACTATTAATTTAGATGAAGTTAACATCACATATGAAATAGTTGAAAGTAGAAACACTATAACTTTTAATTTAAAGGATAGAAATATTGCAAGTTATTTTGAGGAAAACAAATATAGTTTAGAAAAGCATTTGGTTCAATCAGGTATTAAAAATTTTATCATTAATATAAATATTTCAAAAGAAGTTGCAGCATTTAATCTATTAGATGATGTAGATTATGATAATTACATTTTCGATGCTAGGGTGTGATGAAATTGGAGAGAAATAGAAAAGTAGCTATTGCTCTAAAATACAAGACAAATAAAGATAATGCCCCAAAGATAATAGCAAAAGGAAAAGGTATAGTGGCAGCTAATATCCTTGAAACAGGACAGAAAGAAGATATATATGTATATAAAGACGAGAAATTAGTAAATAAGCTTTTTTCTATTGAATTAGGTAGTGAAATACCTTCGGAGTTATATGAGGCAATAGCAGGTATTTTAGCCTTTGTATATGAAATTGATAAAAAGAAGGGATTATATGAAGAAAGAAAATAGAAGTAAGGGTAATTTTGGAGAAGAAATAGCAATAAAATACCTTTTACAAAAAGATTATAAGATACTTGAGAAAAATTTTACTACAAAGCTAGGAGAAATAGATATAATTGCTAAAGATAAGGATATCGTGACATTTATTGAAGTTAAATTGAGAAGAAATTCAAGCTATGGTCATCCTTTTGAAGCTGTAGACTATAGAAAACAGAAAAAAATTATAAATGTAGCTAAGCTATACGCAAAATATAAAAACCTCTATAATACCCAATTTAGGTTTGATATTATAGAGGTTTATTCAGATAGCAATGATATAAATCATATTATTGATGCCTTTTGGACATAAAAGATCACATTAAAAGAAACTCCTACTTAGGAGTCTCTTTTAATGTGATCATAAAATTATCTATATAATCATGAAGTTGTTCAAATAAAAGACCTAATACAAACCAAAAAGGAAGGTAGTCTAGTCTTATATAACCTAGAATAGTATAGGGCGAATTTCCACTATAGTCCCATGGACAGACACCAATTATTTTATGCAATAAAAAACCAGTAACAAATTCTATAGAAAAGATTATAACAGACCAAACACCTCCTCGTATTATAAAGTTTTTATCTCTGATAATATCATGTATTCTTTCTAAAAAAACTGCAGATCCATAAATAAAAAACATCCAAATATAAGTATGACCTATTAATGTAAAATCATTAGATATAAGGGAACCTATTCCAGTAAAAAAAACTTCAATCAATAGACCTATTAAACCATACATAACAAATTTTATTATCATAATATTATTATTTGATATAAAAACTATAATATACTTTACAACATTTTCAAAGATGATTAATGAAATCCAAAAAAACTAAGTTTTATGTTAGAAAAAGATGAACAATGTCTTAATTTGACTATTACCCCGGCAATAGATATAATTAGAACAAATATTCAGTATTTTAAAGGAGGTGTATATATGAAGTTACATAGGATAGAATTTTCGAAAGAAAAAGTTAAGTTGAGAAATATTTTTCTATCAAAAATTGAAACGAATATGAATACACCAAAATATATAAAAGAAATATATGGTGATTTTCATTTACCTATAAAAGATAAATTTCCTTATCTATATGGGAGTCTAATTATGACATTAGATGGTAAAATAGGTTTAGAAGATCAAACAAAGAGTAATGAAATATCCAAAGGGAATTTTTTAGACCCAGATGGAGGACTAGCAGATTTATGGGTTTTGAATCTTTTAAGAACCTATAGTGATGCAATCATATTTGGTAGTAGAACCCTGAACGTTGAAAAAAATATAACTGGACACATATATGATAAGAATCTAGAAGAAATAAGAATCAATGATTTACAGAAAAGTATGACAGTACCATGGAATATTATAATTAGCAGAAAAGGAGATATAGATATAAACCATAAAATAATTCAACAGGATAATATTCCTACAATTATTTTGACCACAGAAATGGGTTATAATAAAATTTCTAATAGACTAGATAAGCCAATTAAAGAAATAGAAATTAATAGCTATGAAGAAGAACTTGAGCAAACTAAAGAAGTAATTATAATGTATGAAAGAGATAATAAATACTTTAGTATAAAATCTTTTTTATTAAAACTCAAAGATCTAGGATTAGATAAAATATTAGTAGAATCTCCTGGTCTGATATCAATTTTAATAAAAGAGCAGTTGATGGATGAAATGTTTATTAATTATTCTTGTATATATGCTGGAGGAGATTTAACATTAGGTAAACGCATACCCTTTTATAGACATGATTATCCAGGAGTAGATATCATGTCATTACATATTCATAAAGAAAACTTTCTGTATATGAGACAAAAAATAAAATATAGAACATTTGAGTAGACTTCTAGGTCTACTTTTTTTACGTCTGAAAAACCTTACTTATGTGGAAAAAAAAATAGTCTAAATAGATGTTATCATAATTGATAATAAATAATACATAAACAATTATTTAAAATTTAAAAAAATTAAAGGATTATAAGATAAACGTATTGAATAATAAAATGGTATATAAGAAAAGGGGTAATGTGGGTATGTTTACAAAAATTAATACTTGTGTTTTGCAGGGTTTAGATGGAAGTATAGTTGAAGTAGAAACAGATCTATCAAATGGAATGCCAAGCTTTAATATTGTAGGGCTACCGGATGCAGCAATAAAAGAATCTAAGGATAGAGTAAGGACAGCTATAAATAATAGTAATTATCAGTTTCCATTAAATAGAATTACTATTAACTTATCTCCAGCCAACTTGAAAAAAGAAGGATCTCAAATGGATTTAGCTATTGCTACGGGTATATTAAAATGTATGGATATTATTAAAGATATAGATTTTTCTGATACTTGTTTTATAGGTGAATTATCTTTAGATGGAGAAGTAACTAAAATTGATGGAGCTCTTCCTATGGTTATATCTTTATTATCTTTGAATATGAAAAGAGTTATAATACCATTTGATAATAAAGAAGAGTGCGGTGTAGTGAAAGGTATCAAAATTATACCAGTTAAAAACATAGAACAATTAGTTTCATATTTAAATGAAACAGAGATTATTGAACCTTGGGAAACAAAATCTTTTAATAAAGTTACTAGTGATGACGTTCTTTATGACTTTAAGGATATAAAGGGACAAGAATCATTAAAAAGAGCAATGGAAGTAGCTGCTGCAGGAGGACATAATATATTAATATCATGGTACAATGTCCACAACTAAACTAAATAGGGGTGGATATGATGCAAAAAACAGTAAACAACTACTATACAGCTGTAGACAATTCTATACTATCAAAATTAAAAGGATTAGAAATTAGTACTTATGTAACAATACGAAAATTTATGAACTGGCAAACTTGTATAGCAAAAGTAGGTATTAGAAGATTAGCTGAAGAAATGGGAGTATCTAAAAATACTGTACTCAAATATACAAAAAGACTTATTGAAAAAGGATTAATTATAAAAAGGACAAATTATAACCCTGTAAAGCAAGAATATGATGTTAACGAATATTTTTTTACACATGTGGTTCAGAAGAATAAAGATAGTAGTTCACCAAAGAAGACAAAACAAAAACATATTGATAAAGAAGAGAGTATGACTCTTTACTTTATAAAATCATTATTATTAAAAAAATTTGGACAAGATATATTAGATAAAGCTTTACAACAGTTAAAAATATCTACAGAAAAGGGTACTATAGTGAATGATCTATATAAGTATTTAACTAAGCTATGTACCAATCTTAAGAAACAGTATGACTTAATAAAAGAAATACCATTTAAAAAAGAAAATAACCCTAGTGCCGCAAACACTAGAGCTAAAATAAATACTTTCCATAACTTTGAACAACGAACCTCTAAATACTCCGCAAAAGATTTAGAAGCAAAAGTTAGATTTAAGTTTTAAGTTTTTAAACTTTTAACTAAATATTATATCTCCTAACCCAGCATTTCTTACTTTTTGAAAAATAAGATGTGGTGGGATAAAAGTATATCTATTAAGACCATTATAATAAATTATTTATTATATTTCAACTAATTAATAAAAAGGAGATGACAAAATGATAGAAATAAAATTTAATGCAAGTATCTTTGAAAGGGATTTTCCAGATAAACTGAACGAATATCTTAAGTACAATCAAGAAAAGTTTAAAGCCAATGTTAGTTATGATTTGAGAATAGAGTACTCTTATGCAAAATTTGATAAGTCAAAAACTATACTAACTGAACCACTAGATCAAGAAAATACTGAAATAAAGCACAATCAAATTCAAAAAGTTTTAAATTCTCAATTTAACAAAATAGGAGAAATTTTAGATGAATATAAAATATCTATCTTTGATTATATAAGTATGGGAAATACATTTATGAAGAAAAAACAAGTTTTAATAAGTTTTAAAGAAGTATCATCTGATGATAAGAAAAGAAATCTACGAGTTTTTTCTAACATACCAGATATAAGCCCTACTATGGATGTTTTAGCAGATATTGCAAGGGATAAATTTAAAGAGTTTATTGATAAAATAGGTAGCTGGGATGATGTAGCAAGAATGTTTGGAACATATCCTGATAAAGACCAAAAGAAGTTATATAAAATATATCTAGAAAAATTATATTTTCCTTCTGGAGAAGAATATAAAAAGAATACTAAAGAATTAATATCTAATTACAAAAAAACATTTGAATAAGTTTTATATTATACAGTCCTGGAAGGGGCTGTTTTTTATAGAATAAATTCTTTTATAGTATCAATTATATTATTTATAAATAGTATGTTGGATAGTATAAAAGACGAATTATCACCTATACCCTGCCTGTTGAGGTAGGCAAGTTACTATTTAAAATAAGTTATGGTATCATTGTATACCTTGAAAATTGAAGTCCTTAGAATCGAAATATAAGGGCTGTTTTTATTATCCTATTTATCTATTATATTTTAATTAATAAAATCCACATCAAAAAATTTACTCATCATATATAAATTTTACAATATCTCCTATATTACAATCTAAGTATTTGCATATCTCATATAAGATACTTAGAGAAGTAGACTCCCCTCTATTAATTCTAGTCATAGTCGCTTGACTAACATTAGCATTTTTTACTATGTCAGCTGCTCTTATATTCTTCTCAGCCATTCGAATTCTCAATCCCTTATATGATATCTTCAATTTTATCCCCCCGTTAATTCTTATATATAAATGTTTATTTATTAAAGTTCTTTTTTATTTCCTTAAATCCTTCTTATTAAATCTAAATTCCTCAATAATTAAAAAAAACACTTAAAAATTACAAAAAGTAGTCACAATTGATTAATAATTTTAATATATTACTAATATATATTTACAAGAGTATATACTTTCTAAAAGGTAAAGGAGACGGTATATACAGGTGTAAATAATTTAAGGAGGGATTAGATGTATATTGATAGTATCGGAATAGACAAAGGAAGTGTTTTAACAAAGGACTCTAACAGAAATGTATTTAAATCTATAGTAGCTCCTGTTAAGGATAACTTTAAGATAAATCAACATGAAATATTCAAGATGGATGATAAAAAGTTTTATGTAGGAGACCATGCATTAAATTATAAATACGATTTTGCAACAGACTTGGCTAAAACAACTCAATACAATACAAAAGTTTGTATCTACTACGCATTAGCAAATAATCACTATGATAAATACTTAGAATATAATCTTGTAAATCTTGGATTACCTATAGGTAAATATTTTAGGTTTAAAGACACTTATAGAAAATTACTAAATGTAGGAAAGCAAACAGAAGTAATATTAGGATCTAATAGAAAATTAATTAAAATAAATGATATACAGGTATTACCTGAATCCTCTGGTTTTTTATATGGAGAAGATGTAAGTAAATTTTCAAATGAAAAAGTTATTGCTATTGATATTGGAGGATTGTCTGTAGATGTGAGTGTCTATAGGAATTGCAATATCACCGATGGATACGATAGCTTTAATTTAGGAATCTTACCTATTTATGACAAAATAGCTAATAGCATAAACAATATCTATTATACTGATTTTTCTGCCTGGGATATGGAAAGTAAGTTTGAAAATGGATTATTTATTCAAGGAAGAAATGAGACAGAAACATTTAAATCTATATATGAACCTTTATTTAAAGAGAGATCAGAAGAGATATATAAGAAGGTTAAACTAATAACTAATCTAACCGAAGCAAGATATGTACTCTTAGGTGGGGGAGGATCAGAACAATTAAAAGATTATATTAAAGAATTAATTCCTCAGTCATATCAAGTAAATAATTATTGTTTTGGCAATGCCGAAATATTTAATGAAATCGGTAAGGTGATGTCAAAATGAGAAAAATATTTCCTTTAAGTTTCCCTTTAGATGAAATAGAACTATATGATTATCTGAAATCACAAAATAACTCTAGCAAATATATAAGAAACCTAATAAGACAGGATATAGAAGGAAAGAAGTTAAAAGATATATTAGCAGATTATTTAGAAGGAATAGATATTAAGAATATAAAAAAAGAAGATAAAAAAGATTTATCACAATTCAAGAATCAATTTCAAGGATTATTATCTTTGAGTAAATAGATTGTCTACTTTACTTCGTTATCTATTCGTTTTGATGTTCATTTAGTGTTCATTTTCTATTCGTTCGAAACTAAGTAGAGAAATGTGTATTTTTAGGGAATTAGATATAAGTATTATATAGTTATGGGAAGGAACGAGCGAGCGGAAGCGAGAGAAGTGGATGACCGACCTGCTCCAACCGAGCCAAAACTTATACCTATAATTAGTATTCCCAGTCAAGTCATAAAATATGTATGGAAATTGGAGGAAATACAATGAAAAAAGAAAAGAATACCTTTGATATAAGTATATTGTGTGTAATAACTGGGGTTGGGATGATGAGTCTAGCTCCTTCATTACCCGTAATATATCCAGCAGCAATATTTGGAGTAGGAAGTTATTACTTTATTGATGATTTTCTACACAAAAGTAATAAATGGTATAAGTTATGGGATTCTATGGGAATAGAAAATAAACCTCGATTAAGAGAAAAGATTAATACTGATTATGGTTATTGCTTAAGGTTTGGAATCCCTAGAGGTATGTCAACTGATGATTTTGAGAAAAGAAAGTCTGCTATATATCAATATATAGATTGCGACAGACTGAATATCAAACACCATCAAGGTAGAAATATGTTGCTTGAGGTTTACGAAAATAGGTTAAAGACTCAATATGACTATTATGATGACTTGGATGTTGGAGGTAAATTAGAAATACCTATAGGTTACACTTATGGAGAAAGTTTGGTAACAATTGATTTAGAAGAAGCAGTTCATATATTAATTGCAGGAGAAACAGACTCAGGAAAATCTACACTATTAAGAGCTATATTAACTTATATCCTTACTAGATTAGATATTAAATTATATTTGTGTGATCTTAAGTTTGGTGGAACTGAATTAAGGATATTTGTGAATCATCCTAATGTTAAGGAGTTTATTACAAATAAAGAAGATGCTATTAAACTATTAACCAGAGTTGAAAGAGAAGTAAGGGATAGAGGAGATAAAATATCTAAAGCTGGTTGCAATGATATTTACAAGTATAATAGAGAAAATCCTAAAAACAAACTGAAACATGAAATAGTGGTTATTGATGAGATGGCTATATTAAGAGGTAAGAATACTAAAGATAGTATAGAAACATTAGAGATATTGGCAACTCAGGCTAGGTCTACAGGAATTCATTTATTGTTAGCTACCCAAAGACCATCTAAAACAGAAAAGGTTATTACAGGTCAAATAAAAGCTAATATACCGACTAAGATAGGTTTAAGAGTAGATGAAGCTTTAGATAGTAGAATGATTATTGATAGTGATGGATTAGAACAATTAAGAGGGAACGGACATGGAATATTAAAGTTAAAAGGAAAGAAAACTGAATTTCAAGGATTTTATTTAGATTATGCTCAAGCTCAAAGGCTAATAAATCAATCTGCTAATAAAATTAAGAATAAGAAAAGGAAAGTAGTAAAGAATGATACAAGTAAAGTCATGGCAAATAAACTCACCAAAGAAGAATATGAGCAGTTAGATTTTAGTAAACCTTCTAAGAAAAAAGATGATAATAAAAGTATTATTAGAAAAATTTTCTAGGAGGTGTAATATGTTTAATAAAGTTGATATGGATCTTATTAATTTCTTAGAAGAGTATAAAGTGGCAACTACTAGATGTTTACACTCTGTGTTCTTTAAAGACAAAACTATAAGATGGTGTCAAATGAAATTAAAGGCATTAACCGAAGATAAAGAAATCAGAAGAACAAGAAAAAATATATGCGAAGATTATATATATTACTTGAAATTTCCTAAGCAGTGGAAACATAGTTTATTGCTAACATCATTTTATGGAGAAATAGCATCGATGACAGAAGTATTAGGCTTTAGAAAAGAGTATAGTATAGGCAATATTAGAGCGGATGCATTGGTAGCATACAAAGAATTAGATGAATCTTTAATGATATCATTTGTAGAAATACAGACTAGAAATGAGTCTCCAGATATACTGAAGTATGAAAGACTATATTACTCTGATGTATGGAAAAAGACATTTAATGTATTCCCTAAACTTATAGTAGTAACTAATAGAAAAGTAAGAGATAGTGATGTGGTAGATATAATAAAAGTTAATCAAAGTCTAGATAATATTAAAAGAGTAGTTAACTGTTAACTACTCTTTTTCTTTATGGATAACTAATTAATATAAAAAAGACAAGATAAACTATATATCCTGTCTCGCTAGTATTTTTAATAATTCCATATTTATTTCTTCAGTTTCTTTTTCAGTTGCGTTTGGATTGCCTTCAATGGTTATAGACATACCTGTTTCTTCATCTATGATCTCAAATGTGTTTTCATTAAGCCACTTCATCTAATCGCTCCTTTATTATATTTTAATTAATGGTAAAATTTATCAATTATTTTTATCAGTATTTTCTGGTAGGTACTCTATTAAATCTCTAATGTCATCTAATTGAAAAACTTTGCATAGCTTATCAATCATATCAACATCCAATCTTTGAATTTTCTCATGGTAAAGAAGACTTACGGTATTTGGTCTTATATCTGCTTTTTCTGCTAAATCCTTTTGAGTCATTTTATGTTTCCCTAGTAATTCTGAAACTTTAATCTTGATCATAAATTCACCACCTTATTATTCTTATGATTATATTATATTACAGAGAGCTAAAATTTATCAATAAAATGTTATAAAATATCGCATAAAGTTATTGACAAATAACTCTAAGAGTTATATTATATAGATAAGGGTTAAGAAATTATATTTATTGGAGGTGGAATTATGGATGTCAAGCAATTTAAAAGGGAAATCAAAAAGAATCAAGGATAGGGGATATAGAGATTGGTTTAAAGAGGTTATTTAAAATAATAATTAGGGGGAATTGTAAATGTTAAAAAGTAATATGAATAGTTACATAGAAGAGGTATATGGAATATGTGAGACAGAAGGTAAAGGATCTATTAGGGAATTTGTTAAAAACATGGATATTAAGAATATAGAAGGTTGGACTAATTATTTTTATAATAAGTATCTTAATTTAAATATACATGAAAAGGTAAGATTTTGGTGGCTATTGGATGAGTATAGTAATTTAGATAGAATATTTACAAGGCTGATTTTAGATAAAAATAGAGTAGTAGAAACTATATAAAAAAAGGCATAAAAAAAGACAGAAAATAACCAAAATTTAGTTGACAAATTCTGTATACATGCTATAATAGTTTATGGAGAGGGATACAACGTTCCTAAGTAAATTATAACACACTGCAAATTCAATGTCAAGAGAAAAAGGTGCGTTATAATAAAAATTATACGTACCTGGCGAAAAGGGGGTCAAATTATGTGAATGAGAAAGGTACATAGGTTTTAGGGGAAGTTTTTTATAAGAGTTACTATTTAAAAGGAGGAATTTAGTGAACATATATATTAAAAATAGGCAAAAGAAAAAAGATGGCTGCAACCATCCATTTTCTAAAAGTTTTATGTAATTAGATTATAAAGTTAAATAAAGGGCTGAATTAGGATGGGTGGCACCATCCTTATTCGTCATTGTTTTAAAGGGTGGAATAGTCCACTTCTTTAAACGTGCCTATATTTAATTAACTTTATATATATTATATTACCTAATTTATAGAAATTATTCAAGTACCGAAAAAATAGAGAGAGAAAAATTTGAGGGGGCAAAGTGATAGTGATGAAAATAAAAAGAAAACAATATTATGTTAATGCTTATAGATTTGGTGATGTTAAGAAAGAAAAAGGTATATTAATTTTAGATAAAGACAATAGAGAAGAATATTCGAATAGTGAAAATATAATATTTGATACCTTATATAGAATTATGAAGAAAGAATACAATTATGAGAGATTCGATCAAGAGGGAAATAAAATTAAAAACTATATACCAGAGATTTTTATATTAAAAGCTGATGGAATTAAAGAAGATAACGATGATTATATAGAAATTATGAAAAATGGAGTATACATAGCAGATAAACATTATATTAGATTTGGTAAATCTGCATCAATGACTAGAGAGGTTAGAACATTATTTATTGAAAAAGAATGGCATGATAAGCTCAAAGATTTTATTTCTCTAGGAAAGACACCAAAAAAATGTACTATATCAAAGTTTGAAAGTGCTATAGGTCTTATGCTTAGTTCGGTTTATTTATTGCCTATACAACCTAGAATATGTGTAATAGAAGATATGACTAGAACTATATATGAAGATGTGAAGGTAGTTAAAAAGTATGAAGGAGATATTAATGATCCTGAGTATTTAAAATATGAAGAATTGCTTAGAAAAGAAGAGGAATATAATGAAGACTATATAACTAAAACGGAAGAAATTAACAAGAAATTCACCAATGAATATTTAAAGAAAAATTATAAGAAAAAGAAAGACGGTCATACTCCTGCTCAATGGAGAGAGTTAGGCAGAAGAGTTAAAATTGATGAATTAGATAAACCTTATGGTTACATAGGAAATTATTATAGAAAATATAAATTCGACCAAACTGAAGAAAGTCCAGATATACCAATGAACAAATATACAGTAGGCTACGAAGTTGTAGAAGACGATAAGCATGAAATAGAAGTAGAAATTTTTGATGGAAATGGAGTAATGAGTTATGATGTGGCTGACAAGATTAGTAAGTTACTTGGATTAAATTATACAACTAATGCAATGCAAATAAGACAAAATTATATAAAAGGGCTAGTCGTGAGAATGGATTTTAAGAGCTACTTTAAAGAAAAAGGTATTACTCATATAAAGGGCATTTGGGGAAAAGAGTATTCGGTAAATGAGTTAGATATGATTATACCCGAATCTATGTTTAAGGCAAAATTAGAGGTAGTAGGTAGGAAAGAAGATGGCTCTGATAAAAAAGAATGGTTATTTAGAAACTTCCAGGAGTATGAAGGACTTAGAGACTTCTATGGATTTAATAAATTAGGAGTTGCTAACTATGCAAAAGATAAATTAGATGAATACACGAAAATGACATATCAATTTATTAATGCTCTTAATCTAAGTAAGAAAGATATTAAAAAATTAGCAAATTCTACAGGGAGATATATCGAAAAGGCTCTAGAAGGCGATGTATCTTCAGTTAAAAGCCTTTTAGGGATAATTAAAAATATAGATAAAGACGATGATAGAATAGACATTATTTATGAAGCACTATCTAAAAATGAAGACTTAATATGGGAACCTCATATTCAGAAAGAAGTATTATATAAGATCATAGGAATATTAGAAGATATTTGTAAAGGAGAAATATGGACGGAAGGTAATTATAGATATGTAGCTACGGATATGATTCAATTTTTAGAGTGGGCAGGATATAGAGATGAAAGTAAGGTAACAGGTTTCCTTAATCCTTATGAATTTTATACAAGTGGAGAAGAAGGTTATAGAGTTTGTATTCGTAATCCACTGTGTTCATGGCATGAAGTAGGAAAAGAAAAGTTTGTTACTAGTAATAATAAGTGGATTCAACACCTACATAATATAGTTCAGATATCTAATAAATCGCCTGAAATGGCTAAATATAGCGGAATGGATATGGATGGAGATTTATTAGGAATATTTAAAAATCCAATATTATTAGATGCAGTGTTAGAAGATAAAGTAATTGTAAATGATGATGATGGAGTTACAGCGAATGGCGTTGAATATAACATTGATAATATAATCAATATCTTTGAGCTTAAAAACCTAGAAAATAAAATAGGTGCTGTGACTATGTTGGGGACTACTATTGCAGATAGTGCTTTAGAAGAAGGTGACTTAAGAAGTGTTGAGTTACCTATTGCAGTTGTTAAGTATTTACAAGCAGCCTATATAGATGCAGCTAAAAATGGAATTGGAGATGAGATTGCAATACCAGAAATCATCAAGAAACATGCAGAGAAAAAAGCTTATTTCTTAAGACATGTAAAGGGTGGTCAAAAGTTTCTTTATAATGATTCGGAATCTCCTTTCAATAAATTTGTAAAATCTTTAGAAGTGTATATGGAAGGTAGCATTAAGCAATTAAATAAAAAATTAGTTAAACCTGAAAATATAGAGATAGATCACAATAAGTTATATAACAAGTTAATTGATTACGATAGATTTGATAGTAAAACTATGACTAAAATTATTAAAGCTATTGCTCCCATTCATAATGATTTTATAGAGAGAAGAAAAGAGATTAACAAAGAAAAAATAGAAGAAGAAAAGAAAAGAAAAACAGATAAAGTTAAGAAAGAACTGAAGATTATTAATAAAAAGTATACCGAGTTAAATGAAGAAACGATTAATAAATGTGAAGAAATAAAGTTATTTGAGGATAAAGATATTAAATTAGGCGATGATCCTTCAGTATTAGCAAGTGCGGCAGTCATTATCTCCTATGTATTGACTGAAGATAAAACCAAGAATGATAAATTTTTAAACAAAAAGAGTAAAGATTATAGTTTTGCTTGGATATTTAAAGAGGGGTTACTTCTTAATATTGAAAAAAATAAAGGAAAAATTACATCGGAAATAATTAGATTACGTGAGTTAGAAGAAATAAAAGAGAAGTTAAATTTAGTAAGTATTAAAAATAACAAAGTTGTTGTAAATGGAGAAAGTATTCCTCTAAATAATAAGTTGTTAAAAAACAAAAAAGGAACATTCGAAGTAGATAAAGATTTCAGAGGTCATGTATATTTAAAGATACCTAAAGAATCGGAAGGAATACAATTTAATGAGAATGAAACAATATTTAAAATTAATTCAGAATTAGAGCATTTTATTGATTTTAAATGTAGGTTATTAAAACTCAATGGTGATGTAAAAGAAATTAAAAATATATTACTTAATATATCTGATGAAGATATTCTTTCGATTTGTATTCATAGAGAAGATCTAAAATTATTTTTAAATGGTGAAGAGTTAGGAACTATTAGAAATCAAGATACATGGGATTTAGAGAAAGAAGTGTATTTGAGAGATTATCTATATAAATTAGTAAAGTGTAAAGTTGTTAAAGTAAATAAAAGTACAGTGGATATTGAATTAAGTAGTTTAGAAGTATAATGTATCAGCCCCCGCCCTTCTGCCACTACGTGGCTTCGGGCGAGAAACGGGCGGGGGCTTAATAATAAATTTTATATATTTTATATTCTATTAATATTATTCGGCTACCTCGCCCTAAGCCGACAACGCGGCTAAGGACGAGAAAGGGCGAGGTAGCCTATTCTTAAACTATTTAATCTAATCGAAAGGTGGCTATTTTAATGAAAGATAATAACCAATTTTACGTAATAAAAAGTATTAAAATGATGACGTATTTAATAAGAGCGGGTTTTGATCTATACAGAGTTATAGATGACGATAAAAACTCACATTACAAAGTTTTTCTTTTTAATGACAGCGATGAGTTAAGAAGTGCTATGTTTAAATATAATAATTAATTAATCTAATCGAATATATATCGAAAGGAGCAGCCTATGAAATTAGAGGAAGGACAGGTAATAAAAAATTATAAACAACTATGCAATTTATTAGATGTAGAACCTACCAAAGGAAAAGGTAGAAAATATCATATCAAAGAATTTGAAAGATATTGTAAATATCACAAAACAGGTCATAAGTTTATAGTCGACGAAGTGTACTCAGAGCCAAAGCCTAAAACAGATGGCAGAATAAATAATGGCGGACACATTTCAAACACAAAGTATGAAGATTTAATGGATAGAATAATAATAAATACTTTAATAGACTATAATTATATAGAAGAATCTTTTAGCGAAATGATGAATATATTAGACTTTTTTACTACTAAATATGTAGATTTAAATAAAGCAGGCTATAAAAAGTTTGCAGAAAGTAATAAATTAGGTATAGGAGTTACGCTTACATATCAACAGAAACTTAATAATATAGTTAGAAAATGCCTAGAAACATCGTTAAATAGATTGCATAAAAATGGTATTATTACATATGAAAAAAGAATCAATATAAGAGATAAAAATCTTACTGAAAATCTTGCAGATGAAAAAATGGAATTATTAATTAAAAAATATGAAATTGAAACTTATGAAGAAATGGGAATAAAACCTCACAATAGAATCTTGTTAGATGTAAATAGACAGTTTAAAAATAAAGTAAGTAGAAAACTAGATATACTGTCTTATTGGAATGTTTATTGTATTAAATTAATTAATCAAAAGACAGATAAAGTTAAAGAGTATACGGATGAATTAAGGGAAAGACTTATTAAATCTGTAGTCGATGCAGTTAAAAATAAAAAAACAAAAGATGATTTGGATGATATATATTATCCTTATTCTTACGATAAATATACATTACAAATAGACAAACTAAACAACTTATTATGGAATTTACCAGAAACATATATGTCAAAGTATGATTTTGATTTGATTATGTCTGAAGGTATAAATGATTTGAAGTGTGAAACTGTTAAGAGTTCTAATACAGGATTTTATATAAATAATTATAATGAATTTTACACAGCAGATGATAGTTCTATTCCATTTTAACTAATCAAATATAACACAAATCAAACAAATAAATGACATTCACTTGCGTTCATGAATTATAATTTATTTAATATTTATTATATAAAAAAGTAACACCATTTAAAGGGATTATAGTATATATATAATATAACTCTTTTAATTAGTGTTACTTTTCAAAAAAGCATAAACTATAATATTTAATATGCTAGACAGAAGACGCTTTTTCTTCTGGATAGCAAGGAAACGTTTTGCAAGCGATAGCGAAGCAAAAGGGATGCCTGCTTTTAACCTTTAATACATAATACATTTATATCGATTATAGAACTACTTAAACCAATTTTGGTTTGAGTAGTTTTTTATATGCAAATTTAGGAGATGAGGAAATTGAAAAAGGTAGCTTGTGTTTACAGTATTGCAAATATATCAAGTAATAAAATTTATATTGGTAGCACTGTAAACTATAAGAAAAGAATACAGAAACATCTTAGCTTGTTAAGACGAGATAAACATATAAATAAACAGTTACAAGAAGATTTTAATAAGTATGGAGAAGATAATTTTATATTTGATATTTTATTGGAAGTTGATGATTTAGATGATTTGAGAGATTTAGAGAAGCATTACATAGATATCTATTGTACAGAAGATGATTATAACTCTAAATATGATTCATACGCACCATTAACATTTAAGTTATCAGATCAAAGTTGGGTAGTGGGAATCCATTAGCTATACTAACAGAAAATCAGGTAAGAGAAATAAAGGTATTAATGCATGAAGGTGAAAGTCCTACCGAGCTTGCATTAGTCTATGGTGTAAAAAGAGGTACTTTATATTCAATAAAATATAATACATCATGGAGTCATATACAAATTTAATTTGATGTTAGAGAGTGTGCAGACTCTTTGATAAAGATAAAACTTTACTATTGTTTTAGTTTTAGTCATGATATTACGGTAATTTTGCATGTTTTATCTAGGTTCAAGTCCTAGGCTCCTACAAAAACTAAAAACATGATGAGTATAGCGAGGATTCTATACACACAAGAGGTGGTACAAGTTACTATCTCTTTTATTTTTAAAATAATTTATATTATATAGATTTGTCGAACTCACAAGGGCGACGTAAAATAAAAAACTTGTGCAACATAAAATTCTTCTTTTATTGCCATTGCAGAGGGCTTATAATACTCTGCTCTCCTTTATGTAAATAATTAATATTATTATAAATTTGGTCGGCTCACAATCACGACTCAAAATAAGTATTGTGGCGATAACTATTCTTTTTGATGCCATTGCAAGGGGCTATATACCTTGCTCTCCTTATATAAATAATTTAATTATATAAATTTTGTCTAGTAGAGTGAGACGTAAAATAAAGACTCGATTTACATCTAAGAATTAAAAACTGTTACCGTCATTGTAGAGGGCAGCTAATACTCTACTACTTGAATTTCTATTCTTATTGGTCAAACCATATTATTTACGCCTTTGGTGGAGGGCTTTGTACTCCACCCCATTATTTTGTAACAGTTTAAGAGAAAAAATTATAAAATCATAGAATTCTAGGGGGTTATTATAAATGATTAAAGATGAAGATAAGAAAAAATTAGAAGAGTTAAAAAAGAAAACTGTATCTAATAATAAAAAAGGGGCTGTTCATGTGAAAGAAAGTAAAGATGTTAAAATTGAAAATTCAAAAATTGATATTGACTATGATGAAATAAGGAAAATTTTTAAAAGTGAATTAAATGTACGTTTAGAAGAGATGCAAAAACGCATATTTAAGGGGTTTGTAAAAAGCATGCAAGACCAACACGATTTCTTAAGAGATAGGATATATGACAATATTAAGATAACTAAAGATGCAAATAATAAATTAAATAAATTATATAAAGCAGCTGTTAAAGAAGGATCAATAGTTGATGAAGAAGAGGTTAAGCGTAAGCAAGAAGAGGAAAAAAGGAAGGCTGAGGAACAACGCAAAAAAGAAGAAAAGGCTAAGATATTAATGGCAGAGTTAGAGAGTTTAGGCGTTAATGTAGAGGTGAAAAAGAGAAATGCTAGGTAGAGATTATACATATATAAACAAAGCTTTAGATGAAATATTAATAAGGACAGGTGGAGAGTTTAGTCGAATGTCTAAGAAGGATAAGTTGACTGTAAGCTCAATTATGAAAGTCCTTAAGAAGGATTTTGAAAAGAAGTTTAGTGAGAATTATCCATATATGAGCCAATGGGCTGAAATGGATATGGAAGATATACTAAGGGGGTAATGTGATGGAAGAATTGATAGACGAGTTATTAGAGGAAATGGATTATTCTTATTATAATAGGGATTTTAGAGATCAGTATCTAATAGATTTGCTTAGTAATGTTTTAGGTGAAGTATCTAAAATTAATAGAGATATATTACAATTTAATGTTGACCAAGAGGTATTGAATAAGATGCCTACAAGTATGTTGAAGGAGTTAAAAGCTATAAAGTTATTAGAAAATATCGATAAGGCTAATCGAAAATTAGATTATTACATAGAAAAAGCTGATTCAATAAATAGAATATTAGAAGAACATGACATTGAGGTAGAATTATATATAGAAGAAGATAAAATTAAGTTAAGTATAGAGGAATAAATATTATGAAGAGGGTGAATTAATGTTTTTAGGATTAGATTTTGCGAGTGATAAAGATAGTCTCGACACAAGTCCGATTGCAATTAACGAATTTAAGAAGTTAAGAGTGCAACATGGTGTTTTTGATGAGGTAATGGTAGATCAAGAAGGTAAGTCGGAATATAGTAATTTAAAAACTGACTGGAAATATGAAACAGTAATACATGCTAAATTCCTGGATAATTTGTTAGCAGGTAACGTAAGTTTCTATAGTGATCAGGTATCTTATATAAGAATTAAGAGACGTAAAATAGAAGATTTAAATAATTGGATAACTTTAAAAGAAATCTCGTATAAAGAAGAGTTAGAATTTGAGTTATATGACTATCTAAATAGTTCTAATCAAGAGTATGAATATGCTTTAATACCAATATTAGCCGATGGAACTGAAGGAGACTATATTACAAGTACCATTAAGTCAGAATTTTACACTACATTTATTGTAGAAAGAGAAAAGGCATATGAATTAGCATATGAATTAGCATATGGAGATAAAGAAAGAGTAAGTCCGAATCAAGTATTTGAACCTATTAATGGGAAATATCCTATAGTTGTATCTAATGGTAGTTTAAATTATGACAAAGGAAATTTGAGTGCTTTAATTGTGTCTCCTCAAACAGTAGATAACAATATGAAGATAGATCCTAAAAGTGAGTATAAGTTAAGGGAATCTATGATGGATTTCTTTACCAATAAAGCACCCAAGTTATTAAAAGGACATAATGGAGAGATGAGTTTAATTACAGTATTAAATCCTAATATTAGCTATAATAATAATTTAGATCAAGCATTAGGAAGTGTATCTTTTAATTGGGTTGAAATTGGAGATTCTGAAAGTGTTGAGGATTTATTTAATTCAAATCTAATTGATAGATACAATGCATAAATTTAAAGGATATTAAAGTTATATGTAGAATAGTTAATTAAAACTATTCTGGAGGTTTTTGTATGAGGAAGAAAATATTGATTCCTGGGCTTATTATTTTGTATGTTGCTTTAGTTTATAATTTTACAGCTCTACCATATGGCTTAGAGAATAAAGTGTTATATATGGAAATGAAGTCGTTGAGCAAAGAGATACAGGACAATACAATAGATTCTAAGGCATTAATAAATACGTACATAAGTAAATACTATATTGATAAGGTTGACTTTAATGCAGATAAAATAGAAGGTTTAAGTAATTATGATGAAGTTTTAGTTGATACAGCATATCTTATGTTATTTAATTATAGTAAGTACCAAGAAACCAAAGAAAAAGTATATTATCATATTTATTTAGATACAAAAGAAAATTTTATAGGAATATTGGAAGTTAATTAAAGGAAACTAAATGTACACGTAGAATAATAAATATATACTAATATATGGGAGCTGATATTAATGAGAGCTAAATCTATACCAGTAACAAGTAAAGAAGAGTTGGTATATGCTATTCTAAAGAGTTTAAGAGATGAAAATAGTAAGCCAAAACAAAAATATAATGAAGAAACTGAACGTTCTGAGTATATTTTAATTCCAGGAAAGATGCCTGACCCTCAGAATTTAATTAATGCTTATACTTATCTTTATAGAGAAGATTATATAACAGAAAAAAATGTGGAAGTAACTAAAAGATTTCAAATAGATACAGTTTTAGTAAATGGTGACGCTCAGATAACAGATAAAGGGATTAAGTATTTAGAATCTATTGAAAAAGAATATTAATAACTTAGATACCTATCGAAAGGTATCTTTTTTTATGCAGAAAATTAAGGGGTGAGAAAGTTGTATTACGAGATATTGTTTATAGAAGAAGGAATTTACTATATAAACTACTATCCTAATAGGGAAGATCGAGCTATGGCTCTTAGGATGAATGAAAAACAATTTTATGCGTGGAGCACAGGAAAGGTGGAAAGATAGAATGTTTAAGATTATATTAGGAATTATTTTTATTGTTTTTATTGGACTTATAGCATTAATAGAATATTTGAGAAGAGCATTTATTAATAAACATGACAATGATGAAATAAAAAATATATTAAGTGATAAAGAATATAAAGATACTTTGAGTAGAAGTATTGCTGAGTATAATCAATCTATTCAAGGATTAAAGGAGGCTTTTAGATGGAAGAAAAGGACTTAGATAAATTAGAAGATAGATTCGCTCATCTATTTGAAGAAGTTATTCTTGATATTGTTGGGAGAATTAAAGATAGTGAGAAGAATATTGATAATAGGATAGATAAATTAGATGAGAGATTAGATAGTTTAAGTAATAGTATAGATAGTTTAGAAGGTTATGTTAAGGAATTAGTAGATGTACTGAAGGAAGTTATAGAATAGAAAGGGGATTAATTATATGATGGATAGAAAAGAAACTAGAGAAGTATTAGAGGATTTAGAGTTTGATTTGCAAACAATTAAATTTCAATTAAAGAAAAATAGAATTGAAAAAGGTATGGTAGAGAATTTACTTAATAATGCTGTTAATACGATTGGTAAGGTTAAGGGAAGTATATAATTATAATATTTCCCATAACTGCTTTTCAAAGCTCCATTCATATTCTTGAACATTAATTTTATTTAATCTATTTAAAAAAGTAAATTCATAAGAAACTTTCAATTTTACGCTTTTTCCTTGGTTAGTTATATTATTAATATCAAAACCTTTATTTAAAGAAATATTTAAAACTTCAAAATCACGTATTCTAGAATCACGAGAAGCCATATACATATTTCTATTAAATAAATCATTACAGTTTATTTTTTTATCATCTGAATGAATAGTAATATTTATTGATAAGTCTTCAAATGAATTATTTGATATATTTGTATAAGCTATTCTAGTAACAGGTTCTTTAGTATATACATTATGTCTATTCTCTAGTTGAATAAGTAGATAAGGTTTCTGACTAAGAATAAAAGCATTATTGGTCTCTATGTAACTAGAAATAACAAAAATAGAAGAAATAATAGCAGTTGTTGCAATTATTATATTGAAAATAAAATTAGCTTTATTAGAAATTAAGTTATAATTATCTTGAGAAATTGTAAGTCCAATAATAGATAACATAACTAGAAAGAATATTATAGCTAGTATAACAGGTATTTTTATTCTATTCATAAAATAACTCCTCTTTAAATTAGTTTATATAGGAATATATATCCATATTCTAATAATATTATATATCATTAATAATAACAATACAAAAATCAGAGATATAAATGCAAGAAATTTGCAGGGATTTCCTTTTATTTGTAGAAGTATGTAATTAAATACAAATTTAAGGGGATGATTTTGTGCTATTAGAAGGAAGAAAGCTGCAAGAAGTTGTATATAATGAATTGTTTAATGAGTTACAAAGTTCTCTAGAAGAAAAGGAAATAGAGTATAATAATATGGTGAAAAGTAGAGAAAAAGAGATACTTTTAGATAAGTTTTATTATATGATGAACTTAAAATATGAACAGAATAAATCAAATATTGACTATGCAAATGAGCATGAAAATAGAGTTAAAAACGAAATTATTACACTCAAAAGAAAAATAGATGTATTAGAAAAATGTAAATCTACTTTTATAGATGAGTAATTCTACTTTGGGAGGAATATAATGAGTGTTGCTATATGTTATGTAACTGATACTATGTCAATTATTGCCACTGATACTAGAGTTACAAGAAATACTATAGGAAAACAATTATCATTTAGCGATGATGCAATTAAACTGACAAGTATACCTAACCTTGGTTGGTGTTCAGGTGTTGGTAGTGAAGGTATGATAAATGATTTTAAAAAAGAATTGCTAAAAAATAGAAATGAATCAATTACTACTAGAGATATACGTCTACTATATAACAATATTCTATTAGATTATCATAGTAAATTACATGACCTGAGTTTGAAATATGATAAAAAAAAAGAAAGGTTAGAAGTGGCAAATCATAAAGAAAAAGTTAATAATACTATAATTATTCTTACTTGGATTAAGCTAATAAATTATAGATTAAAGTGTTGTATTGGGTTGTTGTCTAAAGACTTTACAAAGAAATTTGATTCTTTTAATGAAATACAAAGTATAGAGAATAATAGAATTTATATATTTTATCCTCCGTTAGATGATCAAAATAAAAACATAAGAAACGATATAGAAGAGAAATATCAATTAAATTTTCAATCAACTATGAAGTATACAGATTTACTTTATGAAATTTTTAACATATTTGATGACATTCAATCAAAATCTAGCTCAGTTAGTAATATTATTGATGTAGGGATTCACGCATTAAGAAATAAAAGAGACGAAATAAAAATTAATATAAGAGATGATATACATGTTTTAAAAACTAAATTAAGAGAAGGCAATATTGAAGATGAATATAATATTGTAGAATACAATCCAATTTGTACTAGATAACTCCCTTGTGGGAGTTTTTTTATGCACGATATAATAAATTAAAAGGAGATGTTACTATGGAATTAGATATTCACTATCTTACTGGATTTATTAAATATGGATGGAAAATGGATGAGATTCAAGATATGAAATCTAAGGATTTAGAAGTATTAATATCTGAATTTAAGGAAGACAATTATATAAAAAAACTTAAGTTCAAGGTATTGAAAGGAATAATTGATGAATATGAAGAATTTAAAGATGGAGTTGAAAGAGAATATAAGGAAAAAGAAGAAGTATTGTTAAATTTAGGGTTTATGTCAAAAGAAGAAGCAATCAAAAAAGGAATCTTATATCCTAAAAATGAGGAAGTAGGGTATGTTAGAAAATTAAACAATGGAGCATTGCATATTTTACCTTTAGATTATCTTGTTAATAAGACCATTGATGAGATATATAAGAATTTTTATGAGTCTAATAGAGAAATTAATAATACTTTTAGTTAATAATGAAGGAATTTCCCATATTATGTCTAATTATATAGATTATATGGGAGGGAATAGAATGACTGTAAATAAAAAGTGCTTTATTATAACACCTATAGGTGGAGATGGTAGTGAGATTAGGAGAAAAGCTGATGGTGTCATCAATTCCGTCATCAAACCAATTTTAAAAGAAATGGGTTTTACAGATATAAAGGCAGCTCATGAAATTACATCACCTGGATCTATTAATAAGCAAGTAATAAATAGAATCATTGAAGATGATCTAGTTATAGCGAATCTAACTGGTCTTAATCCAAATGTTATGTATGAATTAGCAGTTAGACATGCAACAATGAAACCTATTGTACATATATGCGAAAATAATACAAAGTTGCCATTTGATATTGTAGATCAACGAAGTATATTTTATAACGATGATATGTACGGTACTGAAGAATTAAAAAGTAAATTAGTAAAAATGGTTAATAGTTGTTTAGATGTTGAAAATAAAGATAACCCTATTTATTCCGCTACTCAGGATAAGATATTTAGGGAAGTGGCTGCTAGTAGTAATGAAACAAATTTAGAAGGATATGTAATAGATAGAATTGATAATTTAGAAGCTTTAATCCAGAATTTAAGCAACAACATAACTAATAAATATCAAGTAAGTTCTTATACCGAAGAATTTGTATTAGATATTGAATCAAGTGAAGAAATTAATTTAGATAATTTAATAAATAATATTTATAAAAATTGCAAAAAAGAAAATATAAAATTAGAAAACTTCTCTATTTCTGAACCTAGTAAAAATAAAAGCAATGTAAATTCTGTAATAAACATGTATATGCAATTACAATCATATCATATTAAACCCACTAAGACACAAGTGACAAAAATAATATCTTCAAGTCTAGATAAAAACATGAAACTGTTAAGATTAGATATGTTACCTTTTTAAAAAGAGCCTAAAAGGCTTTTTTTTCATACAATAATGGAATTATATCAGTAGGAATACAGTGAGATCAATTATATTTAAATAAAGCTAGTGACAAATTTTTATAGGAATTAAATAAAGTTCATAAGAAAATAGAGAAAATGAATGATAAGTTTAGACCGTTAGATCTTTTTATAGATAGTAAAAAAAGGTTATTAAATATGAGATTACAGTTAGGAACAGTATGTGAAGGAAGAGATAATATAAAGAATATATTCCCGTTAATCAATAGAATATAAAAATTACAAGTAAAAATCTTATAAGTTATAATATACAGTATCAATTATAAATCTTAAAAGCCTATATAATATTATATAGGCTTAAGATTATTGAAATTGTTTCCCAAATTATATATACCGCTAAATTTATCTAAGCATACTAACTCAAATACATATAACTTGTGTAATCTATTTTTAAATACAATTACTTCAAGTATATTTCTTTGCTCTATATCTTCATTATATAATTCGTTTCTATATAAAAATTTAATTATATCTGGGAATGATTTCATACTATCGTATTCTAAATCAGAAATTGTAGGTCTTTTATCTGATCGACATAATAGTTTGTCTGATGAAATTCCAGATAGTAAGAGTATTGGTGTCTTAATATCTGTAGTTAGACTTTTAAATTTTTGCATAATTTCAAGAAACTTATCTTTTATATATATTTCTTTATTATTAACAATACATTGTAAATCATCAATAACAATTAAATCATAAGAGTCGGTTTTTATTACTTTTATAATACTATCTATAGTCTTATTTTCATAAGTTAAATTAGTAAATTGTATATTTGATTTATATAACTTAGTTGAAGATTTTGAGTATGTTTCAACTTCTTCTTCGGTAAATGTATTATTTCTTATTATCTCTAAAGGAATATGAGAATCTCTTGATATTAATTTTTTAGTTAATATTTCAGCATCCTCTTTTAGATTAACGTATAAAACTTTTTTATTTCTATTCATTACTAGGTGAGAACAAATATTTAATGCATATGTAGTTTTTCCACTTGAGGTATCTCCTGCAGCTAAAATTAAATCGCTATTACTAATAGAAGTTCGTTCATCAAAATCTAAATAACCAGTAGTTAAAAAGTCATTATCAATACCTATATTGGCTACTTCATGTAATATGAGATCTTTTATATCTTGAATACTATTTTTTCTATTCTTTAAATATTTTAAATATCCATCGTAAGGAAAAACATAATCTTTCCATTCAAACACAGGTAAGTCTATTTCAAAATTTCCTTCATCTTTGAATTGAATATTGTACTTTGGTTTTGTCTTATTAATCAATATTGCTTCAAAAGCTATTTCTTCTGATTCATTTTTAAATTCAGAATATTGTATTTTTTCTATTGATTGATAACATTCTGAAGGTAGATGACCTAGAGATGTAGAGTGCTCTTTAAGTATCCTTCTATCTATATCATTAGTTCTTCCAATATATAAAATATTATCATTATTATCTAAAAATCTATAAATATAATACTGATTATTCATTATCTCACCAACCTTTCTTTACAAAACTATTATACCAAGTTATTTCATAAATAAATGTCAGAATTTGTCGTTTCGATTAAGTACTTAGTAATAGGAGTGAGTTTTATGCCATTAAAAAAAAAATGTAGTAAAATGGGATGTAATACTTTAGTAGATGTTAGTTTAAAGTACTGTAAGGAGCATAAAGATACACAGAAACAAAGACATAGAGAATATAAGCAAAAGAGAAGAGATAAAGAAGAACAGAGGTTTTATAATAGGAAACCATGGAAAGATACAAGAGAGTTGGTATTGATGAGAGATAATGGATTATGTCAATTAAGTTTAGAGAATAATGAAATAGTATTTGCATCTATGGTTCATCATATTATTCCTATGAAAGAGAATAGTAGTAGGAAGTTAGATCCTAAGAATCTTATTTCATTGAGTAATGGTATGCATAACTATGTTGAGAGTCAGTATGACAAAGGTGAAGATAGTAAGGAGAAGATGCAAGAGAAGTTATTTGAGATAGTTAAGAATAAGTATAAGAAGTAGTTCTAAGTCTATTGAATGGCTTAGGCTTTTTTTATGCGAAAAACTAGAGGGTAGGGTAAGGTCAATAATTTAAAATTGATTGGTTAAAAGGTCGCAGCCTCCCTCTCGGTAAAAATAACTTCCCTAAATGAAATTTCAAGAAAGGTAGGTGGTACTATGGCAAGACCTGCAAAAAGTGTAGATGTTATGTCTAAAAATTTAACTAAAGAAGAATATGAAGCTAGAAAAGCAGCAGAAGAATCTTTAAAGGGTGGATCGGATAAAATTAAGCCACCTATATACTTAAATGATAAAGCTAAATCTATATTTAATTACATAGTTGAAGAATTAAAAGAAAGTGGCATATTAACTAATTTAGATGTTTATATATTAGCTACTTGTGCTAATGCAATAGTTAGAATTCAAGAAGCAGAAGAAATATTGAATGAAGGATTATTTGAAAAAGATGGAAAAGTTAAGAATGCTTTACGAGTAAAAGAAAGCTATACTAAAGAATTCTTTAGATGTACTAATGAATTAAGTTTAAGTCCACAAAGTAGAGCTAAGCTTGCAAATATTAATATACAAAAACAATTAGAAAAAGATGATCCAGTTTTAAAGTTACTAGGTGGCGATAATTAATGCTAAAAGAGAAGGCAATAAAATATGCTAATGATGTAGTTAATGGTGAAGAAGTTGCTACTAAAGAAGTAATCAAACAATGTGAATGGTTCTTAAATGATTTAAAAAGGCAAGATGATAATAATTTCAAATATTATTTTGATGAAAAAGAAATAGAAAAAATTGAAGGTATACTAAAACTCTTAAATTTTGCTACAGGTTTGGGAGTTGTAGGATTACCGATATTAGAAGGGCTTTGGGGATTCCAAGCCTTTTTTTTATGCAATGTTTTTGGATGGAGATTTAAAGAAGATAAGAAGAAGTTTAAGAATAGAACTAATATATTGTTTATACCTAGAAAAAATGCAAAAACTTTTATATGTGCTTTGATAATTATAATTCTAATGTTGATAGAAGATCATTATAGTGAATTTTATAGTATATGTTTAGATAGAGAATTAGCAAGTAAAGTAAAAGAAGCTATGACACAGATAATTAATGCAAGTCCTGATATATTAAAACATTTTATAACTTCAAAAACATTAAACGGTAAAATTACATGCAAAATAACTAATAGTTTTTATCAAGCAAGAACAGCAGAAGCTAATAAAAATAACTCTATAAGACCAAGTGCATTTATTGCAGATGAGATAGGAGCTTTTAGGGATTCTAAAAACATTAATGCAATGAAATCAGGTCAATTATCTGTTAAGAACCCTTTAAGGTTTAAGATCACAACAGCTTATGCAGAATCTGAAAGTATAATGATAGAGGAACTAGATTATATACGTAAGGTTTATGATGGTGTAATAGATGATGATAGAATATTTTCATTACTATATTATGCTGAAAAGAGTCACGAATGGGATGATATAGGATTAGAAATGGCTAATCCTTTAAGAGTTAAAGAAAATTATCAAGAAATTAAAGATAATAGAAAAGTAGCAAAAGAAAAACTTTCTGAACAGACTGAATTTCTCACTAAACATATGAATGTATTTGTAACGAATGATAAATCAGAAAGATACATTGATATGGATGATTGGAAAAAGTGTCAAGTAGAAACAATTGATTTAGAAGGTAAACAAGTTGTAGTTTCTATTGATGCAAGTTTAACTACAGACTTAACAGCTATAAATATTATGTATAAGGAAAAGGGAATATACTACTTAAAATCTCATGCTTTTCTACCAAGGTTATCACTATCAGAAAGAAGAGAAAAAATAGATTATAACCTTATGGAGAAACTAGGATATTGTACTATTGTAGAGGGAAAATATGTCGACTATAATCTATTAGAAGATTATATAAGAAATATAGAATCAAAATACAATTGTACAATAAAGAAGATTTGTTCTGATCCATTTAATTTTATTCAAAATCTACAGAATCTAGCCAATGATTATGATGTTGATATAATTAAACAGACATATTCAGAACTGTCAGCACCTACTAAAACCTTTAGAAATGATGTTTATGGTGAAAAGGTTAAATATGAAAAGAATAAATTATTAGATTGGAATATGAGTAACGCTAAAGCAAAACCTAAGAAAGTTACTGGTGACATTCTATTAGAAAAAGTTAATAAGAATAAAACTCGAATAGATATGGTTGTGGCTACTATTTTTGCTTATAGTAAATTATATCTCGAAGAAGATGATACGTATGATTATGAGATAACAGATGAGAAGCTTGATGAATGGGGGTGGTAATATCAAATCTATAAAATTAAATAAATTAAAAGATAAATTTTTAGAACTTCTATGTATTTACATAGAAGATTTTTTTATTTTAGTAGGATTATTATTTATTATAATACCTACCTATATTGTAAATATAATAATAGGTCTATATGTAACGGGGCTAATATTTATAATGTTAGGAATATATTTTGCTAGAAATCCACTGAAGAAAGAGAGGTGATAATATATGTTATTTAGAAGAAATGTGGAATCAGAAAAGAGAACTTCATATAGTTTATCTGATGAAGAAATTCTAAAGATATTTAATATAGACGCTGATGGAGTTAGTGAAGATAAATTAAAACAGGCTACTTATTTTTCTTGTTTTAGAATATTAACTGATTCTATTAGTAAGCTACCTTTGAAGATGTATCAAGAAAACAAAGAAGGTATTGAAAAAGCTAATGATCATTATCTATATAATTTATTAAAATTAAGACCTAATCCCTATATGTCTAGTTCTGATTTCTGGAAGATGATTGAATTTCAGAGATTAGATAAAGGGCATAGTATTGTTTATATTGATACTATAAAAAGAGGAAGAAATGCAGGGAAAATAAAAGGATTATATCCTTTAGAAATGAATAAAGTAGAAGTCTGGATAGATAACGCTGGTATTATAGGAAAAGATAATGCTATCTGGTATATCTATAAACAGGATAAAAATACAGAATTTAAGTTTAAATCAGATCAAGTATTACATTTTAAAGGCATGACAAGGGATGGAATTACTGGATTATCTATTAAAGATTATCTTAAAACTACAATAGAGAATGCTCAGAGTGGTGAAAAGTATGTAAATAACTATTTTAAAAATGGTTTACAGGCTACAGGACTATTACAATATACAGGGAACATTTCAAAAGAAGATGAAAATAGAATGAGGGAAAGATTTGAGAAGATGGCAAATGGTCTTAAAAACGCTCATCGTATTTTACCAGTTCCAACTCCTTTTAGCTTTCAGCCCATAACCCCTTCAATGGTAGATTCTCAATTCTTAGAAATCAATGAATTATCAATTAGACAAATTGCATCAGGGTTTGGAATAAAACCTCATCAGTTAGGTAATTTAGATAGATCAACTCATACTAACATAGTAGAACAAAATAAGGAATTTTATATAGATACCTTACAACCAATTCTTACTATGTATGAACAAGAGCTTACTTGGAAGTTACTTCTACAAAATGAATTAGAGCAAGGTTATTTCTTTAGATTTAATGTAGATAGTATCTTGAGGAGCGACATTAGGACAAGATATGAAGCTTATCAAATAGGTGTTCAGTCAGGTTTCTTATCAATAAATGAGGTGCGGGATAAAGAAAATCTATCATCTAAAGAAGAAGGCAATCAATTAATTTGTAATGGAAATATGATACCTGTTTCAATGGCAGGTGAGCAATATAAAAAGAATAACACTCAGAATGAGTAGAAACCTTGAGAGGAGGTGATATGATGAGCAAACAGAAGGAAACAAGGTACATAAGTATTGAGAAATTAGAAACTAGGGCAACAGAAGAAGATAATAAATTATCTATCTCTGGGTATGTAGTCCAGTTTAACAAAAGAAGTAAAGTAATGTGGGATTTTGTTGAAGTAGTAGCTAAAGGTGCATTTAGAAACTCTCTTAAAGAAAATGTTATAAAAGCACTTTGGAATCATAATCATGATTATGTTTTAGGGAGTACTAAAAATTCAACTTTAAAATTAAGAGAGGATGATTATGGTCTTAAGTTTGAACTAGACCTACCTAGTAATACCTGGGGAAAAGATTGTTACGAGTCAGTATCTAGAGGTGATGTGGATGGTGTTTCGTTTGGATTTTTTGTAAGAGAAGACGAGTGGGAATACATAGACGATGAAGACCTTTATAAAAGGACACTTTTAGAAGTAGATTTATTTGAAATAAGTCCAACTCCATTCCCCGCCTATGAAGATAGTCAGGCAAGTTGTAGAAGTTTTGAAAATTTTAAAACAGAACTTGAAGAAAAGGAAAATAAAGAGTTAAGAAAAAGAAAATTATCTTTAGAGCTAGATTTAATCTAGGTCTTTTTTTATATCTAAAATAAATTGAAAATGAAAGGATGTTGTATGTATGAGTAAAGAAATTAGAGAATTATTAGCAAAAGTTGAGGAAGTAAAAGCAGAGGCTAGAGGTTTAATGCAAGAAGATAAATTAGAAGATGCTGAAGCTAAGATGGAAGAAGTAAGGAAATTACAAAAGAAAATTGAACTACAAAAAGAACTAGAAGAGGAAGGAGAAAGAGAAATTGATACTAAAATCGAAAATAGAAAGGTCGATGATAATATGAATGAAAATGAGACAAGAAAAGTAGATACAGCAGCAGAGTTAAGAGCTATTATTAAAGCTAGTATGGGTAAAGATATAACAACTGAAGAAAGAGCATTATTAACTACTGGGGCTAATGGAGAGGGGTATTTATTACCTGAAGATGTAAGAACTAAAATTCATACTTTAGTAAGAGATTATAGAAGTTTTAGAGAAGTGTTAGGTTACATGCCTACAATTGCACTAAGTGGATCATTTCCTATAGAAGATTTTGAGACTGTTTCTGAATTAATAGATTTTACAGATGGAACGGATGGAAGCGAAGCAAATGATATTAAATTTAGAAATGTATCTTTTGCACTTAAGCAAAAAGGTGCTTTAATTAAGTTATCTAATACTTTATTATCTATGACAGATAATGATCTTATTGATTATGTAGCTAAAGTATTTGCTAAGAAAGCTGTTATTACAGAAAACAAAATGGCTATTAGTGCTCTAGGAACTGGCAAAACAGTTAAGAGTATTGCTGACTGGAAAGCATTAAAGAAGAGTATAAATATAGATTTAGATGAAGCTGTAAAATATGGCTTAGTTATTGTAACTAATCAAGATGGATTTGATAAATTAGATAGTGAAGTTGATTCTCAAGGTAGACCAATTTTACAACCAGATCCAACTAATCCTACTCAAAAGAGATTTATGGGATATCCTATAAAGGTATATAGTAATTCCTTATTACCTACTACTGGAACTACAACATTGAAGGCTCCATTATACTATGGAAACTTAGAAGAGGCTGTAAAGTTTGTAGATAATAATAAATATGCTTTTGCAACTTCTGCTCATGCTGGATTTAACTCTAATTCCACCATGGCTAGAGTAATTGAGTATGTAGATGTTATCCAGGTAGATTCTTCTGATAAGATATACATTGCAGGAACATTAACTGTATAAAAAATAATATAAAACTTATAGGGGCATAGAGAAAAAGGCTCTTTTTTTATGCCCTTTTTTATATTTAAGGCGGTGATATATTGATATTAACATTAGAAGAAGTAAAGCAATTTTTAAGAATTGAAAGTGATTATACTGAAGAAGATTCAACTATTCAAATTATGATAAATAATGCAGAGGCTTTTGTTAAAAATATTGTGGAATACTTAGATGAAACAAATAATTTAATGATGAGTCAAGCTAAACTATTAGTACTTGTTTTAGTAGCTGATTTTTATGAGAATAGAGAATTAAGTTGTAAGCCTTCTGAAAAAGTTAGATACTCAATTCAATCAATCATCACTCAACTTCAATATAGCTATGGTGATACTTATGAAAGTTAATATAGGTGAACTTAATAAAAGAATCGCTATTGTTGAATTGATAGAAGGACAGGATGATGAAGGTTTTCCACTAGATGAGCCTATACCTGTAGAAATATACAAAGTATGGGCAAAAGTTACGAATAAAAGCGGGTCGGAGATATTCAAATCTAACTCTGATTATTCTAAAAAGATAACTAGATTTCTAATACGATATAGGAAAAGGATTAATGAATCTCAAAAGGTAAGGTACAATAATATCTTATATGATATTCAATATCTCAATAACTACAATGAGGAAAATAAATGGTTAGAAATCATAGCTGAGGTTGTGAAGTGATGAATGGTTTTGAAATTGATGGTATGGAAGATTTAGAAGAACTATTATCTGATATGACATTAGATATAGCTAATGAGAAAAAGGCTATGAAGGCAGCAATTCAACCAATAAAGGAAGAAGTTGAAAAGAATACGCCAGTATTATCTGGTGATATGAAAGACGATATAAAAACGAGTGTTAGACAGTCCAAAGAAGGTATAATTGGTGAAGTAAAGATACAAAATTATCATGTATTATTCCAGGAATTTGGTACAAGTTATCAGCAAGCTAATGTTGGTTTTTACGAAAGAAGTATTAATAAGACATATAAAGAAGGACTGAGTATATTAGCAAAAGAATTATTGAAAGGCAGATGATGCAATGAGCATTAGAAAACTAGTTAAAGATACACTTAGTCATGCTGAGATTCTTAATCTTACAAGCAATGGTTATGTGTATTTTTTAAAGAAAAGTCAAGATGTTCAACCTCCATATGTTACATATAGAATCTATGACGAAGGTGGAGAAGATTGGACAGAGAATAGAGAAGTGGCTACTAATTATTATGTACAAGTTGATATATTCTCTAAAGGTAGTTATTCAGAGTTAGAAAGATTAATAAAAGAAAAAATGATAAACGCATGTTTTATTAGAACAGCATCGGTTGATCTTTATGAAGAAGAGACTGAACTGTACCATAAGGCAATCCGTTTTTTATTTACTCAAAATAATATATAAAAATTGAAAGGATGATAAATGATGAGTCAAAGTACAATTGTAGGATTAGAAAAATTATATTATGCAAAATTAACAAGTGATGAAAGAGGTGGGCTTATTGCCTATGATGCTCCCATATATCTTGATAATGTAAAAGAGATAAGCATAAATCCAAAGCAAAACACAGAAAAAGGATATGGGGGTAATAAACTAGTTCTTCAAATGACCACCCTAGACGAAATAGAAGTAGGTATTAATTTACTTACTTTAACAAATGCACAAAAGGCAGATTTATTAGGACATAAATTAGCTGCCGAAGGTGGTGTTATATCTAAAAGCGATGATATTGCTCCCTATGTAGCATTATTGTATTTAGCTAACAAAAGTAATGGGGAGAAAAGATATGGAATACTTTACAAAGGTAAAATGCAATTACCAGAAGGCGGAGCAAAAGGTCAAGAGGGAAAAGCAGAAATTCAGAGTAACGAAATGAAGGCTATATTCCAACCATTAAGCGATGGTACTTGGCAATATCAAGTTGATACAGATGATCCGAACTGTCCAGCAACAATAGACACAACATTTTTTACAGATGTTTTAATACCAACAGAAGCTTCAGAAGGTACTGTTGTATAGAGAATAGGGTATATACCCTATTCTCTATTTTTTTACTTAAAAGATTAAAATTTGAAAGGATGATTATATTGTTAGATAAAGTTAGAAAAATGAAAATTGGAGAAAAAGAATATAGTTTTAAAATGACAAATAAGACTATATTTAAGGTTGATGAGAAGTACGGAAACTATGGAAGTGTAATATATGGTTTAATGCAAGGAGTACAATATTATACAAATGCAGTAAAACTAATATCTTGTGCCTGTATAGAAAAAGAATGGAATATAGAAGAATTAATAGAGTTATTTACATCAGATCAATTAAATGGGGATGTACCCAATTTTGCAGCAGAATTATATTTTGATTATATAGGGATAGAGGAAACTGACAAAAAGGAAGAAGATAACAAAAAAGAAAAAAACTAAAAGACCGATCTGTATCTGATTTTGAAATTGATATAGATCGGCTTTTTTACATGGCTAAAGTCCATTTAAATTATTCAAAAAATGAATTTATGAATTCTACTATGAAAGAAATAGTGGACTTATGGAAATTACATGGAGAATTTAATGGTTGGAAATTCAAAAAAGAAAAAAATCAAGATAGACGAGTTTATATAGATCAAATCCTTTAAGAAAGGAGGAATATAATGTCGAATAATGTAGAAAGAAAAATAACCACTAAGATGATTTTGGATAGTTCGGGCTATAATAAGTCGATTAAAGGGATAAATTCTAATTTGAAGCAGGTTAGGTCTGAATTTCAATTAGCATCACAGGGTATTAAGTCATTTGGAAAAGATAGTGATAAATTACGTTCTGTTCAAGAAGCATTAAATAAACAATTAGATTTACAGAGAAAGAAAGTAAGTACATATAGAGATGCTATAGATAAAACTAATGATAAAATGCAAGATAATGTTAAACAGAGAGACAAGCTTAGAAGTAGTTTAGATAAAGCCAATAGAGAGTATCAAGAGGCTATAGAGCTATATGGGAAAGAGTCCGAAGAAGTAAAGAAAGCAAAAGAAGAGATACAAAAACTTGAAAAAGAATATAAGCAGAAAGAAAGAGCAGTAGAATCTAATGCTAGACAAATTGAAAATTATACTACTAATATGAATAGAGCAGAAAGACAAGTAGTAAGAACTACAGGAGAATTAGAAGAAATAAATGAAGAACTAGCTAGATCAGAGTCAAGATGGGTTCAAGCTAGTGAAGGACTTCAAAGGTCAAGTGAAAGATTAAAAAATATAGGCAGTGGTTTATCTAGTGCAGGAGATAAATTGTTAAAGTTTTCAGCTCCACTTGCAGCGGCAGGAATAGCATCGGGGAAATTTGCCTTAGATTTTGAAAAGAGTCTTGCAAAAGTAAGTACTATTGTAGATAAAACTCAAATTTCTATGGATAATGTTAAAAAAGGAATAGTGGAGTTATCCAATGAGACTGGTGATGGAGTAAATGAGTTAAATGAGGCTTTATATCAGTCAATCAGTGCTGGGGTCGAAAGTGGAAAATCTATCGAATTTTTAAGTAGTGCTGTTAAATTAGCAAAAGGTGGATTTACTGATACCACTAATTCTGTTGATCTATTAACTACTATATTAAATGGTTATAAGTTAGAGGCAGAAGAAACAGCTAAAATAAGTGATACATTAATCGCAACTCAAAATTTGGGGAAAACGAGTGTAGACGAATTATCTGCAAGTATGGGTAAAGTTATCCCTGTTGCAAGTGCAACTAATTTAGGATTAGATCAACTTTCTTCCGCTTATGTGTTACTTACTAAAAATGGTGTCAAGACAGCAGAATCTACTACTTATATTAGAAGTATGTTATCGGAATTATCTAAAACAGGAAGTAAAGCAGATATAGCATTAAGAGATTTATCTGGCAAATCTTTTGCGGAGTTAATGGCAGAGGGTGAAAATCTTGGTGATGTATTACAAGATTTAACAGAATATGCAGAAGAAAACGGATTAACTCTTAAAGATATGTTCGGCTCTGTAGAGGCTGGATCGGCAGCTATGGTTATTGCATCCGATGAATCAAAAGAATTTATTGATACCTTAGAAGATATGCAAGATGTAACAGGTAACACAGATGAAGCTTTTAATAAAGTAAATGAAACAGCAGGAGAAAAACTGAATAGAAGTTTTAATAAACTTAAGAATAGCAGTATAAAATTGGGTGATGCTTTAGTGCCTATGATAGATAAGGCATCTGATATAATAGGCAAATTAACGGATAAATTAAATGATATGGATGAAGAACAAGTACAAACTATTGCTAAATTAGGATTATTTACCCTTGGTATGGGTGGATTCCTTAAAGTTGCAGGGGGTACTGTATCGACAGTTGGATCTATAGCAGGAGTTTTAGGTAAGTTTACTGGATCTATTGGAACTGCAACTATAGCTACTCAAGGAGTAGCAACAGCGACAGCAGGTGCAACAAGTAGTGTAGGTGGTTTAGGTTTAGCAGCAAAAGTAGGGGCTGGTCTATTAAGTCCTTGGGGAGTTGCATTAGGAGCAGCAACTGTAGCAGGTGTTGGATTATATAAGCACTTGCAAAAGGATGTAGTTCCTGAAGTTGATTTATTTAATGAGAAATTTATTGATAGTAAAACTGTTATGAATGAAGCAGGAGAAGCGATACAATCAGCAGATTATAAAATAGTAAATTTTAGTGAGTCAACTAAGAAAGCTGTAGGAGCATACATGAAGCTTAACGATGATGCGAGTAAATTTCTTACTAGCTTTTATGTTAATTCATCAAAAATAACAGAAGACACAGCTAATAATTTAATTTCTAAATATTCAACTATGGGCGAGCAAATCAAAACAAGTCTCGATAAAGATTTAGAAGACATGTATAAGGATATGGAGACCTTCTTTGTCAATAGTGATACATTAACTAATAAAGAAGAAACTGAAGCTTTATTATCTTTACAAACTCATAATACTGAGAAGAAAAAAGAAATAGATAAATATAATCAAGATATAAAAGCTATATTAAATAAGGCAGTAGAGGAGAAAAGACAGTTAACAGAGGGTGAATATAATAAAATATCAGTTATTCAACAGAAAATGAAAGAATCAGCTATTAAGAGTATGTCTGAAACTGAATTGGAATCTAAAGTTATCATGGAAAGAATGTCTAGTTATAATGGTAGAATGTCAGCGGAACAAGCTTCTGTAATAATAAAAAATGCTAATAAGGCTCGTGATAAAGCTGTATCAGCAGCTAATTCTCAGTATGATGAGTCAGTGAGAGCAATAATAAAAATGAGAGATGAAACAGGTGTTATTACAAAAGATCAAGCTGATAAATTAATTAAAGAAGCAGAAAGACAAAGAGATGAGACTATAAAAAAGGCAGATCAATTAAAAGCTGGAGTTATAGATAAATTTGAAGATATGACTCCTGGTATATCCGAACAGGTTGATTTACAAACTGGAGAAATCATGTCTAAGTGGGATAGGGTTAAGAATTGGTGGGATAATTTAAGTTTTAATACTAAAACACCAGAAATCAATGTAAAATATTCAGAACCTAAATACACAGGGTCTTCAAGAGGGTATAGTAAACCTAATTACAATTATTCTCCTTCTAAGACATCACGAATTGCTAGTAACTGGACAGGTGATAATAACTGGAGGGGCGGATTAACTACTCTTCATGAACGAGGATATGAAGTATATGATTTACCGAAAGGAACTAGAATTTACAATCACGATGCTAGTGAAGATTTAGTATTAAAAACAGCTAGAGAAGTAGTAAAGGGTATGTCAAATACAAAAGAAAGTAAATCAGAACAAATTACATATAATATAGCAAAAGTTGAATTTCCTAATGCAAGGAATCAACAAGACATAGAAAATGCTTTTAATAATATAAAGTTAAAGGCTCAACAATTGGCGACAAGTAGGTAACAAGTAGAGGATAGATTATCTATCCTCTTTTAATTTATGGAGGTGTTTATATGAAAGATAAAGATACAAATATTCTAGAAGCATGTAACATATTGATAGATGCAAAGTTGAAAAGTATGAAATTTAATAAAACTCTTGAAGGTAAAGTAACAGAAGTAATTGATAGCTCTACTTATAAAGTTAATATTAACAATGAAGAATATAAAATCAGAAAACTAAATGATGATATATATCAAGTAGGGGATATTGTTTTTGTACTTATTATTAATAACAATTTTTCTAATAAAGTTATATTATCTAAAAGACCATAGAAGTATTAGTGAGTAGTAATACTCATAAGTAATCTTATCATAAATGATAATAAATTTATTATTATAATGATTGCTTATAAGTTACTTTTGACCTTTACATCGAACAAATGTTCTAATATAATTATTATAAGAATAATACTCGGAGGTATAGTTATGAAAGTAATAAATAAAAGAGTAGATATGATAGCTATATTTTATAAAAATGGAAACATAAGACCTTATAAATTTAAATTTTATGAAGGAGATAATGAAGTGAAAATTACAGTAGATACACTTCAATTTTCAGATAAGATAAAAAGAGTAGGGGAAGTAGTACTTACATATAGATGTCAATCTACCATACACAATATATTAAGAATATATGAATTACATTACATACCACAAAAACTGGAATGGTATTTATATAAGATATAAGATATAACCCCTACATATTCAAATTATATAAGGGTTGCATCTCAAATTATTCAGATTTCTGTATCGCTGTTACTACACCATCATCTAAATATATATAACGATCTAAACTATAAACCCACTGTTCTGATGTACCATATTGAGTAATAGTTTTATTTATTTCATATGGTTTACCCCATGAAGATTCTTCAACTTCTTGAGCGCTCATACCAATTCTAGGCTCAGGCTTTAATGATTGATCTTTTTTACGTTCTCTTTCTTTTGCATATGCTTTTCTTGTTTCGATAGATTCTTTCCATTCGCTAAGTGTCTGATGTATAAGAATTTCATTTAGAATGGTATCAGATAAAACTCCTTTATAGTCAGGAGATATATATGTGAAATAATGATGCATCATATTTAAATTTCCATTAACTTGTGAATTCATACCATTAGAATAATTGTATAAGACTTCAAATTCCTCATCTTTATTTTTATGAAAATATATTATAGAAGTTGCTTCATCGTATTTTTTATTTTTTATTAAATTTACAGCTTGTTTTTTTATATTTTCTGGTTCTAATTTTTCTAAATATTTCTCGATAACTTTTAGTGAATTTTCTTTAAAACTAACTATTTTTTCAGATAAGTCCCCATTATAGGTGTTGTCTATTTGATGCAATAATTTAAGTACATCTTGTCTAAAATATTTATTCTCCATGTCATATTTATGAAAGTCGGTATATGCTTTGGCAAAAGTTACAAGAGTGCTTGTGTCTTTATAACCTCTAATTTTATCTAATTTCTTAAAAGCTTCTTCACATTTATTATCTTCTATAAGTTTAATTGATTCTTGATAAATAGTTTCTAGCTTTTCTTCTATATTTTTTAAGTATTCTTTTGAATCTTTATAATTACCTAACTCTTCAAATTTTTTCTTTGCAAAATATAGATCATTGTTTTTAAATATTTTTATAGAAACTTGATATATTTTTTCTTTTTCTTCTAATGAAAAGACATCGTTTATTTCAGATATGTAAGTATTTGAATCTCTATAATTTGATATTGATTCAAATTTAGTTAGAGCATTTTTAAGATCTTCATTATTAAATAATTCGATAGCTTCATTATATGTAGTATTATTCTGTATGATTTCTTTACTGTCCTTGTAGTTCTGTATTACTTTTAACTTATCAATAGCTTCATCATAATTATTATTCTCTATTAATTTCATTGCCGATTGATATGTATCTTCATCGGAGGTGCATCCACTAACTAAAAAGGTTGTTAATAAAAAAAGAACTATCAAAAACTTTAGCTTATCCATCAATAACAATCACCCACCCATCTATTTTATTCCATTTTACCACATGGAAGATATATTTTACAAAGATTACATATATATCAAAATGCCTATTATATATACATAAAATTAGTATATATAATAGTACGAACTTTTTACAGAATATAGAAACAATAATGACAATGTGATATATTATCTATAAATAGTACATAACCAAAGGGGAGAGTTAATTTGAAAAAACTAAAAGTATGTGCTTATGCAAGAGTGTCCACCAGTTCAAAGGATCAAGAAAATAGTTTTGATAATCAAAAGACATATTTTGAAAGAGAAATAGAAAAGAATGAGAAATATGATTTTATAGGCTTATATGCAGATAAAGGAATAACCGCTACAAGTATGAACAGAAGAGAAAATTTTTTAAGAATGATTGTAGATGGTGGGTTAGATATACAAGAACATAAATATAAACATCAAAATAGAGATAAGATAGAGAACTTTTATACATTAAGTGATAGATCCCCTAAATTTGATAGAATTTTTGTTAAAAATACTTCTAGATTTGCTAGAAATATTGATGTAGTAGACATGCTTAGAAAATTAAGACAGAAAAAAGTTTATGTGGACTTTTTAGATATAGGCAAAACAACAGAAGATGAAGCAGACTTTGTATTCATTGAAATGTTACTTATATTTGATGAGAATGAAAGTAGAGATAAGAGTAGAAAGATTAGATTCGGACATAAAGAGAGCATGAATAAAGGGGTAATAATGGCAAATAGTCGGCTTTATGGGTATAAAAGAGTGGACAAGTATACTTTAAAGATTATCCCTGAAGAAGCTGAGATTATAAAATTTATGTATGAGAAGTACTCAGAGGGTTGCGGAATAAGAAAATTGATTGAGTTACTAAATAAAAAAGGATATAAAACAAGACAAGGAAAACCATTCAGTAAAACTACTATTAGTAAGATATTAAAAAATGAGAAATACAAAGGCATACTAATTAGAAATAAATACGATACAGGAATAGTTTTTGTAGACAAAAGAACAACTCCATTAATTAAAGATAAAGATGATTGGATTGAACATAAAGATGTTATTCCAGTAATAGTAAGTGAAGAACTATGGGACAAAGTTCAAGAAGTTAGAGATAGTAAGATTAGTACCAAAAACCAAAAAGGTGTATATCATGGTAGAAGTAAGTATTCTGGTATATTAAAGTGTGGCAAATGTGGCAGTAGCTATACAAGAAATAGTGATAGGGGTAAGGTGTTCTATAATTGTAGCTTAAAGAAAAGAAAAGGTACTGAAGCATGTGATAGTCCTAATATTTACTTAGATTACTTAGAAGATAGTTTAAAGGATTTAGCAGAAGGTGAATACTATGAAACCATTACTTACGATAAGGATGTATATATTAGTAGACTTTATAGAATACAAGAAGCCATATATAACAAAATGAGCAATAGAGATAGTATAGATTATGAAAAAACTAATACAGAATTAGAAAAACTAAAGAAACAAAAAGATAAGTTAACCGATCTTTACTTAGAAGAAAGAATAGAAAAAGATTATTATAATTCAAAAAATTCTGAAATTGATAGAAGGATTAAAGAGTTAAAAGGAGAACTTAAATATATAAATAGTAGTAATAAAGAAATTATTCATGATCTTAAAGAGATTGATGAAATAATATCGAAACTTGAAAACTTAAATATTAAAGAGAAGTATACCATTGATGAGATTATCAATGAGTTAGGTTTTATAGAAATAGCAAGACATTTTGAAAGAACAGATGAGTTAATGTTAACATTCCAATTTAAGCTATTAACCTACATAAATGAACTATCCCAAAAATATATAGATTTATCTTATGATGAAAATTTAGAATAAAATTTGCCTGACAGTGTTGCATAATATATTAATAATAGGTCCCCCTGGCTCAGGTAAAACTATGATTTCAAAAAGACTTCCTACAATACTTCCAGATATGTCTTTTGAAGAAGCCTTAGAGGTTACAAAAATATATAGTGTAGCTGGATTAGTTAAAGATAATGGTATAATTAGCAAAAGACCTTATAGATCACCCCACCATACTATATCTCGAGTATCATTAGTTGGGGGAGGAAGAATACCTACTCCTGGAGAAGTATCCTTAGCTCATTATGGAGTATTATTTCTCGATGAGCTTCCTGAGTTTGGCAAATCAGTATTAGAAGTTTTAAGACAACCCATGGAAGATAATGTTGTAACTATATCAAGAGTAAATGCAACTTTAACATATCCATCTAATTTCATGTTAGTTGCTAGTATGAATCCTTGTCCCTGTGGTTATTATGGAGATCCACTACATGAATGCAGTTGCAGTCCACGGGATATAGATCGATATTTGAAGAAAATAAGTGGACCTTTACTAGATAGAATAGACATACATATAGAAGTGAGTCCTGTAAATTTTGAGGATTTAAAAAATAGAAATATTAAGAGTGAGTCTTCAGCTAAGATAAGAAATAGAGTAAATGAGTGTAGAGAGTTACAAATTAATAGATACAAAGAGGATAGAGTATTTTCTAATTCTGAATTACAAGGAAGAAATATTAATAAATATTGTAAGATTAATAATGAAAGTGAAAAAATCTTAAAAAATGCTTTTGATAAATTAGGACTTAGCGCTAGAGCTTATAATAAAATACTAAAAGTAGCTAGAACTATAGCAGATTTAGATGGATGTGATGATATTACTGAAAATCATATATTAGAGGCAATACAGTATAGAAGTATGGATAGAAAGTATTTTTCTATATAGTTATAATTAAATTTTAAAATAATATGAAAAATAAATATAAATTGGGGTAGATTATGGATAATAGAGATATTTTAATATGGTTAAATAGTATCCAAGGGATTGGAGAAAAGACTATAAATAAATTATATGATCACTTTAAAAACTTGACAGATTTATGGTACTGTAGTAAAAATGATATAATGCAATTACCTAGTATCACTGATAATATTAAAAGAAAATTAATTGATTCAAGAAGTGAAAGTTACTATAATCATATAATAACTTATTCTAAAAGCAGTGATGTAAAAATTATCACTATACTAGATGAAGAGTATCCTGAAAATTTAAGGAATATATATAATCCACCAAAAGTATTATATTTAAAGGGTAACTACAATTTGATGTATAAACCATCAATAGCTATAGTTGGTTCTAGGAAAGCTACTTACTATGGTAAGTGGGTTACAGAAAGATTATCAAAAGAATTAAGTAGTTTAGGTATTTGCATTATTAGTGGGATGGCACTAGGCATTGATGCTGTTGCCCATAAAGGAGCTTTGGACCATAATGGTGAAACTATAGCTGTATTAGGTTCTGGAGTTGATAGACCTTATCCTAAGAGAAATATAGGTATTTATAATGACATAAGTAAAAAAGGGTTAGTTGTGTCTGAGTTTCCACTGGGAATGGAAGCGATTGCGGGTAATTTTCCATTAAGAAACAGAATAATAAGTGGATTATCACTAGGAATCCTAGTTATAGAAGCTAAAGAAAAGAGTGGCTCACTGATAACTGCTTATCATGGACTAGAACAAGGAAAAGACATATTTGCAGTTCCTGGAAATATTAATAGTATATATAGTAAAGGTACAAATCTATTAATAAAAGATGGGGCGAAAATAGTTACAAAGGTAGAGGACATACTAGAGGAAATACCTAAGTTAAGAAAACTAATAAAAGAGAATGAAGAAAATAGTATAAAATATGATGATTTTAGTGATAAAGAAGTATCTGTTATAAAAGCTATACATAATGGACCTATACATTCTGATATGATAGCATATAATACTGGTATATATATAGTAGAGTTGAATAGTATTCTTACTATACTAGAAATGAAAAATGTAATTAAAGCTCTACCGGGTAAAGTATATACAATTAATAACTTTTAAATAGAACTAACTAATCTGACATATTTTCATAAATAACCGGAGGTGCGTATTTTGGCAAAATCACTAGTGATAGTTGAGTCTCCTGCTAAGGCAAAAACTATAGGAAAATTTTTAGGGAGAAAATATAAAATCAAAGCTTCTGTAGGTCATATTATCGATTTACCTAAGAGTAAATTAGGTATTGATATTGAAGATAATTTTGAACCTCGATATATAACTATAAGGGGAAAAGGACCTATACTTAGTGAGTTAAAGAAAGAAGCAAAAAAAGCGGATAAAGTATATTTAGCCACTGACCCAGATAGAGAAGGAGAAGCAATATCATGGCATCTAGCAAATGCCCTTAATTTAGATAAAGATGATAAAAATAGAATAGAGTTCAATGAGATAACTAAAAATGCTATAATAAATGCTATGAAAAAACCTCGAAAAATTGACATGGATCTTGTAGATGCTCAGCAAGCAAGGAGGGTACTAGATAGACTTGTGGGATATAAGATTAGTCCCTTATTATGGAAAAAAGTAAGAAAAGGATTAAGTGCTGGTAGAGTACAATCAGTAGCAACAAAACTAATTGTAGATAGAGAAAGAGAGATTGAAAAATTCATTCCAGAAGAATATTGGAGTATTGATTTTCTTCTATTAAAAGATAAAGCTGAATTCGAATCAACATTAAACGGTAAAATGATAGATGGTAAAGTTAAAAAAATAAAAATCTCTAATGAAGAAGAGAGTAAGGAAATTTCAGAGAAGATTTCTAAATCTGAACTTATTGTTAAAGAAGTTAAAAGGGGTAAGAAAAGAAGAAATCCATATCCTTCATATACAACTAGTAGTTTGCAACAAGATGCTTCAACAAGATTAGGATTTTCAACCAAAAAAACTATGAGAGTTGCTCAAGATCTTTATCAAGGTATTGATATTAAGGGAGCCGGAACTGTAGGTCTTATTACATATATAAGAACGGATTCTACAAGAATATCTAATGAAGCTCAACAAGCTGCAAAAGAATACATATCATCAAATTATGGTGAAAAATATCTAGCTAGAAATAATAAATCTAAAAATAAAAAGAATATTCAAGATGCTCATGAAGCAATTAGACCCACAGATATACTTAGGACTCCATCATCAATCAAGGAATCTTTAAAGAATGATCAATATAAATTATATAAACTAATTTGGGAGAGATTTGTAGCCAGCCAGATGTCACAAGCCGTATACGATACTCTTGGTATAAACATAAGTGCTGAAGATTATGTATTAAGGACCAGTGGATCGCAAATTAACTTTGATGGATTTATGAAAGTTTATCCTATCAAAAGCCAAGACAAGAATATGGATATCCCAAATATGGAGGTTGGAGATAAATTAAATTTAAAGGATATATTACCTAAACAACATTTTACTCAACCACCTGCTAAATATTCTGAAGCAAGTTTAGTAAAGGCTATGGAAGAATTAGGAATAGGTAGACCTGCTACTTACTCTCCTACTATTAGTACTATATTAAGTAGAGGATATGTATTGATAGAGAATAAATATTTCAAGCCAACGGAACTAGGATTTGTTGTTACAGATTTACTTATAGAATACTTTGAAAATATAATAAATGAGGAATTCACAGCTAGTATGGAGGATAAACTAGATAAGGTAGAGGAAGGAAATATTATTTGGAAAAAGGTTATAGAAGACTTCTATAATGATTTTGAACATGTATTAAAGGTAGCAGAAGAAGAAATAACTGAAATAGATATGGATGAAGAAACTGATATTGAATGTGAAAAATGTGGAAGAAATATGGTTATTAAGCATGGTAGATATGGTAAGTTTTTAGCATGTCCTGGTTATCCAGAATGTAAAAATACCAAACCAATATTAAATAAACTAGATATACCTTGTCCTAAATGTAAAGATGGAGAAATAATAGAGAGAAGATCAAAAAAAGGAAGAAAGTTTTATGGGTGTACTAATTACCCAGAGTGTGACTTTGTTTCTTGGGATATGCCTATCAATGAAAGCTGTCCAGATTGTGGAAGTATTTTAGTTAAGAAAAATTCAAAAAAAGGCAATTATATAAAGTGTAGTGAATGTGATTATAAGAGAAATGAAAAAGAAGAAAATTAGATAGGAGGAATGAGATGTTAAGAGCTACCACTATTATAGCAGTTAAAAAAGATAATAAATTAGCTTTTGCAGGAGATGGACAGGTAACTATGGGTGACAAAACTATAATGAAAAATACTGCTAAAAAGGTAAGAAAGCTATATAACGATAAAGTAATAGTAGGATTTGCAGGGTCAGTAGCAGATGCAGTGACATTATCAGATAAATTAGAAGAAAAATTACAACAATTTAATGGTAATTTGATGAGAGCAGCAGTAGAGTTAGCAAGAGAATGGCGGGGAGATAAAATACTAAGGAAGTTGGAAGCCATGCTAATAGCAGGAGATATGGAAAATCTATTACTAATATCTGGTAATGGGGAGGTTATAGAACCAGATGAAGGAATTATTGCTATAGGCTCAGGTGGAAATTATGCCCTAGCTGCTGGAAAGGCACTAAAAGATAATACTAACCTTAATTCGAAAGATATTGCATATAAATCAATAAAAATTGCTTCAGAAATTTGTGTTTTCACTAATGATAATATTATAGTAGAAGAGTTTTAGGAGGTTTATTATGGAAGGTTATACCCCAATAGAAATAGTAGAGAAGTTAAATAACTATATTATAGGTCAAGATAAAGCGAAAAAATCTGTAGCTATAGCTTTAAGAAATAGATATAGGAGAAACAAGTTAAATGATGAATTTAGAGAAGAAGTAAAGCCGAAAAATATAATTATGATGGGCCCTACTGGGGTAGGTAAAACGGAAATAGCTAGAAGGTTGGCTAAAATAGAAAATTCACCCTTTGTAAAAGTAGAGGCAACAAAATTTACTGAAGTAGGATATGTAGGAAGAGACGTTGAATCCATGATTAGAGATTTAGTAGAAACTTCAATTCGGCTAGTTAAAAACGAAAAGATATCTAAAGTTTATGATAAAGCTCAAAAACTAGCAGAAGAACGGATATTAAAAAATTTAATAAACGGACCTGAGAAGAAGAAAGATAAAATGACTAATCCTTTTGAGGCCTTTTTTGGATCTAATATAGATAATGATAATAATAATGATGATGAAGAAAGTGAAATTCATGATAAAGGTGATAGAAAAATAATAGAAGCTAAATTAAAGAATAAAGAAATAGAGGACCAATATATTGAAATAGAAGTTCAAGATAATAGTGCTAATCCTATAGGTATGATTAATACTATGGGTATGGATGACTTGAATATGAATGATGTTTTTTCTGGACTTCTTCCAAAAAAGAAGAAAAATAGGAAAGTTACAATCAAAGAAGCTAGAAACATAATTGCTAATGAAGAAGCGCAAAAGATGATAGATATGGATGATATTATTTCTATAGCTATAGAAAAGGCTGAAAACCATGGGATTATATTTATTGATGAAATAGATAAGATTGCTGGTAGAGGCGGTTCAGGTCCTGATGTGTCTAGAGAAGGTGTGCAAAGAGACATACTACCTATAATTGAAGGATGTACTGTAATGAGTAAATATGGACCAATTAAAACTGATCATATATTGTTTGTAGCTGCTGGAGCTTTTCATGTATCAAAGATAACAGATTTGATTCCTGAGATTCAAGGTAGGTTCCCTATAAGAGTAAAACTTCATAATCTCACAGAAGAAAATTTTATTGAAATTTTAACAAAGCCTCAAAATGCATTAATAAAACAATATCAACTATTACTTAAAACTGAGAATGTTGAATTAGAATTTACGGAAGAAGGAATTAAAGAAATAGCTAAAACAGCTTATATTATTAATGATCAAACAGAAAATATTGGAGCAAGAAGACTACATACTATATTGGAAGAACTATTAGAAGAATTATCATTTAATGCTCCCACATACCAAGGACAAAAATTCATAATAGATAAAGATTATGTAAAAGAAAAACTAAAAGATAGCATGGCGAGAACAGATATGTCAAAATACATATTGTAATAGAAAGCCAGCCTATAATATATTATAGGCTGGCTTTCTATTACAAATATATAATATATACCCATTTTAATTAGGTCTAAAATACTAAATACCAAAAAAAATGAAAAATACCTCAAAAAAAGAAGGATTTAATAGTATTATGGTAGAATAGGTTGAGAAGAGAAGTGATTATTCAACAAAATTTTACAAAAACTCTTTTAATATTCAGAAATTAATAATACAATAATATATGCAATTAAAAAATGATTTGGAGGTGTATAAATTGCTAAACAATTCATTTAATAATATAAATTTCATGGAGAAAGCCCTTGATGGTTATTGGAAAAGAAATGAAACGATAAATAATAATATTTCCAATGTTAATACCCCAGGTTACAAAAAAACAAAGGTAGAATTTGAAGAAAATTTGAAAAATGAGTTAAATATACAGAGGGGATTAAAAGTTAAAACTACTGATCCAAAACACATGAAATTTATTGGACAAAGAAACACCGAAAGCATAAAGGTAACAAAAGACGAAACATACTCCACTAGAAAAGATGGTAATAACGTGAATATAGATGTGGAAATGGCAAATTTAGCTAAGAATACTATGATGTATAATGCATTGATAAAACAGGTATCAAGTGAAACTAAAAAACTTAGAAGTATTATTAATGAGGGGAGATAATTAATATATGGGATTATTTAATTCAATTAATGTAAGTGCCACAGGAATGACTGCTGAACGTACGAGAATGGATATTATATCAGAAAATATTGCAAACGCAAATACTACTAAAACTAGTAATGGTACTCCCTATAATCGTAAAATGATTGTGTTTGAAGAAAATAAACCTAATTTTTCAACACTATTAAATGATGCTATAAAATCTACCAATAATTCATCTGGAGTAAAGATTAAAAAAATTGTAGAGGATGAAACGCCATATAAAAAGGTATATGAACCAGGCCACCCAGATGCAAATGAAGATGGATATGTAGAAATGCCAAATGTTGATGTAGTAAAAGAGATGGTAGATATGATATCAGCTACCAGAGCATATGAAGCGAATATAACTTCATTAAACTCATCGAAATCAATGTTTATGAAAGCATTAGAAATTGGTAGATAATAAGGGGGATTAAAGTGCAAATACAGGGTTTATCAAACATATTAAGTAATAGTGATAAAATTAAAATTACAGATAATAAAGATAAAATCAATTTTGGAGATTTTTTAAATAATTCTTTAAATGAAGTAAATTCATTGCAAAAACAAGATGAGACTTTAAAAAATATGTTGACAGTTGGTGAAGTTGAAAATATACATAGTGGTATGATAGCTACTGAAAAAGCTGATTTAGCCTTGCAATTAACTCTAAATATAAGAAATAAAGTGATTGATGCTTATAAAGAGATTATGAGAATGCAAATATAGATATAGTAAGAATGGGGTGAGTTTAATTGGCTGAAACGATTGAAAAGGCTAAAAATCAGTTATTAGAATTTTGGAATGGACTAGGTAAAAAGAAAAAATACAGATTAATTATTGGTCTTATATTAATGCTAGTTGTTTTAACTGGACTTATATATACCTTTACTAGAACTAAATATGTTACTTTATATAGAGATTTATCAATGAAGGATACAGGGGCAATAACTCAAAGATTAGATGAAATGCCCATGGAGTGGAAGTTTGGAGATAACGAAACTACTATATTAGTTCCTGAAGAATATAAAAGCAAAGTAATGATTGAATTAGCATCAGAAGGACTACCTAAGGTAGGTTATAGTGTATTAGATGCCTTAAATGAGACAAGTTGGACAATGACAGAATATGAAAAAAAGCAACGGATAGGCTTTGCTGTTGAAAGTCAATTAGCATCTACTATAGCTCAAATAGACGGAATATCAGAAGCAGATGTAATTGTTGATTTGCCTGAGGATACAGCATTTATGAATGAAGATAAAGTAGCGACATCTTCTATATTTGTTACACTAAACGGAGACATGCCCTTGTCTAATGAGAAAATTGTTGCAATAAGAACTTTAGTATCTAGCTCTTTTAAAGATATGAATCAACAGAATGTTAATATTATTGATGATATGGGAAGGTCTTATGGAGATACAGAAAAGAACATGGAAGAATACGATCTTACAGATCAGTTTTCGGTGACTCAAGGTTTTGAAAATAAGTTAAATAATAGTATACAAAGATTCTTAGAAAATTTATTTGGGATTGGAAATGTAGATGTTAGAGCTAGTGTTAATATGAACTTTGATAGTGAAATTGCTAATATCGTAGAATTTTCTCCACCAATAGAAGATTCTACCGAGGGATTAGTTCGAAGCATGGAGAAAATTGAAGAACATACCATAAATGGTGATTCCAATGCAGCTGTAGGTGTCGAATCTAATACAGGGGATGTTACTGATTATGTAGCTGAAGATGGAAATGTTTCTAAATATGACAAAGCTAGTGAAGTAATTAACTATGAATTAAATGAAATTAATAGACAAATCAAAAAAGCTCCTGGAGCAGTTGATTCTGTAACTGTTGCTATATTAATTAATGAAGAATCTATTGATGGAGAACTGACAGATGAAAGAAGAAAAGAAATAGTAAAGCTAATTTATGCTGCAACAGGAATAAATACTCAAGAAGTAATTGTAAACACTGGTGTATTTAACACCCCCAAGGATAACAAAGGTTCTATGGAAGCTAATGAAGTATCTCAAATACCATTATGGGTTTATGCATTGATAGGTGTAGCTTTATTTGGAGGAGTAGGTACAATATTACTTAGAAGACGAACTTCTAATAAAGACACAGATGAACTGGTAATAGATAATTATAGAGAATCTGAACATATAGAAGATATAGACTTTGAAAATGAAAAATCCCAATACAAATCAAAAATCAATGATTTTGTGCAGAAGAAGCCTGATGCTGTCGCTCAACTTCTTAGAAGCTGGCTAAACGAAGAATAGAGGTGAAATAATGAGCAGAAAACAATATTTAACAGGAAAAGAGAAGGCAGCAATACTACTGATAACATTAGGACCAGAAAAATCTGCTGATATATTTAAACATTTAAATGAAGAGGAAATTGAAGAATTAACATTAGAAATTGCAAATATGAGAAAAGTATCTCCTGATGATAAAGAGAAAATCGTAGAAGATTTTTATCAAATGTGCGTAGCACAAGAATTTATATCAGAAGGTGGAATTAATTATGCTAAAGATGTATTAGAAAGAGCTATGGGTAGTCAAAAAGCACTTGACATTATAAATAAACTTACCACATCACTACAGGTAAGACCCTTTGAATTTATAAGAAAGGCAGACCCAGGACAATTATTGAACTATATTCAAAATGAACATCCCCAAACTATAGCATTAGTGCTTTCTTATTTATCTCCAGTACAATCTGGACAAATACTATCAAACCTTAATCATGAAAAACAATCTGAAGTTGCAAAAAGGATTGCAGTAATGGATAGAACTTCGCCGGAGATAATTAAAGAAGTTGAAAGGATTTTAGAAAGTAAATTTTCTACTATGGTTAATCAAGATTATACATCTGCAGGAGGAATTGAATCCATTGTTTCGATTTTAAATGCTGTGGATAGAGGTACAGAGAAACATATTATGGAAGAATTAGAATTAGATGATGCAGAATTGTCTGAAGAAATTAGAAGAAGAATGTTTGTATTTGAAGATATAGTCACACTAGATGGTAAATCTATCCAAAGATTTATTAGAGAAATCGATAACAGTCAATGGTCTATTGCATTAAAAGGAGCCAGTGAAGAAGTTAAGGAAGTTATATTTACCAATATGTCAAAGCGCTTAGTAGAAATAATAAAAGAAGATATGGAGTTTATGGGCCCAGTTAGATTAAAAGACATAGAAGAAGCACAACAAAACATTGTAAATGTAATTAGAAAACTAGAAGATGCTGGTGAAATTGTTACACCAAGGGGAGGAGATGAAGTAATTGTCTAGAATAATAAAGTCTTCTCTTGTAACTGAAGCTATTGAGGAAAATAATAAAGTCCAAAGTAATAATATTGAAGATAACTATTTTGAAAAGCAATTTTTGCAAAAAAAAACCGAGATATTAAATGAAGCTAATAATAGAAAAGAAGATATCATAAAAAAAGCTAATATAGAAGCACAGAAGATTATTGACCAAGCAAATGAATCAGCAGAAAGAGTTTTACAAGATACTTATGATAAAAGTGCTCAAATTATTGATGAATTTAGAGAAAAGGGATATGAAGAAGGATATCAAGGTGGATACAATGATGGTAAAAATAAATCAGAACTATTGATTAATGAAGCTATTGAAATTAAAGAAGATGTTATAAAAAGTAGAAAACAGATGTTAGAGACTTTAGAGGAAGATATTATAGAAGTAGTAATTAAGTCATGTAGTAAAGTGATTAATAGATTATATGATGAAGACAAAGAAATTATTTTATCTATTATTCAAAAAGGACTAGATAATTTAAATAATCCTTCAAAAATTTGTATTAAAACCTCTAAAGAAGATTATGACTTTTTAGAAATGTATAAAAATAAGATTAATGCTATGGCAAATTCTGTTGAAAAGATAGAAATAGTTATAGATAAACATATACATAAAGGTGGAATAATTATTGAAACTCCTGAAGGAAGTGTTGATGTAGGTATTGATACTCAAATAAATGAATTAGAAAAAATACTTAAAGAATTATTAAATAGCGAGTGATTTTATTATGATAAATCTTAAGAAATATATAAATGGAATTGAAGACATTGATTTTATTAAATATAGAGGATTGGTTACAAAAGTAACTGGACTAACTATTGAATCCAATGGACCTTTATCTAAAATAGGTGAATTATGCTATATATATCCTTATAATTCTAAAGAGCCTATTATGTCTGAAGTGGTTGGATTTAAAGAAGATAAAATATTATTAATGCCTCTAGGTGAAATGGAAGGAATAGGTCCTGGAAGTATAGTTGTAGCAACTGGAGAATCATTAAAGGTATCAGTAGGGTATGGACTTATAGGAAGAGTACTTGATGGTATGGGTAACCCTATTGATGGTAAAGGTCCTATAAAGATCAATGCAAAGTATCCAGTATCCAATCTTCCACCTAACCCTTTACAAAGAAACAAAATTAAGGACGTACTTCCCTTGGGAATAAAAGCTATTGATGGTATGTTAACCTGTGGAAAAGGACAAAGAATTGGCATTTTTGCAGGTAGTGGAGTTGGTAAAAGTACTCTTATGGGAATGATAGCAAGAAATGCTTTAGCAGATGTAAATGTTATTGGATTAATAGGAGAAAGGGGTAGGGAAGTAAGAGAGTTTATTGAAAATGATTTAAAAGAAGAGGGATTAAAGAAATCTATAATAGTTGTAGCAACTTCAGATCAACCAGCATTAGTCAGAATGAAAGGTGCATTATTAACTACAGCAATTGCTGAGTATTTTAGAGATAATGGTGAAGATGTAATGCTATTAATGGATTCATTAACAAGGTTTGCAATGGCACAAAGAGAAGTTGGACTAGCTATAGGAGAACCACCTGTTACAAGAGGTTTTACTCCATCAGTTTTTGCGATATTACCACGATTATTAGAAAGAGCAGGAAATTCTGATAAGGGAACAGTCACAGCTCTATACACAGTTTTAGTGGATGGAGATGATATGAATGAACCTATAACGGATACTGTAAGAGGGATACTTGACGGACATATAGTTTTGTCCAGGGAATTAGCAAATAAAAATCACTATCCAGCCATTGATGTTCTAGCAAGTATAAGTAGAGTTATGCCTAATATAGTAGACTCTACACATAGAGATACTGCCAATGAGCTAAAAGATATATTATCAACCTATAAAACCTCTGAAGATTTAATAAATATTGGTGCTTATAAACAGGGTTCTAATGGTAAAATTGATAGGTCTATAAAATTAATAGATGAAATTAATACATTTTTGACTCAAGATGTAATGAAGAATTACTCTTATGAAGACATAGTAAATTCAATGAATAATATCGTTAGAGAATAAAGAGGGTGATTAAATGGGGAATTATGATTTTAGATTACAAAATGTCTTAGATTTTAAATCAAGTATGCAAACACAAATGGTATCCAAATATAATGATGCAAAAAAAATATTAGAAAAAGCTGAAAATGTACTAATTGATTATAATATTCTAAAAAAGAAAATAGAAAATGAAAAAAATAATTTAAGTATGTCTGGTAGAATTAAAGATCTAAAACTTTATAATCAATATATAAATCAAATTAAATTTCAAATTGAAGAACAAAAAAACCATATAAAAGAAGCTGAAATAAATGTAGAACTTGCTAAAGAAAATCTTGTAGAAGCAGCAAAGGATAAAAAGATATTTGAAAAATTAAAAGAAAATGAGTTTAATAAGTATTTAGATAAAGAGAAAAAGAAAGAAGCAATTATAGTGGATGAAATAGTCACATATATAAATAGTAATAATTAATGGGTGATGAGATGAAAAATGAAAAAATAAGTGGAATAATTAAAATAATTTTAGTAATTATTATAGTCTTTATCTTAATTCCTATAGTTACATTAACAATATTCTATAAAACTAATAGCGAATTTAAGGTAGAAGCAAATAAATTCTTGAGAAATATGCCTGGTTCAATAGGAGATTATTTCAATCAATATCCTACTACAGCTGAGACAAAAGATAAAGTATTATACATATCAGAGCATTTTAGCACTATAGATCCAGACTCTGCAGCTGATAAATTGTATATTATAAAAAAAGACAACTCAGATTTGTATTTTAATATAATTCAACAAATGAATAAATTATCACCAGATAAGACAGAAATCATTATTAAAAAGGTTAGAGACATAGAACTTCGAAAAGATTTATTAATTTCAGTTTATGATGAGATTACTTCTACAAAAGAAAATGAACTGCAAGAGGATGTAAAGAAAATTGAAGGAATGGACTTATTAGTTGCTAAAAATATCATTTTAGAATATTACAATAATGAAAATTTCAAAAGAATTAATGAAATTTTTGACAGTATAAGTATTGATAGAGCAGTTGATTTACTCTACTATTTTGATGAGGATGTTTATGATTATATATTAAATAATATTGATAATAATAAAAGAATAGAAATTAGTATCAAACTTACTGAGAAGAATTTAGAAATGGAGAAGTTGATTAGGCAAAGTGAAATATATCAAGTCAATAACAGTACTGACTCTTTAAAAGAAATTGGAAATGAAGATACATATAATTTCAATCAATTATCAATAGTATATTTAAATCTAACTACTACAAAAGCTGCTGAAATTTTATCTCAAATTGAAGACAAAGAATTTATTGAAAGTTTATTTACTGAGATGAGAAATATTGAACTTTTGAAGGATATTCTTGATTCTCGAACTGTTAAAATAGCTAGTGAAATTGAGCAAATAAAAGAATACAATAACAAGTTACAAGAGCTGGTTAAGATATATCAAAAAATGGATAGCAGTGTTGTGGCCTCTATAATAGAAAAAATGTTTAAAGAGGATGCCAAATTAGCTGTAGACTTAATAGGGCGTATGCCCAAAACTAAAGTAGCTGAAATAATGAATTATGTAGAAGCAGATATATCAAATGAACTATCAAAAAAATTGACATTAGAATAGTTTCATAATAATTGAAAGGAGGTGAAAAAAATGAATAGTATGATAATATCAACACAGTTTAAAGGGCCTTCTAATAATGCTAAAGAGAAAAATACTGTAAAGAATAAAGACACTGAATTTAATGACTGCTTGAAGGGAGCATTAAGTAAAAATCAAAATGAAATTAAAAACTCAAAGCAGAGTATTAAAGAAGAAAAAGCTAATGAATCTAATAGTAAAAATGAAATAAAAGAAAAAAAATCAGAAGAAAAGATTGAACAAAGTGATGAAGTAAAATCTAATGAACAAGATTCACAAGAAAGTGAAAATATACAAGATAATATTCAGCATTTATTCTATCTTATAGACTCTATTATTGAAGATATTAAACTAGATAAAATAAGTGCAGATGATCATGCAAAACTACAGAATATAGAAGAATTAACTGATAATATCAAAATGTTATTTTCTCAAAAAAATTTAGATGTTAATAATGAATATTTAGAAAAAGTAATTAAAGATCTTGATATCATAAGTAATAATTTACTTAAAAGTAATCTAGATAATATTATTAATACGATACAAATATCCGAAAATAAAAGTATGGATTCCATCAGCAGTTATATTAAAGTACTAGAAGACCTAGAATCTATTATTAATGAAATTAAAATTAATGTAGAGGAGAAAAAGATTGAAACTAATTTTGATTCAGAATTAGTAAGCAGAGAGAATAAAGATATAGATAAAGTAAAACTTTCTCAAGTTAATTCAGATATTACTGAAGAAAATAAAAGTTCTACAAAGATTAATGATATACCAATAGAGATTAATAAAAGAGAAGTATTACAAGAAGATATGCCTAAAAATTATCAATCTAATTACAATGAAAATGACAATAGCATAAAATCTAATTTTATAATCGATTCTAAGGTAGAAATAATTGACAAAACAGCTACCAAATCAACATCAGTATTAATGGATAAATTTGAAGTAATTAATCAAATTAAAGAGCAAGTAGTATTCAATAATAAAGGTGATATACAGGTTGCTAAAATTAATTTAAAACCTGAATCTTTAGGAGAAGTAACAATAAATCTTAGTATGCAGGAGGGAAGCGTTACTGGGAAAGTATTAGTTGAAAATCAAGATATAAAAGCATTGTTAGAAAATAATATTAATCAATTAAAAGAAGCAATCTCATCTAAAGGAATAAATATAGAGGGGTTTAGTGTTTCAGTTGGTAAAGACTCTCAATCTCATAGTAATAACAATTTTTTCTCTCACAAAAAGAAAAAAATTGATATAGATTTAGATGAATTAAGTGATAGTGACTATATAGACATTATATCTAATAATTATCAAGAGGCATTCAGTGAAAAAGGTTCACTAGATATTACTATATAAAAGGAGGTACCAAAACATGAGTATAGAAGGAACTTCGAATAATACTTTGGTATATGATATTAACCAAAGTAAAGAAAGTATTAAAACAGAAACAAATAAAGGAATGTTAGGAAAAGATTCTTTTTTAGAATTACTGGTTACTCAATTACAAAATCAAGATCCATTAAAACCACTAGAAGATAAAGAATTCATATCACAGATGGCTCAATTCAGCACATTAGAACAATCACAAAATCTTAACAAATCATTACAAGAGTCACAGGGGAAAATTATAGAAATAATGAATAGCTTACATAACAAAACTACATCTAATAATGAGGAATTAATAGAAGACATAAAAGAAATAAAAAATTCAATAAAAAATTTAGTACAAGCCTATGAGAATAGTATTTAGTATGGAGTGGAATTAATGAAAACATACAACATTCATCAGATAAGTTCTAATATAACTAAAAGTAAAATTGATAACAAACAAAAAAATGATAAAAACACTTTTGATCAAATATTAAAAGATGTTGAAAATATTAAATTTTCAAAGCATGCAGTAAAAAGAATGGATGATAGAGACATATCTATTAATAATGAAGATGTATTAAGAATAAATCATGCTATGAATCAAGCAAGAGATAAGGGTGTAGATCAAGCTTTAATATTAATGGATAATAAAGCTTTCATTGCAAGTGTCAGAAATAACACTATAATAACTACAATTAATTCAGAACAGCTTAAAAATAACGTATTTTCAAATATTGATGGAGCCGTGATAGTATAGCTGGACCTTCATAGGAAGCTATTAATATCTGACTGATAGATGATATTGCACGGAATATAAGGAGGTTATATAAAATGATGAGTTCAATGTATTCTGGAGTATCGGGTTTAAGAACCCACCAGAAAAAAATGGATGTTATAGGTAATAATATTGCTAATGTTAATACTTTAGGTTATAAAAAAGGACAAGTTACTTTTACAGAAGTTTTTAGTCAGACCATCCAAGGGGGAGGATCTCCTCAAGGAGGAAAAGGAGGAACTAATCCTCAACAAGTAGGGTTAGGTGCTCAATTAGGATCAATTAATACAATACATACCCAAGGGGCAGTACAAAGAACAGATAGCCCTACTGATCTTATGATAGATGGGGAAGGTTATTTTATAGTCTCTGATGATGAGAGTTTTGATAACAGATACTATACAAGAGCAGGAAATTTCGCATTAGATAAAGATGGACATATTGTTACACCAGATGGTATGAAAGTATTAGGATATGAAAATGGGGAGCTAAAACCTTTAAAAATTAATAAAACAGAAACAGTAGCACCAGTAGCATCTAGTCAAATAGGGGTATTAGGCAATCTAGATTCAAGATTACCAGATGCTGATACTGATAATGACTCAGTGATTGATAATGAGGATGGAATTTATCATACTGATACTACTATTAAAGATAGTTTAGGAAATCAATATAAAGTTAATTTTAAATTTGAAAAGAGTGATGGAAACACGTGGAAATTAACAGTTTCTGACTTAGAAAGTTTAAATGGGGGAGATCCGGTTACACCTAATCCGGCAATAGGAACTATTGATGTTGAATTTGGACCTAATGGAGAAATTATTTCAACAACTCAGTTTGATATCAATTTTGGTGATGGTACAAATGAACCTGCATATTTTGGTACAGGCCCTGATGTTGCTGACAATAAAATAACTGTAGATTTATCACAAATAACTCAATATGCTAATGAAAATGATGCTAAAGGATTTGATGGTGGAAAGGATGGGGGTACAGAGGGAGCATCCTCAGGTATTCTTACTGGGTTTTCAATAGATACCTTTGGTGGAATTACTGGTACATTCAGTAATGGTATGAATAAAGGTTTAGGCCAAATTGCATTAGCTAAATTTGACAATAACTCGGGTCTTGAAAAAATAGGTAATAATCTATTTAAAGGATCCCCTAACTCAGGTGAACCTCAACTTTCTACAGCTGGAAGCAGTGGCTTAGGCGCTATAAAATCAGGATCATTAGAAATGTCAAATGTAGATCTTTCAATGGAATTTACTGAAATGATTACTACACAGAGAGGATTCCAAGCAAATTCAAGAATAATTACTACTTCTGATGAAATGCTTCAAGAACTAGTTAATCTTAAAAGATAAAATCTAGGCCTAGATTTTTTATCTAGGCCTAATTAAAGAGGTGTAGAATGATTGAACTTAACAGATTAAATGGTGAAAGAATATATTTAAACCTTGAGTTAATTGAATTAATTGAAGAGACTCCTAACACTGTAATCAGAATGACAAATGGTAATAAATACATAGTTATAGAGAAGGGTGAAGAAATAATTGATAAAATTATTAATTTTAGAAAGCAAGTAAAGAACATATTTTAGTAAGAAATGAGGTGTAAGTTTTGGATTTAGGTACAGCTATTGGTTTTTTTGCAGGACTTGGATTTATCATATTTGGTATATTATTATCAGGGGAATTAATAACATTTGTAGATGTTGCATCAATTTTAATTGTTATGGGAGGTACAATCGCATCAACCTTGGTAAGTTTTCCTCTTAGTAAAGTAATAGCTTCTATAAATGTAGCTAAACATGCTTTTACAGATAAAAAGATAAACGGTAGTGAAATAATAGGTGAGATAATTAACCTTGCTAATGTTGCAAGGAAAGAAGGTCTACTTGCATTAGAGGATGCAGCAGAAAACTTAACCGATAATTTTTTAAAAAAAGGTATTCTTCTCATTGTTGATGGAACAGATCCAGAACTTGTAAGAAATATCTTGGAAACAGAACTAGTTTTTATAGAAGAAAGGCATGAAGAAGGTCAGAAAATATTTCAGACTATGGCAAACTTTTCACCTGCCTTTGGTATGATAGGTACATTGATTGGATTGATAAATATGCTACAGCAACTTGATGATCCAACTACTGTAGGTCCTAATATGGCAGTAGCGTTAATTACAACTTTCTATGGTACAGTTTTAGCTAATCTTGTATTCCAGCCAATTGCTAATAAACTAAAAGGTAGAAGTAGATCTGAGTTAATTGTTAAAGAAATGATAGTAGAAGGCTTATTGTCTATACAATCAGGTGAAAATCCTAGAATAATAGAAGAAAAACTAAGTACATTTATCCCACCGGGTATGAGAGAGAAGAGTGATGAGTCACCTGAAGGAGAGATAGCATAATGAGAAGAATCAAAAAGAATGATAATTCTCAACAAGCTGGATGGTTGGCTACATATGCTGATATGGTAACATTATTGCTGTGCTTTTTTGTATTATTATTTAGCTTTTCTACTATAGATGCTCAGAAATTCCAAGAGATTATGAATTCATTTCAAGGTAATTTAGGTGTACTAGAAGGGGGTAAAACATTAGATCAAAATGAGTATGTTGAGCCTGAAGTAAGTAAAGAGAGCATAGACAGTGAAGATATGAAAGATTTTGCTAAAATTGAAAAGTACTTAGAAGACTATTCTAAAGAGAATAATCTACAAAACAAAATAGAAATACAGTATAATGAAAGAGGGTTAGTTATAAGAACTAAAGATAATATATTCTTTGATTCTGGAAAAGCTAAAATCAAGGATGATGCACTACAACTTTTATTATACATAGGACAAATATTAAACTCTGAAGAATTATTAGAAAAACAGATAAAAGTGGAAGGTCATACTGATAATGTGATAATGAATTCAGACGAATTCCCTTCTAATTGGGAACTATCAGTAATAAGAGCTACGAATGTATTAAGACTATTAATAGAAGATACAAAAATTAGTCCTAATAGAATATCCGCTTCTGGCTATGGTGAGTTTAGACCTATTGCTCCTAACGATACAGAGGCTAATAAAGCAAAAAACCGTAGAGTAGATATAGTGATTCTTAAATCTGGTGTAATAGATTAGAATCTCGAAGGAAAAGGAGGCCGTTTATGTCTTTTAAAAAGATATTATTAATTTCATTAATTATTTTTATTCTATTAGTTATTATTTCTGGAACTGTATTTGGAATTTTCATGCTAAAAGATGATGAAGAAAAGAAATCAGAAGATTATTATTATAATGTAGGACAGATATATAGTAACTTGGATGACTCAAATAGAATTTTAAAACTAAATCTTACGGTATCAACAAAAGAGGAAGAATTAATAGAGACTTTTAGTAGTAAATCCTTTTTAATTAAAGATGAATTATATAAAATTTTAAGAAATAAAAAGATAGAAGATATTCAAGGAAAAGAAGGTCAATTAGAATTAAAAAAAGAAATTATTCTAAATTTGAATAAAATATTCACTACTGATAAGATAAACAACATATACTTTGACGAACTAATAGTACAATAAAAGGGGGTAGATACCTTGTCGGAAGTATTATCCCAAAAGGAAATTGATGCATTATTGAATGCATTAAATACAGGTGAAGTTGATGTTTCTGAGATGAAGGAAGAAACTTCGGAAAAAAAAGTTAGGAATTATGATTTTAGAAATCCTCAAAAAATAGCAAAGGATCAATTAAGAACTCTAGAAATTATTCATGAAAATTTTGGAAGACTATTTCAAACTTTTCTATCAGGTTATTTAAGAGCACCCGTAAAAATGTCAGTTCTTACTGTTGATCAATATGCTTATAGTGAATTTAGTAATGCAATTGCAAATCCCGCTTTCTTATCAATTATAGATTTTAATCCATTACCTGGAGAAGTTATTATTGATATTTCAACAAATATAGCATTTACAATAATAGATAGACTACTAGGTGGAAAAGGGGAAAAAACAGAAGAAAGTAGAAATTTCACAGAAATAGAACAAAATTTATTAAAGAATTTAATCTCCAAGTCAATCAATTTAATATCTAGAGCTTGGGAAAATGTAATAGAAATTAATCCTTTATTAAAAAAAATTGAAACTAATCCACAATTTGCTCAAATAGTTTCACCTAACGAGACTATTGCATTGATTACTCTAAGTTTATCAATTGGAAAAGTAGAAGGAATGCTGAACTTTTGTATACCTCATGTAGTATTAGAGCCCATTTTAGATAAACTAAGCACTAAATTATGGTTTTCAAGCTCCCAGAGAAAAGGAAATGAAGAAAGTGTTGATCTTATAGAAAATAGACTAAAAACAGCAAAAGTACTAGTAAAAGCAGAAGTTGGAAAATCTATTTTAAATGTTAAAGAAATACTAGAACTAGCTCAAGGAGATGTAATAGAACTAGATAATTTTGCAGGGAATAATGCAAGAATAAAAATAGGTTCTAATTTAAAATTCTTTTGTGAACCAGGGAGTATAGGAAATAATGTAGCAGTTAAAATAACATCAGTAAAAAGGGAGGGTGACGAAGTAGATGAATAGTAATATGCTTTCTCAAGAAGAGATAGACGCACTATTAAATGGTGATATAGGTGATACTAAGGTAGATGATACTAAGGTGGATGATAAAGATATTATGTTAACAGAAGAGGAAGTTGATGCATTAGGAGAAATTGGGAATATAAGTATGGGTACAGCAGCTACTACATTGTTTACGCTGTTAGGACAAAAAGTTCTTATAACAACCCCAAAAGTATCCACCACTAGTATGAAAAAGCTCTCTCAAGAATATCCAAGTCCATATGTGGCTGTAGATGTAAGCTATAAAGTTGGACTAGAGGGATCCAATGTCCTAATATTAAAAACCAATGATGTAAAGGTTATAACAGATTTAATGATGGGTGGAGATGGAACAAATACTGATAGAGAATTAAGCGAAATGGATCTAAGTGCAATAAGTGAAGCCATGAATCAGATGGTAGGTTCTTCTAGCACATCTTTATCTGAAATTTTTTCAAAAAAAATAGATATAGATCCTCCAAAGGCTTTTGAGATAAAATTTGATGAAAATATAAATGACATAGAAATTTTTAATACAGAAGACGAACTGATTAAAATATCTTTTAAAATGATTATTGGAGATTTAGTAGATAGTGAAATAATGCAATTAATTCCTATAGAGTTCGCTAAAGAACTAGTAAGTGAACTATTTAAAAACGATAGTGATGAAGATGTAACTGATATTGTAGATGATAAAGAATGGGAGGAAGATTACTCCGATACAGATTCCTACGAAGAAGTGGTATCTGATATTAACTATAGTGTCAGAAGAGAAGAGGCTAAAGTAAAAGAAAAACCTAGACAAGCAGTGAATGTTAAAAAGTTTGAGTTTAATAATTTTGATAATAAAGAAAAGGCAATATATAATGAAAGTATTGATTTAGTACAAGATATACCTATTGAAATAACTGTAGAATTAGGAAGAACAACAAAGAAAATAAGTGAAATATTAGAATATGGTCCGGGAACTATAATAGAGTTAGATAAATTAGTGGGAGAATCTTTAGAGATTATGGCTAATGGCAGGGTCATTGCAAAAGGAGAAGTTGTTGTTATTGATGACAACTTTGGAGTAAGAATTACGGATATAGTCAATCCATCAAAAAGATTAAAGAAACTTTAAGGAGGAAGAAAAATGGGAAAAAGAATACTAATAGTAGATGATGCAGCTTTTATGAGAATGATGATCAAGGATATTCTCACAAAGAATGGATATGAAGTAGTAGGTGAGGCAGAAAATGGTGCTAAGGCTATTGAGAAGTTTAAAGAATTAACTCCTGATTTAGTTATAATGGATATAACAATGCCTGAAGTTGATGGAATTCAAGCAGTAAAAGAAATAAAAAAAATTGATGGCAATTCAAAAGTAGTAATGTGCTCAGCCATGGGACAACAAGCTATGGTTATAGAGGCTATTCAAGCAGGAGCTAAGGATTTTATTGTTAAACCTTTTCAAGCTGATAGAGTAATCGAAGCTGTTAATAAGGCAATTGGATAAATGAGGGATTCTTTAAATGTTGATTAATTACGTTGTGTTAGCTAATGACTCTAATATACCAGGAGATATATTCAAAACTTTATTTGCCATATTTTCTTTTTTTATCATATTAATCTTAGCTTATTATACTTCTAAATTTATTGCATCTAATGGTAGAAAATTGAATAATGGAAGAAATATGGAGATAATTGATATACTAAACTTAGGTAATAACAAAAGGATAATGATGGTGAAAATTATTGATAAAATATATATATTAGGAAGTAATAATTCAGGGTTTAATATGATAGATACTATTGAGGATGAGACTACAATTAAAAAAATAATAGATCCTCAAGAAGATAAACCAGGATTTGAAAACTTCCTTAAAGATAAGCTCACATCATTCAATAAAAATAAACAATCAGAATATAAAGATAATTTAAATGACTTAGATTATAATAAAATAGATAGTTTAAAGAAAAGAATAGAATATTTAAAAGAAAATCATGTATTTGCTAGAAAAAAGGATGAAACTAAATGAAGAGAAAGACTATAATAATTTTATTAATTTTATTAATTTTTATTAATACTGGTGTTTATGCCAATCCTGATATCTCTTTATTTGGTACAGAGGTAAATATAGAAGATAGCGATAATCCTGATGATTATATTGTAGGATTTGAAATACTGTTACTTTTAACGATTTTAACATTAGCACCTGCCATACTAATAATGATGAGCAGTTTTACTAGAATAATAATTGTTTTATCATTTATACGAAACGCTCTTGGTACACAACAAACACCACCAAATCAAGTACTTATAGGATTAGCATTATTTTTGACATTTTTCATTATGGCCCCTATTGGGGCCGATATTAATGAGAATGCATTGCAACCCTATCTAGAGGAAGAAATAGGACAGGCTGAAGCTATTGAAAAAGCTGTGATCCCTGTTAGGGAATTTATGTATAAACAAACACGGGATAAAGACCTTGCTTTATTTATAGATCTTGCAAATGTAGATGAAGAAGTATTAAGTAAAGAAGACATACCTACTAAAGCTTTAATACCAGCATTTATTATTAGTGAATTAAAAACAGCCTTTCAAATAAGTTTCATCTTATTTATACCATTTTTGATTATAGATATGGTAGTAGCAAGTACATTGATGTCTATGGGTATGATGATGTTACCTCCAGTAATGATTTCCTTACCATTTAAGATATTGTTATTTATTATGGTTGATGGGTGGAATTTAATAATTAGATCATTAATTAATGGTTTTAATTAGATAGGAGTGATTATATGAGTCAAGGGGATGTAATAAAGTTAGCACAGGATGCTATGTTCTCTATTTTAATTTTATCAGCACCAATGTTAGGCTTTGGTTTATTAGTAGGTTTATTAGTGAGTATATTCCAAGCAACTACTCAGATCCAAGAAGCAACATTAGCCTTTGTACCTAAAATAATTGCAGTTTTAGTTGCATTTATTGTTTTTGGACCATGGATACTTACTTATATTGTAGAATTTACTGAAGACTTATTTATGAATATTAATAAATACATTCAATAGGATGAATAATTATGGACTTATTTGATTACATTTTTTCAGAATATCAGACTTTTATACTAGTTTTCATAAGAATGACTGGGATTTTTATAATAACACCTATTTTTAGTAGAACTAATATACCTTCAATATTTAAAGTATCCTTTGCCTTACTACTATCGATTATTACCTTTAGTACCATAAGTGAGCAGGGTATTAGTTTTGATACAGAAATTCATTTAGTTATATTGATAATTAAAGAACTTAGTGTAGGGTTAATAATTGGATTCATATCTTATTTATTTTTCATATCATTATTTATCGCTGGCCAGATAATTGATACCCAGATTGGTTTTGGAATGGTAAATCTATTTGATCCTCAACATAATGCTCAAGTACCAATTACAGGTAATCTATATTATATATTAGCATTATTAATATTTTTGACTATTGACGGACATCATTGGTTTCTACAAGCCATAATAAAGTCATATTCTATATTACCCCTAGGGTCGATAAGTATTAACGAGGGAATTTTAAAACAAATGATATACGTATTTTCTGAGATATTTAATATAGGATTCAAAATAAGTAGTCCTATACTAGCAACAGTTTTTTTAGCAAATATATTATTAGGAATAATAGCTAGAACTATGCCTCAGATGAATGTCTTTGTGGTTGGTATGCCTTTAAAAATAATAGTAGGGATATTAACTATTTTTATAACACTACCAATTTATTTAATAGCTCTTCAACATATTTTTGACAATATGTCTGGGGAGATTTTTAACTTTTTACAGTTGCTTATGAAGGGTTGATTTATGTGACTAATTACATTATAGACTTACAACTTTTTGCATCAGAAGAAAAAACAGAGAAACCCACATCAAAGAAAAGAAAAGAATCTAGAGAAAAAGGACAAGTTTTACAAAGTAGAGAGCTAACATCTGCTTTTTTACTAATATTCGCTTTTTTATCACTAAAAATTTTTGGACAATATATGGTCGATAATCTATCAAATTATACAATATCAATTTTATCAGATCATTCTATATATAAAAGTTTATATACCGTGGATAATCTATCTATATTTTTTATGACTATGATTATTATAACTGCTAAGATTATTGCTCCAATAATTGGAACTGTAGTAATTGTAGCCGTTTTAATTAGTTATCTTCAGGTAGGTTTTTTATTTAGTACTAAAAGCTTAAGCATGAAAATCAGTAGAATAAATCCATTAGAAGGGTTTAAAAAGATTTTTTCTACTAAATCTTTGGTAGAGCTAGTAAAATCATCAGTAAAAATATTTATTATAGGGTATGTTGTATCATTATATATTTATAATAATTTAAACAAAGTTTATGAATTATTTAATATGACTGTAAAGGAAATAGCTACAAATATTGGTTCATTAACTTTTGGAATTGCTATAAGATCTGGGGCAATATTATTTATATTAGCTATATTTGACTATTGGTATCAATGGTGGCAACATGAAAAAAATCTAAAAATGACTAAACAAGAAGTAAAACAAGAACATAAGCAATCTGATGGTGATCCATTAATAAAATCTAAAATTAAAGAAAAGCAAAGACAAATAGCTATGAGACGAATGATGCAAGATGTGCCTAGTGCAGATGTTATCATTACAAATCCTACTCATTATGCAGTGGCAATAAAATATAATAAAGACAAATATGAAGCTCCTTACATAGTGGCTAAAGGACAGGATTTAATAGCTCAAAAAATTAAAGAAGTAGCAAAGGATTCAAATGTTACTATAGTAGAAAATAAATTATTAGCAAGATCACTTTACAGTTCTTGTGAGGTAGGAGATGTTATACCAGAAAAAATGTATCAGGCTGTGGCTGAAGTATTAGCCTATGTATTTAGTTTGAATACATAATGAAAGGAGATAAAGATGAAGTTCGGAGATATAGTTGTAGCTATTGGTATAATAGCAATTATAATAATTATAATAATACCTGTAAATGAAAATATTTTAGATATACTATTAAGTTTAAATATTTCCTTAGCATTATTGATATTATTACTTTCAATGTATATTGATAATGCACTAAGTTTTTCCATATTTCCTTCTTTACTACTTATAACTACGATGTTTCGATTATCACTAAATATATCTAGCACGAGAATGATACTTTCAAAAGGTGATGCTGGAAGTGTTATAGAGACATTTGGAGGATTTGTTATACAAGGAAATCCAGTAGTAGGTTTTATTATATTCTTAATTATTGTAATAATTCAATTTCTTGTTATAACAAAAGGTTCAGAAAGAGTAGCAGAGGTAGCTGCCAGATTTACATTAGATGCTATGCCAGGAAAACAAATGGCCATTGATGCTGATTTGAATTCTGGTTTAATTACAGATATTGAAGCTAGAGAAAGAAGAAGTTTTATTCAAAGGGAGGCAGACTTTTATGGTTCTATGGATGGAGCCAGTAAATTTGTCAAAGGTGACGCTATAGCAGGTATAATAATTACTGTCTTAAATATAGTTGCAGGCTTTGCCATAGGTATGTTAACGCTAGACTTAACATTAGTTGAATCTTTAGCTAAGTTTACAACTTTAACAGTGGGAGATGGATTAGTTAGTCAAATTCCAGCCTTAATGATATCAACAGCTACTGGTATAGTAGTAACTAGAGCTGCATCTGATTCTAATTTAGGGACAGATATAATAAATCAACTATTTTCTACACATCCACGAGTAATGTTTTTGATTGCTGGTGTATTATATTTTCTAGGTATTGTAGGATTACCTCCGGTTCCATTTTTCATATTAGCAACTACTTTTCTATGGATAGGTGTTGTAATGATGAAAAATATTAAAAAATCTAAAGAAGTTGATGTTGATACTGATAGTGAAGTAGATAAGGAAGAAATAAGAAAGCCAGAAAATGTGAGATCATTACTTAAAGTTGAGGATATTGAATTAGAATTTGGGTATGGTATTATACCTTTAGCTGACTCTAATCAAGGAGGAGATCTACTAGATAGGGTTGTTATGATAAGAAGACAGATTGCTTTAGAATTAGGAATTATAGTTCCGATGATAAGGCTTAGGGATAATATCCAACTTAATCCTAATCAATATTTAATTAAGATTAAAGGGGTAGAAGTATCTACAGGAGAGCTTATGTTTGATCATTATCTTGCTATGAATCCAGGAACGGCCAATGGAGAAATAGATGGAGTTGATACAATAGAACCAGCCTTTGGTCTTCCAGCTAAATGGATAACAGAGGAACAAAGAGAGAAAGCTGAAATATTTGGTTACACTGTAGTTGATCCACCTTCAGTGATCTCAACTCATTTAACTGAAGTAATAAAAAGAAATATTGATGAGTTATTAGGTAGACAAGATGTAAAAGTGCTTATTGATAATATAAAAGAAGAGCATCCAGCATTAGTAGATGAGGTTATACCTAGTGTAATGACAATTGGAGAAATACAAAAAGTATTATCTAATTTATTAAAGGAGCAACTATCCATAAGAGATATGGTAACTATTTTAGAAACCTTGGCTGATTATGGTGCTGTTACAAAAGATACAGACATGCTTACAGAATATGTAAGGCAAAGACTTTCACGATATATTACAAAAAAATATGTGGAAAGTAATATGCTTAAGGTGGTTACACTGGATTCAGAATTAGAACAATTAATAATGGATTCTATAAATCAAACAAATACAGGATCATACTTATCATTAGAACCAACATTAGTACAGCAAATACTTAATAGTTTATCAAAGAATGTTCAAAAGCTTACTTCTATAGGCGAGCAACCTATAATATTAACAGCTCCTATTGTAAGATTATATTTCAAAAGGTTAACAGAACAAATTACTAGTGATTTTATTGTACTATCATATAATGAAATAGATCCTACTATTGAGATAAAATCTCTAGGGATGGTGAAACTATAATGAATATTAAACGATATATAGGAAGAACTAACCATGAAGCAATGTTAAAGTTAAAAAAGGAATTAGGAGAAGATGCTGTAATTCTACATACTAGAAAAATTAAAACTAAGGGATTACTAGGACTCTTTAAAAAACCTCTAGTAGAAGTGGTTGCAGCAAGAGAGGAAAACATTTCACCAAATAATAATAAATCTAACTTTAATTACAAACCAACAAAAAAAAGAAATACAAATGAAATAGACAATTTAAATAAAGAAATTACTAAATTAAGAAAAACAATTGAAGCTCATATAATACCAACAACTATACAAGATGATGGTAATCTAGATGAGAATCTTATGTATTTAAAGAATATATTAATTAATAATGGTGTTATAGAAGAATATGCATTAAGTATCATTAAAGAGCTGAAAAGTAGTTTTAATATAACAAATAAAAATGAAGAAGATCTAATTAATATATTAAAACAATTAATAAACTCCACCCTAGGTGAAGCTAACCCTATAGAGATTGATAATAATAAAAAGGTTGTTTTTTTTGTGGGTACTACAGGAGTGGGTAAAACTACAACTTTAGCAAAAATAGCAGCAGATTTATCTCTAAATAAAGATAAAGAGTTAGGTCTTATAACTGCAGATACCTATAGAATAGCAGCTGTGGAACAATTAAAAACTTATAGTGAAATTTTAAACTTACCTTTAGAAATAATTTATAATACAGAGGAAATTTATATGCCTATGTCGAAATTTAAAGATAAAGATATAATTTTAGTAGATACTGCTGGAAGAAGCCATAAAGATCATGAAAAAATTTCTGAATTAGAAAGTATGATAGATATTATTAACAATAAAGAAGTATATTTAGTACTGAGTATTAATACAGAATTCAGTTCAATAAAATCTATTATTGATAATTACAGTAAAATTCCAGAATTAAAGCTCATTTTTACTAAGTTAGATGAAACTGAAAAAATAGGGAATATTTTAAATGCTAAACTATACTCAAAGTATCCTATATCATATATTACAAATGGTCAAAATGTACCGGAAGACCTCCAAGTATTTAGTAATGAAATAATTACTGATATGATAGTTGGTGAAAATTAAATTGAGAGATCAAGCTGAGAAGTTAAGACAATTAATAGTCAATAGAAAGAAAAATAATGAAAGTATAGATAATAAGAGTGTTAGTAATACTCGAGTACTTACTGTTACCAGCGGTAAAGGGGGGGTAGGGAAAACTAATTTTACAATAAATCTATCACTTTCTTTATGTAAATTAGGATATAAAGTGGCTATATTAGATGCAGATATTGGTTTTGCAAATATTGATGTCATACTTGGTATTATGCCTAAATATTCTTTAATTGATGTTATTCGAGAGAATAAAGATATATTAGATATAATGGAAAATGGACCTTATGGATTGAAAATTATTCCAGGGGGCTCAGGACTTGAAGATATAATGCACATGGAGACTAATGAACTAGAAATACTAACTAATCAATTAATGAAGTTAGAAGAGTCTATGGACTTCATTATAATAGATACTGGTGCAGGAGTTTCTAAAGCTGTAATTAATTTTGTAAGCTCCTCAGATGAAATAATTTTAGTTACAACTCCAGAACCCACATCCCTAACAGATGGCTATGCTATGCTCAAAGTTATTAATAACCACGTTAAAAAAGATAATGTAAAATTAGTAGTTAATAGAGTTCAAAATGAAAGAGAGTCTATTGAAGTTTACAATAAACTTAATAGAGCTACTATAAAATTCTTAAATCTAGAATTAGAGAATTTGGGTTATATATATGAATCAAAATTAGTAACAAACTCTGTTAAAAATCAATTGCCTTTTGTATTATCAGATTCAAAATCACCTATAAGTAGGATGATTAACACCATAGCTCTTCGTTTAATTGATAAAGAAAATGTTGCTACACATAATGGGCTAAGAGGTTTTTTAAGCAATATCAAAAATTTAGTAAATAGAGGTGGTGACTAGTATGAATAAAACAACACCTAATCTTGAGTTAGGAAATAAGATTGAAATATATATTGGAAATCAGGGATATGTAAGTCAAGTATCAGATATTATAAATAAAGACAAATTGATAATATTAGGGCCTATTAAATATGGGAAACTTGTTAATATTTTAATAGGAACTGAACTTAAAATAATGTTTACTCTAAAGGATAAAGCTAGATATTGGTTTAATGGTGTTGTAGAAAATGTTGATAGAGAAAACTTATATAAGCTTCATATTAAGAAAATTAATGATACTGTTAAACTACAAGAAAGAGAATATTTTAGATTGAAAAAAATTTTGGATGTATCTATTACATTGGACAATAATGATATAATAAAAGTTTTTACAGAAGATATAAGTGGTAAAGGCCTCAAAATTGTAACTAAAAGAACTTTTAATCTAGGAGATAATCTTTTTCTTGAATTTTCATTAAATGATAAAAATATAAAGACAACTGGAGAAGTTGTAAGAGTAGAAGATTATGATGAAATTAACAATAATATTTATGGAATATGCTATAATAATTTAGATAAAGAATCTAGAGATATCATTGTAAAATACATATTTGAAGAGCAAAGAAAGCTAAGAAAAAAAGGGTTGAATTAATTATGAAAAAAGTATTTATTGTTGATGACTCAGCTTTTATGAGAAAAATAATATCAGACATAGTGAACCAAGATAGTGAATTAACAGTTATTGATACAGCTAGAAATGGAAAAGAAGCTCTTGAAAAATTAAAATATATACATGTAGATATTCTTACACTTGATATAGAGATGCCTATAATGAATGGAATTGAAACTTTAAAAGAACTCAAAAAAAATAATATCGATATACCAGTATTGATGCTAAGCAGTCTTACAAGAGATGGGGCTGAATTAACATTAAAAGCATTAGAAATAGGAGCAATAGATTTTATTACAAAGCCTAGTAGTATATTTAAAGTTAATAATGATGAGAAAAAAAATGAAATTATAAGCAAAATTAAAGGAGCAATTAATACTAAGACAATTTTTATCACCAATACTGAAAAAATTGTCTTCAAGGAAAAAGCACATAAAATAGTTAAGAATAAACAAGTTAAGAATATTATAGGAATAGGATCTTCCACTGGTGGCCCGAGAGCTTTACAAGAGATAATTCCTCAAATTTCAGAAGATGTAGATGGATCTTTTGTAGTTGTACAACATATGCCCCCGGGGTTTACCAAATCATTAGCAGACAGACTTAATAGGATGTCCCATGTAATCGTAAAAGAAGCTGAGAATGATGAGATAGTCAGAAATGGATATTGTTATATTGCACCAGGGGACAAGCATTTAAAACTAGTCAATCACAATAATAATATCAAAATTATATTAGATGATGGTATAAATGTAAATGGACATAAACCTTCAGTGGATGTGTTAATGAATTCAATCTCTAATCTAGAAAATATTAATAAAATTGGAGTAATATTAACAGGAATGGGTTCAGATGGTGCTTTAGGATTAAAAAATTTAGTAAAATCAGGGGGATATTCTATAGGTCAAAATGAAGAATCTTGCATAGTCTATGGGATGCCAAAATCTGCATATAATATAGGTGCAGTAGATGTGCAGTTGCCCCTTGAAGATATAATAAGTGAAATTTATAATAAATTGGGGGGATTGTAATGGAAATCAATCAATATATAGATATATTTATTGAAGAATCGAATGAGCACTTACAAAGTATGAATGAATGTTTATTGAAATTAGAAAATGAACCTGAAAATACAGAATTATTAAATGAAATTTTTAGAGTATCTCATACTATAAAAGGCATGTCTGCAACTATGGGTTATGAAAAAATGGCAAGTTTAACTCATGAAATGGAGAATTTATTACAAGAATTAAGAAGTGATAAAATATCAATCAATACTGATATTATTGATATTTTATTTGAATGCTTCGATAAACTTGAGCAATATACAAAAAATGTCGCTGAGCAATCAAATGAAGGTGAAATTGAAGTTTCTAATTTAATTGTAAAATTAAATAGCATACTTAATGATAATGATAAGTTAATTATTGCTGATTATACAAGCGATACAGGAGTAAAAAATATTGACTATTACATACTTAATATATTAAAAGAAGCAATGAAAAAAAACATGAAGGGATATAGAATAACAGTAGAAATAGATGAAAAGTGTATGCTTAAAGCCGCTAGAGCGTTTATTGTGTTTAATACACTAGAAGAATATTCTGAAATAATTAAATCTGAACCTTCTACAGAAGATATTGAAGATGAGAATTTTGATAATAAATTTGAAGTTCTAATAATTACTGAAAATTCTGTTGAAGAAATTAATAAAGAATTGACCCAAATATCTGAAATTAAAAGCATACTTATTGAAGAACTTGAAGAATCCAGTATTAATGCAGATTATGATCAAGATTATAAAGAAAAAACAATTAAAAAAGATAATTTAGAAGAGTTTAAAGAAGTGAGTGCTGATAAAATTGAAAAAAAGAAAAAAACAGTAAATAATAAAGTTGGTAAAACTGTAAGGGTTGATATAGAACGGCTAGATAATTTAATGAATTTAGTAAGTGAATTAATAATAATAAAAACTCGAATGGAAGATATAGGGGATAATAATAGCAAACAAAGCATGAATGAGGCTACTGAATATTTAGAAAGAATCACAACAAATTTACATGATGCTGTAATGAAGGTAAGAATGGTCCCAATAGAGAGAGTATTTAATAGATTTCCAAGAATGGTTAGAGATTTATCTAAAGAGTTAGGAAAAGATATTAACTTGAAAATGTCGGGGGAAGATACAGAGGTAGATAGAACTGTAATTGATGAGATTGGAGATCCATTGATACATTTAATTAGAAATTCAATTGATCACGGAATAGAAACACCAGATAAGAGAAAGTTACTTGGAAAAGAAGCTGAGGGTACGGTATTCTTAAAAGCTTATCCTGATGGTAATAATGTTGTAATTGAAGTGCAAGACAATGGTTCAGGGATAAATATAGATAAAGTTAAACAGAAAGCTATAGAAAATAATGTCATTACTGAGGAACAAGCTAATCAAATGGATGATAAAGAAGTACCAGAATTACTATTCATGCCTGGATTTAGTACAGCTGATGAGATAACAGATATTTCAGGGAGAGGGGTAGGACTTGATGTTGTTAAATCAAAAATAAATTCAATTGGTGGTATAGTAGAGGTTGAAACCAAAAAAGAAGAGTACACTAAGTTTACAATAAGAATACCTTTAACTTTAGCAATAATACAAGCTTTATTAATAAAGTTATCTAATGAGATATATGCTATACCATTAAGTTCTATAAAAGAAATTACTACTATTAAAACTGAGGATATAAGAAAAGTACAAAATCAAGAAGTTATTCTCTATAGAAATAAAACATTGCCAATCATTAGATTAAGTTCTATATTAGATACTAAAACTAATTTAAATAAAAAAGAGTTAATAACAGTAATTGTGAAAAAAGGAGAAAAAGAGGCTGGCTTTATTGTTGATGAATTATTAGGTCAACAAGAGATAGTTATTAAATCTTTAGGTAAGTACTTGTCAAATGTTAAATACTTAGCTGGTGCAACTATTTTAGGTAATGGTAACATTTCTTTAATACTAGATGTAAATTCATTATTTTAAGGAGGATTTTTATGGAGAATATTATTGAAGTAGAAAATCAATATGTGATTTTCAGAATACATAATGATAGTTATGCCATAGATATTTCAATGGTTAAAACTATAGAAAAAGTAGAGGATTTTACTCGTATACCTAATTCTGAAGGATATATCAAAGGAGTAATCAATCTTAGGGGTGAAGTTATTCCTGTTATAGATCTTAAGAAGAGGTTAGGAATAGGAGAGATTGAAATAAATGAAAACTCTCGAGTAATAATAACATATAGGGATGAAATAGTCGTAGGATTATTGGTTGACGCATCCTCTGAAGTTGTTTATTTACAAAAAGATGAAATTGATAATCCTCCAAATATAAATGAAAGTGAAGATTATAATTATATTAAGGGAATTGGTAAGAAAAATGATAAATTAATTTTAATTATTGATCTAGACAGAATCTTGGATATTGAAAGGGAAGAATAATGACTGTTGATATTAGTAATTTAAATAATATTCTTTTAGATGTATTGAAAGAATTAGGGAATATAGGAGCTGGAAATGCAGCCACAGCATTATCACAAATAATAAATAATAAAGTTGATATGAATGTACCCCAAGTAAGACTTCTAAATTTTTCAGAGGTAGATGGAATACTGGGTGGTCCGGAAAACCCAGTAGTAGGTATCTATTTTGGAATGGAAGGAGATGCAGTGGGGAATATAATGTTTATATTAGATTTAGAATCGGCAAAAAATCTAGTTGAACTTTTATTTGATAAGAAAAAGGAAAGTTCAGAATTAAACGAATTAGAAATATCTGCTTTGTCTGAAATAGGAAATATATTAGCTTCTTCATATATAAATTCTTTAAGTCAATTAACCAGTCTAAAACTTAAGACTTCAGTACCGGCAATAACAATAGATATGGCTGGTGCAATTTTAAGTGTTCCAGCAATACAATTTAGTTATGTTTCTGATAAAGTTCTTTTTATTGAAACAGAATTTATAGAAGAGAATAAATATATATCTGGAAATTTATTTTTGATACCAGATATTGATTCTTTTGAAATTATATTAAATAGTTTAGGAGTAGTATAAATGCAATCATTAAAAGTTGGAATGGCAGATTTAAACACTATAAAAAATAACGGAACACTTGTTACTTTAGGATTAGGTTCTTGTGTAGGAATTGCCATATTTGATAGAAAGAATAAAATAGCAGGACTAGCTCATATAATGTTACCTTCTAGCTTAGAAATTAAAAACAATTCAAATAAAGCTAAATTTGCAGATTCTGGAATTGAATTATTAATATCGAAGATGGAATTTATAGGAGCTAATAAACATAATATGGTAGCTAAATTGGCTGGAGGAGCACAAATGTTTAAGTTTAATAGTAAAGCTGATGTTCTTAAAATTGGAGAAAGAAATGTACTAGCTTCTAAATCAAAACTTGATGAGTTAGGAATTAAAATTATCGCAGAGGACACTGGTGGAAATTTTGGAAGAACAATTGAATTTCGATCTTCAGATGGAAGTTTATTAATAAAAACTATAGGATATGGTAAAAAAACTATTTAACTAATCACCTCATAGGAGGAGAATTATGCTAAAAGATAAAATGTGGAAAGACTATCATGAGTATAGTGATATTCATATGAAAAATAAACTAATAGAAGAATATGCATATATCATAAAAATTGTAGCTAGTAGAATGTATAACTACTATGGTGGAAAAGTAGAATTTGATGACTTAATGGGTTTTGGAGCTTTAGGATTAATTGATGCTATAGATAAATTTGATCCTTATAGAGGTGCAAAATTTGAAACCTATGCACAATTAAGAATTAGAGGTACTATAATTGATAATTTGAGAAAATTAGACTGGGTACCAAGAGCTTTAAGAGCAAAGTCCAAATTAATTGAAAGAACTATCTATAATCTTGAAAATAAATTACACAGAGATGTAACTTCTGAAGAAATTTCAAAAGAATTAAACATACCAGTAAAAGAAGTAGAAGTAATATTAAAAGAAATTAACTCTTTTAATATTACTTCACTAGATGAAATAATATTAAATAACGGAGAGCAGCCTTTAGATATATCAGATGACCCTCAAAATATTATGGAGGAAAGTGAATACATAGAAACACTAACTGATATTATTTTGGAATTACCGGAAAAGGAAAAAATGGTAATAACCTTATATTATTATGAAGAATTAAATTATAAAGAAATTGGTAAAGTTATAGATTTATCAGAATCACGAATTTCACAAATTCATAGTAAAGCAATAAAAAAGCTTAAGAACCAACTGAGTAAATTAATATAAATAATTAACTTTGGGGTGGTGGGGGTATTATGGAAAAGTGTATCATTTTAGAGGGAAATAATAAAAATAAACTTATACAACAGGCAACTGAACATTTTAATGTATCCCAGGAAGATTTGGATATTAAAATTATTACGGAAAAAAACAGAATAATAAAAAAATACTATAAGATGGAGTTTAAACTGAGTAGTAACTTGAATAGTTATTCAACTGACAATAAGGAAAATTTAGATGAATTAATTGATGAAGAATATTTATCTAAATTAGAAAAACCCCAAAAAGATTATAATATCCAATTTACAAATGAAGGGGTAAAGGTAACAGTAAATAAAATAAAAGACAAAAAATCTTTATATAATGAAATATACAATTATATTTGTAGAAAAGAAATAAAGGATTTTGATAAAAGTAAAATCTACGAAGCAATTGATAATTTACATGAAGACATTATTTTAGCTCCAGTACAGAATGAAATTATAGTAGATGATGAAATTATTATTGATATAAGTAAAGATAATATGAAAGGATATGTTGAAATAATTCCAGGGGATGAAGATGGAAAAAAGATTACATATACTGAAGCATTGAACATATTAGAAGAAAAAATTAAATTTGGTATAGACAACAATATGTTAAAAGAAATTTTTAAAAGTAAATTATATAATAAAAAATATGCTATAGCCTACGGAAAGGATCCAATAAATGGTGAAGATGGGTATCTAGATTATAAATTTGATATTAATACTGACTTAAAACCTTGTATATTAGACAATGGAAGAGTTGATTTTAGAAACTTAGGCTTAGTAAATAATATAAGTAAAGGTCAAATATTAGCCCTAATTAATCCTCCTACCCAGGGAGAGATTGGATTTAACATTCTAGGTGAAGAGATATCTGCAATAGAGGGGAAGCCAGCTAGTTTAAAAATTGGTAAAAATATAACGATAAATGAGGAGGAAATTTTTTCTGATATTGATGGACAAGTTAGGTTAACTAATGGGAAACTAGAAGTTTTAAATATATATAATATAGAAGGAAATGTAGATAGTCACACGGGGAATATTGACTTTAATGGTACTGTAGTGGTTAATAATTGTGTAAATAGTGGTTTTAAAGTAGAAGCTTTAGGTGATGTATATGTTAATGGTGTAGTTGAAGATACCAGTGTAAAATCCATTGGTAATATTTATTTAGCCAGAGGTATAGTAGGTAAAAATAGGGCAACATTAGAATCTAAAGGTGAAATCGTATCAAAGTATATTGAGAATGCAACAGTAAAAGCTGAAGGGGATATTACTGCTCAAGCTATATTACATAGTACTGCTCAAAGTAATAGTAGTATAAATGTGCAAGGAAAAAAGGGGTTAATAGTAGGGGGAGAGTGCAAAGCCCAGTTTGAAGTACATGCAAATATTATTGGATCACCTATGGAAACCTACACACTAGTAGAGGTAGGGACTAATCCAGAATTGAAAGAAAATTTAGTTAATATTAAATCAGAAATCGAGGGAATTGAACAAGATATTATCAAAATATCAAAATCAATAAATATTTTAGATAAGAGTTATAAACATAATAACTTGTCGGATAAAAAAATTATTTTATTTAAAAAGTTATTAAAAACCAATAAACAGTTGAATGAAAAAAAGAAAAATTTAATTGAAGAATATGAAAACAAAGAAAAAGAATTGAAAATTTTATCTACAGGAACTATAAAAGTTGATGATATTATATATCCTGGGGTAAAAATAGTTATAGGGAATCATTCAATGTATATTAGAAAGCCTATAAAAAATTCCAAATTTACTTTGGTAAGGGGGACTATCAAAGTAACAAAACTTTAATAGAGATACGAAGGAGAAAAAATATGATTCTTAGCATGATAATATTTGGAATATTATTGATTATATTATCCATTATTTTAATTGTAAAATATAGAGAAGTAGAAAATACTAAATACAATGAAATTATAAAGATATATAATGAAATTGTAGAATATAGTGATATAATTAGTGGTGTTATTATTGACTTAGAGAGCATGATAAAAAATGAAAATTCTCAAAAAGAAAGTTATATTATAGAATCTAATTATAATATAAGTGGTACTAAGGATGACTATGCTACTGAAGATTATACAAGAAAAATAAAAGAAGAAGTTATAGATCTTTATAAAGATGGAAATAGTATTGATGAAATAGCAAAAAGGTTAAATAAAGGTAAAAGAGAAGTAGAAATGATGGTTAAACTAAATAATTTTAATAAAATCAAAAAAAAGAGTTGAAATTACTACGATTTTTATGGTATACTCGTAGAGGTGAAAATACACACACTCATTAATTCTTATGAATGTGCCTAACAAGGTTTTATAGGAAAGTGATATGAGTGGAGGCGTAAAACAAAGGAGGTGTAGTAATGGCAGTTATAAGTATGAAACAACTTCTTGAAGCAGGTGTTCATTTTGGACATCAAACAAGAAGATGGAATCCAAAAATGGCTGAATATATATTTACTGAAAGAAATGGAATCTATATTATAGATCTTCAAAAAACAGTGAAAAAAGTAGAAGAAGCTTACAATGTTATTAAAGAAATTGCTGCTAACGATGGAGAGGTTCTTTTTGTAGGAACTAAGAAGCAAGCTCAAGAGTCAATCGAGAACGAAGCTAAGAGATGCGGTATGCATTTTGTAAGTCAAAGATGGCTTGGGGGTATGCTAACAAACTTTAAAACTATAAATAAGAGAATATCAAGACTTCATGAACTTAAAAGAATGGAAGAAGAAGGAACTTATGAAGTTCTTCCAAAAAAAGAAGTTATAAAGTTAAAGCATGAGGAAGAAAGACTAGAAAAATTCCTTGGTGGTATTAAGGATATGAAGAAAATTCCAAGTGTTCTATTTATAGTAGATCCTAGAAAAGAGAAAATTGCTGTAAAAGAAGCGAAGATTTTAGGAATTCCTGTTGTTGCAATAGTTGATACAAACTGTGATCCAGATGAAGTTGACTATGTAATTCCAGGTAATGATGATGCTATAAGAGCAGTTAAGCTACTTACTGAAACAATGGCAAATGCCGTTTTAGAAGGTAAGCAAGGCGAACAAATAGAAGATAACGAGTAATTCAAATGGTAAGGGCAATAAGGGAATTTTCCCTTACTACTCTTACCATTTATTAATATACGATGATAAATTGAGGAGGCGTTAATATGGCAGTAACAGCAGCAATGGTAAAAGAATTAAGAGAACAAACTAGTGCAGGTATGATGGACTGTAAAAAAGCTTTAGTTGAAACTGATGGTAATATGGAACAAGCAATAGAATTACTTAGGAAAAAAGGTTTATCTAAAGCAGCTAAGAAAGCAGGAAGAGTGGCTGCAGAAGGTGTAGTAGAATCTTATATCCATGGTGGTAGAATAGGAGTTATGGTTGAGGTTAATAGTGAAACTGATTTTGTTGCTAAAAATGAGGAGTTTAAAGAGTTTGCTAAAAATGTAGCTATGCAAGTTGCAGCTCAGAACCCACAATATGTATCAAGAGATCAAGTACCAGCAAATGAAATTGAAAAAGAAAAAGATATATTAAGAGAACAAGCATTAAACGAAGGAAAACCTGAAAAAATAGTTGATAAAATGGTAGAAGGAAGAATTGATAAATATTATAAGCAAGTATGTTTAATGGAACAGACATTTATTAAAGATCCTGATAAAACTATCGAGCAACTAATGAATGAAAAAATTGCTAAGTTAGGCGAGAACATTAAAATTAGAAGGTTTACAAGATATGAAGTTGGAGAAGGTATAGAGAGAAAAGAAGAAAATTTTGCTGAAGAGGTAGCAAAACAAATTCAAAGCTAATAATATTAACACAAATGGAGAACACCCTGTGTTCTCCATTTGAATAATTACTTTAAAATGATATTTTAGAGGAGATTACTTATTAATGTAGAATAATATAGCTAGGAGTGTTTAAATGGATAAACCTATTTATAAAAGGGTAGTATTAAAGTTAAGTGGAGAAGCTTTAAAAGGAGATAAAAGTTTTGGTTTAGACGAAGAGACAATAATGAAAATAGCTGAAGAAGTAAAAGGATTACAAGAATCAGGTGTTGAAGTTGCAATTGTAGTTGGTGGAGGTAATTTCTGGAGAGGAAGAAGTAGTAAAGAGATGGATAGAACTACTGCAGACTACATGGGTATGTTAGCGACAGTAATTAATGCGTTAGCTATGCAAGATGCACTAGAAAATATTGGAGTGCTAACCAGAGTACAAACAGCTATTGAGATGAGACAAATTGCTGAACCATATATTAGAAGAAAAGCAGTAAGACATCTTGAAAAGGGTAGAGTAGTTATATTTGCAGCTGGAACTGGAAATCCTTATTTTACTACTGATACTACTGCTGCACTTAGAGCTGCTGAAATTGAGTCTGAAGTTATTCTATTAGCTAAAAAGGGTGTAGATGGAGTCTACGATTCAGACCCTCAAGAAAATCCTGATGCCAAAAAGTTCAATGAACTTAAATATAAAGATGTATTAAATTTAGAGCTTAAAGTTATGGATTCAACGGCAGCTTCTCTATGTAAAGATAATAATATACCAATAATTGTATTTGGTATAGAGCAGCCTGAAAATATTAAAAAGGTGATTTTTGGAGCTGAAATTGGTACTAAATTAAAGGAGGATTAGTTATGTATTTAGAGACTCATAAAGAAGTAGAGCAAAAAATGAAAAAGACAGTTAAGGTTTTTAGTGACGAACTAAAGACAATAAGAGCTGGAAGAGCAAACCCAGCATTATTAGACAAAGTAATGGTGAATTATTATGGAACTGCAACTCCTTTGAAGCAGATTTCTAATATTTCAGTACCTGAAGCAAGACAGTTACTTATATCTCCATGGGATGCTAACGCCCTACCAGACATAGAAAAAGCAATTATGAAATCAGATTTGGGATTAAATCCATCTAATGATGGAAAAACTATAAGATTAATAATACCGCAATTAACGGAAGAAACGAGAAAAGATATGATTAAAGTCCTAGGTAAAATTACTGAAGGGGCTAAAGTAGCTATAAGAAATGAGAGAAGAACAGCTAATGATGAATTAAAGAAACTAAACAAAAATGGTGATCTTACTGATGATGAATTATCAAAAGCAGAAGATCAAACTCAAAAGTTAACTGACAATTACATTATTGAAATCGAAAAGTTAGCTAAGGAGAAAGAATCAGAATTGTTGGAGGTTTAGAATTGAAGTACCTTAATATAATAGGGTTACCATTAAAAGATGCTATATCAAAAATAGATGAGGATTTATCTATAACAATAGTTGAAACAAAGGGAACTAACAATCGATTTAACAATAACCTGAATGAATTAAGGGTTGTTAAATTTGATATTGATGATAAATTAATTAAAATTATAGTATGTGCTTTTTAATCCCCTTCTACTAAGAAGGGGTTTTTAGTCATTATATTGGAGGTATAACAGTGGAGATTTTTAAAAATAAAAATACAGACCGTAAAGCTGGTTATAAAGGGAAAATCGATTTTGAGAATTTACCTGAACATATAGCTATAATTATGGATGGTAATGGTAGGTGGGCTAAAAAAAGATTTTTACCAAGAACTGCAGGACATAGAGAAGGTGTAAAAAGAGTTATGGATACAGTTGAAGAATGCGGGAATCTGGGTATAAAACATTTGACCCTATATGCATTTTCCACTGAAAATTGGTCTCGACCAAAGGATGAAATTGATTATTTAATGAGACTTTTAGTTGAGTTTTTGAAAAGTAAACTACAAGAAATTCATGATAATAATGTTAAATTAAATGTTTTAGGAGATCTTAGCAGGTTTGATACAAAAATCAATAGTGAAATAAATGATGCTATAGAATTGACTAGAGATAATACTAAATTAATATTAAATATTGCTTTAAATTATGGTGGGAGAAGTGAAATAGTAAGAGCCACGAAATTATTATGGGAAAAAATAAGAAATAATGAGATAAATATAGATGAAATCAATGAAGAATCTTTTAAAGAGTTTTTATATACTAAAAATCAACCTGATCCTGATATAGTTATAAGAACTAGTGGTGAAAAAAGGTTGAGTAATTTTATGAATTATCAGATAGCATATAGTGAATTCTTCTTTCTTGATGTGAATTGGCCTGAATTTCATAGTAATAACTTACATAAAGTAATATATGAATATCAGCAACGTAATAGAAGATTTGGAGGTATTTAGTAAACGAGTGATTAAGGAGTGGGAAAATGAGAACAAGAATTATTAGCGGATTAATAGGAGTGATTCTATTATTAGGTGCTGTAATGACAGGTGGTATAGTTTTAAAAATATCTGTTTTAGTTATTACTCTTATTGGTATAAAGGAGTTTAGAAGAGCCTTTTCTAAAGTTAATATTAAATTAACAAAATATCTATATTTATATTCTATATTGCTATTTGTTTTTTCAATATTAAATAATTATAACCTAGTAACTTTTAGTATAGTATTGAATTTGATTATATTTTTAATTATATATGTGTTTAATAGTGACTATAATATAAACGAAATATGCATTAGTGTATTTGCAAGTTTATATATTCCATTTTCACTAGTCCATATTTCATTTTTAGAAGGAAATATTTTAATATGGCTTATATTTATAATTGCATTCTCTACTGATACTTTTGCATATTTTAGCGGAAATTTCTTTGGCAAAAGAAAATTAGCACCAATACTCAGTCCTAAGAAAACAATTGAAGGAGCTATTGGAGGTCTAATAGGTGCGTTAATATCTACTATAATTTTTGTGGAAATATTTAATCTAGATAATATTTTCCTATATGCAGCCTTAGGGGTTATATCATCAATAGCCTCTGTAATTGGTGACCTTACTGCATCTAAGATAAAGAGAAATATAGGTATAAAAGATTATGGAAATATCATGCCTGGACATGGCGGTGTATTAGATAGATTTGATAGTATATTATTTATTTCTCCTTTAATATTTTATTTTATTAGTTATTTGATATAAGATATAGTAACAAGTAATATTTTTTAAAAATAGATAATAGAGGAGTGATACTTTGAGAAATATAGGAATATTAGGATCTACAGGTTCAATTGGAACCCAAGCTTTAGATGTAATAAGAAATAATAGTAATCTATTTAATGTAGTGGCATTAAGTGGTAATAATAATATAAAATTATTAGAAAAACAAGCATTAGAATTTAAACCTGATATTGTAGCAGTATTTGATAGAGCTAATGCTAATATCCTTAGAGATAAATTAAAGCCTTTTAATATTAAAGTATTTAGTGGGCTAGATGGACTAATTGAGATGGCTAAATATGAGAGTATAGAATTATTATTAACTTCAGTTGTAGGAATGATAGGATTAAAACCTACCTTAGCAGCAATAGAGTCTGGTAAAGACATAGCATTAGCCAATAAAGAGACACTGGTTACAGCAGGAAGTATTGTTATGAATAAAGCTAAAGAACACAATGTTAGTGTTATTCCCGTGGATAGTGAACATTCAGCTATTTTTCAATCCATAACTAGCAAGGAAAGTAAAGAAATTAGTAAAATTATATTGACTGCATCTGGTGGACCCTTTAGAAACAAAGAGAAGAGTGATTTATTAAATATATCTTCCAGAGAAGCACTAAAGCATCCAAATTGGAGTATGGGAAGAAAAATATCAATTGATTCTTCAACACTAATGAATAAAGGACTAGAAGTTATTGAAGCAAAGTGGTTATTTGATATAAATCTTAATGATATAGAGGTAATAGTTCACCCTCAAAGTATAATTCACTCTATGGTTGAATATATTGATGGTAGTATAATAGCTCAATTAGGTGTATCAGATATGAGAATTCCAATACAATATGCATTATCATATCCTAAACGTATATCAAATAATATAAAAAAATTAAATCTTATAGAAGTATCAAATCTTACTTTTGAAAAGCCTGATTTAACAACTTTTCCTTGTCTGAAGCTTGCATATAGAGCTTCTGAGGAAGAAGGAACAATACCATCTGTTTTAAATGCAGCTAACGAAGTATTAGTAGATATGTTTTTGAAAGATAAGATTGGATTTTATGATATACCGAATACAATAGAAACTGTATTAGATAAGCATAAGAATATATGTGACCCAACATTAGATGAGATTTTATATAGTGACAATTGGGCTAGGAACAAGGCTATAGAATTATTAAAATTTTAGTTAGGAGTGTGTTTTTATGACTACAGCAATTGCAGCGATTATTATATTCTTTATTGTTGTATTAGTACATGAATTTGGACATTTTGCAGTAGCTAAATTAGTGGGAATTAAAGTTCATGAATTTTCTATTGGTATGGGTCCAAGAATTGGGAAACTTAATAAAGGCGAAACAGAGTATTCACTAAGAGTCTTACCTATTGGTGGATATGTGAGAATGGAAGGTGAAGACGAGAAATCGGATGATGAAAGAAGTTTTAGCAATAAATCTCCTATATCAAGAATTTTAGTACTATTAGCTGGTGCTACAATGAATTTTATTTTAGCTTTAATTATATTTTTTATAGTTTCTATAGTTATAGGAACGCCTACTACAGAAATAGATACTGTTATGCAGAATGGACCAGCATATGAAGCCGGAATTAAAAATGGAGATAAAATTATTTCAGTAGAAGGAAATAAAATTAGTGATTGGCAAGAATTCAAAAATATTTTTGCTACAGTTGAAAACACAGTGGATATAAAAGTTTTGAGAGATGGAGAAGTTAAAAGTTTCACATTAGATCCACAGATAGATGAAAGTGGAAATAAAGTGATTGGTATTAGTGTTAAAACAAATGTATCTGTTATTGAATCAATTAAGTATTCTTTTACTAATTTAATATTTATTATCACATTGATGTTTGATTTTATTAAAATGGCTATAACTGGAAATATAAATAAAGGTGATGTTGCAGGTCCAATAGGAGTTATTCAGTTAATTGGAGAAACAACTAAGTATGGATTTTTAAGTGTATTAAATTTAGCAGCTTTCATAAACATAAACTTAGGATTCTTTAATTTATTACCTATACCAGCTCTAGATGGTAGTAGAATTTTATTTATTTTAGTTGAATTAGTAAGAGGAAAACCCCTAGATCCAGAAAAAGAAGGAATCATTCATTTTATCGGATTTGTATTTCTAATTGCTTTAATGTTACTAATTTCATACAATGACATAAATAGATTAAACATTTTTTAGGAAGGTGTTTTAATGAGAAAAAATACAAAGAATTTTTACTATGGAAAAATAGGTATCGGGAGTGACTTTCCGATATCGGTTCAATCTATGACTAATACAGACACTAGGGACATAGAATTAACAGTTAATCAAATTAAGGAACTAGAAAAAATAGGCTGTGATATCGTAAGGTTAGCAGTACCAGATATGGAAGCAGCTAGGGCAATTAAACAAATTAAAGAGCAAGTACAAATACCTATTATTGCTGATATACATTTTGATTATAAATTGGCTTTAGAGTCTATAAAAGGTGGAATTGATGGATTAAGGATTAACCCAGGTAATATTGGAGATGATCAGAGAGTTAGAGAAGTTGTAAAAGCATGTAAGGAACAAGATATTCCTATTAGAATAGGTGTTAATTCGGGATCTATCAAGAAGGAATATCTTAAAAGATATAATGGTGTGAATGTTGATTCTATGGTAGAGAGTGCTATGGAACATGTGAGAATTCTTGAGGAAATGGATTTTCATAAGATAATAATATCAGTTAAATCTACTGATATTGATATGACAATCAAATCCTATGAGAAATTATCTGAAATGGTAAATTATCCATTACATATTGGAATTACAGAATCAGGTTCTCTCTGGAAAGGCACTATTAAATCAGCAATCGGAATAGGTTCATTATTATATAAAGGAATTGGAGATACTATAAGAGTTTCGTTGACTGGAAGTCCTATTGAAGAGGTTAAAGTTGGAAAACAAATACTTCGCTCTTTAGGGCTACTTAATGATAAAATTGAAGTTATTTCTTGTCCCACATGCGGAAGAACCCGCATTAATTTAGAAAAAATAGTTGAAGAGGTTGAAAGTAGAATAGATAATTTAAATAAACCTATAAAAGTTGCTATAATGGGATGTGAGGTAAATGGACCAGGGGAAGCAAGGGAAGCTGATATTGGGATTGCTGGAGGAAATGGATTAGGCTTAATTTTTAAAAAAGGAAAAATAGTAAAAAAAGTTCAAGAAGAACAACTTATTGATGAATTAATTAAAGAGATAAATAAACTATAATAAAGTAGGTGAAGAGAATGTATCATATTACTACTATAATACCTGCCTTAAATGAAGAGAAAACTATAAAAAATATTATTGAAACAATTAAACAAGTAGATCTTATCGAAGATATTATAGTAGTTAGTGATGGTTCTCAAGATAAAACTGCTTTCATTGCAAAGGAGTCTAATGTAGAGGTATTAGAATTTTCTATAAACAGAGGAAAAGGTTCAGCAGTAAGGAGTGGATTTGAAAAGTCCAAAGGTAATATTATACTATTTCTAGATGCTGATTTAGTAGGTCTTACATCTAAACATGTAACAGACTTAATATTACCTATAGTTTTTGAAGACTATGAAATGAGCATTGGAATATTTACTAAAGGTAGATTTAAGACAGATTTAGCTCAAAAAATCACTCCCTTTTTATCTGGACAAAGAGCAATAAAAAGAGAGCTTATAGATAAAATACCAAATATTGATATATCTAAATACGGCCTTGAAATAGCTATTACTAAGTTTGTTCAAAGAAATAATATAAGGGTTAAAGAAATTCCTATGAAAAATTTAACACATTTAATGAAAGAAGAAAAAATGGGGATTTTAAATGGTCTTAAGGAAAGATTTAAAATGTACCTAGATATAAGTAAATTTATAATTAAAGATTAAAAATTCATGATTTAAAAAGATGATAATTTTTTGATGCTACTACGATAGATGATCCGATAAATATAAAAGCGACCCAAAAGTAATAATTAGGGGGAATTAAAAAGATGATACAGAATTATAAACTAGATTATTTAGTTGATAAACATAGTATTAAATGCAGTGATGAATTAAGAGAGTGCAAGATTGAAAAAGTATATCTAAATAATAGCAATAGAATTATAACCCTTAAGCTTAAAAGTATAAAAATCATTAATTTTCAAGACATTGAACTATTAAAAGCTTCATTTAAAAAAATATTAAAAGGGATAGATAAAATTAATATTACTATAAAATATGACTTAGATAAAATTGATAATAACTGGGTTATAGATAACTATTGGAATAATATAATATATATGATAAAACACTATATACCTTCAAGTACAGGTTGGATTAATAATATAAAAAAAGTAGTTAACAACAATGATTTGTTAATAGAAGTAGAAGATGAGTTGTTCTTACAAGCTATTTTAAATAAAAAGTTAAATGAAATCATAAAAATGAAAATTAAAGAAGAATTTGATATAGATATAGAAGTAAAGATTGTTTTAAATGATAATGAGGCATCTAGTTTTAATGACCACTATCAACAAAAAGAGTTAGTAGAGAAAAAAATGGTTGAGAAAATAAAAATAACTAGTGAGCCACCTAAATCAAATAATTATGAAAAAAATAATATCAAAAGTGAATATGTCTTTGGTAAAAGAGTAGATGATGAAATCATATCAATGAAGACTATAAATACTAATTCGGGAACAATCACAATAAAGGGTGAAGTATTTGACATAGAGACTAAAGAAATAAAAAATAACAAAAAAATATATATGATAAATGTAACAGATTTCACTAATTCTATTCAAATTAAAATTTTTGCAAACAAAAAACAACAAGAGGTTATAGATGCGGGTTTAACAATTGGTGATACCTATATAATTACAGGGGATATTGTATACGATAGTTTTTCTAGAGAGTTAGTTATGATGGGTAAAGGAATTAAAACATCCTACTCATCAAGTAGAAAAGATAAAAATAAGGAAAAAAGAGTAGAACTCCATCTTCATACTCAGATGAGTGATATGGATGGTATGACAAATATCACTCAATATGTTAAAAGAGCTAAGGAATGGGGACATAAGGCTATTGGTATAACAGACCATGGAGTTGTACAAGGCTTTCCCGAAGGAATGTCAGCAGCAAATAAACATGGTGTAAAAGTATTATATGGAGTAGAAGGTTATTTAGTCAACGATTCCAAACAGATTGTAATAAATTCTAGAGATCAAGATATTGATTGCGAATATATAGTTTTCGATATAGAAACTACTGGATTTTCTCCTATAAATGATGGAATAACTGAAATTGGAGCTGTGAAAATTGTTAATAATCAAGTAGTAGATACATTTAGTAAACTTGTTAATCCTCAGAAGAAAATTCCTTTGAAAGTAGTAGAACTTACAGGAATTACTGATGAAATGGTAAGGGGTGAACCTACAATAGATGAAATACTTCCTGAATTTAAAAAATTTATTGGAGATGCAGTGTTAGTAGCTCACAATGCTTCCTTTGATATGGGGTTTATATCTAAAAACTTTAATGATATGGGAATTACTTTATCTAATCCTATATTAGATACTCTTCAATTTGCGAGAGAATTATATCCTAACTTAAAAAGTCATAGATTAAATAGGGTAGCAAAATATTTAAATGTTAGTTTAGAAAATCATCATAGAGCTGTAGATGATTCAAAAGCAACTGCAGATATATTATTAAAAATGATATACGATGTAAAAAATATGAATGTCACAAAGCTTGAAGAAATAAACACGATTTTTAGTGGTAATATTAATTATAAATCTCAAGACACACATCATATAATAATATATGCTCAAAACTACACAGGTTTAAAAAATTTATATAAAATTGTATCAGAAAGTCATATAAACTACTTCTATAGAAAACCTCGAATCCCCAAATCTCTATTAAATAAATATAGAGAAGGATTAATTATTGGTACAGCATGCGAAGCTGGAGAATTATATCGAGCTATTTTAAGAAATAAATCCGATAAAGAAGTTAGGGAGATTGTAAATTTCTATGATTATTTAGAGGTACAACCTTTAGGGAATAATAATTTTTTAGTTGAAAATGGAATGGTTAAAGATGTAAATGAATTAAAAAATATAAATAAAAAAATATATCACCTTGGTAAGAAATACAATAAAATTGTGGTCGCTACAGGTGATGCACATTTCTTAGATCCTCAAGATGAAGCATATAGAAGAATTTTAATGGCTGGTAAAGGGTTTTCTGATGCAGACAATCAAGCTCCATTATATTTTAAGACTACAGACGAAATGTTAGAAGAATTTTCTTATCTAGGGGAAGAGATAGCAGAAGAAGTTGTTATAAAAAATACTAATATAATCGCTGATATGATAGAAGAGATATTACCTATACCAAATGGAACATTTCCTCCAGTGATTGAAGGTTCAGATAAAGATTTAAAGGATATGACATACAATAAAGCTAAAAATATATATGGAGATCCTATTCCTGAGATAGTTAAAAGTAGATTAGATAAAGAATTAAACTCTATTATTAGTAATGGATATGCGGTTCTTTATATTATATCCCATAAACTTGTTAAAAAGTCGCTAGAAGATGGCTATCTTGTTGGATCGAGAGGATCTGTTGGTTCTTCTTTTGTTGCTACGATGAGTGATATAACAGAAGTTAATCCACTACCACCTCATTATGTATGTCCTGATTGTAAGAATAGCGAATTTATAACTGATGGATCTGTAGGTTCTGGGGTTGATATGAAGGATAAGAATTGTCCTAAGTGTGGAACTAATTATAAAAAAGATGGTTTTGATATACCCTTTGAAGTTTTTCTAGGTTTTGAAGGAGATAAAGAACCAGATATCGACTTAAATTTTGCTAGTGAAGAACAAACAATAGCCATGCAATATACAGAAGATTTATTTGGAGAAGGACATGTATACAGAGCCGGAACAATAGGTACTATAGCTGACAAAACAGCCTATGGATTTATTAGAAAATATTATGAAGAAAGAGAATTAATATTAAATAGAGCAGAGACAAGTAGATTAATTAATGGATGTACTGGTATTAAAAGAACATCAGGACAGCATCCAGGAGGAGTTATGGTAGTACCTCAAGATAAAGATATATACGATTTTACCCCTATCCAATACCCAGCTAATAATCCTGAAGCTGGAGTAATAACAACACATTTTGATTACCATTCTATAAGTGGTAGAATTCTTAAATTAGATATTTTAGGTCATGATACACCTACTATAATAAGAATGCTTGAAGATTTGACTGGAGAGGATGCTCAAAAAATTTCTTTAGATGATCCTAAAACTATGAAGATATTTACATCTACAGAAACATTAGGCATAACCCCAGATGATATAAATTGTAAAACAGGATCATTTGGAATACCAGAATTTGGTACTCGGTTTGTTATTCAGATGTTGTTAGATACTCAACCTACAACTTTTGCAGAATTAGTTCGTATAAGTGGTCTTTCACATGGTACTGATGTTTGGTTAAATAATGCACAGGATTTAGTAATTAATGGTGTAACAACTCTTAAAGAAGTTATTTCAACTAGAGATGATATTATGATGTATCTAATATATAATGGCTTAGATAAAAAGAAATCATTTAAGATAATGGAAAAAGTCAGAAAAGGTAAAGGACTAACTGAAGAAGAAGAAGAATATATGAGAGATAATAATATTCCTGAATGGTATATTGACTCTTGTAAGAAAATAAAATATATGTTTCCAAAAGCTCATGCAGTTGCTTATGTTATGATGTCCTTTAGAATAGCATATTTTAAGGTTCATCATCCAGAAGCTTTTTATGCAACATATTTTACAATGAAAGCAACTGATTTTGATGCAGAATTAATAACAAAAGGAACAGATACAATAAAAAGTAAAATAAATGAAATAGAAGAATTAGGGAATAATAAAACTGCTAAAGAGAAAAATTTGCTTACTGTATTAGAAGTTGCTTTAGAAATGTATGCGAGAGGGTATACATTTAACAAAGTAGATTTATACCACTCCCATAATGATATTTTTCTTATTACAGATGATGGAATCCTTCCTCCTTTAAAGTCTTTACAAGGAGTAGGAGAAAATGCCGCTAAAAGCATTGTAGAGGCTAGACAAGAGGGCAAATTTTTATCTATAGAAGATATTACTAAGAGAGCAAAAGTTTCTAAAACAGTTATTGAGGCATTAAGAGTTCATGGATGTCTAGATGGTATGTCGGAAAGTAATCAACTAGATTTATTTAGCATTTGATTTATGTGACTCTATATGATATATTAGAATTAATATAAGACTGTTTTAAGGAGGAGTGGGTGCAGACCCACTCTTTACTTTTAGTTTAATTGTATTAATAATTGTAATTTTAGATAAAATATGAATAAGAAACTATGGAGGTGAAAGAAATGCTTAAAAAAGAAGTAGAAGAATTAGTATTTAATTTAGTAGAACCGATAACTGATAGCAAGGAATTTGAATTAGTAGATGTTGAATATGTAAAAGAAGGACCCTATATGTATTTAAGAGTATTTATTGATAAACCTGGTGGTGTGACAATAGATGATTGTCAGAGTATAAGTCAATTAACAAGTGAAAAACTTGATGAAATTGATCCTGTAGAAGAGAATTATTTCTTGGAAGTATCATCCCCAGGGATAGATAGACCGTTCAAGAATGACAAAGACTATAAAAGAGCTTTAGAAAAAGACGTTGAAGTTAGTTTATATAAACAAATTAATAATTCGAAGAATTATACAGGTCAATTAATTGATTTTAATGAAAATGATATATCGCTTGATGTTGAAGGGGAAATTATAAAATTAAATAGAAATGATATAGCAAAGATAAATCTTGCTATTAAATTTTAAAGGAGGTTAGATGGGGATGAAAGCCGATTTTATACAGGCTCTTGAAGAAATAGAAAGAGAAAAAGGAGTTGCTAAAGAGATCTTAATAGAAGCAATTGAGGCAGCGTTAATATCAGCTTATAAACGAAACTTCGGATCTTCACAAAATGTAGAAGTTGAAATTGATAATGAATCTGGAGATGTTAAAGTTTATGCTTTAAAGGATGTAGTAGAACAAGTAGATGACGAGTTTTTACATATATCTCTAAATGATGCTAAAGAAATAGATTCTAATTATCAAATTGGGGATGTTATAAAGATTGAAGTAACTCCTAGAAATTTTGGTAGAATTGCTGCTCAAACTGCAAAGCAAGTAGTAGTACAGCGTATACGAGAGGCTGAAAGAGACATCATTTTTGATGAATTTATAAGTAGAGAAAATGAAATAGTAACGGGTATAATACAAAAGCTAAACAATAATGTACTGGTAGATTTAGGTAAAGCTGAAGGAATATTGCTACCATCTGAACAAATCAAAGGAGAATCTTATAATCATAATGATAGAATTAAAACATATATAGTTGAAGTTAAGAAAACTACAAAAGGTCCTCAAATTTTATTGTCTAGAAGTCATCCAGGGCTAGTCAAAAGACTTTTTGAATTAGAAGTTCCAGAGATACAAGAAGGAGTTGTTGATATCTATAGTATATCCAGAGAAGCTGGTTCTAGAACTAAGATAGCTGTTTATTCAAACGATGAGAACGTTGATCCTGTTGGAGCATGCGTTGGACAGAATGGAGGCAGAGTAAAAGCTGTTGTAGACGAATTAAATGGAGAAAAAATAGATATTATTAACTGGAGTAACGATCCAGCTGAATTTATAGCTAATAGTTTAAGTCCTGCTAAAGTAATAAAAGTAACAGTAAATGAAAATGAAAAAAATGCTTCAGTAATTGTACCAGATTATCAACTCTCATTAGCAATAGGCAAAGAGGGACAAAATGCTAGATTAGCTGCCAAGTTAACAAGCTGGAAAATAGATATTAAGAGTGAAAGTCAGAGTGAAGAAAGCACCGATGAAAATTTAGAATAACAGAGGTGATAGAATGAAAACAAAAAAAATTCCTCTAAGGAAATGTATTGTTTGTAACGAAAGAAAAGAAAAAAAAGACTTAGTTAGAATTGTAAAGAATAATGAAGGTGAAGTATTTGTAGATATGAATGGAAAGGCCAATGGAAGAGGAGCTTATATCTGCAATAATAAAGAATGTTTAGATAAGGCATTTAAAAGTAAAGCTTTTAATAGAGCATTTAAAACTAATATTTCGCCAGATGTCTACAATTCATTAAAAGAGGAGTTATATAAAAATGAATAATTTTTATTCATTCTTAGGTATAGGTCAAAAAGCAAGTATTATTAAAGCAGGAGAATTTAAAGCAGAAGAAGCTATAAAATTCAAAAGGTCCGTATTAATAATATTAGCAGAAGATGCTTCAGATAATACCAAAAAGAAATTTACTAATTTAAGCGAAAAGAATAACATAGAATTATTAATATGTGGAAATAAAGAGAATTTAGGCAATGCTCTAGGAAAAAATTACATATCTGTTATAGCAGTATGTGATAAGAAATTCTCTGATACATTAAAAAAGAGATCTAAATGTATCACCTAATTTTATAGGGGGTGAATGTGGTATGACAAAGAAAAGAGTCTATGAATTAGCAAAAGAATTAAATATTAGCAGTAAAGAATTGATAAATAAAATGAATGACTTAGATATAGAAGTATCTAGTCATATGAGTACGATTGAAGATGAAGAATCAAAAATACTAAAAGAATTATTTAATAATAAATCTGATAGTGATATAAAAGAAGAACTAAAATCAAAAGTAGAGGAAGAAGATAAAACGGAAAATTCAAATAATACTAATCATACAAATATAGAAGAAGAGAAACAAAATATAATAGAAATAGAAGGTAACATCACAGTTAAAGACTTAGCAGAAAAGCTTTCTGTAAATAGTAATGAGTTAATAGGGAAGTTAATTGGTTTAGGTATCATGGCGAATTTAAATCAAGAATTAGACTATGAAACTACAGAATTAATAGCAGCAGAGTATGGGTATGCTATTGAAGAAGGTAAAACATTAGAAGAAATTCAAGAAGATGAGCTAGATTCAGAAGATAGTCCAGAAAGCCTTATATTACGTCCACCAGTAGTTACTGTTATGGGTCATGTTGATCATGGTAAAACATCATTATTAGATTCTATTAGAGAAAGTCATGTAACAGAAAAAGAGGCTGGAGGTATAACTCAGCATATAGGAGCATCAACAGTAAAAATTAATGATAATAAAATTGTGTTTTTAGATACTCCTGGACATGAGGCTTTTACTTCTATGAGAGCTAGAGGAGCTCAAGTTACGGATATTGCAATTTTAGTAGTTGCTGCAGATGATGGAGTAATGCCTCAAACTATAGAAGCTATAAATCATGCTAAAGCAGCAAATGTACCAATTATAGTAGCTATAAATAAAATGGATAAACCAGAAGCAAATCCTGATAGAGTTAAACAGGAATTAACAGAACATGGTCTTGTTCCAGAAGACTGGGGTGGTGAAACAATCACAGTACCAGTTTCTGCAATAAATAAAGAAGGTTTAGATGAACTTTTAGAAATGATATTATTGGTTTCTGAAATGGGTGAGTTAAAAGCTAATCCAAACCGTAAAGCGGTAGGAACAATTATTGAAGCAGAATTAGATAAAGGAAGGGGCCCTGTAGCTACTGTACTAGTACAAAAAGGAACTCTAAGAGTGAGTGATTCAATAATAGCTGGAACAGCTAGCGGAAGAGTCAGAGCTATGATAGATAGCCAAGGTAAGAGAGTAAAGAAAGCTGGACCATCAACTGCAGTGGAAATTCTTGGTTTATCTGAAGTTCCTCATGCGGGAGATAAATTATATGCAGTGAAAGATGATAAAAAGGCTCGTGTAATTGCCGATGAAAGAAAAGAACAAATAAAAAGAGATCAAATTAAATCTAAGCAAAATATTTCTCTTGATGAGTTATTTAATCAAATAAAAACTGGAGAAGTTAAGGATCTTAATATAATTATAAAAGCGGATGTACAAGGATCGATTGAAGCTGTAAAAGATGCATTAGTGAAATTAAGTAATGAAGAAGTAAAAGTCAATCCTATTCATGGGGGCGTAGGTGCTATTACTGAAACTGATATAATGTTAGCAACTGCCTCAAATGCAATAGTAATAGGATTTAATGTAAGACCTACAACTTCTGCATCTAACTTAGCGGATAGAGAGTCAGTAGATGTAAGAACCTATAGAATAATTTATAAAGCTATCGAAGATATTGAAGCGGCAATAAAAGGAATGCTTGATCCTGAATATAAAGAAGTTGTTCAAGGAAGAGCTGAAGTTAGAGCTACATTCAAAGTTCCCAATGCTGGAACAATTGCTGGAGTATATATGTTAAATGGTAAAGTAACAAGAAACTCTAAACTTAGATTATTAAGAGATAACGTAGTTGTACATGAAGGAGAAATATCATCTCTTAGAAGATTTAAAGATGATGTTAAAGAGATCGCTACTGGATATGAAGGCGGTATAGGAATAGAAAATTATAACGACCTTAAAGAAGGCGACATTATAGAAGCATATATAATGGAAGAAATAGAAAGGTAATGTTGAGGAAGGTGAACTAAATGAGTTCAAAAAGAAATGCTAGAATATCTGAAGAGATAAAAAAAATAGTAAGTCAATTAATTTTAAAAGAACTTAAAGATCCAAGGATAGCCACTATGACAACTATTACAGATGTTGATGTAACAAATGATCTTAGTTACGCTAAGATATATGTATCTGTATTAGGAAGTGAAAAAGAAAGAAAAAGTACTATGAAAGCTTTAGAGAGTGCATCTGGATTTATAAGAAAAGAAATAGGTAAAAAAGTAAAACTAAGATATATACCAGAACCTAAGTTTAGTCTAGACAAGTCAATAGAAAACGGTATATATATATCTAAATTAATAGATAGTATTAAAGAAGATGATAACAAAAATGATGAATAAAATAATAGGAGAATTAGATAGGTCTAAAATGATCTATCTAATTTCTCATATTAATCCAGATGGAGATAGTATAGGATCTTTAGTAGCTCTTGGCTCCACGTTAAAAGAAATATATAAAGATAAAGTAATATTAATAAAATCAGATAATATACCTAGAAAATTTAATTTTTTAACAAATATAGAAACTTTATCGGATTTAAATGTCTTAAACAATATAAGAGATAATTCTGTATTGATAACTCTAGATTGTGGAGATATAAGTAGAATAGGTGAAGCTTATAATTACATAGATAAATTTAAAAAAATTATTAATATTGATCACCATATTTCAAATACAAATTTTGGAGATATCAATATAATAAAAAGTGATGCAAGTTCTACAGGAGAAATAGTTTTTGATATAATAAAAGAGAATAATTTACTATTAAATAAGGATATTGCTAATGCGCTTTATACTGCGATATCTACGGATACTGGTAGTTTTATTTATGATAATACTACATCAAAAACCCATAGGATTGTTGCAGAACTACTTGACTATGATATTGATAAGGATAAAATAATATATGAGATTTATCAAAACAGATCTATGGAAAAAACAAATATATTTATCCAAGCTATAAAACATTTAGAATTTTTTAGTAATAATAGAATTGGTATTACTGTTATTACTAAAAAAATGATGAATGAGACTAATGCTAAGTCTGAAGACTTAGATGGGATAGTAGAATTTATAAGAGATACTGATGGAGTAGAAATAGCATGTGTTATAAAGGAACTTGAGAATGATAAAGTAAAGGTTAGTTTAAGATCTAAAAGTCGTATTAATGTATCTGAAATTGCTGAAATATTTAGCGGTGGAGGACATATTAGAGCAGCAGGATATACTATTGAAAGTAATGTGGAAGTTGCTAAAAATAAAGTATTAAAAGAAATAATTAAACGATTAAGGTGATACTATGAATGGTATAATAAATGTACTGAAACCTACAGGTATGTCTTCTCATGATGCAGTTAACTTTATTAGAAAGTGCTTAAACATGAAAAAGGTTGGACATACGGGCACACTAGATCCAAATGCTGTAGGGGTCCTTCCTATATGTATAGGTAAAGGAACCAAAGTTATAGAATATATCCAGTATACAAAAAAAAAATACAGAGCAGAATTAACGTTAGGATCAAATACAGATACTCAAGATAAGTATGGTGAAATTATTAATACTTCAGATAAAAAGGTTTCTAATGAAACTATCATTGAAGTTATCAATAGTTTTAAAGGTGATATTAAACAGATTCCACCTATGTATTCTGCATTGAAAAAAAATGGTAAGAGGCTATATGAATTAGCAAGAGAAGGAAAAACTGTAGAAAGAGAATCTAGAAAAGTCTTCATTGATGAAATAGATATTATCCATATAAATAATAATAAAGTGATATTTGATGTGGTATGCTCTAAAGGAACCTATATCAGAACATTATGTAATGATATAGGGGAAAAATTAGGGACTTATGGACATATGTCTTTCCTAGAGAGGTTTGAAGTAGGATCTTTTAAATTAGACTCAGCATATACTATAGAGGAAATTAAAAGTAAGTCTCAAATAAATGATTTTAGTTTTATTTTACCTATTGATTATCCTTTGATTAATATGAAAGAAATAAAAGTAGATAAGAAATTCCTAAAACATTTATCAAATGGACTTAAGATAAGTACTAGAAGATTAAATATAAAACATTTTGATATTGATGAAGAATACAGGGTATATAGTGAGAGTGTATTCATTGGAATAGGATCTATTATAAAAGACAATGAAGATATATTTCTAAAAATGAACAAAGTATTAGTGTGAAGGTGAGTATAGATGAGGATTATTGAAAATATTAGTAATAAAATAAATGATAAGACAGTAATATGCTTGGGAAGCTTTGATGGGTTACATAGAGGACATAAGACATTAATAGAAAATGTCATTAAAGAAGCTAAGCAGGAAGGATTAAAAAGTGCAGTTTTTACTTTTAGTAATCATCCTGCAAGTATTATATCTAATAGAGAAGAGCCAAAATTATTAATAAATAATAATCACAAAACCGAAATATTAAAAAAACTAGGTGTAGATTATTTGATAATGATACCTTTTAGTACAGAGTTCATGAAAATGGAACCTGAAGATTTTGTTAAAAATATACTTGTAGATAATTTGAAAGTTCAAAGAATCGTTGTAGGTTTTAACTATAGATTTGGATACAAGGGTAGAGGTGACACAGATCTACTTAAGAAACTAAGTGAAAAATATGGTTTTGAGGTAGAAATAGTCTCTCCAATAAAATACAATGGTGAAATTATTAGTAGCACTGTTATTAGAAATTTAATTTCAGAAGGTAATATTAAAAAAGCTAATAAGTATCTAGATAGATATTTTTCTATAGAAGGTAAAGTCATTCATGGGAAAAAGAGAGGTAAAGGGATGGGATTTCCTACTGCTAATATAGATTTAAATAGTAATTATATTGTTCCAAAACTAGGTGTATACAAAACTGAGACAATTTATAATTCATCTAAATATGATAGTGTAACAAGTGTTGGTATGAATCCAACTTTTGAAAATGGAGAGGATATATCTATTGAAACTTATTTGTTGAATTTTGATAAAAATATATATGATGAAGATATAAGAATTAATTTTATAAAGCATCTTAGAAATGAGATTAAGTTTCAATCTAAAGATGAACTAGTTAGACAGATGACACTTGATGTAGAGAATGCAATAAAATAATTATTTACATGTATACATTAGTATGTTAAAATTAAGGTATTAACCTTGTTCTATGGATATCGTTACCTCGGCGTTATTCTTGGGATTGGGAGTATTAAAAAACTAGGAGGTATTTAAATGATAAGTAAAGAAGCTAAAACAACAATTATTGAGGAATACAAAATACATGAAGGAGACACTGGTTCTCCAGAAGTACAAATTGCTATATTAACTTATAGAATAAATGAGTTAAACGAGCATTTAAAAGAACATAAAAAAGATCATCATTCAAGAAGAGGTCTTTTGAAAATGGTTGGTAAAAGAAGAGGTCTTTTAAATTATTTAATGAAAAATGATTTAGAAAGATATCGTAAATTGATTGAAAGACTTGGTTTAAGGAAATAATAAGAGCGGGGATATTCCCGCTCTATTATTTTTATCAATTTTTTTTTTACATATAAGGTTATTATCTAAAGTTTTATAGTATGATTAATATATATAAGGAGGTTTAATATGGAAAGAACATTTGAGTATACTCTTGCTGGAAGAAAATTAAGTGTTACAGTAGGCAAGGTTGCAGAACAAGCTAATGGATCATGTATAGTAAGTTATGGAGATACAGTAGTCTTAGTTACAGCTACCGCATCAAAGTCTCCAAGAGAAGGCATTGATTTTTTCCCACTAAGTGTAGATTTTGAGGAAAAACTATATTCAGTTGGAAAAATACCAGGAGGCTTCATTAAAAGAGAAGGTAGGCCTAGTGAAAAAGCAGTACTTACTTCAAGACTTATAGACAGACCTATAAGACCTTTATTCCCAAAAGGATATCGTAACGATGTACAAGTGATAACTACAGTATTATCTGTAGATCAAGATTGTGCACCTGATATAGTTGCTATGATAGGATCTTCTATAGCATTAACTATATCAGATATTCCATTTCAAGGACCTACAGGAGCAGTTGCAGTTGGTTTAATAGATGAAGAATTAGTTATAAATCCTAATAGTGAATATAGAGATAAGTCTGACTTAAGCTTGGTGGTTTCAGGTACTAGTGAAGCTGTTATGATGGTGGAAGCAAGTTCCAATATTATTTCAGAGGATACTATGCTTGATGCAATTTTAACAGCCCATGACGAAATAAAGAATATTTGTAGTTTTATAGAATCAATTAGAGAAGAGGTTGGAAAGGAAAAATCTGAATATGAAGTATATATATCTGATGAGGAAATATCTAAAGAAGTTAGAGAATATACAACAGATAAAATGATTGATGCAATTAAAACAGAGGATAAACTTGAAAGAAAGCAAAATATGGATAAAGTAAAAGAAGAAACTAAAAAATATTTTGAAGAAAAATATCCTGACAATTCTAAAGATGTTGATGAAACCTTATATACTATAATAAAAGAACAAGTAAGAAAAATGATTATTCATGAAGGAGTTCGACCTGATAATAGAAAAATTGATGAAATAAGACCAATATCCTGTGAGGTTGGATTACTTCCTAGAACTCATGGTTCAGGATTATTTACAAGAGGTCAAACTCAAGCATTAACTGTAGCAACTCTTGGAGCTGCTGGAGATGCACAAATGATTGATGGTCTAGGAGAAGAAGAGTCTAAGAGATACATGCATCATTATAACTTTCCTCCCTATAGTACAGGAGAAACACGATTTTTAAGAGGACCTGGAAGAAGAGAAATAGGTCATGGAGCATTAGCTGAAAGAGCATTAGAACCAGTAATCCCAGGAGTAGATGAGTTTCCATATACAATAAGAGTCGTTTCTGAAGTTTTAAGTTCAAATGGATCATCTTCTCAAGCCAGCGTATGTGGAAGTACCTTAGCATTATTAGATGCAGGTGTTCCAATAAAAAGCAATGTTGCTGGTATTGCAATGGGTCTTATAAAAGAAGAAGATAAAGTAAGTATCCTAAGTGACATTCAAGGTATGGAAGATTTCTTAGGTGATATGGACTTCAAAGTAGCAGGTACAAAAGATGGCATAACGGCTATTCAAATGGATATTAAAATAGCAGGAATAGGTAGAGAAATATTAACAGAAGCTTTAAAAAGAGCAAGAAAAGGAAGACTATATATTCTTGATAAGATGAATGAAGTAATCTCTGTACCAAGAGAAGAGATGTCACCATATGCTCCTAGAATCCTTACATTAGAAATAAATCCTGATAAAATAAGAGATATTATAGGACCTGGTGGAAAAACTATAAACAAAATTATTGATGAAACTGGAGTTAAAATTGATATTGAAGATGACGGTAAAGTTTTAATTGCAGCAGATGATATGTCAATGGGGCAAAAAGCTATTGATATGATTAAAGATATAATAAAAGAAATTGAAATAGATGAAATATATTTAGGTAAAGTAGTTAAGATTATGCCTTTTGGTGCATTTGTTGAGGTGTTACCAGGAAAAGAAGGTTTAGTCCATATCTCAAATATTGCTAAAGAGAGGGTAGAAAAAGTCGAAGATGTATTATCAGTAGGTGATGAAGTCCTTGTTAAAGTTACCAATATTGATAAACAAGGAAGAGTAAACTTATCTAGAAAAGATGCTCTACCAGAAAATGAAGAAGGTAAATAAGACATAAAACTATATAAGTTTTATGTCTTATTTTGTCCAAATATATAACTCTTACAATGTTAGGTATATTATCATTATAATAATGAATATTAATGTAATATATATAAATTGGAGGGGTAGATATGAAAATTTATTTTATAAAGTATAGAACTATTTATTTTGTATTAATATCATTAATAATAATTTTGATTTTATCATTCTTATATTCAAGAAGTATTTCTATAAAAACATTTAATAATAAAGATAACTTATATTATGAAGGAAACGGAGAAAGTAATACAGTAGCATTTACTTGTAATGTAGATTGGGGTGAAGAATTAGTACCTGTAATGCTACAAATTTTTGAAAAAGAGAAGTTAAAGATTACTTTTTTTGTTACAGGTAAATGGGCAGAAAAAAATCCAGAACTTTTAAGAAAGATATACAACAATGGCCATGAAATAGGAAATCATGGTTATATACATAGAAACTATGGAAACCTAAGCTACAAGATAAACTTAGAAGAAATTAAGAAAGCAGATAATATAATAGCTAAAATAATAGGTCATAAACCCTTATTGTTTGCACCCCCATCAGGTGATTTTAGTGAAGCTACCCTAAGGGCTGCAACAGATCAAAACCATAAAACAATTATGTGGTCTGTTGACACTATTGATTGGAGAAAAGATAGTTCTAGGGATATCATTATCAAAAGAGTTGTATCAAAAAGTAAAAAAAATTCTATCATATTAATGCACCCTAAAGAAGAAACAATTAAAGCTCTTCCAACTATCATAAAAGAGTTGAAAAATAAAGGACTTAATATAGGAAAAGTATCAGATATATTGAAATAAGTCTTTCACTCTATTATAATAAAGTTATTATGTAGTTTAGGGGAGAGAAATTAGTGTATAATAAATTAGAATTATCTAATGGAATTAGAGTAATAACTGAAAATATACCTTATGTAAAGTCCGTATCTATTGGGTTATGGATAGAAGCAGGATCTAGGTATGAAGATATTAATAATAATGGTGTGTCTCACTTCATTGAACACATGTTATTTAAAGGTACTAATAAGCGCTCTGCAAGAGATATTGCTGATGCAATTGATAGTGTAGGGGGACAAATGAATGCATTTACTAGTAAAGAATGCACATGTTTTTATATCAAAATACTAGACAATCATATTGACTTAGCAATTGATGTATTACAAGATATGCTGTTTGATTCTAAATTTGAGGAAGCAGAAATAGAAAAAGAAAAAAGTGTAATAATTGAAGAAATAAATATGTATGAAGACTCTCCAGAGGAGTTAGTACATGATTTATTATCAAAAACATTGTTTAATAGTCATCCGCTGTCTTATCCTATATTAGGAAATAAAAAAAGTGTAAATAATCTAACTAAAAAAGGAATAAAGGAATATTTTAATACCTATTATAGACCTGATAATTTAGTTATATCAGTAGTAGGTAATATTAATGAAAAGCAATTATTAAAATCATTAGAAAGAAATTTTGGTAAATGGAGTAATGTCAAAGATACTATACAAGCAGATATTAGTACACCAACAATAAAGGGTAACTTTATTAGTAGAAAAAAGCAAACAGAACAATTACACTTATGTTTAGGATTACAAGGAATCAATCAAGGATCTGATGATTTATATTCTTTATTAGTTTTAAATAATATATTTGGTGGAAGTATGAGTTCTAGACTTTTTCAAAAGGTAAGAGAGGATATGGGCTTAGCTTACTCAATATATTCTTATCCATCTACTTATAAAGATACTGGAGCATTTACAATATACGCTGGATTAAATCCAAATCATTTAATAAACTTATCAGAGATAATTGCCACAGAAATAGAAGAGGTTAAGAAAAATAGTTTTTCAGATGAAGAAATATATAAGTCAAAAGAACAATTAAAAGGAAATTATATTCTAGGGTTAGAGAGTACCTCTAGTCGTATGAGTGCTTATGGTCAATCAGAATTATTAAATAGAGATATTAATACTTCAAAACAGATAATAGATAAAATAAATGGAGTAAATAAAACTTCAATCAATGAGCTAATTAAAGAAATTTTTGATTATAATAAAATGAATATCGCGTATATCGGAAATTTAAAAGATTCAGATAAAACAGAGAAAAATTTAAAAAACTTATATAAAAATACTCCCTTTAAAAAGTAGGGAGCATTTTTATATAAGTTTTATCATAATAAATGTTATCATAAATGATAAAGAATATATTAAAAATTTACTCATATAATATATAGGAGGTGTAAATATGGCGATTTATGAAATTGGAAATCAAAAAATTGTTACATTAAGGGAATTAGGTGGTAAAGAAATCGTAAATCTTAACACTGGTGGACGATTAGGTATTATAGCAGATTCAGATATTCTAATAGATGAGAAGACAGGAAAAATTCATTCCTTACTAGTTCCTGATAATAGAAATCAGTTCAAATTTTTTGGTGAAAAAAGAGAACTAAATATTCCTTGGAACACTATTAGAAGAATTGGTGATGATATGATTATAATAGAATTACAATATTAATATTGAAGAATCATTCACAAATAAAATAATGTATCATATAATATAACTAAACTTATTTATGAGGTGAAATGATGAGTATAATAGTACAAAAATTTGGAGGTACATCAGTAGCTAATGAATCCTCAAGAGAAAAAGTAATAGAAAAAATAATTGAAAAGAAAAATAAGGGTCATAAGATTGTTGTTGTTGTATCAGCTATTGGGAGAAAAGGGGATCCCTATGCTACAGATTCTCTAATATCTTTGATAAATACTCAATATATTAATAAAAGAGATTTGGACTTGCTTATGTCTTGTGGCGAAATAATATCATCTGTAGTGTTATCTAACATGTTAACTCAAAAAGGATATAGTACTCAAGTATTAACAGGAGGTCAAGCTGGTATAATAACCGATGAGAATTATGGAAGTTCAAAAGTCCTATCTGTTAATACAGATAATATAAAGAATAAGTTAGAAAATAATAATATTATTATTGTAGCAGGATTTCAAGGAATTACAAGTCAAGGTGATATAACAACCTTAGGAAGAGGTGGAAGTGATACTACTGCTGTTCTATTAGGAGAAGCATTGAAATCAGAGTTTGTGGAAATATATACTGATGTTGATGGTATTATGACTGCAGACCCAAGAGTTGTACCTGATGCTCAAGTTATTGATACAATAAACTATAGCGATTTATATAATATGGCAGAAGATGGCGCTAAAGTAATCCATCCAAAAGCAGTTGAAATTGCAGAAAGAAGCAATCTTAAAGTAAAGATAAGAAATACTCTGAGCAGTTCAGATGGTACTACAGTACTCAGAAGACAAGGAATAATTGATTATAATGATAAAAAAATAATTAGTTCAATCACCTATAAAGACAGAAGAACACAAATAATCATCGATAACATAAAAAATAAAGGGAAAATCCAATCGGTAATGAATTTATTAACTGAATCTAATATCAGTATAGATTTAATTAATTTTTCATTAGAAACAAATATGTTTACTATTGATGATGAAAATGTAATGTTAGCTGAAAAGATCCTTTCTGAAAATGGTTATATTTATTCTATCAATAGAGATTGTTGCAAAATAAGTGTTGTAGGACATAAAATGAAAGGCATACCTGGAGTTATGTCTAGAATAATAAATAGTATTTTTAGAGAAAACATAAAAATATTACAAACTTCGGATTCCCATTCATCTATATGGGTTTTGGTGAAAACAAAAGATGCTATTAAAGCTATGAGGTCTTTGCATAAAGAATTTAATTTAGGAGAAAAATAGACTTATAAGTCTATTTTTTTTGGTTATTAACAATCGAAAGGGTGATACTAAATAATGTCAAATAAAATTCCTAATCCTGCTCCAAAACCTAACAAAGAAAGTACCAAGAAGGCAAGTGTAGTTAAAACTATAGAATCTTTAGGAGTAACTAATGTTCCTGCAAATGAAGGTGATATACATTTTATTTCAATAATTGGTGAAATAGAAGGACATAATCTATCTCATCCTCAAAAGAAATCTACTAAGTACGAACATATTATACCTCAATTATTATCAGTTCAAAGGAATCCTGATATAAAAGGATTATTAGTAATTCTAAATACTTTAGGTGGAGACGTTGAAGCAGGGTTAGCTATATCTGAAATGATAAATAGTATAAAAAAACCCACCGTGTCTTTAGTCTTAGGTGGAAGTCATAGCATTGGAGTTCCTTTAGCTACATCAACAAATTATTCTTTTATAACTCCTTCTGCTACTATGACTTTACATCCAATTAGAATGACTGGTCTTGTAATTGGAGTACCTCAAACCTTTAGATATTTTCAAAAAATGCAAGAAAGAATATCTAGCTTTATATTAAGAACTACGAAAATATCTCCTGAGAATTTACAAAAGCTAATATATGATACCGATGAAATTGCAAATGATGTAGGAACTATATTAGTTGGCGAAGAAGCTGTAAAATATGGCCTAATAAATGAAGTAGGGGGATTGAATTCTGCTATAATAAAGTTGGAAGAACTCTTAGAACAGCACAAAGAATAAAAAATAGTATAATAATATGAAATATGTTATAATTACTTAAAGTAAAGTACTAATGTTATAGGAAACTTTACTTTAAGTTTAATACATATATAATTTAAAATAATACTATATATATCAAAGCTACTCCATCAGTTCTGATGGAGTAGCTTTGATATAAGAATTGTTTTTCTTGAAGGAATTCACTAATGTAATGAAGAATTAAATCCATTGAGAGGTGATAGGATGAGTAGTAAAACAAAAAAAAGTACAAAAGGTAGAAAAAAAAGAAACAATAAACCTTCCGAGATTAATAAAGAAGTAATTGGTGTGATTATTGTATCTTTCGGTCTCTTATTATTGTATAGTATGAATACAGCTACAAGTGGAATATTAGTAAAATTAATAGGTGAGAAGTCATGGCAACTTCTAGGATCAGGAGGGTACTTATTACCTTACGTAATTATAATAATTGGTATTTTATTTTTAATCAATAAACTAGATATATACCAAACAAAAAAAACCGTATCAATATTCATTATCTTTATATGTCTAATAACACTATTTGATATAAAGTTTCTTCCCACAATTGATGGCTTAGAAATATCAGATAGAATAAGGATATCTATGGAAGCATCTTTACTATCCTTTCATCGAAGTGGAGGCATTTTAGGAGCATTTTTTGCATATTTGTTTTTAAAATTATTCGGAGTTATTGGATCCTATATAATTCTATTTACAATATTAACAATAAATATTTTATATGTTACTAATACAAGTCTTATTTTTTTAATTCAAAATATCCTAAAATCAATTATTAGTATATATGAAACTATAGTCTCATTTCTAAAAAACATTTCTAATCATACTAACACCTCAAAATCAAGAATTAAGAAAAAAACAAATAAATCTAAAACTGAAGAAAATAAGACTAAAAATATTATAGATAAAAATGAAACTAAAATAAAAGATAATAAAATCAAGATTTTAGATTATACTAAAAATGAATATAAAGATAATGATACCTTTGAGATAGCAGAAATAGAAAAACCTGAAAAGAAAAATATTGAATCGCCTAAAGAAAATACTAAAAAAGATAATGAAAGTGAAAATCATAATCTTGATAGTATTGCAGTTTCAGAAAATGAATATAATGATTATGAATATCCTTCTTTAGACATTTTACAAAAAAGTGATATTTCATCAAACAAAAAAGAAAATAAGATTATATTGAATAATGCTAAAAAATTAGAAGATATACTAAAAAATTTCGGGATAGAGGCCCAAGTAACACAAATAAGTAGAGGCCCTACTATAACAAGATATGAATTACAACCAGCTCCCGGGATTAAAGTAAGTAGGATCGTAAATCTTTCTGATGATATAGCCTTAGGATTAGCTTCTTCTGATATAAGAATTGAAGCGCCAATACCAGGTAAAGCAGCTATAGGAATAGAAGTGCCTAACATTGATAAATCCACGGTTAATTTGAGAGATGTACTTGAAACTAAAGAATACAGTGATCTTGAAAGTAAATTATCATTTGCATTAGGCAAAGATATTGCAGGAAAACCTATAGTAGCTAATATTGAAAAAATGCCTCATTTACTTATTGCTGGTGCAACAGGATCTGGAAAGAGTGTTTGTATTAATACTCTTATTACAAGTATATTATATAAATCAAAACCTGATGAAGTAAAATTACTGATGATAGATCCCAAAGTTGTAGAGTTAAGTATCTATAATGGAATTCCCCATCTTCTAATACCTGTAGTTACCGATCCTAAAAAAGCATCATTTGCCTTAAATTGGGCCGTACAAGAAATGAATAAAAGATATAACCTTTTTGCTGAAAATAGTGTTCGAGATATAAAAAGTTATAATAGTAAATCACAAAAGGATGAATCTATGACGAGATTACCACAAATAGTAGTTATAATAGATGAGTTAGCAGATCTTATGATGGTATCTCCTGGAGAAGTTGAAGATAGTATATGTAGACTAGCTCAAATGGCAAGAGCAGCTGGTATACACCTTATAGTAGCTACTCAAAGACCATCTGTGGACATAATAACTGGAACTATAAAAGCTAATATACCTTCAAGAATTTCTTTTGCAGTTTCTTCTCAAGCTGATTCTAGGACTATATTAGATATGGGAGGGGCAGAAAAATTATTAGGAAAAGGCGATTTATTATTTTATCCAGTAGGAGCATCTAAACCTAAAAGATTACAAGGGGCATATATTGATGAAAAAGAAGTTGAAAAAATAGTTAGTTTCTTAAAAAAAGATAATGCTGCTGATTATAAAGAAGAAATAATAGAAAACATAGACAAAGATATTAATACTGAATTTGATGATACAGATGAATTATTGCCATCAGCTATTGAGTTAATAATAGACGAAGGACAGGCTTCTATTTCATATCTTCAAAGAAAATTAAAAGTAGGTTATTCAAGAGCAGCAAGGATTGTTGACGAAATGGAGGAAAGAGGAATAGTAGGTCCCCATGAAGGAAGTAAACCACGAAAAGTTCTAGTAACAAGGGAAGAGTTAGATAATTAGAATATACACATTTTTATGTATTTTAATTATAATATTTTTTATAAGGATAAAGTAGGTGTAGTAATGATAAAAAGAGTAAATTATGAAGATATAGTTGATAAAGATAATATAGTATATATTGATGTTCGTAGTCCAAAAGAATATAATGAAGATACCATTCCAGGAGCAATAAATATTCCAATCTTAGACAATAAAGAAAGAGAAGAAATTGGATATACCTACAAGCATATCAGTAAGGATAAAGCTAAAAGAATGGGATTAGAATATGCTTCAAAGAAATTAGTGAATTTCTATGACCAAATAAAGGAGATTATCAATACTAATAAAAATGTAGTATTATTTTGCTATAGGGGTGGTATGAGAAGTTCTTCAATTGCTAAAATATTAGATATCATGAACTTACCAATCTATATAATAGATGGAGGATACAAAGAATATAGGAACTTTGTTATTAATAATCTGGAAAAATACGGTCATAAGTTCAAATTTATTGTTCTACACGGTTATACTGGTGTAGGAAAGACCAAAGCTTTAGTAAATTTAAAAAATAACAATCATGCAGTATTAGATTTAGAAAAGTTAGCCCAAAATAGCGGTTCTGTTTTTGGGAACATATTTTATAGTAATCCTTCTCATGGACAAAAAAAGTTTGAATCTTTACTATTAAATAAATTTATGAATTTTAAAGACGAATATATTTTTGTAGAAAGTGAAAGTAAAAGAATTGGAAACTCCGTGATGCCAGACTTTTTATACGAAAACATACAAAATGGATATCATATATTATTAAGTACTAACATCAGTAATAGAGTAGATACCATTGCATATGATTACTTAAGTAACAAATCAGATGATAGTGAACAGGTAATAAGTGCAATTAAAAAGTTAAAAAAGAAATTAGGTAACGATAAAATTAGGAATTTAGAAGAAGAGTTTCGAAAAAATAACTATAGATATGTTATAAAAGAATTAATGATAGATTATTATGACCCTCTATATGAATATTCTATAAATAAAGTAAGTGAATATGATATAAAAATTTATTATAATGAAGAAAATGAACTTTTAAAAAAACTAATTAGTTTTAAAGAGATGATAAAGGAGAGATAGTTTAATGTCAATAAATATAGCAATGGTATCTCTAGGGTGTTCTAAGAATCTTGTGGATTCAGAGCTAATGATGGGACTACTAGATAAAGAAGGATATAAAATAATAGATGAATTAGATAAAGCTAACATTATTATTGTAAATACCTGTGGTTTCATTGATGCAGCTAAAGAAGAGTCTATAGATACTATATTAGAGATGGCTGAATTTAAAAACAATGGTGTATGTAACATGTTGATTGTAGCAGGATGTTTAAGTGAAAGATATCAGGAGATGCTTATTGAAGAAATGCCTGAAATTGATGCAATAGTAGGAACAGGAAACATTAGAGAAATTGCAGAAATAATAAAAGAATATAAAGAAGAGAAAATAATTAGAGTTGGAGATATTCATAGCGATTATTTAGAAGAACATCCAAGGATTCCTTTAGAACCTGGTGCTACATCTTATATTAAAATATCAGAAGGATGTAATAATTATTGTACCTATTGTATTATTCCTAAATTGAGGGGTAAATATAGAAGTAGAAAAATTGAGTCTATACTCGAAGAAGCTAGAGAATTAGTAAAAAGAGGGACAAGAGAGATTATCTTAATAGCTCAAGATACAACAAAATATGGTATAGATATATATAATGAATATAAGCTTCCCGAATTATTAGATGAATTAAATAAAATAGAAGATTTAAAATGGATAAGAATATTATATATGTATCCTGAAACATTTTCTGATAGTTTAATAAATAGTATTAAGAATAATGAAAAAGTAACAAACTATGTAGATATACCAATACAACATATAAGTGATAATGTCTTAAAAAGAATGAATAGAAAAACAAATAAACAAACAATAACAAATCTAATCAATAACTTAAGAAAGGAAATCCCAAATATTATAATAAGAACTACAATTATAGTGGGTTTCCCAGGAGAAAATCAAGATGATTTTAATGAGTTATCTGATTTTATAAAAGACATTAAGTTTGATCGTTTAGGAGTATTCTCATATTCTAAAGAAGAAGATACAGCTGCTAGTAAATTTGAAGATCAAATACCTGAGAACATAAAAGAAGAGCGAAAAGAAATATTAATGCAAATACAGCAAAATATATCGGAAAATCTTACTAATAAAAAAGTTGGTAAAGTTTATGATGTTATTATTGAAGAAAAGGTTCAACATGAAGACTTATATATAGGTAGAACTTATATGGATTCTCCAGAGATTGATGGTTGTGTTTATATATCATCAACAAAAGAATTAGAAATTGGAAGCTTTGCTAATGTAAAAATCACCGAAAGTTATGATTACGATTTAAAGGGGGAAATAATTAATGAATTTAGCAAATAAGTTAACATTATTTAGGATTTTTCTTGTTCCAGTTTTTATGGTGTTTTTATTAGTAGATATACCCTATGGGTCTACCATAGCAGCTATTATTTTTATAATAGCTGCATTAACTGATATGTTAGATGGACATATTGCAAGAAGTAGAAACATGATAACAAAATTTGGAAAGTTTATGGATCCTTTAGCTGATAAGTTATTAGTTTCAGCTGCTTTAATATCTCTTACCGAAATGGGGATAGTACCATCTTGGATGGTTGTAATAATAATCGCTAGAGAATTTGCTATAACAGGCCTTAGAGTCTTAGCAGCATCAGAGGGTATCACTATTGCTGCAAGTAAGTGGGGTAAAGTTAAAACAATTACTCAATTAGTAGCTATAATAAGTATATTACTTAATAATTTCCCATTTAATTATGTGGGACTTCCTTTTGATAGATTTATGTTAGTTTTAGCAGTAATATTTACTATCATCTCAGGATTAGACTATATTTATAAAAATATTAACTTATTCAACTTACAAGATTAATAGGAGAGATTTGATGAATGCAATAGTAATAAGCATTGGTGATGAGATATTATCTGGAGATATTTTAAATACCAATAGCCAATTTATCTCAAAATCCTTAAAAGAACAAAATATTGAAGTTTCTAAGATATACACAATAAGGGATAATATAGAAGATATTATTAATTCAACAAAAGAATCACTAGCACATTCTGACATAATTATAGTCACAGGGGGATTAGGACCAACTGAAGATGATAAAACACGAGAAGGTGTAGCTGAGGCATTAAATTATAATTTAGTACTAGATGATAGTCTTTTAAAAGAAATAAAAGATAAATTCACTAAAAACAACTATATTATGTCTGATAATAATATAAAGCAAGCCTATAGAATTGAAAATTCAATAGTTTTGAAGAATACAAAAGGTACTGCCCCGGGAATGTTGGTCAATTACCATAATAAAAAAATATTTTTATTACCTGGACCCCCAAGGGAATTACAACCAATGTTTAATAAATATGTTTTAGATTCTTTAAGAAATAAATCTGATCAAAAAATTTTCACTAGAACTATTCACACTATAGGTATTGGAGAATCTCATTTAGAAGAAAAAATTAAACCTTTTTTCAATAATAATATACAAATTGGCATGTATGCTAATAATGGAATAGTAGATATAAAGGTTTCATCAAAAGCTTCTTGCTTATCACAAGCCAAAAATAATGTTAATGCTTTTTTAAATTCTATTGATATTGACAAATATATATGGGGCTTTGACGAAGAGACTTTAGAAAGTATTGTTTTAGAACTATTAAAGAAAAATAACCTTACTATTGGTTTTGCTGAATCTTTAACCGGTGGATTAATAAGTAGTAACTTTACAAGACTCTCTGGAGTATCAGAAGTATTTCCTTTATCCTTAATTACATATAGTAATGCTTCAAAGATTAATTTATTGGGAGTAAAAAAAGAAACTCTAAAGGAATACGGTGCTGTAAGCAAAGAAACAGCTATAGAAATGGCTGAAGGATTAGTTAAAAAATATGAAGTAGATATAGCATTATCAGTAACTGGTATAGCTGGACCTACAGGAGCTACAAAAAATAAACCTGTTGGATTAGTATTTATAGGTATAGCTAATAAAAAAATATCTATTTCTAAAAAAATAATCTTAAATGGAGATAGAAATAATATTCAAAATAGAACTTCACTAAATGCCTTTAGTACTCTTCGTAATTTTCTATTAAAAAATTATTAAAGTATTTGACTTAAAACTAAGTATATTATATAATCTAATCAGAACATTTGTTCGGAATACGGAAAGGTAGGTGAACCCATTAAACGGGGGTTAAATTATGGAAAAGAAAAAAGCTTTAGAAATGGCTATTAATCAAATCGAAAAACAATTTGGAAAAGGATCTATTATGATGCTTGGAGAAGAATCTAAATTAAATATTGATTCTATATCCACAGGATCCTTGGAGTTAGATATTGCTTTAGGTATAGGAGGTCTACCAAGGGGTAGAGTTGTAGAAATATATGGACCTGAGTCTTCTGGTAAAACTACTGTAGCTCTTCATGTTCTTGCAGAAGCACAGAAAGCTGGAGGATCTGTAGCCTTTGTAGACGCAGAACATGCATTAGACCCATCTTATGCAAGAAAGCTAGGAGTAGATACAGAGAGTTTAATAGTATCCCAACCAGATACGGGTGAACAAGGGTTGGAAATTGCGGAAGCTTTAGTTAGAAGTGGAGCAATTGATGTAATTGTTGTAGACTCTGTTGCTGCATTAGTACCCAAAGCGGAGATAGAGGGTGAAATGGGTGACAGCCATGTTGGACTTCAAGCTAGATTAATGTCCCAAGCCCTTAGAAAACTAGCAGGGGCTATAAAAAAGTCAAATACTATTGCAATTTTTATAAATCAATTGCGAGAAAAAGTTGGTATCATGTTCGGTAACCCTGAAACTACTCCAGGGGGTAGAGCTCTGAAATTCTATTCTTCTGTTAGATTAGATGTTAGAAGAATAGAAACTTTAAAACAAGGAGATAATATGATAGGAAATAGAACAAGGGTAAAGGTTGTTAAAAATAAGGTAGCGCCACCATTTAAAAAGGCTGAGTTTGATATTATGTATGGTGAAGGGATATCAAAAGAAGGTAATATCCTTGATGTAGGTGTTACTGCTGATATTGTAAATAAAGCTGGATCATGGTATAGTTATGGAGATCAAAGATTAGGTCAAGGACGAGAAAATGCAAAAGATTTTCTTAAAGAGAATAAAGAAGTAGCTAATGAAATAGAAAGAAAAGTAAGAGAATACTATGGTCTTATTTCAAAGGAATCTAACAAAACTGAGGATGATAATAAAAAATCAAAAGATAAATAAAAGACTTCTTCGGAAGTCTTTTTTATAATGAAATTTTAATCTATAATATATGTTTATGTTATAATTATAATAAAATATTTCAGATTGGAGTGTATAATATGAAAATACTCTATTTTACAGACACCCACATAAGAGGAACAACTCCAAAAAACAGAAAAGATAATTTATTAGAAACTCTTGAGAAAAAATTTAATGAAATTGTGGATGTTGTACAATCTCATGATATAGATTATGTTTTAAATGGAGGAGATTTATTTGATAGGCCAGATATTTCACCTTCTATAGTTAGAAAATTTGCTATGATACTTAATAAGATAAAAGTTCCCATCTATGCTATAGCTGGAAATCACGATATATATGGCCATAATCCAAGTACTCTACATAGAACAATGCTTGGTTTATTTGATGGTATAGGAATATTGGATCTTATTGATGAGGGAGAAGTAATAACCTTAGATAAGGATAATATTAGAGTGCAAGTAACTGGTAGCCCGTATAAGTATGGAATTGACTCAGACACATATAGATCCGCATATATAGTAAATGAAAAACCAGATAATGTTGACTATGCTATACATCTATCCCATGGTATGTTATTAGATAAGCCATTTATTAAAGGTGTCCCCTATACTTTAATAGATGACATACTTCATACAAAAGCTGACATTACATTGTGTGGTCATTACCATTCTGGATTTGGTATAAAAGAATACAATAATAAATACTTTATTAATCCTGGTAGTTTGATAAGAATAACTAACAGTCTAAAAGAAATTAGTAGAATTCCTAGAGTATTGATAATAGAGTTAGACAAGAGTATTAAACTGGATTTCTATTATCTTAAATCAGCAGCTCCTGGAGAAGAAATATTAGATAGAAGTATTATTGAAAAGAATATGTTCAGAAGCGAGAAAATTATTCAATTTAAGCAGTCTGTGGATTCATCTCAAGATTTTAATAAACTAGATATAAACCATATATTAAATAATCTAACAAAAGCTGAAGATATTGAAGATGATGTAAAAATCGAAGCTGTAAATAGAATTGAAGAAGCTCAAATAGAATTAGGGGGTGATGATTAATAAATGAAACATATAACTCAAGTAGAGATTAGTAATTTTCAATCCCATAAAAAAACTAAAATTGATTTTGTAAATGGCTTGAATGTAATAGTAGGTCCTTCTGATCAAGGTAAAACAGCTATAATAAGGGCTATAAGATGGGTTTTATATAATGAACCTCTAGGTAACTTCTTTATTAGACATGGAGAAAGCGAGGCTAGTGTAGTTTTAACCTTTAATACTGGTGAAAAAGTTAAAAGGCTTCGCTCAAATAGTAAAAATTTATATATATATATAAATGAAACAGGAGAAGAAGAAATTTATGAGGGTTTTGGACTTAGCACTCCAATAGATATAGTAGAAAAGCTTAATATAAGAAAGATACATTTAGATAGCAAAGAATCTAGTTCAATAAATATTGGAGAACAACTAGAAGGACCTTTTCTTATGGCTCAGAAAAATTCAACAAGAGCAAATGCTATAGGGAGATTAGTAGGAGTACATGTAGTGGATAAAGCAGTACAAAATACAATTAAAGATACAAGGAGTCTTAATGTAAAGAATAAATCCTTAAAAGACGATATAGATGCCTTAGAATCAAAATTATCACGGTATGAATACTTAGAGTCCTTAGAAAAGCAAATAGTTACATTAGAAACTATACAACTTGCTATTAATGATAAAGAAAATATATTGTCACAATTAATGAATATAAAAGAGCAAATGAATAACAACATAAAAGAAATTAAAAATTATAACGATATTATTTTAAGCTTATCAGAAATTAATACTGTTGAAAATTATATTTCTAATTTAGATGATAACCTGTATAAAATTAAATCATTTACAAAATTAAAAGGTAAACTATCAGATGTTAATGATTCGATTGATACAAATCGTAATACATTGAAGAAATTAAAAGAATTAAGTTCTATAGAATCCTTAACAATTACATTGGAAGAAAAAATAAAAATCAGTCAAAATTTAGTACCTAAACATAGGAAACACACTCTATTAGTCAATGAAATTAAAAGTGTAAGTAATATAAGTAATAGGCTAGATAATATAAATCATTTAAATAATATATATCAATCAATTGAACATATATCAAAATCTTTGAATAAGTTAACTACCTATAATAATAACTTGAACAAAATAATATCTAGTATAAGAAAAGGGAAAGTGTATATAGATAGTTTCGATGATATTAATAAAGTTGAACTTCTGTATAATGATATAGTTAAGAAAGAAGAAAAAATTAACATACTAACCACATTAATTAGAAAATTAAATAAATTAAATACAGAAAAAAACAATACTATATTGTTATATAATAAAGAGAAATTAAAACAACAAAACCTATTATATGAATATAAAGATTTACTTAAGACAATTGAAAAGTGCCCTCTATGTTTTAATGAGATATCAAATGAAGATATGGAGAGAATTGTTAACAATTTAATATAAGAAAGGAGCTATAATAATGGAAAATCATGAAAAGCAACTATCCCAACTTAAGGATAATTTAGATAGAGCAAGAAACTTAAAATATAAAGCAGAAGCCCGATTAGAACATTTAAATAAGCAACAAGAAGAATTAATAAGTGAACTGAAAGATTTAGGGGTAAATCCTGATGAGTTAGATGATGAAATCAATAAATTAGAAAAAGAGATAACAAACTTATTTAATAAAGCTAACCAATTGCTACCAATGGATATATTAAATGCCCATTCTAAAGAATGATTGAGGTGATAGTATGGATTCTAAAATAAACGATAAAATAAGCCTCGATAAATATATTAAAATATTGAGAGATATATATTCATCAGAAAATGGAAAAAAGCAAGCTATAGAAGAAGAATTAAATCTAAAAAAAGATGAAATACAGAGTATAGATAATAGAATTGATATTTTAGAAAAAACTAACATATTATTACAAAAAACTAGTGAATATGCAAGAGAACAGGCAAAAAAACAAATAGAAGGATTAGTTACTAATTGTCTACAATATATATTCGATGAAAATATGGAATTCGAAATAGAAATTCAAGAATTGTATGGAAAACCTAATGCAGAGTTTTATGTAATAACAAAAGGTGAAGAAACAATAAGAACAAAGCCTGAAGATTCAAGGGGCGGAGGAGTAATAGATATTATATCTTTATCTTTACGAATTGCTTTCTTACAAATACATAAACCTCAAGTCTATGGGCCATTAATATTAGATGAACCTGCAAAACATGTAAGTGAAGATTATATTTTTAATGTTTCTGAATTTTTAAAACAAGTCTCTGAAATGTTTAATAGACAAATAATAATGGTTACTCATAATAATCATCTAGCTTCTATCGCAGATATTGCTTATAGAGTACAATTAAGTGGGATTACTAGTGTAGTAAGCAAAATAGAAGAATAATTCTTTATGTAAACTATTACCAATGCATCCTTAATTCACTTGACATATATATTAAAAAATATTAAAATATAGACGGGTGATAGTAAATCATTATTTATACTTTAATTGTTTCTGCAGCTAGGTATTGACGTAATGTAGAGATATCTAAGCCGAGAATTCTCGGTTTATATTTTTATCATGATTTATTTAAATAATCCATTAATAAAAACGAAACGAAACTTGAAAAATTAATAGTAAAGGAGGTGCTTCCAATTTTAGAAGGAATAATCCCAGTAATTATAGCAATTATTACACTAATAATAGGTGTATTTATAGGTATATATATAAGAAAAGTAATTGCTGAAGGAAAAATTAGGACTGCTGAAGAAGAAGCTAAAAAAATAATTGAAGAAGGTATAAAGGCAGCTGAAACTGCTAAAAAAGAATATCTCATTGAAGGAAGAGAAGAAGTTCATAAAATGAGAAATGAGATAGAAAGAGAAAATCGTGAAAGAAGAAATGAGCTACAAAGACTTGAGAGAAGATTAGTTCATAAAGAGGAATCCATTGATAAAAAGAATGATTCTCTAGACCGAAAAGATGATTTTCTTAATAAAAAATTAAAAGGTATAGAAAATAAAGAAAAAGACATTAATGATTTATACCAAAAACAAATTAATGAGTTAGAAAGACTTTCAGGATTAACTAGTGAGCAAGCAAAAGATTTATTACTTAGTGATATTAGAAAAGAAATTAATCATGAAGCAGCAATTATGATTAAAGAAATTGAAAATAAAGCTAAGTTAGAAGCAGAAAAGAAATCAAGAGAAATATTATCATATGCTATACAGAAATGTGCTGCTGATCATGTGGCTGAGACAACTGTTTCTGTAGTATCTTTACCAAATGATGAAATGAAAGGAAGAATCATCGGTAGAGAGGGAAGAAATATAAGAACTCTTGAAACACTTACAGGAATAGATCTTATTATTGATGACACTCCAGAGGCTGTAATCTTATCAGGATTCGATCCTATAAGAAGAGAAGTAGCTAGAATAGCTTTAGAAAAGCTTATAGCTGATGGTAGAATACATCCTGCTAGAATTGAAGAAATGGTCGAAAAGGCAAAACGCGAGGTAGATAATCACATTAGAGAAATGGGTGAACAAGCTACTTTCGACACTGGAATTCATGGACTTCATTCGGAAGTTATAAGATTATTAGGTAGACTTAAGTATAGAACTAGTTATGGACAAAACGTACTAAAACATTCAATCGAAGTATCTCACTTAGCAGGTATTATGGCAGCAGAGATAGGTGCAGATGTTAGAGTAGCTAAAAGAGCTGGTCTACTTCATGACATAGGTAAAGCTGTAGATCATGAAGTAGAAGGTCCTCATGTAGCCATAGGAGTGGACATATTAAAACGCTTTAAAGAAAATAAAGATGTTATTCATGCTGTAGAAGCTCATCATGATGATGTAGAACCATCTACAGTAGAAGCTATACTAGTACAAGCAGCGGATGCAATCTCAGCTGCAAGACCAGGTGCTAGAAGAGAAACTTTAGAATCATATATTAGACGTTTAGAAAAACTTGAAGAAATAGCTAATTCCTTTGAAGGGGTAGAAAAATCATTTGCTATTCAAGCAGGAAGAGAAGTTCGAATAATAGTAGATTCAAATCTTATTAGTGACTTAGATATTGTCCATATATCTAGAGATATTGTTAAGCGAATAGAAGGAGAGCTTGACTATCCTGGACAAATTAAAGTTAATGTTATTAGAGAAAGTAGAGCTATTGAATATGCAAAATAAAAAGAAGGGTTAAACCCTTCTTTTTTTATTGCCGTTAATAAATATAGTAAGTAAATTAAATGAATTATTAAAAGATTTAAAAAAATCATTACTAAAAAAAGGATTTTACTTAATTTTGTAGAATACTTACTATAATCAAAGTATAATTTTATCAAAGGGGGCAAAATAATGGATGTATTAAAAGTATCAGCAAAATCAAGTCCAAATTCTGTAGCTGGAGCATTAGCAGGAGTTTTAAGAGAGAAAGGATCTGCTGAAATACAAGCAATTGGTGCCGGTGCTCTAAATCAAGCAGTTAAAGCAGTAGCTATTGCTAGAGGATTTGTAGCTCCTAGTGGGGTAGACTTAATTTGCATACCTGCATTTACAGATATTCAAATTGATGGTGAGGAAAGAACTGCAATTAAATTAATAGTAGAACCTAGATAACTAAAAGAACCTGCCAAATGGTAGGTTCTTTTATATAGTATTAAATCTATTTGTAATTACTATAATCTATTGGGTATAATAGTGTATGAATAGTATTTATATATACAAGTGGAGGGAAAAAATGAAAAAAGCAGATTTACATATTCATACTACAGCTTCTGATGGAAAACTTAATCCTTCTGCTGTAGTGGACCTAGCTGCAAATAGAGACATAAGATTAATAGCTATTACTGACCACGATACTATAATGGGTATTGATGAAGCAATAAAGAGATGCAATATATATGATAAAATAACAGCTATACCTGGTATAGAATTAAGCACATTATATAGTGATAGTGAAGTTCATCTCTTGGGTTATTTTATTGATTATGAGAATGAAACTATAGTTAATTTATCAAAAGAAATTAATGATTACAGATATAAGAGAGCTGATAAAATAGTAAGTAAATTACAGAATCTAAATATAGATATCTCAATGGAAGAAGTCTTAAGTGAGTCAAAGATCAAAAATATAGGAAGACCTCATATTGCAAGAGTATTAATGAAGAAGGGTTATGTTAAAGATATTTCAGAAGCATTTAATGATTATTTAGGTAAAGGCAAAAAGGCCTTCGTGGATAGATATAAGTTAAGTCTTCAAAAGGGAATAGATATTATACATGAATGTGGAGGAGTAGCAATACTAGCTCATCCTGTTTTATTGAATATAAATATTGAAGATATTGTTGATAAATTCGACATTGATGGTATTGAGGTTTATCATTCTAAACATTCAATAGAAGACTCTCAGAAGTATTTACAAATTGCCAAAGAAAACAATCTATATATTACTGGAGGTTCAGATTTTCATGGTGATAAAAATAAAGAGGCTCCAAATATTGGAGATGCTTTTATAGATATAAAGGAACTTAGTGAATTATTAGATATATATAAATATAAAGTTTGAAGGTGATTATAATGACAAAAAAAAGAAACAGACAATTTCCTACTAAAATAAGTACTACTGCTTTTGTTAAGCTATATATACTACACTTATTAAGAGAAAAAAGCTATTACGGTAATGAAATCATTGATGAAATTAAAGAAAGGTTAAAGGGAAAATGGGAGCCTTCTCCAGGGATGATTTATCCTCTTCTAAGAGAGTTAGAAGAAGAAAATTATATTAAAGGTTGGTGGGAGGAACCTGATAAAAGATCTATAAGACATTATAGATTAACAGAAGAAGGCTATCAACACTATATGAAAATAAAACTATTATATAAGGATAGCTTTATGGACTCATTAACTATAATTGAGTGTGTGTTAAAGGATGTATATAAAGAAAGTTAAGATTTATTAAATATTGATATTTTAGAAGGATTATAATGATATTTATAGAAGTTAGACTTACCAATTAAAAAATGGAGGTATATTATGAATTTAAAATTATCAAATAAAATTTCAAACATTTCACCATCAGTAACATTAGAAATTACAGCAAAGGCAAAGCAAATGAAAGCAAATGGTATTGATGTAATTGGCTTTGGAGCAGGAGAACCTGATTTTAATACTCCTAAGAATATTAGAGACGCAGGTATTGAGGCAATAGAAAAAGGTAAAACAGGTTATACAGCAGCATCAGGAACTAATGAATTAAAGAAAGCTATATGTGATAAGTTTAAAAGAGATAATAATTTAGATTATAATGTTGAAAATATAATAGTATCAAGTGGAGCTAAACATTCATTGTTTAATGCTCTTTCAGCTATTTTAAATCCAGGAGATGAAGTCATTATTCCTGTACCTTATTGGGTTAGCTATCCAGAGTTAGTTAAATTAGCAGATGGTAATCCTGTAGAAGTAAAAACACCTGAAGAAAATGACTTTAAATATTCTTTAGATAATTTAAACAATGCTCTAACAGATTCTACTAAAGCAATAATACTAAATAGTCCAAGTAATCCTACAGGTACTGCATATACAAAAGAAGAATTAGAGAAAATAGCTAAATGGGCTATAGATAATGAAATTTTCGTTATATCTGATGAAATTTATGAAAAGTTAATTTATGATGGAAATGAGCATATAAGTATAGCATCAATAAATGATAATATTAAAGAACAAACTATAGTTATAAATGGTATGTCTAAAGCTTATGCAATGACTGGATGGAGAATTGGATATACTGCAGCTCATAAAGATATTATAAAATTGATGAGTAATTTACAAAGCCACTCTACTTCTAATCCTACTTCCATATCTCAATATGCTAGTGTGGAAGGATTAAATGGTGAAGAAACTGCTATAAAAGAGATGATAAAACATTTTATTGAAAGAAGAGACTATATGGTTGATAGAATTAATTCTATTGATAATCTATCTTGTAAAAAGCCTAAAGGTGCCTTTTATGTAATGGCGAATATCTCAAATATAAAAGGAAAAATTATTCATGGTAAAACTATAGAAAGTTCTATTGACTTAGCAAATCTTTTACTAGATGAAGCTCATGTAGCTGTAATTCCAGGTATAGCTTTTGGAGATGATAATTATATAAGACTTTCTTATGCAACATCTCTAGAAAATATAAAAGAAGGTTTAAATAGAATAGAAGAATATATAAAGTAAATATTAAGGAGATGCGGAAATTTCACATCTCCTACAATTATTTTATCTAGAAAGGAGTTATTTATGAAATTAGAATATGAAAATCCATTAATAGAAAGATATTCAAGCAAAGAAATTTCTAAAATATTTTCACCAGATAATAAGTTTATTACATGGAGAAAATTGTGGGTGGCTTTAGCAGAATCCGAGAAAGAGTTAGGGTTAAATATTACCCAAGAACAGATAAATGAATTAAAATCAAATATTAATAATATAGATTATGAAAAAGCTAATGAAATGGAGAAGAAATTCAGACATGATGTAATGGCCCATGTACACACCTATGGGGAACAATGTCCTAAGGCTAAAGGTATTATTCATTTAGGTGCTACAAGTGCCTTTGTTGGAGATAATACTGATGTAGTAGTAATGAAGGAAGCATCAATATTGATTAAAAATAAAATAATAAACCTCATGGATAAGATGTCACAGTTTGCTTTAGAATATAAAGCTTTACCTACCTTAGGTTATACACATTTTCAACCAGCTCAAATGACTACAGTAGGTAAGAGAGCATCCTTATGGTTATATGATATCCATATAGACTATACTAATTTAATTTTTCAAATAGATAAATTAAAGTTCAGAGGAGTAAAAGGAACTACAGGTACTCAAGCGAGCTTTCTTAACCTTTTTGATAATGACAATGATAAGGTCAAAAAATTAGATAAGTTAGTAGCTAAAAAAATGGGATTTGATAATATACATCCAGTCTCAGGCCAAACATATTCTAGAAAACAAGACTTTGATATATTATCGGTACTAAGTGGGATAGCACAATCATTACACAAGATCAGTAATGATATAAGGTTATTGCAGCATTTAAAAGAAATAGAAGAACCTTTTAATAAGAGCCAGATAGGATCTTCAGCTATGGCCTATAAGAGGAATCCTATGAGAAGTGAAAGAATATCTTCATTAGCTAAATATATTATGGCTAATTTGATGAACCCTGCTTTAATACATTCAACTCAGTGGTTTGAACGTACCCTTGATGATTCTGCTAATAGAAGACTTTCAATTGCTCAAGCTTTTATGGCATGTGATGCAATACTAGATATTTCTATTAATGTTTTTGATGGGTTAGTAGTATATGAAAATGTAATAAAATCAAATATAGACAAGGAATTACCTTTTATGGCCACAGAAAATATTTTAATGGAATCTGTAAAAAGAGGAAGAGATCGACAAGAGTTACACGAAGAGATACGAATCTTGTCCATGGAAGCAGCAAAAGAGGTAAAGGAATTGGGTATGAAAAATGAGCTTATTGAGAAGATAAAAAACTCAAATAAATTTCCATTATCTAATAAAGAAATTGACGAGATAATCAATCCTAAAAACTTCATTGGTCGATCTGAATATCAAGTAGAAGAATTTATAAGTGAGTATATAAATCCCATATTAAATAATAATAAAGATGTTTTAGGAGTAAATATAGAATTAAAAGTTTAACATATCAAATAAGCATAAGTTTACATAATAACATTATGTAAACTTATGCTTTAATTGTGGCATTATTTATGATTTGATAATCCTGTTGTTTTTTTATATCCTCAATTAGTTTCACTAAAGCTAAGTTTTTCTTTTTAGCTTCAATCATAATATCAAAATCTTGATTTAAGTTCTTAGCTTTATCAATGAACTCTTTAAAAAAGAAATAATCTATATAATCATGATGAGCTCTAAAGTTCTTCTCATCCTTAGGGCTAGATAAATGAACTTTGGGAGGGAAGGGTTGAGATTTCCAAGTATTAAATATTTCCTCTAAGTACTCACCGATAGGTTTATCACGATTATTACACCAATGATGATGAATATCCAAAACCATAGGTACTTTGGTTTCTCTACAAACCTCTAAGACATCTTCCACATCATAAATTTTATCATCGTTTTCTACAATAATTCTACTTTTAATATCTTCTGGCAATTTTAAAAAATTCTCTACAAATCTCTTTTTTGTTTTTTCTTTACCATCATATTTACCTCCAATATGTAATACTAATTTTCCATCTTGAGGAGACAAATCCATACTTGACATAATATTATTATGGTATTCTAAAATCTCAATAGATTTCTCAACAACATTATCTTTAGGAGAACTAATTATAGTAAAGTGATCTGGATGCATACTTACTCTTAATTTATTGTCATTTATAATTTTAGAAATACTTTTATATATTTCCTGAAACTCCTTAGTATAATCCCAATCTATAACATCAGAATGAGTAACTAAAGGTACAAGTCTTGAAGATAATCTATAAACTTTTATATCACTTGCTACATTATACAATAGAATCCTTTTAGTGTTTATAAGATTCTCTTTAGTAATTTTTTTTAGTTTATATAATTTAACCTCTGAATCTTTCATTTTTTCATAATTAGTATAAGTCATTGTTTTAGAAGGGGAACAATTTTTTAAATCTATAGCCATAGCTACATATCCAAAGCGTATTAACATAAATAAATCTTCCTTTCGCTATAATAGTCTTTAGAATTGAGTATAAGGGTAAAAGATGTCGAAACATGCAATAATATAGGCACATTAAATAAAACTCTTTAAAAATCAATTTAACAAGTCGAATTTTAGCAAAAATAAAAATTATAGAATAGTATATAGAAATAATTAATATATATCGACATAAAGTAACATTTAACTATAAGGGGTAGAATTAAGTATAAAATGATGGATAATTAATAATAAAGAGCACGAAAAAATCATTAAATTATTTTAATCCAGTAAATTATTAAATAAATTATTAAAAATAATCATTAAAATAGAGCTAAATTCCCTTTATTTTATGTCACAAAATTATTATTTTGTGACATAAAGCATAAAAAATGGTATAATAATAATATAATTTGTTAAGGAGTGATAATTATGCATGATATCCCAATTATATTAGAAGATTTTTTAAATTACTTAGATACTATCAAAGGCAAATCAAAAAACACTGTAAAAGAATATTATTATGACTTAAGAACCTTTCTAAGGTTTATTAAATATAGGTATAGATTAGTTGATAGAGATATAGAATTTGATGAGATTGATATAACAGATGTGGATATACATATCATGAAAAGAATTAACCTTCAGGACTTATTTGCTTATATTTCATATGTAGACAAGCAAAGAGATAATTCTAGCAATACTAGAGCTCGTAAAGTTGCAAGCATAAGATCATTTTTTAAGTATTTACATAATATTGTAAAATTAATTGATGAAAACCCAGCAATTGACTTAGAAACGCCAAAAATAACCTCCAGACACCCTTCTTACCTAACCCTTGAGGAATCATTATTATTATTAGAAAACATTGGAGGTCAATTCCCCAAAAGAGATTATGCTATAATTATGATATTCTTAAACTGCGGACTAAGATTGTCAGAATTGGTGAGTATAGATATAAACAGAATAAAGAAAGATACTTTAACAGTTGTAGGTAAAGGAAATAAAGAACGCACAATTTATTTAAACGATTCCTGCATATATGCAATAGATGAATATCTAAAAGTTAGACCTAGAGACGGTGTCAAAGATCCTAAAGCTCTATTTTTAAGTAAAAGAAAAAACAGACTAAGCATAAGAGCTGTTCAACATTTAGTAAAAAAACATTTAGAAAATGCTGGATTAGATACCGAAAAAATATCTACCCATAAGTTACGCCATACAGCCGCTACCCTAATGTATAAACATGGAAATGTAGATATAAGAGCCTTACAACAAATATTAGGACATAACAGTGTATCTACCACACAAATATATACACATTTAGACGATGATAAATTAAGACAAGCAGTTAAAAGCAATCCTCTATCAAAAAGTCCCAAGAAATAGTTAATTTCTTGGGACTTTTATAATATCTCCCGGTCTAATATATTGACTTTCTAAGTTATTCATTTTTTCTATTTCATATACAATCTTTCTAACATCCTCACCATAAGGATTGTGATCATGAGCTATTTCCCAGATAGTATCTCCCTCCCTAACGAAAACTTTGTAATAATCTTCATATGTATTCTCTTGGGCTACTACTATGTTCAATAAACCATTAATTAATAATGTTAGTAATAATAAAGTAACTGATAAAAATGTAGTAAATCTAAATTTATTAACTATGACTATTCTTTTCGTTTGCACTTTTAACCCCTCCCGAACATTAGTTCTTTCATTAATTAAATTATAACAGAACGGATGTTCTTAGTCAAGAAAAAACGAACGAATGTTTGATACTTTTTTATTTCTATGTTATAATATTTTAAAATAGACATTGTGGGGTGCTACATATGTATGAAGACTTATCAAAGAAACAATATAATATATTAAATTTTATAAAAGAAGAACTTAAAGCCAAAGGATATCCTCCATCAGTTCGAGAAATCTGCAAGGCCGTAGGTCTTAAATCAACATCAACCGTCCATGGACATCTATCTAGATTAGAAAAAAAAGGCTATATAAGAAGAGATGCTACAAAACCAAGAGCCATAGAAATTTTAAATAGTAAAGATGACAATATCTTTAGCAGAAAAGAAATTGTAGAAGTACCCATTATTGGTAAAGTAACTGCCGGAGCTCCTATATTGGCTACAGAAAACATCGAGGATACTTTCCCACTTTCGGTAGATTTTGTTAATAACGATACAGTTTTTATGTTATCAGTTACTGGAGAAAGTATGAAGGATGCTGGAATATTAGACGGAGACTATGTCTTAGTTAAACAACAGAACACCGCCACAAACGGAGATATCGTTGTAGCATTAATTGAAGATGAGGCTACAATAAAAAGATTTTATATGGAGAAAGATCATATAAGACTACAGCCAGAAAACCAAGATATGGAACCAATAATAGTTAGGGATGTAACAATACTAGGCAAAATAAAAGGTGTATTTAGAACAATAAATTAAGGCCCAAAGGCCTTTTTTTATTGTTCTAAAATAAGTTGCTATTTTTGAAAGTTGATAAAACTTTCATTATTCCATATTTACCATGATAATAATTTAATCCCCCTTGAAGATATACTATATAAGGTTCTCTAATTGGTGCATCAGCACTTAATTCTATAGATGAGCCCTCAACAAAAGCTCCAGATGCCATAATTACTGGTTCATCGTAACCTGGCATATCCCACGGCTCTGGTTTTACATGGGAATCCACAGGAGAAGAAGCTTGAATAGACTGACAAAATTTTATCACCTTTTCTTTATTATCCATTTTAATAGCCTGTATTATATCACTTCTTTCATCCTCCAACTTAGGTATTATCTCATATCCTAAGTTGCTAAATACCTTTGCTGCAAGTATTGCAGTTTTAATGGACTCTGATACAATTTTTGGGGCTAAAAATAAACCTTGTAAAGTACGTCTAGTAGTACCAAAAGTTAAGCCACATTCTTTCCCTATACCAGGAGCAGTACTTTTGTTAGCTATCCGTTCTATTAAATCCTTCCTCCCTACTATATAACCGCCAGTTAAGGCTAATCCACCACCTGGATTCTTTATTAATGAGCCAGCCACAATGTCAGCTCCTACATCACTAGGTTCTTTTATATGAACAAATTCTCCATAACAGTTATCCACCATACAAATAACATCTTTTTTAACCATCTTCACTCTTTTAATTACCATTTCTATCTCTTCAATAGTTAAAGCCTTTCTAAAACTATAGCCTGTAGATCTCTGTATTAATACAATTTTCGTTTGAGAAGATATATTAGAAACAAGACGTTCAACATCTATACTTTCATCATTTAATGGTATTTCTTTATATTTTATTCCTTGTTCCAATAAAGTTCCCGGTTCATCCCCTTTCTCACCTATTACCTTCAACAATGTATCATAAGGAGCACCAGCTGCCGAAATAAGCTCATCTCCTGGTAAGAGGATACCAAACAATGTTAATGATAATGCATGTGTACCAGAAACAATCGTAGGCCTTACTAAAGCATCCTCTGTATTAAATATGTTAGAATATATTTTTTCTACCTTTTCCCTCCCTACATCTCCATAACCATAACCAGTAGTCCAGTTAAAATTTGTAGCATCTAATCTTTCTTTTTGCATAGCATTTAAAACTTTTAATTGATTATATTCACTTATTTCATCAATTCTATTGAATTGAGAACTAATATCAGTTTCAGCCTTCTGTACTAACTCTATAATTTCTTTATCTACATCACCTTGTTTACATAATAATTTTACAGTCAATTCATTCATTAGTTTCACCTTCTTATAGTTTTATGTATATATTAAAAAAGTATTCTATCCTAGGATAGAATACTTTTTTAATATAGTCAATATTTACTTATCTAAAAAATCAACATTCTTTGATGGTATTATTGTTGAAATAGCATGTTTGTATATCATATTTTGTTTTCCATCAATCTCTAACACAATTGTATAATTATCAAAACCTTTTACCAAGCCCTTCAGCTGAAAACCATTTACTAAATAAATTGTAATACTAATGTTTTCTTTTCTAACTTTATTTAAAAAAGTATCTTGTAAGTTAATATTCCCTTTCATTTACTTACCTCCCTTTCATGTTTATTTTGTCATTAATAATAGAAATGATTTGCTTAGTTGCATCTTCTTTATTTTTATATTTATCTAGGTCTATCCATTTAATTCTATCATCTCTTCTAAACCATGTAAGTTGTCTTTTAGCGAACCTTCGAGTATCTCTTTTTAATAATTCCACAGCTTCCTCTAAAGTCATATTTCCCTCTAAATATCTTATAATCTCTTTATACCCTAATCCTTGCAAGGAAACAAGTTCTTTATCATAACCCTTCTCTAATAAACTTTTAACTTCATCCACTAATCCCTCTTCAATCATTAGGTCAACCCTATAATTTATTCTTTTATAAAGTTTTTTTCTATCCATAGTTATTCCAAAAATTATTATATTAAAATCCGGATTAGGTTCTCTAAGCTTATTATATTTTTTACTCATTGGTTTTCCCGTCTCATAATATATCTCTAAGGCTCTAACTATTCGTTTAGTATCATTTTCATGTATTCTTAAATATGATTTTTCATCTACTTCCTTTAGTAACTCATGTATATAGTGATTCCCTTTTTCTTCAGCTATATTATAGTATTTCTCCCTTAACTTAGGATTAGATACAGCCTGAGTAAAGTCTAAATTATAAACCAATGAATTTATGTATAAGCCTGTGCCCCCAACCACTAAAGGAAGTTTACCTTTAGTGTAGATTTTATCAATATAGTTATAGGCAGATTCTTTAAAATCAGACACACTATAATCTTCATTTGGAAAAACTTCATCTATCATATAGTGATTTATACCATCCATTTCATTTTTAGTAACTTTAGCAGTACCAATATCCATATACTTATATATCTGCATTGAATCTGCTGATATTATTTCTCCATTTATTTTTTTAGCTACTTCTATAGAAATAGCCGTCTTACCTGCTGCTGTAGGTCCTACTATAAGTATTAAATCTTTTTTCATATAATCATCCTTATATTATTGAATTCTCTTAAACATTTTTTCAATCTCATACTTTGTTATTTTAATAGTTATAGGTCTTCCATGAGGACATGTAAAAGGATTGTCACATTTTTTTAAATCCTCTATCAATTGATTTATTTCTATACTGCCAAGAAAATCTCCTGCTTTTATAGCATTTGTACAAGACATCTTTATAATCTTCTCTGCTTTCAATTCATACCTATTATTTATCTCATTGCTTAAATTATCAAGAATATCAATAAATAATTTTTTATTGTCAGGCCACCCAAATACCATAGGAACTCCTCTTAAAAGTATTGTATTATGACCAAACTCTTCAATATCAAACCCTAATTTTCTAAATAAATCTATATTATTAGATACTAACTGAAATTCATGATGATTTAAATTAAGATTTTCATTAGCAAGTAAAGGTTGTATTATAACCGCTTCTCTTTCATACTGATTCTTTAATTTTTCATACATAACTCTCTCATGTGCAGCATGTTGATCTATCATATACATAGCATTATCTTTTTTATCTTCAGCTATAACATATGTCTCAAATATTCTTCCTAAAATATTTAAAGTAGGAAAAGCATTCTTTCTAGATTGAGTATTATTATCATTACCTTTATAATTACTATCTATATCATCATCCATATTATCATCTATAGTATAATCAGAAGAAACATCATAATTATTCTCACTGATTATATCCGGACTTTTATTTAATTCTGATTTATATTGATTATTTAAATGATTTATTTCTTTATTAGTTATAACTATATTATCACTGGTATCAACGTTTGATTCTGATGAGTCTATTATATCAATTATGTTTTCTTGAGTTCCCTGGTCTTTTTCCTTTGTAAGTTGAACTTGAGGAACTAAATTTTCTCCAAGTAATCTTTTTTTAATCATACTCTTGATTTTATCAACTACTATCATTTCATTTTCAAATCTTACTTCTATTTTTGATGGATGTACATTAACATCAACATCTTCAGGGTCTATATCTATATATAAAAATACTATTGGAAACCTATTTATAGTTATTAATGAACTATAAGCATCTTCTACGGCTTTTGATAAAATCAAGCTGCTAACATATCGTTTGTTAATAAAAAACAATTCATTGCTTCTATTTCCTCTTGTTAATGATGGTTCAGAAATATATCCCCAAATCCTAAACTTATCATTTACATAACTTACCTTTATCAATGATTTAGTATATTCTTTGCCATATATACTATATATAGTTGATTTAATATCTCCATTTCCAGGAGTTTTAATTATATTCTTACCATCTTTAATATATTTAAAAGATATATTAGGATTACACATGGCTAGTTTATTTATTATGTCTCCTATATTAGCAGATTCAGCTCCTTCTGACTTTAAAAATTTTCTTCTTACTGGAGTATTATAAAAAATGTTTTTTACAATAATAGTAGTGCCTTTAGGGGCACCTACATCTAGTTCTTCTTTTAATACCCCACCATGAATTTCTACCGATTTTCCAATATTATTATCTTCAGTTTTAGTTATTAATTCCACCATTGATACTGCTGAAATACTTGCCAGTGCTTCTCCTCTAAACCCTAAAGATAGGACTCTTGATAGATCCTCTGGGTTAGATATTTTACTAGTTGAATGCCTTAAAAAAGCTAATTGAATATCTTCCGGATTTATTCCATTTCCATTATCAGTTACTCTTATATAGCTTTTTCCTCCTTCTTTAATTTCAATAGTTATACTAGTAGAATCAGCATCAATAGAGTTTTCTATAAGTTCTTTTACGATCGAAGAAGGTCGTTCTACTACTTCTCCAGCTGCAATTTTATTGATTGTATTATCATCTAATATTCTAATTTTATTTGTCATCTAATCACCTAGATTTCTTTTGTTTTATTAATTAAATCATTTAATATATTCATAGACTGTAGGGGAGTTATATTAATAAGTTCAATATCTTTTATCATTTCAATGATTTCTTGCTTCTTAAAGTTAAACATATCAATTTGGTTCTCTTCAGAAGCAGTTAAAGAATTAGAATCTAGTGCAACCTCCTCATGGACTATTAGTTCTTTATCAATATCTTGATAATTGATATCACTTTTTTCCAATTCTTTTAATATCATTTTAGCTCTAGATATTACTTGGGATGGAACACCAGCTAAGTTAGCCACTTCTATACCATAACTTTTATCCGCTTCTCCTCTTACTACTTTTCTTAAAAAGATAATATCTTCTCCATCTTCTTTGACAGTTATCTTATAATTTTTCACACCATCCAGACTACCTTCTAATTCTGTTAACTCATGATAATGGGTTGAGAATAAAGTTTTTGCACCTATGTTATTTTTATCACCTATATACTCAATAACAGCCCAAGCTATACTGAGCCCATCATAAGTGCTGGTACCTCTTCCAATTTCATCAAGAATTACTAAGCTATCAGAGCTACTATTATTAAGTATATTTGCAACTTCGCTCATTTCTACCATAAAAGTACTTTGTCCTTGAGATAGATCATCACTGGCACCTACTCTAGTAAAGATTCTATCAACTAATGATATATTTGCATATTCTGCTGGTACAAAACTTCCAATCTGAGCCATTAAATTTATAATTGCAACTTGTCTCATATAAGTAGATTTTCCTGCCATATTTGGACCAGTAATAACATTTAATCTATTACTTTCTTTGTCTAATAATGTATTATTCGGAATAAACATATCACCATCTAATACCTTTTCAACCACAGGATGCCTTCCATTTTTGATTTCTATTATTCCCTTATCATTTATATTAGGTCTAATATAATTATTTTTGTATGCTACCTGTGCTAACGAATTTAAAGCATCGATATTAGAAATTATTCTTGCGGTATTTTGTATTCTTTCTATTTCAACTCTAATAAGATCTCTAATTTCATTAAAAAGTTTATATTCTAATATAGTGCTTTTTTCTTCAGCTCCTAATATTTTCGATTCCATTTCTTTTAATTCTGGCGTGATATATCTTTCAGAATTAGATAAAGTTTGTTTTCTAGTGTAATTGTCAGGAACTAAATTCAAATTTGATTTGGTAACTTCAATATAGTATCCAAACACTTTATTAAACCCTACTTTTAAAGATTTAATACCAGTTCTAGACTTTTCTGTAGTTTCTAATTGAGATAACCATTTCTTTCCTTCTGTTGAAGCAGTTATTAATTCGTCTAAACTATCATTGTATCCTTTTTTTATTATCCCTCCATCTTTAATAGAGATAGGTGGGTCATCTACTATAGATTTATTTATTAATTCATAAATATCAGGCAATAAATCTATATTGGTAGCTAGTTTTTTAAAATAATCACAATTAGATTCAATTAATAACTCTCTAACTTGAGGTAGTACATTAATAGAATTCTTAAGTGCAATCATATCCCTTGCATTGGAACTTCCATATGAAATTCTTCCCATAAGTCTTTCAATATCATAAATTTCTTTTAAGTTTTCCTTAATATCACCCATTAAAATAAGATTATTTATTAATGACTCTATACCATTTAACCTTTCATTTATAAGGGATTTATTTAATAAAGGTTGTTCTATCCACTTTTTAAGCATACGGGCTCCCATTGATGTTGCTGTTTTATCTAATACCCATAGTAAGGAACCTTTTTTTGTTTTATCTCTAATAGTTTCTGTAATTTCTAAATTTCTTCTTGTATTAATATCTAAAATCATAAAGTTATCTATACTATACTGGGAAATATTATTAATATGCTTTAATGAGGTCTTCTGAGTTTCTTCTAGGTATTGTAATAAAGCACCTGTACTTTTAATAGAGTAATCAGAGTCTCCTAAACCATATCCTTCTAAGTTTAGTACCTTAAAATGATTTTTAATTACTTTTTTACTTTCATTAGTATTGTATATCCATTCATGATACTCATTAACAGTAGAATTAAATTTATCTTCTATATCTTTAACAATTCTTGTGTCATAAAGATATTTGTTAACAATAACTTCCCTAGGCTTTATTTTAGCTAATTCATCCACCATACTATTACGAATTAAATTAAAATCAACATTCCTTTTCTCAGTAGTATATAACTCTCCTGTGGTTATATCAACATAAGATATACCCATGCCTTTTTCACTTAAATAAGCACTAGCTAAATAATTATTGTCTTTTTCATCCAACATTTTAGAATCTGTAATTGTTCCAGGGGTAACAATTCTAACAATGTCTCTTTTTACTATTCCTTTTGCTTCTTGAGCATCCTCCACCTGCTCACATATAGCTACCTTATAACCCTTTGACACCAATTTTGCTATATATCCGTCAGCAGAATGATATGGAACTCCGCACATAGGAGCTTTTTCTTTTTGACCACATTCTCTTCCAGTTAAAGTTATTTCTAATTCTTTTGATGCAGTTATAGCATCTTCAAAGAACATTTCATAGAAATCTCCCAATCGAAAAAACAAAACTGAATCTTTGTTTTTATTTTTAATATCCATATATTGTTGCATCATAGGTGTTAACTTTCCCAATTTCATTCCTCCTGATTATTACATTAATTAAAACAAATAGACTAAGAAGTAATCCCTAGTCTATTTACCACATTTTCCACTACAATTATCACAACCAGAGCCACCGCTAATGCCTGTAAAATATTCTAGTATGTTATCTATATTTTTCATTAATTTTTCCACTTTATCTTTTGCAGCAGTGTAGTCATTATACTGTGTATTCTCTAATAGTTTATTATTTAGTTTATCTATCTCACATTTTATAACATTTATTTTTTCTGTATCTCTATCTATTATTGCCTTTTTTTGTAGAATATTTTTATCTTCAATATCCTTTTGAAGGCTCACAGCTTCTTTATCATTATAAAACAACTCTTCCTTTATTAGATAATCATTAAACACTTCAGAATTTTGAATTGATTTTCCTAATTTTCTAGCTATGTCTAATACATTGTTATACATCTATTTCACCTTCCAAGGTCCATGTCTTAGCTTTTAAGATCTTAACATTTACTATTTTACCTATGAGATCATCTCCGCCTTTAAAATGAACTAATCTATTAGTGTCAGTTCTACCTGATAATTTTGTAGAATCATTTTTACTAAAGTCCTCCGCTAATACCTTTACAGTTTTTCCAATTAGTTCTTTATTTCTCTCAAAACTAATAGGATGTAAGGTATCTAATAATTTTTGAAATCTTTGATGCTTTATTTCATCAGGAACTTGATTCTCCATATCTGCAGCAGGAGTACCCTCTCTTATTGAATATAAGAAAGTAAATGCTGAATCAAATCTAGCTTTTCTAACTACCTCTAATGTATCTTCAAAATCTGCTTCTGTTTCTTCTGGAAACCCTACTATTATATCAGTGGTAAGGGATATATCTGGGATTTCTTTTCTTATTTTTTCAACCAAGCTTAGATATTGTTCTTTAGTATATCTTCTATTCATTTTCTTTAATATTCTATTACTTCCTGACTGAAAAGGTAAATGCAAATGATTAGATACCTTCTCACAAGTCTTTATAGCATTAATAAGGTCATCTGATAAATCCTTAGGATGAGATGTCATAAACCTAATTCTTTCTAAGTCATCAATTTCATTTAACATATGCAGTAATTGAGCAAATGTTAACTTACTATCGAGTGTTTTACCATAAGAATTAACATTCTGACCTAATAGAGTAATTTCTTTATAACCTTCTTTACTTAATTTTAATGCCTCTTCTAATATATCTTCTGGTTCTCTACTTTTCTCTCTTCCTCTTGTATAAGGAACTATACAATAAGTACAGAAGTTATTGCATCCATACATAATATTAATAAATGCTTTGAAATCATATTTTCTTTTGGTTGGAACTCCTTCTACTATTTCTTCATTGTCCTCCCAAACATCCACTAACATATTCTTCTTTTGATCATGATCTTCTAATAATTCAGGTAGCTTATGAATATTGTGGGTTCCAAATATTAAGTCCACATGAGAGTATTTTTCTTTGATGACTAATCTTACTTCTTCTTTTTGCATCATACAACCACATATAGCTATAATTAAATTTGGATTTTCTCTTTTTAGCCTTTTTAATTCTCCTAGATTACCGTACACTTTTAGTTCTGCATTTTCTCTTACTAAACAAGTATTGTATATAATTAAGTCTGCTTTTTCTTTATCACTAGTAGCTATATATCCTAAGGAATTTAGTATTCCTTCAATTTTTTCTGAATCATGCTCATTCATCTGACAACCCCATGTAGTTATAAGGTATTTTTTATTCATTTTTATTCCTCCTAAATGATTCTGAACTATAGTATTCAATTATTCTTTATTATAACAAACATTGAAAAAAAAAAGAAGTATCTATGTGGTTTGAAAAGTTGAAAAAATAGTATATCATTTCAATATTTTGTGAAAATCATTTTTATGAAGTAATAGAAGAATATAATAACAGAAGAAATATTGTTTATAATTCATTAAATGATATGGAACTTGCTAGCTATTATAAATAAAAACAAAAAAAATAACACCTAAAAGGTGTCAACTAGAGGAAGAATATCTTCCTCTTTTTCTTATGTTTAATATTCTTGCTTTAATACTCTTTCATATATTTCGCATTTGTCTACATTACAACATCCATCAAGGTTATGTATACAAGTTATAGCACCACATTTCTTCAATCTACTTACTTGTTCCCTATTCGTATTATTAATAATATTTTCTTTCATATACATTCCTCCTTAACTAAATTATAACATTTCATATTAAATAATGTCAAGTATAAATTCAGAATTTTGCAATTTGTTTTAAGTCTTAATTCATATATATGGAATATAAGCTAACAAACAACCTTTTTATGCATAATAAAGAATGGTATGTTGCAAAACAAAAAAATAGAAATAGTTAATACTATTTCTATTGGATGAAATCATTTAGTGTAAATTTTTCATTTGTTCTCTTATTTAGTGTTTTTAATATCTTACACATAATAAACTCTTCATCATTTATAATTTTTATAGGTTTATTTGTATTATTCATAGGTTTAAGATAAAATACTACTTTCTTTTCTTCGTTTTTTTCTATAGATAAAATTCCCTTTTCGTATAATTTTATATTAGCTAAAACCAAAGTTGGAAAATTAATTTCTCCAAAATCTTTAGTGTCTATATTTTGAAGTTCGAATTTACTAAAAGCCATTAACATAGTGATTAATTGTTCTAATGTTGTTTCTGATATATAAAAGTTATCAAAGTTTCTTTCTTTTATTACCTCTGAAACATATTTTTTTATTGACAACTTTGGATATATAGCTAAATAACCCTTTTTCACTTCTATAGGTTTAAATACATCATAAAATTTTTTAATAAAATCTATAGTTAGATGATACTCATCAATATTTGCATTAATTTTTTTATCTATATTTTGTATATATTCTGTACAAACTAAAATTAGTAATTTTTTTATATCCCGTTTTTCAAATAAAGTATCAAAATATATTTCTTTCTTTATATATATTGGATCTATATGATTCATAATATATACGATTTTATTAAATTCATATATATCTTTTCTTATAATATCTTTTTCATCTTTATTTAATAGATAATTTAACTGTGTTTTATAATCTATTTGAGAGTTCATATTTAGATCCTCCTTCTATATTATTTTCTGTAATCTTTTAAATATTATAGTGCTAGGAAAATACTATATTTAGATTAAATTAAACATTAAGCTAAATATAAACTTATAATCCATTAAAATCATAAGCAGATATATCCATCAAATGTATTTAAAAGTTATAAAAAGAGATTTTTATAAGATAATAATATTAAGGAAAGGATGTTGAATTTTAACTATGCTGTTACTTAAAAAATTACATCTATCAATGCAAAATACAAAACTTTATAAATCTTTAGCAATTGTTCTAGCATTCATAATGACTTCTTCTTTCTTGTTTTATTTTTTTGAAGTAGAAAAGAACCCTAAGATTGACAATATAGGAGACGCTTTTTGGTGGGGTTTCGTTACCAGTACTACAGTAGGATATGGAGATATATATCCTGTTACACAAATAGGTAGAACAATAGCTATATTAGTAATGCTTATAGGCATAGGTATATTTGGTTTTATAACAGCTTCTTTTGCTTCATTATTTGTTGAGGAGAACTTAAAGAGAGGGATGGGACTAGTGGATGTAACTTTTAAAAATCATATTATAATAATTGGTTGGAATTATAGATCAAAATCCATTATTGAAGAATTAATTAACGAAGATGATAATATTAAAATAGCAATAATAGATAATATAGATGAAAATCCCTATAGAAATAAAAATATTTCATACATTAAAGGAAATCCATGGAAAGATAATGTACTAGAAAGAGCTAATATTAAACATGCAAAAACAATAATTGTTTTAGCAGATAGAAAATTAGAAAATCCCGAAATGATGGATGCTAAATCTGTTCTCACATGTTTAGCAGTAGAGAAATTAAACAAAGATGTTTATCTTGTTGCAGAAGTAGTCGATCATAATAATACAACTCATTTTTTAAGGGCAAATGCAAACGACATTATAATAAGTAATGAAATAGAAAGTAAAGTCTTAGTAAGAAGTATATTATATAAGAGTGTAAACAAAGCAATTAAAGAACTTATAACAAACTCATATGGTTCTGAATTATATGAAACTTTAGTACCAAAAGAATATATTAATAATAAATACATAGATGTCTCTTCCGATCTATTACACAGAGGTGTTACTTTAATAGGTTATTTTAGAGATGGAAATACTTATTTAAGTCCAAAGCTAGACACCATTATAAAAGAAAAAGATATACTTGTTTATATTGCACCAGAAAAAGTTCTATAACCCTATATTGTTTATAGAACTATTTATTATACGATTTTTTTCATCTTTGATAAATTGATCTATTAATTCAAATAATCTAATTATACCTTTTTCTAAGTTAGTTTTATTAATTGAAGCAATATTAATACGAAAATATTCTATATCATATATATCATTGTAAAATCTAGATCCAGAATAAATTAAAATCTTATTATTTTTAAGATAACTTTCCAATCTTTGAGAAGAATAACCATCAGGTAGTGAAAACCAAAAATTGAATCCTCCCGAAGGTCTATAATATCTTAAGTACACAGGTTTATATTTCTTAATATATTCTTTTGTAAGATTATATTTATCATTATAAATATTACTTATTTTTTGTATATGATCCTTCCATAAACCTTCTTTCAAATACAAAGCAAATACTCTTTGAATAAATCCAGAAGTAGATATATCAGAGAATTGTTTTCCTAATAAAAATTTATGCTGCAAACTAATAGGTAATATAGCAAACCCTAGTCTTATTCCAGGCATAAAACTTTTAGAAAAACTTTTCAAGTATATAACCCTATTATTTTCATCTAAGCTCTTTAATGGTTTTAGTCTTTGATTATTAAATATAATATCACTTATATAATCATCTTCTATAATGTAAGCATCATACTTTTCTGCTAATTTAAGTATGGATATTTTAGTTTCTTCAGAGTATGAAAAACCTGTTGGATTTTGATAAATAGGCATGACATATATTATCTTTGGTCTTAATATTTTTATCTTTTGTTCTAAATTAATTAAATCTATACCATCTCTATCTACTGGAATTTCTACTATTTTTGCTGACCTAGACTTAAAAGAATATAGTGCACCTGAGTAAGTAGGACTTTCGGTTATTACAGTATCTCCATAATCTACTATAGTTTTACTAATAATGTCTATTCCTTGTTGTGCTCCTGAAATTATTTGTATGGACTCTAACGGCACCTGAATACCAAGTTCCTCTAGATAACAAACTATGGCATTTCTTAATGGTAAATACCCTTTACTATCTTGATAATCAAAAGCTATACCTCCATCTCTATCTACTACTTTATTCATTAACCTTTTAAAATCATTTACAGGAAATAAGTCTGAATTACTAGTTATATTTGTAAAATCATATAATATATCAAGAGATATATCATTATTTTGATCTTTTTTCTGAGGATAAATTTTATTTACATAAGTACCACTGCCTAACTTCTTATATACATAACCCTCTTCCTCTAATAGCCTATATGCATTTACTACCGTAGAACTATTTATTCTTAATAATTTAGATAGTTCTCTTATTGATGGTAATTTCCCATTTGAATTTAAAATATCCTTATCTATCATATTTCTTATTTCGTTATACAATTGAATATATATAGGTTTATTTTTGTCTTTATCTAATATAATTTTAGAAAATATATCCATTTAACCCTCCATTAATATATACAAGATTACTATTTCTTTTTTCTTTTGAAAAATAGAAACTTCTTGCTTTCTAAACTATTTAATTTTTCTTTTAATTTAATTATCTCATAGCTTTTCTCTTTTAGTTTTAATTTTAATTTAGCATTTTCAGTAATTAATATATCTTTATCTTTATCTACTTGTTTATTTATTAATTCAATAATTTCTTCTTTCAAATCTTCTAAAACTAAGGTTTCCCTTTCCTTTGCTTCTATTATATCAGCTGAGTGCAAATTTATACCAGGTTTCTTTTTAGTTTCGTTCATAAGAACAGTAACACAAGCTTCATTTGTTCCATTCTCAATAAGATCAGGGGATTTTAATATTAGTTTAATCTGTTTATTTGAATATCCCTTCTGTTGTAAATTCTTTATTTTTTTTAATAGCTCAATTTCCATATCAGTATAAAATCTATGATTCACTTCATTTCTGGGTATTTCTAATTCAAACTCTTTTTCATAATATCTTAACACATGATTTTCATATCCTAAAATATCAGAAACCTCTGAAATACTTAACTTTCTATCATCCATATTCCTACCTCCTTTTATTATATACTTTCTTTTTATATTTAAAAATTCCTTCACAAAAATATCTACTTATTTTTACATTTTTAAATATAATTCTACAAATCAATAAGGCAAAGTTTTCTTGTTAACAAAAAAAAACAACCATAATGGTCGTTTTTTTATAAATTAAATTCTTTGTTTATTAATTCTTTAAGTAATAGTATTGAATTTTCCACATCTTCTTTATTTATTGTCTCATTAGGTGAATGAATATATCTTGTAGGTATTGATATAACACCGGAAGGAACTCCTTCTCTAGATAGGTGTATTGATCCTGAATCAGTACCTCCATATTCTAATACCTCCATTTGATATTTAATTTTATTTTCTTTTGCAGTATTAACCATAGCCTCTTTAATTTTAGGATGAACAATAACTGATTTATCCATTACTTTAATGGCTGTACCTTTTCCTAATCCAACTGCAAATCTCTTTGACTTTGGTGTGTCGCCTGTTCCAGTTATATCTACAGCTATACCTATATCAGGATTAATTTTATATGCTGAAGTTTTCGCTCCTCTTATGCCAAGTTCTTCTTGCACAGTGAAAGTAAAGTATACGTCATTATTTGTGCCTTCTAAGCGTTTTAATGCTTCAATCATTACATAGCATCCTATTCTATCATCTAAACATCCTGAGGTGATTCTCGAGCCCTCTTCATAATATTCACTAAGATATACACATGAATCTCCTACATTAACTTTCTTTTCCGCTTCTTCTTTATCTTTAGCTCCTATATCAATGTAAAGATTTTCTAATTTCAATTTGTTTTTGTCCTCTACATTTTCATTTGATATAACTCCTATAGTTCCATTTTCAAATATAACTCTTTGACTAATACTTAATAACGAGGATATGCCTCCAATATTAGTAAATCTTAAAAATCCTTTTTTATCTATATCAGTTATCATTAATCCGATTTGATCCATATGCCCTGCTATCATTATCTTCTTACCGGAACCTTTTTTTCTAGCAATTAAATTACCTAGATTATCAATTTCTATTTCATCTACATAATCTTTAATTTCATTAATTATTAATTCTCTAACCCTTTCTTCATTTCCCGATGGTGAGAAAGTCTTAACAAGATTTTTTAATAAATCACTATTAAATTCCATTAATTAATACCTCCCTCTAATATTTTTTTGATAGAAGCTTGCAATAAATTATAAGCATTTTCATAATCACTTTTATTTATGACACTAACTGGTGTGTGAATATTTCTACAAGGAACTGATATTGTAGCTGTTTTAACTCCTTCTTTTGAAAGGTGGATAGTTCCTGAGTCATTACCTCCAACACTAGTTTTTCTATATTGATATTTAATATTGTTTTCATGGGCTACTTTAATTAATAAGTCTCTTAATTCTTTATTAAAATAAGTAGTTCTATCCATAAGAGATATTGCTGGACCTTCTCCTAATCTAGTAGCTTGTAAGTGTGTATCACTATTTTCTAAATCTGCACAAGTTGTACCTTCTAGTATGATAGCTATATCTGGCTCTATTTTAAATGCAGCAGGGCCCGCTCCTCTAAGACCTACTTCCTCCATTACAGTAAATGCACCATATATATCGAATTCATTATCAGTTTGTAACAACTCAATAAGTAAAGCACATCCTATCCTATCATCTAAAGCTTTTGCCTTGATTAGATTATCACCGAATTCTCTAAAGTCGCTATCAAAGCTAATATAATCACCAATTTTTATTAATTTTTCTGTTTCCTCTTTGGAGTAAGTTCCTATATCAACATATAACTGTTTTAAATCTAATGCATTCTTTCTTTCCTTAGCCTTCTGAAGATGTATTGGTTTAGCTCCAATAACTCCATCAATTTTCTTATTACCTACCTTTACTCTTTTTGACACTAGAATTCTTTTATCTATACCACCAACAGGAATGAATTTAATCAGTCCACTATCATCAATATCAGATACCATTAAGCCTACTTCATCCATATGAGCTGCAATTAATAATCTTGGCCCTTTTACGTTCCCTTTTTTGTAAACAATTACATTTCCAATCTTATCTATCTCATAATTATCTACATGATCCTTTATCTCTTCAATGATAATATCTCTTACTTCCTTCTCATTACCAGAAACACCACTGGCTTCAGTTAATCTTTTTAATAACATAAATACCCCTCCAAATTATCACTAGTAATTTCAGAAATAAATCTTGCAATAAGATTACCAGAGTTCTTTATGTCATCCATGTTAATAGTCTCTACAGTAGTATGCATATACCTTAATGGTAAAGAAATAAGTAAACAAGGCACACCAGCCATGGATATTTGCATAGATCTAGCATCAGTTCCAGTAGGTCCTGATTCTACTTCAATCTGATAAGGTATATTATATTCCTCAGCTACCTCTATAAGTTTTTGTCTTAAAGTTGGGTGAATATTCCCCCCAAGAGTAATAGCAGGTCCTTTTTTCATTTCTATTGAATCAGCTTTATCTAATTCTGGGGTTTTTCCAAAGCCCACATCTATTGCAATACCAATGTCTGGATTTATCTTGTATGTACTAGTAATAGCCCCTCTAGTTCCTACCTCCTCTTGAATAGTAGATACGAAATAAACATCTGCTTGATGATTAAGTTTTTTCAATTCTTTAGCACATTGAAGCATAGTTGCTACTCCTGCTTTATCATCTAAAGCTTTACCTGTAACTGAATTTCCTTGTAATTCTGTAAATTCTCGATTTATAGTTATAATATCTCCTATACATATTAATTCTTTAACTGTTTTTTTATCATATCCTATATCTATGTATAAATCATCCATCTCAAAAGCTTTATCGCTATCACTTGAGTCTTGTAAATGTGGAGGTTTAGTCCCAATTACACCAAAAACCTCCCTTTTACCATGAACAATAACTTCCTGGGCGACTAATGTTCTAGGGTCGATTCCTCCTACAGATGTAAATCTTATTGTTCCTGAGTCATCAAAATCCTTTACCATTAGGCCGATTTCATCCATATGAGCTGCTAGCATTATCTTAAGATTTGAAACGTTATTAGTACCTCTTTTAATAGCAATAACACTACCCAATTTATCATAGTCAATGTCATCACTATACTCTTTAAAAGTATTTACAATATATTCAGAAATATTTTCCTCATATCCTGAAACACTTGTTGAATTAGATAAATATTTTAGAAATTCTAATGTATTCATAAAAATCCTCCCTTCTTAAATTTCACATGTTTATTATAACATAATATTTCTAAAAATTATTTATTTTCAAACAATTTTAACTTATTTGCTTTTTTTATTATAAAAGAAGGTCTCAATTGCTTGTAAGTTATATTTATTTGGAAAAATAATTTGTTCTGTACTCCCCACAAACAGCACTCCCACATTACTTAATGCACTGTAAAATTTTTTATACATGATACTTTTAGCTTCTTCAGTAAAGTAAATCATTACATTTCTACACAAAATCAAATCGCAATCAGTAGGATATTTGTCATCTAATAAATTCATTTTTTTAAATGTAACCCTATTTTTAACATCATCTTTAATTCTATAGGTATTTTCTATTCTATCAAAATACTTATCTTTAAATTCTGTAGGAAGCTCCTTTAAACTCTTCTCAGAATATAAACCTAACTTTGCTTTTTCAATTGCACTTTCATCAATATCAGTTGCTAGGACTGATACATTTGATAGACTAGTGAATTTTGATAATAACATAACTAAAGAGTAAGGTTCTTCCCCTGTTGAACATGCACTGCTCCATACCTTTAATTTCTTTTTTGTTTTCAGTAGATTTGGGATGATTTCATTATCTAAAACATCCCATTGTTTATGATTTCTATAAAATTCAGATACATTAATTGTTAAGTAATTCATAAATTCATTTAACAATTCTTTGTCACATTTTAGCATTAAGTAGTAATCATCGAAGTCCTTAAAACCATTTCTTGATACTAAAGAACTTATTCTTCTTTTCATTTGTTTTTCTTTATAACTTGATAAGTCAATATTTATTAGACCTAAAATATCGTTTTTAAATTTCTCATATTTATCCATATTAATACTCCTTATTCTTGTTATTAAAATATTGATATGTAAAATAAGGAAGGTTTCCCTTCCTTATTTTATTAGTCTTCTTTATTATTTTTTATCATATCTCCTACTGTTAATTCAGTATCTTCTTCATCTTTATAAGTATTTTCTTGTCTTTCTTCAGTTTCTTTTATGCTTAAACTTAATCTATTATTTTCTGAATCAATATCTAAAATTTTAACTTTAACTGTATCTCCTTTAGAAAGTTCTTCTGAAGGCTTAGCAATATGCTTATGTGATATTTCAGATATGTGAACTAGTCCATCTAGTCCAGATTCTATTTCTACAAACGCACCAAAATCTACTATTTTAACTACTTTTCCTTCGACAATATCTCCAATATTATATTTGTCTTTAACATTTTCCCAAGGATGTTCAGTTGTTTGCTTATATCCTAATGAAATTCTTTCCTTTTGTTTATCAAAGTCGAGAACTATAACTTCAACTTTATCTCCAACTTTTACCACTTCAGAAGGATGATTAACTCTTCCCCAAGATAATTCAGAAATATGAACTAAACCATCAATTCCACCAATATCTACAAAAGCACCAAAGTCAGTTAATCTTTTAACTTCACCTTCAATTTTTGCACCTTTTTCTAATTTACTCCATAACTTGTCTTTTTTCTCTGTTAGTTCTGCCATCTCTACTTCTTTTCTTGACAATACTAATCTTTTCTTTACTCTATCAAACTCAATGATTTTTAAAGATAATTCTTTACCTAAGTATTTATTTAAATCGTCTACATAGTTTATAGATATATGAGATGCAGGGATAAATCCTCTTAATCCATTAACTAAAACAATAGCTCCACCTTTTACTATTTCAACTATTTTACCATTTACTAAAGTTCCGTCATCATAAACACTTTCTATTTCTTCCCATCCTTTTATATCCACTACTCTTTTCTTTGATAACAATACATTACCTTCACCATCATCCAAAGAAAATACATAAACTTCTATTTTATCTCCTTCACTAAGTGTTTCTTCAGGATTTATATTTGGATCATTTGATAATTCAGATTTTTTGATTATTCCATCAGACTTATAGCCTATGTTTACCATTACTTCATCTTTATTTACAGATATAACAGTACCTTCTATAATGTCTCCCTTGTTTACACTTACTAAACTTTTTTCAATTTCTTCCATCATCATGTTCATTTCATTATCAATATTACTCACTTGATTGACAACCTCCTTAATTATCCAGTCAGGTGTTGATGCACCTGCTGTAATTCCTACTAAATTATATTTTTGTAATTCTTTAATATTTAAATCATCAACAGTTTCAATATGATAAGTGTTTTTACAAATATCCTTACTTATTGTAACAAGTTTTTGAGTATTAGAACTATGATAACCACCTATAACTATCATTGCATCCACTTTTCCAGCTACTTCTTTACATGACATCTGTCTAAGCTTAGTAGCATTACAAATAGTGTTAAATTTTAATACTTCATTTGACTTTTTACTTATCAATTCTGATAATAATTCAAATTTTTCTTCATTCATAGTAGTTTGTGCTACAATACATATTTTATCATATTTCTTTGTATCTTCAATATCATCTTTTGAGTTAATTATATTTGCACTATTATTACACCAACCATTTATGCCAATAACTTCAGGATGTTCAGGGTTACCTATTATAATTATTTTATACCCTTTATTATAATATTCTTCAACTTTTTTCTGAATTTTTCTTACAAAGGGGCATGTTAAGTCTAAAGATTCAATATTTTTATTTTCTAATTTACTATGAATATCAATAGGTACACCATGGGAACGAATTATAACAGTCCCTGAATCTACCTCGTCGAGACTCTTAATAGTATTAAGTCCTTTTTTACTTAAAAAACTTATTGCCTGTTTATTATGGATTAAAGGACCTAATGAATGAACTCCTTTATTAGTATCTATGGTTTCTAATGTTTTATTTATAGCTCTTTCCACTCCAAAGCAAAAGCCTGAATTTTGAGCTAAAATTATTTTCAATTTCAATCCTCCTATCCATTACTTTTTAAACTATATATTTTTTTTAGTATATCATCACTTATTGATTTATACTCTTCTATACTCAATTTACCTTTTTGATTATTGTGTAATTCCATGGGTTGTCCTAAATATACATTTATTTCACTAAACAACTTATAACTAGTGTCAATATATACAGGTACTACAGGAGATTTAGATTTAACTGCTATCATAGCCACCCCTGGTTTCGCTTCTATTTTTTCCCCTTTTACAACCCTTTTTCCTTCTGGAAATATTCCTAGTACTTTATCACTTTTTAGTATTTTTAAAGCTCTCTTTATTGCACTTAAATCAGCACCATCTCTATCAACTGGAAATGTACCTAACTTCTCAATAAAAGATCCTAAGATCTTATGTTTAAACAATTCTTTTTTAGCTATATAGTGAACTTGACTATTCTTAAAAATGACAGCTACTAATACTGGATCAAAATAATGTATATGATTTGAACATATTATCATTCTAGAATCAACTAGTACATTTTTATCTCCGTGAACTTTTACTCTGTATAACATTTTAAACAAAACACTAGCTACACTTCTTACAAAGTTATATAAACCCATTTTTATACCCCCTTGAATTAATTAATATTATCTTTTATATAATCTAATAAAACTTGAACAACTTCCTCTATACTTTTATCAGTTGTGTCTATTTCAATAGCATCTTTTGTTTTAATTAAAGGGGATATCTCTCGTGTACTATCAATTTCATCTCTTACCTTAACTTCTTGTATTATATCTGATAACGATACACTCGGATCTCTTTTAATTATTTCTTCATACCTTCTTTTGCCTCTTTCTTTCGGTGTGGCATTTATATAAAACTTTAAATTAGCATCAGGTAAAACATGACTAGCAATATCTCTTCCATCCATAATCACATCATTATTCTTAGAAATTTTTCTTTGTATATTTACTAATTTTTCTCTTACTTCCTTAATTCTTGCAACAATAGATACATTGTTACTTATATCATTAGTTCTTATTTTATCATCTACAATTTTTCCATCTAAATATATATGGTTATTCTTAAAATCTATTTCTGTATCTTTTAATACGTCTATTATTTTTGAAATATCTTTTAAATCTATGTTTTCATTTATTAATTTGTAAGTTAATGCTCTATACATTGCTCCAGTATCTATATAAATAATATTCAATTTGCTGGCAATTAATTTTGCAATAGTACTCTTCCCTGCTCCAGCTGGTCCATCTACAGCTATTACTAAATTTGACATTTAATTTCATTCCTTCTCTACATATTTATTTTAATAAATCTTTTCTTAATCTTTTTGCTCCCTTAAGATAAATATGACTTACTTGGGATTGTTTTTTATCAGAATTCAACATAATAAGAATTCTTATACATTTTTCCAAACTATTCTTAACATACATTTCTTGAAAACATAGTAAACTACATTCTACTAATCCAATCTCTCTAGCAGCTTTTGCTGGATAAGCTTCATTTAAATCCTCTGTAGCTGTAAATAATATGGATATTATATCTTCAGATTGTATATTGTTTTCCATAATTAATTGATTTAATAATGTTTTGGTATTAAGTATTATATGTTCATTGTTATTTTCTTCAACTGTAATTGCTCCTCTAATACTCACAACACCCATATATACCACTCCTGTTCATATATTATATATTAATTTAAAAACTACCTCAAGGTGCTTAACAACAACTTTCTCCTGCAAGGTATCCTGTAGAATATGCAATTTGTAAATTAAAACCTCCAGTATAAGCATCTACATCTAGGATTTCCCCGCAAAAATATAGACCTTTTACTATATCAGACTCCATTGTAGAGGGGTTTATTTCTCTCGTGTCTACACCGCCAGAAGTAACATATGCTTCTTTTATAGATCGTAAACCTGATATACTTAATTCTAATTCTTTAAGAATACTAACTATACCTTTCCTATTTTCTTTATTTAATTGGTTAGCTTTTAAATTATATTCAATGTTTAATCTTTTCAAGATATTTAGTCCTAAAGCATATGGTATTAAATTATCTATTATATTAATTATATTTTTATTAGAATTATATTGTAATAATCCTAATAGTTTATCATCAAATTCTTTTTCATTAAGGTGAGGGAAAAAATCTAGTCTTAATTTAATGTTATTATTTTGTTCTATGGTTCTGTTCTTCCTGCAACTTAAATTAAATACACTTGGACCAGATATTCCGTAATGGGTAAAAATTATATCTCCAATTTCATTATCTACTTCTTTTTTATTATGAATTAATGAAATTTTCACCTCTGTTAAGCTTATTCCTTTTATTTCTTTGATCCAGTCTTCTTTAATATTAAAAGGTACCATAGAAGGTATGAGAGAAACTATATTATGACCTAGTTTTTTTGCAAAATCATATCCATCTCCCGTAGATCCAGTTGCTGGATATGATTTACCACCAGTGGATATTATAAGTTTATCAGCTTTAATTGTGTGGTTTTTATCATTTTTAATATAATCAATAATAAACTTATCGTCTTTTTTATTTATTTTATATACCTTTGTGTTTAAACTTATATCAACATTGTTATCTAGTAGGTATCTTTCTAAAACATTCGTTACATCAATTGACTTATTAGTGATAGGAAAGCATCTGTTATTATCTTCAACCTTTACCTTTAATCCGTATTGGTCCAATATATCAATAATGTCCTTATTAGTGAAAGAATAGAATGCAGAGTACAAAAAGTAATTATTTCTAGTAACATTATCTATCAATTCTTCTATAGAACATAAATTAGTTATATTACACCTACCATTTCCTGTGATTAACATTTTCTTTCCGATTCTTTCATTCTTTTCAATTAAAATTACATTAGCTCCTTTTTTACTTGCAGTGGCTGAAGCTATTATACCTGCAGGACCTCCACCAATTACTACTATTTTTTCTTTCATAATTTAATCCTCCAACGTTATTCTTTCATTCATACATTTTATTTGTGGTTTATTATTGATGAATTCAACTATTGTTAAACCACAATTACTAATAGATAATTTTCTATAATTACTCAAATCTAAATCAAGTAATCCTAGAAGTATAACTTTTATCACAACTCCGTGGGATACTAAAAGAATATTCTTTCCTTTATGTTTTTCATGTAATTTATTGATAAAACCCATAGCTCTTTCTTGTACCTTTATGAGACTCTCTCCCTTTGGTATTGTTAGATTATGAGGAGTATTTCTCCAAGTATAGTAGTCTTTATTATTTTTTTTCTCTATTTCTTCTAATGTAAGGCCTTGCCAATCTCCAAAGTTAATCTCCCTTAAATCTTCTATTTGTATTAATTCTGTGGACAACTTATCAGATATTATTTTAGCTGTGTTATAAGCTCTATTTAAATCACTGGAATATATATACTCAAAATCAGTATTTTTAAGCTTATTTGCAACTTTCAAGGCTTGAAGTTGCCCCTTTTCAGTTAATTCTATATCTTTTTGTCCTTGAACTCTTCCTAATTCATTCCATTTTGACTCACCATGTCTTATTATATATAGTCTTTTCATAATACCTCCAATATAATATATATTTAAATATATTATGGCTTTTAATTTATTATTAAAATCAATCCATTAAAAAAAGTAGCCTTAGCTACTTTTTTATAAATCATAATCTATTATATCACTTTTATTCTTATCATCATATATATTATATTCATCCCATATACTTTCTAGTTTAGAAAAATATGTACTTACTTCATTTTTGTTCTTTATACCTAATGCAATTATCAATGCATTAATAAGACTCATTGGAGCCACTAAAGAGTCTACAAATGATACCATATTACTCTTAGCCTCTAAAGTATAGTCAGATATCTTAGATATTGGTGATAGATTACCATCAGATATACCTATGATAGTACAACCTTGTTTTTTTACATACTGTAAAGCATCCAAAGTTTTCTTAGAATATCTAGGATAACTTATACCTATAACCACATCATCTTTCGTTACTCTTAATAACTGTTCAAATATATCACTCATTCCAAAGCTAACAACCTTAACATTATCAAGTATAAGACTTAAATAAAACCCCAAATAACCAGCCAATGCAGTAGAGCTCCTTAAACCTAGTACATATACTCTTTTTGCATTAGATATTTCATCTATTACATTATAAAAGGTATCATTATCTAAATTATCTAATGTAGTTCTCATATTATTAATATCAGCCCTGACTACTTTCTTGATAAAATTTTCTTTATCTGAGAAATCTTCCATTCCTAATCTTTGAACCGTTGTAAGTTTATTTTTTATTAGCTCTTGGAGAGATTTTTGTAACTCAGGATACCCAGAAAATCCCAAAGCATTAGCAAATCTAACAACTGTAGATTCACTAACACCAACCATTTCTCCTAATTTCGAAGCAGTCATAAATGCAGCTTTGTCATAATTTGATATTATATATTCTGCAATTAGCCTCTGTCCTTTACTTAAGTGACTAAAATTCAGTTGAATCAGCTTAATTAAATCTCTTTTATTTTCATCCATAAAATCGTCCTTATTAGATAATATTTAAACCTTGTTCATATGCTTTTTCATTAACTTTTTCTGTTCCTGGGGGAACCCTTTTTAGTATAGCTTCCTTTAATGCTTCTTCAGAAACTATTTTTGTTATTCCATTAATAGCACCTAATGCAACTATATTTGCAACCATAGAAATACCGATATTATTTACAGCTTTTTCTATAATAGGCACATGAAATATTTTAACATCAGTTCTTTCTGGTTTCTCTACATCTTTATCTATAATTAGAATACCATTTTTCTTCAAAGAATCCAAATATTCATCACAAGATTTCTGAGTTAAACTTAATAACACATCACATTTTCTAACCTTTGGATAGTTTATTTCAGTATCGCTTATAATAACCTCAGCTTTACTAGCTCCACCTCTAGCTTCTGGTCCATATGATTGAGTCTGTATAGAATTTTTACCATCTATCAAAGCTGCTTCAGCCAATATTATTCCTGCTAAAATTAACCCTTGACCACCTGATCCACTTAATCTAACCTCTGTTTGTCCCTTCATATTATCTCCCCTCTTGCATTCTATCAATAATTTTTTGATACTCCTCAGTATACTCTGCCTCTTTATTACTATATAGCTCTCCTATAACAATCTTATTACCTATTTCATCCTTACTTAGCTTATTTGCAGCTTTAATGTTAATAGTACCATTTTTTAAATGCTTCATCATTTCTGGAGCATCACCTTTTTTGTTTTTTCTACCATAATATGTTGGACAAATACTTAAAGATTCTATAAGAGAAAAACCTTTATTCTCTATACCTTTTATGGTCAAATCTTTAATCTGCTTAGCATGATATGCTGTAGACCTTGCAGTATATGTGGCACCAGAAGCCTTTGCTAACTCGCATAAATCAAAATTCTTATCTATATTTCCATAAGGTGCAGTAGTTCCTTTTTCTTTTGTAGGAGTTGTTGGTGAATATTGTCCACCTGTCATACCATATATATTATTATTAAATACTATTGTAGTTATATCAATATTTCTTCTAGCTGCATGTATAAGATGATTTCCTCCTATAGCAGCACAATCTCCATCCCCTGTTACCACAATAACGTGTAATTCAGGGTTTGCCATTTTAATTCCTGTAGCAAATGCTAATGCTCTACCATGAGTAGTATGTAGAGTATTGAAGTCCATATATCCTGGAGCTCTAGAGGAACAGCCTATTCCTGATACAATACAAACTTTATCTTTTTCTAATCCAAGTTCATCTATAGCATCGACTACTGCTTTCATAATAATCCCATGCCCACATCCAGGACACCATATATGTGGCAATTTATCCATTCTAAAATATCTATCTAACAATTTGCTAGGCATAATACGTCCCCCTTAATTTTCTCCAATATTTCATCTGGAGTAATTAATTGTCCATTTACTCTACCATATTTAAAGACTTCACAATCCTTATCAGCTGCCCGTTCAACCTCTAACACATATTGTCCAAGATTCATTTCTACAACTATAACTTTTTTAACTTTTTTTGTTAGTTCTTTTATTTCCTTCTCTAAGAAAGGCCATATAGTTATAGGTCTAAATAGTCCTACTTTTATCCCTTCTTCTTTAGCTAATTCAATAGCACTTTTAGCAGATCTAGCAGTACCACCATAGGCTATTATAGCAACATCAGCATCTTCTAACATATACTCTTCATAGTTTGTTATATCATCAATATTATCTTCTATTTTGTTCATAAGTCTATTAATTAGGTTTTCAGCTATGACAGAGTCATTACTTGGGAAGCCAGTCTCGTCATGCACTAGACCTGTAACATGATACCTATAACCATCTCCAAAAGAAGCCATTTTAGGAACTATATCTCCATCTTTCACTTCATAAGCTTTATACTCATCAGGATCACATGTAGGCTTAACTCTATCTATAATTTCAATTTCTTCTCTATTTGGTATTTCTATCTTTTCTCTCATATGCCCAATAACTTCATCTAACATTAACATAACAGGCATTCTATATTTTTCAGCATAGTTAAAGGCTTTAACAGTCAAATCAAAAGTCTCTTTTACTGATGATGGAGTTAGAGCAATTACTGGATGATCTCCGTGAGTTCCCCATCTCGCTTGCATAATATCACCTTGTGCTGGAGAAGTTGGTAGTCCTGTACTAGGACCTCCTCTTTGTACATTCACTATAACACATGGAATCTCTGTTATTGCTGCATACCCGATATTCTCTTGTTTTAAAGAAAATCCTGGGCCACTAGTAGCGGTCATAGATTTAAGACCAGCCAATGATCCTCCAATAACTGCCGCCATACCTGCAATTTCATCTTCCATTTGAATGAATTTCCCACCAACTCTTGGTAACTTTAGTGATGAGATTTCTGCTATCTCTGTAGATGGAGTTATAGGATAACCTGCATAAAACTTCATACCTGCTGCTAAAGCTCCTTCTACGCATGCTTCATTCCCTTGCATAAGCTTTATGTTTTTATTCATCCGACTCATCTCCTTCTAAATAAATAGCATAGTCAGGACATCTTAGTTCACAAAGTCCACATTTTATGCATGAATCCAAATCCTTTATATTTATGATATCGTTTTCCATCTCTAAAACATCCTTGGGACAAAATTCGACACAAATTCCACATCCCTTACACCAGTCTTTATCCACAATCAATTTCTTGTCTTTTTTTGTGGCCACTATAAAGCCCCCTTTTAATTTTTTCTAACTAAATAATACCAAAATAATAGACATTTTGCAATTTATATTTCATTATTTTAAAGAAATTTTATTATTTTGCAAGTTATATTTCATTTTATGCAAAATTTATAATTTTATATTTCGATTTTACTATTTTTCAAAGTTTCTAAACTTTTATAGTCTGTTAAATCAAAATGTAATGGTGTAATGGATATATACTTGTCTTCTATAGCCTTTATATCACTAGTGTTTTTATTTTCAATATCTATCAATTCTCCCGCTAACCAGTAGTAGCTTTTACCCATTGGATCTTCTCTTTTTATATATTTATTATTATACCTTCTTATCCCTAATTCTGTAATTATAGTCCCTTTTATATCTTCTTTATTTAATGATGGTACATTAATATTGAATATCAATCCATCTTCTAAAGTTGAAATAATTTCTATCAAATTGCAAGAAAAATGCTTAGCTCCTTCATAGTTAATTTTGTCTTCACCGTAAGAAACTGAAATAGCAATAGATTTAATATTATGAATAGCTCCTTCTATAGCAGCAGAAACTGTCCCAGAATATAAAACATCAGTTCCTAAATTAGGTCCATTATTAATTCCAGATACTACCAAGTCAGGTTTTTCTGTTAATATAGATTCTAAGGCAATTTTAACACAATCACTAGGTGTACCTGAAATCATATAGCCTTCAATCCCTTCATGTATATCAGTTCTTACTACTCTTAATGGTGCATGAAGAGTAATAGAGTGACCTGAAGCACTTCTTTCCCTATCAGGAGCTACAACTGTCACCTTTCCAATTTTTGATAGTTCTTTTGCTAAATCTCTTATTCCGATAGCATTTATGCCATCATCATTAGTCAATAATATATTCATTTTCTTCCTCCCTAATATAATATCAATTATTCGTAAATAATATAGTACAAATAGATTTTGAGGTGAAATAATGATACAAATAGATGATGCAGGTAGTGGTAGTCTAATCGGTGGTACTATTATTGGAGCTATGAGATGTGATACTAAAGAGTACTATTATAAAATTATCCCTTTAGAACTATATAATTTTGAAAATTTCAAGCAAAAAAAATACCTAGATTACGTAGTTGATATAACAGTGGATCTATTCAATTCCCTTAATGTATCCAAAGAAGAAAAAATATTAGTTTGTAGAGGATACATGTTTGATAATTTAAGGAAATGGTTAAAAGATAATAATTATAATTTTACAAGCACAAAAATTTATGATCCATTACAAAATATAATTGAAAAATCTTTTGAAGATTACACTTTATCTTTAGGCTTTCCAAAAGAGATAATAAGTTATACTAAGTATCCATTTCATTTTCATAGAATTTTAAAATGGGTTTATTCAGACTATGATAAGAGAAAAAAGTTATGTAAAGTAGGATGGAAAAGTTGGCAAAAATATAAAAACCTTAACTTAGAGATAACTTATGAGGAAATAAAGAAATCCAATTATCTATGTTTAAAATGCAATAAAGTTATAGATAAAAACAGTAAAGTAAAAATAATCAACTATACTAGTAATCGCCCCGATAGAATAATACTACATCACAAATGTTAAATATCAGGCTTTAAAACATTAATGTTTTAAAGCCTGATATTTATTTTAAACAGGATATGTTTTATCTTCTTTATTTAACAAATCGTTATCAATACTGTATTTTTCAGCTTGACGATATTGAAAGTATTTTAGTGCTACTTGTGGGAATAAAGCATAAGATAATACATCTTCTTCTTGTTCTATATATTCTTTGATTTCATCTTTATAATTTTCTAATTGAGGTTCTAATAAATCAGCTGGCCTTCCTGTATATATTTTCTCATCGCCTATTATTTTCTTCTTTATATCTTCTTTTATCTCTATCGTAGGTTTACCATACAATCCTTTTACATAATTTTTAATCTCTGAAGGTACCATCTTATATCTTTCACCTAAAATCACATTAAATACTGCTTGAGTACCTACCATCTGACTCATAGGAGTAACTAATGGAGGGTATCCTAAATCTTCTCGTACTTTAGGTACTTCTTCTAATACTTCTTGAAATTTATCTATTGATCCTTGTTGTTCTAATTGTGAGACAAGATTAGATAGCATACCACCAGGTACTTGATATACAAGAGTCTTAGGATCAACCCCTAATACTTTAGTTTTCAAAATTCCTTTCTCTTGATACTTATCTCGAATATCTCTAAAATATTCAGCGATTTCATTCAAATTATTTAAATCGAATCCTGGTTCTCTTCCAGATCCATCTAAAGATGCAACCATAGGTTCTGTAGCAGGTTGACTTGTTCCATTTCCTAAAGGAGATAAGGCAGTATCAATTACATCTACTCCAGCTTCTACTGCTTTCATATAAGTTTGATTTGCTATTCCACTAGTAAAATGAGAATGAAGTTGAATTGGTATACTCACAGTTTCTTTTAATTTTTTGATTAAATCATAAGCATTATAAGGTAATAATATACCAGACATATCTTTAATACATATTGAATCTGCACCCATTTCTTCCATTTCTTTAGCTAGTTTTAAATAGTATTCAGTGTTATGTACAGGACTCGTAGTAAAAGATATTGCAGTTTGAGCGTGTCCCCCAGCTTCCTTTGTGGCTTTTAATGCTGTTCTTAAATTCCTTGTATCATTTAAAGCATCAAATATACGTACTATATCAATTCCATTGTAGATAGACTTCTTTACAAATTCTTCTACAACATCATCTGGATAGTTTTTATAGCCTAACAGATTCTGACCTCTTAATAACATTTGTAATTTAGTGTTTTTAATAGCTTTTCTTAATTTTCTAAGTCTTTCCCATGGATCTTCATTTAAAAATCTCAAAGAAGCATCGAATGTAGCTCCTCCCCATACTTCTAATGAATGATATCCAGCCTCATCTAATTTTTTAGCGATAGGTAACATTTCTTCAGTTGTCATTCTTGTAGCCATAAGAGACTGATGAGCATCTCTAAGAATAGTTTCTGTAAATTTTACTTTTGACATAATAAACCTCCTCTAGAAGTTATATTTTTTCTATACAAAATATGAAAGGTGGATTATTTATTTGGTTAATAAAATCCATCTTCATCACTGTGAACTTCCGCTGGTCTAACTTATTTAAATATTTTTCTACTGCTATCTTTTCTTCTTTTCCTCCGGAGTGTCCATAGTAAACCACTACAATTAGTATACCGTTTTCCTTTAGACTATACAATACACTTTCTATACCTTTTAAAGTGGTATTAGGTTTTGTTATTATAGAATGATCTCCACTTGGTAAATATCCTAGGTTAAAAATAGCTAAATCAATTTTATCATTAATATATTCAGATATTCTTTCATGGGAGTCACATATCAGTTCCACTCTATCTAATAAATTATTTTTTTCTAATAACTCTTTACTACTATCTATAGCAACTTTCTGTATATCAAAACCATATACTTTTCCGTTACTACCAACTCTTTTAGCTAGTTCTAAAGTATCATTGCCATTACCTATAGTAGCATCTACTGCAGTCATGCCTTTTTGTAATTTAATATCTATAACATGTTTTGCTAAGTCTGTAGCTTTTGTTAATAGTCTTTTACTCATGCTTATCTCCTTTTACAATTATGTTTAGAAAAGAAATCTTCAATAATACATTCAAGATTATCGTCATTTTTAATAAATCCTTTTCTTAGAAGATAATCACAATTATTTTTATAAAATACTTTATTAATGTTGTCTAACCTTAATGAATTTAAAGCTGTTCTTATTAAACCATCACCAAAATTCATGTTTCTATAATTTTCTAAAACGAATAAATCTTTTATAGAGGCTATTTTATTATTCTTAGTTACAATTATATAACCTAACTTTTTATTATCTTCTTCTACTATGAATATAATATCCTTATCATATTCAATTCTACCCAAATAATAATTATCTAAAAAGGCTTTACAATTTTTATAGTCATGTTTGTTTATTATTATCATTTTTACCTCCTTTGATGAAACAATTACATTATAATAGATATCTATATATATTTAAAGTAAAAAAATATAGTAAGGATTTAAATCCTTACTATATTTTTTTCAGATAATTTATTTCATCCTCATCTAAGTACCTAAATTGTCCTTCCTTTAAATCTTCTAATTCTATATTGCCCATGGCTATTCTCTTTAATTCTAAGACAGGATGACCTATTGCATCACACATCTTTCTAACTTGTCTGTTTTTACCTTCATGTATTATTATTTTCAATATTGATGAATCTTTACTTTTATTTAATATCTCTATCTCAGCTTTTGATGTTATATAATCTTCGATTCTTAAACCTTTTCTAAATTTCAATAACTCTTCTTTTGTTGGTATCCCTTTCACTTTTGAAATATAAGTTTTGTTTATTTCATGACTAGGATGTGTTAATTTATATGTTAAATCTCCATCATTAGTTAATAATAATAAACCAGATGTATCATAATCTAATCTTCCTACTGGATATACTCTCTGATCTATATTGGGTATTAAACTCATAACTGTTTTTCTATTAAACTGATCAGATACACTAGTTATATACTCTGTTGGTTTATTTATTAGTATATATATTTTTTTAACTTCTATTTTTATTATTTTTCCATTTACTTTAATAATATCTTTATCCACGTCTACTTTATATCCTAACTCATCAATAATCTCATCATTAACTTTTACATTCCCTGCTTTAATAATTTCTTCAGATTTTCTTCTAGAAGCTACTCCTGCCTTTGCCATAAACTTTTGTAATCTCATAAAAAACTACCTCTTCTCTAAATTCTTTACTTTTATAATATCACACTATTTTATCTTCATAAATATTTAGTAAACCTAGCCTTATAATTTTATCTTTTATTTTTTCCTTATCTATTGTATATAAACCTAATTCTTTCATTCTATTAAAATATATTGAACCTGCAAAAGTAAATCTTTTCTTTAAACCCTCTATACTCTTAGTCTCTTCATTCGCATAAGCAATTATATCACCACTAGCCAAGTTTCTTGGAAGCTCTAATAATGGCATACCTAAACTTAATCTTATGCTATTATGACCAGCTAATGACCCTGTTACTATTGCTTCAGTATGACCTACAAAGAAGCCTGATTTTTCACCACCACAAAGAAGATTATCTATACCTTCTACTTTCATGTTATTATATCTTGGAGCAATTGATAAGTACCTTATTGAATTTCCTAGTCCTCCTGAATATGGATCTTCAAATTTAACATTTTCTAATCCCTTTATTTTTCTTAATTTATCTAATGGATAAAATGGTGTCATTAATTTTGCATGTCCAGTATCTAATAGTATTATCTTTTCAGCAAATTCTTTTAATGAATACTGTTGACATACTTTCAAATCTAACTTTTCTAAATTTACGTCTTCTTTAGGTACTGTTAATATTACTACTCCTTTATCATTTAATTCTTTTTGTAAATCTTTACTTAGGGTTTCTTTGTTTAATTTACATGAACCACTAAATGCACCATAAGATCCATTATTTCTTTGTCCCAAAACATCTTCTATTCCACATCTCTCAGTTATGCTTACTCTTGGTCCATAGGAAGGACATCTTAAAATACACATAGCACAGCCATTACCATATTTTAAGCAATTCCCCATAGGTCCAGTGGAGCCAGTAGTTTCTATGAATACATCTCCTTCTATATGTGATTTATCCGATAATACCACTTTTGTTATTTTATTTTTAACCTTCACAACATCAGTTACTCTCCTACATGTCAATATGCTTATTCCCAGATCTTCTAATTGCTTTTTCACTAATGGTTCAATTTTATTTACATCATATAATGAGGCATGATTATGTCCAGGAAAATCAATATCTACATGTCGTGAAACCTTATCACATATATTGAATAGTTCTCCCGCTCCTAAATGTATAGACTCTTCAGCAGCAGTATATCTACCATTGTTTCTCATGATACCTCCTACGTTACCTAAGCCTAAGAGCATATCTGTTTTTTCAATTATAGTTACATCTCCTCCAGCTTTCTTTGCACTTATAGCTGCAGCACATCCTGCCCATCCACCGCCTATAATAATTACTTTAGTCAATATTAACCCTCCTTTTAATTAACTCTCTTATATCTATTTGAGTTTTACATCCTTTAACAGATCCTTCATTTTCTAAATGAGCCGAGCATGCGCCACAAACACCTTCTCCACAACATATTTCACTATTATTAGTTGCTGAAATATTTATACTTGGATCTATCTCATCAATAAGTTCGATAATCTTTTTGTGAAATATATCTGAACCTGCAGAAAATACAAAATCTATTTTTTTATCAATCATAATTTCTTTTATATATTCTTGTTCTTTATATTTCATAGTATCAATAAAAATAATTTCAATATTTTTGTGTGATAAATAATTTAATATAAAGTTATCTTCTAGCTTACCTTTATCCAAAATAAGTGTTATATTATTATTTTTTACGATCTTATTAATCAATAACAAAGTAGGGGCTTGAGCTACACCTCGAGCTATCAATAAACAGTTGTTATTTTTTAAGGTCTTAATATTATTTAATCCGTATATTCCATTCCAATAAGGACCTCTTATTAAAATATTATCCGATTCATTAAGTCTTTTTGTTTTAGTACCTAATACTTTGTATACAATATATACATATCCTTCTTTTTCATTAGCCTGCATAATAGACATCGGAACATCAAAAAATTGAGGTAATCCTTCACCTCTAATAAAAATATAAGCTCCTGGTTGTTTTAATTGTCTCGCTAGAGTTTTAGTCGTTTCAATTTTAAGTAAATACACTTCATTCCCTAGTGACTCTTTCTTTAATATTTTGCTTGAATAAAATTTCCTACTATTTTTTTTAACGTAATCATTCCAAACAAATTCACTATAGATACAACTACCTCTCCAGTTACAATCACAAAAATCTTGACCTCTAAGAATAGAACAAGTTATACAATCCCCTGTTTCAGCCAAATAGCATGGACAATATTCACTACCTGCATCAATGCACAGTAATCTTTTATTCAATATCTTCCCCCCCTTATTTTAGCTTTTTGCCTATATTATTAAGATATTATTTTTACTAATATCTGTTACAAAGAAAATAAAAAAAGACTTCTTATTTGATTAGAAGTCTTTTAGAATATACTATCTATAAAATTAACCATTTTATCTTTTAAAGTTTTTTCATTTATACTTTCTGATAACTTAATATCACCTTTATATATATTTTGGTCCTTTAAAGTAATATTAACTTCCCCTACTACAGTTCCTTTTTTTACCGGGGCTGTTAATGTTTTAGGAATTTTTACTGAAATCTTTATATCCTTTACTTCATCTTTTAATAAAGGATAATAGAAGTCTTTATTTATAACTATGGGTAACTTATCAATTTTTCCGTTATTAATTGATATATTTTTTATAAAATTACCCTTGCGCAATATGTGGGTGTTTTTATAATTATTAAAACCATAGTCAAATAAGTTATAGCAATCATTAAACCAATTATTATCATTTAAAACTACAGCAATCAGTTGTATATCATCTCTAGTAGCACTAGAAACCAAACATCTTCCTGCTGCTTGGGTATAACCAATCTTAACTCCATCGCCTCCATCATACTGCCATAAAGTTTTATTTTTATTATAAAAATGAGAATTCAAATCTCTATCTGAAACATAATCAACTGTTTTAGATATTTTTCTAAAGGTTTCATTTTTTAAAGCTACTTGTGAAATTAATGCTAAGTCATATGCAGTAGTATAATGATTTTCAGAGTGTAATCCATGAGGATTAGTAAAATTAGTATTAATTGCACCAATCTCTTTAGCTCTTTCATTCATTAAAACAGAAAAATTATCAATGCTCCCTGCTATATGACATGCTATAGCTGTTGCAGCATCATTTCCTGATCTAAGTATCAATCCATATACTAAATCTTTTAATTTTACCTTTTCATTTGGTTTAAGATAAATACTAGATCCTTCAACATTTGTCCATTCTTCTTTTACTATAACTGTTTCATCTAAATCACCTTTTTCAATAGCTATTAATGCTGTCATTATTTTTGTAGTACTAGCCATAGGTAGCTTTTGATTAATATTTTTAGAATACAATATCCTACCGCTATCTCGTTCTATAAGAATAGCACCTCTTGCACTTTCATTAGGCGCCATTGCTATTGAAAATGAATGGGTAACCGGAAGTACAGCTATAAAAAAGAGAGTAATTATAGATATTATGATATTTTTCTTAAACAAAAAATCACCTCAAAATTATTATTTGTATATTTAATTTAAAAATTCAATATTGAGATGCTAAGTTTTACTTTAAAATCTATATATTGTTTACAATAGTAAAATAAAAAGTCTTCTATAGAAGACTTTTTATAATAATTAACAATTACCATTATCTTTTTCTACATCTACCTTTATATCTTTATTATTTTTAAATTTATGTTGTAAATTTTGACTTACTTTAGGTATAAAATCTAATATATTATTTAATATGTTAGATCCTTGGTCTACAGGTAATAGTTTCATCTGACCATTGCCTACTACTATAAAAGCTACTGGTTGAACCGAAATACCTGCTCCTGATCCTCCCCCAAAAGGTAGTTTGGAAGAGTTTTCTTCATTATTCTCTTTAGATTTCTCTTTACCATTAAATTCTGTACCTCCAGATGCAAATCCAAGTGATACTTTAGATATAGGTATTATAACTAATCCATCAGGTGTTTCCACAGGGTCCCCTACTATAGTATTAACATCTACCATTTCTTTTAAAGACTCCATTGTAGTATTCATTAAACCCTCTATAGGATGATTAGGCATCTAATTCACCCCCCTTCACTATTGATAATATAGAAAATAAAATAGCTTTAATTATATAGATAATTTTAATCTGAATTATACAATTAAAGTCAATTTCAAAAACATTTTCATTATAAATAGTGTTTACGTCATACTTGAATTTTATTAATTTATATTTTGAATAAACATAAGAAAATATCATAGATTTAATAGACCATAAAATTCCTGATGAAATAGCACATACTGCTGCATCATTATATCCTATCTTAGTCTCCCAATATAACTCTTGTATTTTTATCTTTTTTAACAAATAATTTTTAAAACTTTTCATACTATTAAAAATTATTTGATGATGATATAATTTTTTAAATAAATCTATAATCTTCCTTAATGATATTTTTTTTCGTTTTTTATTTAATGATCTCTTCTTAGTTTCTATATCTCTTGTAATATTAAAATTAATATCTTCATTAGATATTAACATATCTATATAAGGTATTTCTAATTGTATTATTTTTATTCTTTCAGTTAATTTTACATATATATGTAAATTATCATCATCATGTTTTCTAGACATTTTAAATTGTATAAAGAAAGGTATATTTATAAAAATCATTATTGCTATTAAAAATACTATCAGAATATACAATTAATTCACTCCATTTTTATTGTCTAGGTAAGTTTATGTAAATATCACAAATACTATATTTTCTTTATTATCTCCATAATAAAAAAAATAACACATCAATCTGTGTTATTTTCATCTAAATCAATATCTTTTAATTCTTTAAGTTTAGGAAGCTCACTAATATCTTTTAATCCAAAATGTTTTAAAAAATTATCAGTAGTTCCATAGATAATAGGTTTACCTGTTCTATCTAATCTTCCTTTTTCTTCGACCAAGCCTTTTTCTATCAATGTATTGATAGACTTATCACATTTAACGCCTCTAATACTTTCAATTTCTACTCTTGTGATTGGTTGTTTATAAGAAATTATAGATAAAGTTTCCAATGCAGCATTAGATAATCCTTTACTGTTTTTTTGTACTACTAACTTTTTAATATACTCATAATGCTCTGATCGGGTGCATAATTGATAGCTGTCTTTTATTTGAATGATTTGAAGACCTCTTCTATTATAATTAAACTCATTGATCATCTCTTCCATTATCTCAATAATAGTATCTTTGTCTATTTCTAATACTTCTGATAAAGACCCTATTGATAAAGGTTCACCCCATATGTATAAAACTCCTTCAATAATTGACTTTAATTCTCTTGTGTCCATATTATCACCTATGCTTTTTACTTAGTTTAATATTTGAGAAATTATTATCTTGATAGATATTAACTTCTTTCATTTTTATTAATTCTAAAATTCCAATAAATATAGTTACTATACTTGACCTTGTTAGCCTATTCTCAAATAGTTCTTCAAAACCAACTTCTTTATTAGAAATCAATTTATTTCGTATTAGATTCATTGCTTCATCAATTGAAATTTCTTCTCTTTTTATTTCATGAAATTTTTTATTATTTTTTTCTTTAAACTTTTTATGAATTAAGTTATCAAAAGCTTTTATTAAGTGAGATAGTTCTAACCCATCTAAATTAGTACTATCATCTTCATCATTAATATTGATTTCTTCTTTAGGTTTGTAGAATACTTTACCATGAATATCTTGCCTACTTTTTAGATCTTCAGCTGCATTCTTGTACCTTTTATACTCAATTAACCTTCTTATAAGTTCCTCCCTAGGATCAGCCTCTTCCATTTCAATCTGTTCCCCTTCTACCTCAGTATTGGGAAGAAGCATTCTAGACTTTATTTCTAATAATGTGGCAGCCATTATTAAAAACTCACTGGTAATTTCTAAATCTAATTCTTCCATATGGGACAAATATTCAATATATTGTTCTGCAATCCTAGCTATTGGTATATCATATATATCTACTTCCGCTTTTTCTATTAAGTGATACAAGAGGTCGAAGGGACCTTCAAAACTTTCTAAACTAATCGTATACTTCATGTCTACTACTCCTAATATTTTTTAATTAAACAGTTAAAACTATTATATTTACAACTCTATATATAATCGGCGTTAATACTCCGTCAACACCATTGATTAAAATAAATATAATTAGTAATCCATATAATTTTCGCTCATGTTTATAAAACTTATATTCTAATTTTTGAGGTAACAAGCTAGCCAAGACCTTAGACCCATCTAATGGGGGTAATGGTAGTAGATTAAATAATGCTAACACCACATTATACCATATAGAAGAGACCAATATTGAATAAATAATATTATTTGTTACTTGAACATTTGTTAATACGATAGCGGATATAATTGCAAGTAGTATATTAGTAGCTGGTCCTGCTATTGAAACTAATATAGTTCCTAATCTTCTATTCTTAAATTTAAATGGATTAATAGGTACTGGTTTAGCCCATCCAAAACCTACAATTAATAACATTAGAAATCCAGCTATATCAATATGTGCTATAGGATTTAATGTTAGTCTCCCACTATCTTTGGCAGTATCATCTCCCATAATATAAGCGGCTAGACCATGAGCTAACTCATGAAATGTAATAGCGAAAAATAATGCTGGTAAAATTATTGCTTTAGATAAAAAGTAGTTAGTAATATTCAATATATACCCCCTATACTATAGAAAAGAAATCTATAAAAAATAAAATGCTAAATATATTTTATAATTTTTATATAAAAATTACAAATACATTTAGCATTTTAATAGTCATTTAGTCATTTAATTATTTAGATACCAAATTATTTAGTAGCTTGTTAAACATGTTTATAACATTAGCCTTTTTGATATTCTCATCAATAATCAATTTCTCATTTATTAATGTTTCATTTTTCATCTTAACTACTACTTCTCCAACTTTTTGTCCTTTGGAAATAGGAGCTTTTATAGAATCGTCTATTTTTATTTCTTTTGTTATTTCCTTACTCTGACCTTTTTTTATTAAAACACTAATATCTTTTTCCACTTTAACTTGAACTTCTTGTTTCTTACCTTTTTCAACTATTGTTTTGCCAACTATATCGCCTTTATTATATACTTTTACTGATTCATAGTTTGCAAATCCATAATCTAATAATTTTTTTGAATCTTCATTTCTTATACCAGATGATTTTGACCCTAAAATAACACTAATAAATGTAGTATTATTTCGAGTAGCAGATGCTGCAAGACAGTATCCTGCATTTTGTGTAAAACCTGTTTTTATTCCGTTTGCTCCTTCATAAAACCTGATTAACTTATTAGTATTTACTAATTCTTGCTCTACATCTTTATCTTTCCCTACCAGTATTGTAGTCATCCACATTGAAAGCCACTTATTTATTGATTTATGAGTTAATAATTCTCTCCCCATAAGTGCAATATCATAAGCCGTAGTATAATGTTTCTCATCAGGTAATCCTGTCAAGTTTTTAAAATTTGTATTTTTCATATTAAGCTCTTTAGCTTTGGAATTCATCATCTCTAAAAATAATTCTTCACTACCTGCTATATGTTCTCCTATAGCTACAGAAGCATCATTAGCAGATCTTAAGCATATAGCTTTAAGTAATTCTTCTACAGTGTTTGTTCCGCCAGGCTCGAGATAAACTTGACTTCCACCCATACTAGCAGCATTTTTACTTATGGAAACATTATCATTAAGATCAATTCTTCCTTCTTCTAAAGCTTCCATCATTAATATTAACACCATAATTTTTGTTATACTTGCTGGTTCTAATTTTTCATTTATGTTTTTATCATATAGAACTCTTCCCGAATCAAAATCCATCAACAAAGCTGCTTTACCTTCTACTTCAAAAGGTTGATCAGCATATATACTTTTCGGTACTATAGATAGTGATATCAGTACTATCAATATAATTGTAGTGATTTTCTTAAACATACCAGACCTCCTTTCTTATATAATTATATTTTCCATAGTTTATATAATTATACGAGTCTAGCATAACATGAAAAAACTGCTAAAAATATTTTTAGCAGTTTTTTCATGTTATATTCTCTTGATACCATCTTTATCGACTATTCCATAAATAAGTTGTTTATTATCATTACTTTTTTCAGATATTTTCACTATATTTTTCATTCTTTTTGCTGCTTCCTTTAACTTTTTATCACTATTTCCGTGTAAGAAAGCTATTGTTTCACCCGTGGATACTTTATCATATTTCTTCTTGTTTAATATAATACCTGCAGACATATCTATTTGACTTTCTTTTGTTTCTCTTCCTGCACCTAAAATCAATGCACATCTACCTATTTCTTCTGCATTCATTTCACTTATATAGCCTGCCTCATCAGCTTTTAATTCTAAAATTTGTTCAGCTTTTGGCAATAAATTAGGGTTATCTACCTGATGTGAATTTCCACCTTGAGCAGTTATAAATTCTTTAAACTTATCAAATGCACTTCCATCGTCAATTACTTTATTTAATAATTGATATCCTTCTTCTATAGATTCAACCCTTTTGCCTAATAATAACAATCTTGATCCTAAGGCAAGAGTTAATTCTAATAAATCTTTAGGTCCGCGACCTTTTAAGGTATTAATCGCTTCTTTTACTTCTAGTGAATTACCTATAGCATATCCAAGTGGTTCATCCATATCTGAAATAATTGCTATTGTATCTCTATCCATACCAATACCTATATCAACCATTTCCTTTGCTAATTCAAATGCACTATCTAAATCTTTCATAAAAGCTCCGCTTCCAACTTTTACATCTAAAACAATAGCATCGGACCCTGAAGCTAATTTTTTACTCATTATACTACTAGCAATAAGAGATGTATTATCTACTGTAGCAGTTACATCTCTTAAAGAATATAATTTCTTATCAGCTGGTGCTATATTAGCTGTTTGTCCTGCAACAGCTAATTTAATTCTATTTACATTAGATATGAATTTTTCCTTAGAAAGACTAATATCTAATCCTTCAATAGATTCTAATTTGTCTAATGTTCCTCCTGTATGACCTAAACCTCTACCAGACATTTTTGCAACAGGTAAGCCACAGGCTGCTACCATTGGTCCTAATACTAAAGTAGTTTTGTCACCCACACCACCTGTACTGTGCTTATCTACTTTTATACCTTCAATAGAAGTTAAATCAATCTCTTCTCCAGAACGCAACATTGCTTCTGTTAAATTAACAGTCTCTTCTTTAGACATCTTTTTAAAGAATATTGCCATTAATAAAGCTGATGCTTGATAATCAGGAATACTTCCATTTGTGTAGTTTTCTATAAAGAAATTTATTTCTTCCTTACTTAATTCATTTCCTTCTCTTTTTTTCTTGATTATTTCATACATATTCATTTATATTGATACCTCCTATACCGCCTATTTTGTTCTAATAATATCATAGAAACTATTGCCATTTCTCATGCTTTTTAAGTTAAGCAGCTCTAATACAGTAGCTCCAATATCAGAAAAGCTATCTCTTACACCTATATTAGTAGGTTTGATATTTTCTCCATATACTAAAATAGGTATATATTCTCTTGAATGATCAGTACTATCTGTAGTTGGATCACATCCATGATCAGCAGTGATTATTAAAACTTCCTTATCACTCATATTGTCAAAAATTTCAGGTAGTCTTTTGTCAAATTCTTCCAATGCATTAGCGTACCCAGCAACATTATTTCTATGTCCGTATTTCATATCAAAATCAACAAGATTAGTGAAAATTAGCCCTCTAAAGTCTTCTTGCATATACTCAAGTGTTTTATTGACTCCATCCATATTACTTTCTGTATGTACACTTTCAGTTATACCTGCACCACTATATATATCAACAATTTTACCTACAGCCTTTACTTCCATACCTGATTCTTTTATAATATCAAGGAAAGTTTCATGAATAGGTTTTAATGAGTAATCATGTCTATGAGATGTTCTGACATATTCTCCACCTTTGCCTACAAATGGTCTAGCTATTACCCTACCAACACCATTTTCACCTTGTAAAAAACCTCTCGCTTTCTCACACATACCATATAACTCACTTAATGGTATTATATCTTCATGGGCTGCAATTTGAAACACACTATCCGCAGAAGTATATACTATAGGATATCCAGTTCTTACATGTTCATTACCTAATTCTTTTATAATTTCAGTACCAGAGGCAGGTTTATTACCTATAGTCTTTCGCCCTATCATTTCTTCAAATTTATCCATAATACTCTTTGGAAAACCATTTGGATAAGTAGGAAAAGGTTCTTCTAAGATTATACCCCCAATCTCCCAGTGTCCAGTGGTTGTATCTTTACCTTTAGATTTTTCGAGACTTTTCCCAAAAGCACCTATGGGATCACTGGCACTCTCTAAATAATCAACTCCATTAATATTACCTATCCCCAACTTTCTCAAATTAGGTATATTTAAACTTCCTATCTTCTTTATTATATTACCCAATGTATTACTATTTACATCTCCGTATTCATCGGCATCAGGTAAAGCTCCTATACCTACGCTATCTAATACTATTAATGTTACTCTATTTATCATTTTTTTCACCTTCCTTTAATTTGTACCCATTTAATTAGTTTATATAAAAATATTATTAATTATTAGAGTATAGCTTATGTAAGTTCTTATATTATAATACAATGTAAAAATCCATTATATCATATAATATAATGGATTAAGCTCTAGGATGAGCCTTTTTATAGACGTCATTTATACGTCTTTTATTTACTTTTGTGTATATTTGCGTTGTAGAAATATCAGCATGTCCAAGCATTTCTTGAACTGATTTTAAATCAGCACCATTTTGTAATAAGTGAGCAGCAAAAGAGTGTCGAAGAGTATGAGGAGTTATTTTTTTATCGATATTTGCTTTTTTAGTATAAGTTTTTATTATTTTCCAAAAACCTTGTCTAGTTAATCTTCTACCATGATAATTAACAAATAATGATTTTTCCTCTGTATTCTTTATTAATTTATGCCGCATCAATTTAATATATATATCTAAAGACTCAATACAAAGTTTTCCTATTGGTATAACTCTTTCATTAGAATAATCTTTTGATGATACAATTATACCCAAGTCTAAATTAACATCTTCCACATTCAGAGAGATCAACTCACTTACTCTAATACCAGCTGCATACAACAATTCTAACATTGCCTTGTCTCTTGTACCTTTAGGTGTTAAAATATCTGGTTGCTTTAATAAAATGTCAACTTCTTCTAAACTGAGTATGCTAGGAAGTTTTTTTTCTTGTTTCGGTGACTTTAAATTAGCAGTGGGATCTTTTCTTGTTAAACCTTCATTCAATAAATATTGATAAAAGGCTCTTAAAGATGCTAAATTTCTTGATATAGTTGAAGGAGCTCTACCTTTTTTTTGTAAATCAATCATATATGTAATAATTGTTGTTTTTGATATATCAAAAATATTGTCCTCTATATCACTATTATTTAAATACTCATTAAATTGTTTTAAGTCACGATTATATGACTCGATTGTATTTGCTGATAATTCCCTGTCCCATCTAATATAGTCAATAAATTTTTCTGTTAAGTTTTCCATTTTAATCCCCTTTAATCCCATTTTCTTCATAAGTAGTGTATTCTACAAAACATTTACAAAATCCTTTTTTTAATTTTTAAAGATCAAAATAAAATCCAAGAATTTTTTTAAAGTTATATATAGAAGTGTTTCTCACATAACTATATGACATAACTAAGATAGAATTAGATTTTGGTGGTTCTGATATTTCATTTCTATACTTATATTCTTCTATTGAAACTTGAATAATTATAAGTAACAGTACTATTATAAATATAATTTTACAGATAGTAAATAAAGAATTTTTCATTATTTATTCACTCCAGGGTCTATAGTATGATCTTCATTAAATAAGGTGTAATATAGGCTTCCACAATTCCTCCTATTATAAAACATAAACAAGTAATTAATATAAAAAAAGAAAATCCAAAGGTTTCTTTAAATAAGCTTTCTTTTTTATTTTTCTTTCTTCTCTTTATGAAGTTTATACTATAAGAAATGGATGAAGAAGAGATTATTATTATTCCAGGTATAATAAATATATTTTGAGGTATTAATGTTAACAGAGCTAACATTAGGCCTTTAAAACCAAAATCATTTATCATAAAACCTATAGTAAATCCTATAGTAAACCCTCTAAAAAGTACAATTCCTAAAGTAATTGGTACTCCTAAAATTATAAGTCCTAATATCCAAATTACTAAAGTGGTTTTTAAATTATTAAATATAGAATACTTTAGTAAAGATACATTATCAATTTTCTGTGAATCTATATTAGAAAAAAAGTTACTTATAAAACTATGTAATTCACCCCTCTGACTTTCACTCAAAATTTTTATAGTGATAACACCTGCTGAAATCCCAATCATTAGAATAACAGTAACTAAGAAATATATAAATAAATTATTTTTAAAATGTTTTATAAAACCAGATTTTAAATTAAACAATAATATCCTCCTTTCATACAAGCTATACAAAATATTATGCCTGAAAAGAGGATATTATTACTTTATTCACTTTTAGTTTTAAGTAATCTTTCTACCATTTGAATACCGATTATTGTTTTACTATCACATATTTCCCCTATTTCTATCATATGAATTAGTTTTTCTATTGGAATTTTTTTAACATCTATATATTCATCAGTATCAGGTGTAGCTTCACCTTCTTCTAAATCTCTTGCAATAAAAAGATACATCTTTTCATTACAAAAACCTGGAGAAGTATAAAATTCTAACATATATTCATAATCATCTGCTTCTAATCCTGTTTCTTCTTTCAGTTCTCTAATAGCACAATCCTTAGGTTCTTCACCAATCTCTATTTTTCCTGCAGGTAATTCTAGTATTTCTTTGTCTATAGCTTTCCTATATTGGTTAACTAAATATATCTCATTTTTATCAGTTATTGGAACAATACAAACTGCACCAGGATGTTCTACAATTTCTCTTTTTGAATACTTTTTATCTGGAAGTTCAACTGTATCTATTCTTAGATTTAGCATCTTTCCTTCATAAACTTTTTCAGACTTCATAGTCTTTTCTATATAACTCATCAAAAACCTCCTAAAATAATAAGAATATTTTATAGGATAAAACATACACTTTAATTATATTATATATTCTTTTTAAAATTTGTAAAGTAAATGGAGGTATTAACATGTATAGAATATTATCTAAAAACCAAATGGTGTTAATAGGAAATATAAACGATATCTGCGATTTATTAACGGATTATTCCTTTAAATATACTACTTTAAAAGAACTTATAGATAGTTTGAACAAATAAAATTCCCTACAGCATTTAGAGCATAATAATAGTCTTTATTCTGCTCGAAATTTTTACCCATAGAGGTTGGAGTTATATTAAATGATTTTATAACATCTTCTATTCCCTCTCCAGAAATATGATAAATATTATGTTTATCATATAAGTGGTTGTTCTTTAATTGTTTTTCAATTATATGATTTTTGTCAATATCCAACATAGGTATGACTACATTAACCCTATTATTTACTATCTCAGATAGTATAGTTATAGTATGATGACTTATTCCTATATGTCTTAACCTATCATCCTCAAAACTAATCCTAGGAATACAAATGCCATTACCTCCTAGTTTTATTATTCCATCTAATATATAGGCTTGCTCAATTCCACTAAAACCATATTTTGTATTAGTACCTACTATACCTGGTCCCATTGCAATTAGAGTTACATCTGCCTTAACAATTTCCTTCGCTGCTATAAGGGCGCTATATATATTTATACATTCATAATCACCACCAAAAGCATGATTTATAGTAATAGTTTTATCAATTAAAGATTTTTCCTTTAACCTTTTTACTGAATTACTAAAATTTATTGGAAGGGCTCCTCCATCAGTCATAATATAACAGATCCTAACTCTAGGTCTCTTAAATTTGATACTAGCAGCCAAAGGTTCTATCATGCTATGAAGTTCCCCTACAGCATAAATAGATTCTTTCAATGATATATTTTTGTTAAAAAGTTTATTATACTCACTTTTCTCTTCCAAAGTTGAACATCTTATTTGTTGTGGTGTATATCTCATTTTCATAATGTGTCCATCTGTATCAGAGATTTCTTTTTCAATATTATTTAATATAGATATAATAAAATGATATCCTCCAGTACCTAAATTCAATCTAACAGCTGTGGTATTTACAATAACATAATCATCAACCTTAATTATTCCTGTTATATTTGTATAATTTATTGCTTTATTAATCTCATCTCCTATTTTCACTTCTACTATTGTAGTATTCTTATCTTCAGATATTATATTAGTTATTTTACCCAATTTTATTTCTATCAGAATTTCACCCCCATTATATTTTTCGTCCTAAATAATCAAAATAATTCAGTATTTTATTATTACTGATAATTTTGCTTAAAGATACTTTTTCAGATATTAAATTTATAACTAGTAATATTAATAGAATAATAGGTTTATTGATATCATTAGTTACTATACTTACACCTAAATAATACCCTAATACATTTGACCCTATATCACCTAGCATAGCTCTGCCTTTAATATCAATAGGAAAATAAGCTAATGATGAACCAATAATAATTATAGACAATAAGTCATATCGGTTATAAGCAGTAAATATTAGTATTATCCCTAAACTTATGTAAAAAATTTTCATTACTCTTCCTGGTCGCATATCAAAAAGATTTAGTGTATTAATACTAAGTACTATAATAAGACTATCCAAAACAAATATATATAAATTTGTATAGAGTATATATGCAGTGAATAGGGATGATAATGATCCTATAATAATTTTCAAAATCCCTGATGTCAGTCGACCATTTATCAACTCCATAACATGTCCTTTAAATCCTTTACTACTATTACCAAAAAAGTCATCTATAATTCCCATGAATGCTACCAACTCACCAATCAAAATAATCATGAATACATTGTAATCATTATAATAAATGAGAACTATAGGTGCTAAAATTAGTTGAGTAATAGAAATGCTTAACCCCATACTATTTGGTATGCTTAATCCTAAGTAATTTATTTGAATATGTTGAGATTCATAAATTAAATGTAAAATCTTATCACATAAAACTAAATTAATTATATAAGATAGTAAGAATAAATATATTTCTAACATTTTGTCACCTTCGTTTATACATAAAAAAAAGAGTAAAAAAAATATCTTTAAATTGTTTACCTCTATGGAAAAAACCTTTTATATCTCTCCCTGTAACTCTATGACTCATATCTACATTTACTTCTTTTATGCTAAGACCATTTTCTATAGCTTGAATTGTCATTGCCACTTCTATTCCATATCTATCTGGAATATACTCAATTGACTCTAATGCTTTTTTTGAATATATTCTTTGTCCTGATAGTACAGAATCCAAAGAATTTCCCGTGTAAAATTCAACTCCAAATTTGGCCAGTTTTTTTACTAATCCTATACCAGTCTTTTTATCTAACTCTTTAAATCTTGATATTGCAATATCATATCCATCTCTTAAAACTGGATTTATAAGACTTTCTATTTCTTGAGAAGTATGACCTAAATCCCCATCAATGAAAATATAGTATTCGGATTTAATTTTATTTAACCCTTCTTTTATAGCATATCCTTTACCTCTATTTTTATCTATTTTGATACAGTCAACATTATTTTTTTTTACTTCTTCAAAGGTATTGTCTGATGAACCATCGTCTATTACAATAATCTTTTCAATATCATCAATTTGTTTTAACCCATTTATTGTAGAAGATATTTTATCTCCTTCATTATAAACTGGTATTATGACAGATAACCTATGATATTCTTGAGTATCCATTTAATCACCTATTATATTATTTATTCCTTTGACATCTATAATCTTATCTCCAATAAAAGATCTAATTAATGTAGTGCTAGACATGCCTTTTCTTCCTTTTTCTAAAAAGTCAATAATATTATTATGTGAACCTACCAATACTATATTTTTACAATTACTTAAGTAAGCTATTATTATTGCAGCATCTTCACTAGTTCCAAAAAAATTAAACATTTTATATTCTAATCCCAGTTTATCTATTCTATACCTACCAGGTGCAGTACCATCTAAATAGCCATGGACAATTATTTCCTTTGACTTAAGTAAACAACTATCAGATACACTATCCATATCTCCTATAATTATATCTGGTATAATATCTTCTTTAATTAAGGCATCTCCTCCACCATCTATACCTATAATAATAGGCTCATTTATTTTGATATAATTTATTAAACTATGTAAATCTTCTTTAAAAGAATGACCTCTTGATACTAATAAAACATCTTTATTAGTAATTTTAGTATTTAAATATGGCAAATGTATGTCTCTAAATAATAAGTCCTTTTCCTTATCAATATATTTCCAAGTATTAGTCATAAATTCCTTAATAGTTTCTATAAATGTGTTGTTATCAATATTATTTATTACTGGAGACAATTCACATAAGTATGCACCATTAATAAATAATTTATTATTGATTATTTCACATGTATCACCATTATTGATAAAAGAGTAAAAACAAGATTCTATGTCATATAATGGGATATTAAAGCTAGATAAAACTCCAGGTCCTCTATTAGGATATGATCCTGTACAAGATTTCCTAGTATTTATAACAGCTGAAACTTTACATTCTACTAAAGAATAGGCAGCCAGTTCATCCAAATCAGAATGGGCAATTAATGCAATATTTCCTTTTTGTGCTTTATTTATAAGAGACTTTGTTCTTTTGTTTTTTATGATTAACCCTTTAATATCAGTCACTCCTAATTAATCATTTTATCTTATTATTAGTTATTTTCTTATTTTAATACATAAGTATCATTTATGATAACATTTATTATGATACTTATTATAAAAAAAAGAACCTAAAAGGTTCTTTTTTTCTTACATATTTCTTTCTAATCTTAATTTATCTGCAACCATAGCAATAAATTCACTATTAGTTGGCTTACCTTTATCATTATGTACTGTATATCCAAATAAATTATTAATAGTATCTACTTTACCCCTACTCCAAGCTACTTCTATTGCATGTCTAATTGCTCTTTCTACTCTACTAGGTGTCGTGTTGAATTTCTTAGCTATTGAAGGATATAACTCTTTTGTTACTGCACTTAATAGTTCTATATTATCTACTACCATTCCTATTGCTTCTCTTAGGTACAAATAACCTTTAATATGGGCTGGCACACCTATCTCATGAATTATATTAGTAATTTTTGCTTCCAAAGATTTAGTATTATCATTATTTGATCTATTTATAATACTACTACTTCCTCTGTTTGATGACATACTTCTTTCTCTGATTTCTGTTTCTCCACCTGTTAATTGTCTTATTCTTTTCATAAAGACTTCAAAATCAAAAGGTTTTACTACATAGTAATCTGCTCCTAAGCTAATCGCTCTTTGAGTTATCTTATCTTGTCCCACTGCTGATAAAACTATAGTTTTAGGATATGTATTTAAATTCATCGAATTTATTTTTTCTAAAACTCCCAATCCATCTAGGTGTGGCATAATGATATCTAGTACTAATACATCCGGGACTTCATTTGAAATCATATCTACGGCTTCTAATCCGTCCTTTGCCATTCCTATAACCTCTACATCATCTTGTGTAGATAAATACTCATTAAGTATGTTACAAAAGTCTTTGTTGTCATCAGCGATTAAAATACTAATTGGTTTATTACTCACTTGATTACCCCCTAATTTATACTTTCTATATATTCCCATAATACTAATTCGACAAAAATGATATATTTCCTTCTTAATTTCCTATTTTTAAGTAATTTTTTTTCATTTTTCTTAAATACTTTAAAAAATCCTTGTTTTACAACATAAAAAAGAAAAAACAAGGAGACTTCCTCATTTTTTCTTTTCCAATTTCATTATTAATCAATTCTGCTTGTTCTAGCATCCATTCTATATACAAACCATAACCTTTAGTTGGTTCATTAACAAAAACATGCGTTATTGCACCTACAATTTTCCCATCTTGTATAATTGGACTTCCACTCATTCCTTGGACAATACCACCAGTTTTTGATAATAATTCTTTATCTGTTACTTTTATAACCATACTTTTAGATTCTATATTTAACTGACTTTCAAGTTTTACAATTTCAACGTCGAATTTTTTTATTTCTTTACCATCTATTGTACTTAATATATATGCTTTTCCTTCTTTAATTTCATGTTGTAATGCAATAGGAATTGGTTCTTCAAAAAATGGATTTTTAAATTCTTTTGTCATTTTACCATAAATACCAAAAGTCGTATTTTTATCAATTTTCCCCAATAGATTTTGTGATTCAAAAAACATTCCTCTTAATTCTCCTGGATGTCCTTTCTTTCCTTGTTCTATTGAAGATATAGTTGCCTCTAATATTTCCCCATCGCTTATACTCATTAATTTGCCAGTATCAATGTCTGATATTCCATGTCCTAACGCTGCAAACTTTTTTGTCTCAGGATGATAAAATGTTAGCGTTCCTATACCAGCAGTTTTATCTCTTACCCATAGCCCAATTCTATAACTATCATCTTCTTTACTTTTTATAGGTTTAATATTAGTAGTGAACTCTTTCCCATCTCTTCTAATCTTTAATTTAACTTCATTATTACCTATATTATTCAACAATTCAATAACATGATATGAGTCTTTAATTTTTATATCATTTATTTCTAAAATTGAATCTCCAACTTCAATGCCAGCTTCCTTTGATGGAATATATGTTTTACCATCTTTGCCTTCTATCTTTGATATTGCTACAATTAATACTCCATCAGTATTGATTTTGACACCAATAGAATGTCCACCAGGATATAATTTAATTCTATTTACTATATTCACTTCCATAGTTTTTACTGGAACTAAACCAAGTAACTTTATTTTTATATTAGTTTTACCTTCTTTTTCTGTGTTCAACTTATATGAATTTCTAGCCATTAGATTTAACTGATCATTATTATTTTCTATTTGTAATATTTTATCTTTTGTTTGTAATACATCTAGAGTAAAGGGAAATAATATATCTATATTCTTTTTATCTCCTTTGAAAAGATTTATATTTGAAGGTAGTTGAAATATATTTACTATTTGAATAATATATACAAAAACAACTACTAAAAAGACATAAGACATAGCTTTTCTCTTTTTATTTTTATTGAAATTTGAATTCAAAGAATTATCACTCTCCAAATTCCCCTTTTTTGTATCCTTCACCTCCAAAGAAAGTGTTTGTTTATATATTTAATTTTCGCTTATTAATGTCCAAATATTCTATATAATAATTAAGTGAAATGTAAAGTAGACTCTCAATTTCCAAAATAAATAATGTTTAATAAAAAAAGAGTTAATATTTAGCTTTATGCATAAAAAAATAGAAGTATAAGATAATACTTCTATTTTTATTTAAGTTTTTTTGAAAGTTCTATCATTTCTTTTGCATGGAGTCTTGTCGTGCTAGTAAGATCTACTCCTCCTAATAATCGAGAAAGCTCATCAATACGATCTTCATAACCTAAGTTTCTGACATGGGTTCTAGTTTCATTTATTTTGGTATTTTTTAAAATTAAGAAATGGGAATCTGCCATTGCTGCTATCTGTGGAAGATGGGTTATACAAAGCACTTGATGGTTTCTAGAAATATTTGTTATCTTCTCTCCTACTATCTGAGCTGTTCGACCACTAATACCTGTATCAATTTCATCAAATATCATTGTTGAAATATTGTCTGTTTCAGCTGTAATAGATTTTATTGCTAACATTATCCTAGACATCTCTCCACCTGAAACTATTTTAGAGAGTTTTCTTAATGGCTCACCAAGATTTGTAGAAATTAAAAACTCTATTTTATCTATACCTTTAATATTTGGAGATAGTAAAATTTCATGATTAACTTTAAAATTTACATTTTTCATATTAAGTTCATATAATTCATTTATTATATCCTTTTCAAATTTATCAATTATATTTTTTCTTATCTTTGATAAATTCTTTGATAATTTTAATAACTCCATCTCTTTATTTTCTATTTTTTTATGTAATTCATTGATTTCCTTTTCATCATTAATAATTTTATCTAGCTCTTCGGTGATATCATCTCTATAATTTAAAACTTCAGATATATTAGACCCATATTTTCTTTTTAATTTATTTATTAATTCAATTCTTCCATCAAGAAACTCTAGTCTTTCTGGATCATACTCTATGTTTTCAGAATAACTTCTAATATCTCTTGCAAAGTCTTGCATTTGATATATTATATCATTAATATTATCATAGTAATTGTTTAGAGTATCATCAAACTTTGATATTTTATTTAAATCATGAGAGATTACATTTAATCTATCTATTATTGAAATATCATTATAATCATTATAATCTAGTGCATTATAACTTTGGTTTAAAATTTTTGATATTTCTTCTTGATTTGATAGTTTGCTATATTCATTCATTAACATATCTTCTTCATTAGACTTTAACTCTGCAGTATTTATTTCATCTACTTGAAACTTTAATAAATCGATTTTTCTTTCCCGTTCCATTTCATCTATCACTATACTGGATAATCTTTTCTTTAAATCATTTAACTCTAAATATTTATTATAAATTTCATCTTTATAAGAATTTAAATCTTTACCTCCTAATGAATCTATCAGTTCAATATGGTTTTCAGAGGATAAAAGGGATTGATGCTCATGCTGTCCATGAATGTCAACTAGATAATGGGTTAACTGCTTTAACATTGTTAAAGTTATTGTATGACCATTTACTCTAGAAAAGCTTCTTCCATTTAAATGAATTTCTCTGCTAATAAGTAATGTATTGTCTGGTTCACAATCTATTCCATATTCCTTTAGAATAGAATTGATATTTCTAGGGTTGTCCAAGTGAAATAAAGCTTCTATTATTGCTTTATCTTTTCCAGTTTTTATAAAATCTTTATTGGATCTTTCTCCTAAAATCATGCTAACAGCATCAATTATTATTGACTTTCCCGCCCCAGTTTCTCCTGTTAATACGTTAAACCCTTTTGTAAAAGATATATTTAAATCATCTATTATAGCAAAATTTTTAATATTCAATTCAAGAAGCATCTTATATCTCCCCCATTACTCCAATAATTTATAAAATATATCCAATATTTCATCTATTTTTTCTGCATCACTAATTGCAACAAATACCGTGTCATCACCAGCAATAGTACCTACCACTTCTTTTACCCCTAGGTTATCAATAGCTGATCCTGATATTTGAGCAGCTCCTGGTATAGTTTTTAATACCAGCAAATGTCCAGCTGCATGAATTGATACGATGGAATTCTTAAAAATATTTATCAATCTATCAGTTATTCCATCTTGATTTTGTCCTATAGCAGCATATTTATACTTGCCAGATTTAGACATAACTTTAACTAACCTTAATTCTTTTATATCTCTTGATACAGTTGCTTGAGTTACATCAATTCCAGCTGATTTTAGATAATGAGCTAGTTCCTCTTGTGTCTCTATTTCATTATGATTAATTAAATCTATTATCTTGCTTTGTCTCACGTATTTTTTCATTTGTTGCCCCCTTGGATTTTTTATAACTTATTATGAGAGTCTCTTACTACTTCTTGAATTTTATTATCTATATTTATATTAGATATCTCTTGAGTAATATAAGCAATATATTCAATATTACCCGTACCACCTTTTATTGGTGAATAATCAATATTAGTTAAAAAGTATCCTAATGAAGTAATAAAACTATTAATATTATCAATTACTTCAAGATGTATATTCGGATTTTTCACTACACCTTTTTTCCCTATATTATCTTTGCCTGCTTCAAATTGTGGTTTTATAAGTGCTACTATTTCCCCTTGTGTTTTAATTAATTTTTTAGCTATAGGAAGAACTTTAGTTAAAGATATAAAGGAGACATCAATTGATATAAAATCTACTTTTTCTCCTATATCTTCTACTTCTAAATTCCTAATATTTGTCTTTTCCATGTTTATTACTTTATTATTTTTAATCAGTTTCTCAGCTAACTGATTATAACCTACATCTACTGCGAAAACTTTTTTTATATCATTCTGTAGCATGCAATCAGTAAATCCCCCAGTTGATGCTCCAATATCCATTGCTATTTTATCAGTTAAATCTATATTAAAGACTTTAATTGCTTTCTCTAGCTTATATCCCCCTCTTCCTACATAAGATAAAGGAGGTTCTATTAATTCAACATTAGCATCCTGTGGTACTTTTAATGATGATTTTTTTACTATTTTATCATTATATTTTACTAGGCCTTTTTTAATAGCTTTTTGGGCTAATTCTCTACTTTCTACTATTCCTTTATCATTCATCAATATATCAATACGTATATATTCCATTAAACAACTCTCCTAGGCTTTAATACTATTTATAATAGTATCATAGATACCATCTGCATCTAGTTTATGTTTCTTAAATAACTCACTAGTATTTCCATGTTCAATAAATTCATCAGGTAACCCAATATTTATAAGGTTTCCTTTATATTTGTATTTAAATAATTCATTATTTACAGAGGTAGCTAATCCCCCGGAAATTACATTGTCCTCTAGTGTTACAACCATATTATACTCATTTGATACTTTCTTTATTAAATCATTATCAATAGGTTTTAGAAATCTAATATTAATTAATGTAGGATTCAATCCACTTTCTTCTAATTTTAAAGATGCCTCATAGCCTATATCTACCATTTTACCTATAGCTATAATTGCAACATTTTTTCCTTCTTTAATCATTTCACCTTTTCCTAAGACTATTTCATTATTAGTTATTAATTCATCTTTTTCAACACTTACTCCTCTAGGATATCTTATGGCAATTGGTCCATCATTATATTTATAAGTGAATTCTACCATTTCTTCAAGTTCTTTCTTATCTTTAGGAGCCATAATTATTAAATTGGGTATATGACTAAGATAAGAAAAGTCAAATACACCATGATGAGTTTCTCCATCATTTCCTACTAATCCAGCCCTATCAATAGCAAAAACTACTGGCAGGTTTTGTAAGCAGACATCATGTAAAACTTGATCATATCCCCTCTGAAGAAAAGTAGAATAAACTGCAAAATATGATTTTAGACCTTGAGATGCTAATCCCGCTGCAAAAGTAACAGCGTGTTGCTCAGCTATACCTACATCAATGAATCTTTTAGGAAGTTTATTCTTAAAATTTTCTAACCCCGTTCCTGATGGCATAGCTGCAGTAATAGCTACAATATCCTTATGATTTTTAGCTAGATCATATAATTTATCTCCAAAAACTTTAGAATATTTAACTCCTTTAGTTTTACTAAGTGCTTTACCTGTTTTTAAATCAAAGGCTGAAGCCCCATGAAACTTATCTGGATTTTCTTCTGCATGCTTATATCCCTTACCTTTTTTAGTTAATACATGAACAATTACGGGACCATTTACTAATTTAGCTCTATTAAGAGTCTTTATTAATAATGGTATATTATGTCCATCTACTGGTCCTAGATATTTAAAGCCTAGTTCTTCAAATAGTATCCCTGGCAATAAAAAATATTTTAGACTATCCTTAGCTCTTTCTGCAGTCCTATACATTGTTTTACCTATAGCAGGTATACTATTTAATAAAGTTTCTACATCATCTTTCATTTTCCCATAAGTTGGTGCCGTTCTTATTCTATCAAGATATTTAGATAGTCCACCTACATTCTTAGATATAGACATTTCGTTATCATTCAATATTACTATCATTTTACTTTTGATATCTCCAGCATGATTTAAAGCTTCGAATGCCATACCGGCAGTCATTGATCCATCTCCTATTATAGAAACAACTTCATTCTTTTCCCCTTTTATATCTCTTGCAATAGCCATACCTAAGCCAGCAGATATTGAGGTAGAACTATGCCCGGTTTCAAATGTGTCATGGAAGCTTTCACATCTCTTTGGAAAACCACTTAAACCTTCATATTGTCTAATTGTATGCATCCTATCTTTTCTACCTGTCAGAATTTTATGTATATATGATTGATGTCCCACATCCCATATAATTTTATCTTCTGGACTGTTAAAGACTTTATGAATAGCTATTGTCAATTCCACAACTCCAAGATTTGAAGCAACATGCCCTCCAGTCTTTGATACGTTATCTAAGAGGAATTTTCTTATTTCACCACTTAATTTATTTAATTCAGTTATATCAAGTTTTTTAACATCTGAAATACAATTTACTTTATCTAATGTTTTCATATAAAGGTCACTCACCTTCTAATATTTATTGTTTTAATTTTATCTATCCAGTAATTTTATCTTAAATTTATTATCTAATATCATAACAACTTTACCAGTATAATAAATTATTGTTTTAGAATGCTTTATTGCAATTTCTTTTCCAAGAGCCTTTCCACCTACCGTTAAAGATGCAATAAATCCACTCATTACAACACTTATTATAGTTAATTCTTTTATTTCGTACATACTAGATATTTTTGAAATAATTATTGCTCCAGCTGCACCACTTATAATTCCACAGATATCTCCTATAACATCATTACAAAAATTCGAAACAGGTCCAGCATTTTTAATTAGTTTAATAGAATATCTAGCCGCTGTATTCTTTTTTGCTGCCATAGAGTGAAAGGGCTTTTCTTGAACCGCAGCCACAGCAATACCTATTGTATCGAAAAACACTCCTACAAATATAATTAATATTAAAGTTATAAAAGCAAAAAGAAGATCAAAATTTCTCATTATATTTTCTGCTAATATACTAACTAATATTGCTAAAAAAAATGTCCAGATAGATATAATTATTATCCATTTATAATTAGTTTTCTTTTTATTATTTTTTCTTTTCTTAATAGTCTTTTTATATTTCGACAAAATATACCTCCACTTCTTTTATACTATCAGCTTTATTTAAATATTAATATTTAAATAAAGCTGATAGCACAAAAAGCTATCAGCGTTAGAATGGTAGCATATTGAGTAAATTTTGCGGCTTGAGGTCTGGCAGGATTTCCCAAATAAGAACTGCCTGTCGCCATAGCAGCGGTTTCCCTTTAATCCTATCCCTATTAAAATAGAGCCAGATTGCCATTTAGTCCGCACTGCAATCCCCAATATACTTCTTATATGAACAGTCTAGGAGTTTTCCTCTACAGTCATGCCAATCCTTAGCCTCTTTTGCAAAGTAGGTTTCAACAGCAAAACCGGTCATTTATAGGGCCCCTAAAATTCACAGTCACAACTGTTATCCACCTATTTCACTCAAGGCAGGCTACACTGCATGTAGCTTGCACCACATAGCAGGTTATCCTACAAAATAAGTAGGTCTCCACGGAGGTAGGGTCATCGCCCGCATGCCGTTGCAGATCGCCCCATCCTCCTTACTCCCAGAAATGACCCCTGACTGGGCGTCACAAGCCATAACCAGGAACTTCATCGATATGCCCTTTGACGGATTTTTAGCCCCGCCTTCAAAATTGGCTGTACTGACTAGAATACTGCACCATCCTTAGCAGGATAATTATATCATATGAATTATTATTATTCAAACTGACAACATAGTTCTCTAATTATCTCTCACTGTTAAATAATCAGCTAATTCAACAAAAAAAGTTGCTTTATTTTTATCAAATTTACTCATTATTTTTATTGCTTTATCTCTATAAGTCTCTAGATCAATAATAGATTTATCCATTCCATGAATAGACACATAAGTAGATTTTTCTTTATCAATATCGCTACCGATATCTTTACCTAATATTTTTTGATCTCCAACGATATCCAATATATCATCCCTTATTTGAAATGATACCCCTATATACTTTCCATAATCTCTTAATAATTGAATTTCTTGTGAATTTGCTTCCCCAATAATTCCTCCAGCTACTAAAGAAGCTTCTATCAATGCAGATGTCTTATTTAAATGAATGAAATCTAAAATTTTTGGACTAATCTCCTTGTTTTCAGATATTATATCAACAACTTGTCCTCCAATCATGCCATTAAATCCAGCAGAATTAGCAATCTCATTCATAGCATCTATGAATTTATTTGAGTATTTATTTTCAATTACTGTTTTTAACATAATTTCATAAGCATAATTCAATAATCCATCACCAGCTAGTATAGCCAATCCATCACCATACACTTTATGATTCGTAAGATTTCCTCTTCTATAATCATCATCATCCATTGCTGGAAGGTCATCATGAATTAAAGAATAAGTATGTATCATTTCCATTGCAATAGCAAAAGGTATGGCTTCTTGTACATTTCCATTAACTAATTCACAGCTTTTTAATAGAAGTATTGGTCTCAATCTTTTACCTCCAGCTAATAGGCTGTATTCCATCGATTCTAATATTATTTCTTGAGGTATATTGTCTTTAGGAAATACCTTTTTTAATTCTTCTTCTATTAATATTTTATACCTTTTTAAATCTTGTTGTAAATTCATAGGATCCTCCTAGTCAATATTTGTAAAGTCACTCTCTTTAACTATACCTTCTCCATCTTCAAGTATTAATTTTATTTTTCCTTCAGTTTCTTCTATTTTTTTATAACATTTATTATATAATTGAATACCTTTTTTAAATTCATCAATAGCACTATCTATTGTTAAATCACCAGTTTCTAAACGATCAACAATATCTTCTAATTGTGAAATTGCTTCTTCAAACTTTACTTCCTTTTCCTTACCCATTATAATCTTCCTCCTTTTTTTGAATTTCAGATACAATAGCTTTTACATTCCCATCCTTAAAGTGAATTAATAATTCATTTCCCTCATTAATATTCAAGACAGATTTAACTATAGTTTTACTATTATCTTCTACATATGTAAAACCTCGCTCTAATATAGATAAAGGATTTAACCCAGTTAATTTATCTCGTACATTTTCCAATTTATTTTTTTTATTATTTAGTAAGGTATTCTTTGCAGTTATTAGTTCCTTAAACTGAAAATCCAATCTCTGTTTGTATTGATTTATATAATAAATTGGTTCAGTAAATAATCTTGATCTTCTATAACTATATAATATTTCTTTTTGATTTTGAATTAATCTATTCATGGAGTCAATTAATAAGCCATTTACATTAGTTAATCTCTCTTTCATAAATTCAATGTCCTCTACTGCTAGTTCTCCAGCAGCTGAGGGAGTAGGCGCCCTTAAGTCCGATACAAAATCTACTATAGTGAAATCAGTTTCGTGCCCTACCGCTGATATAATAGGTATCTTAGAATTGTATATCTCCCGTGCTACTTCTTCTTCATTGAAGGACCAAAGTTCTTCTATTGAACCTCCGCCTCTTCCAATAATTATAGTATCTATATCCTCTCTATTATTAAAGTGATTAATACCTTTACAGATTTCATTTTTGGCATATATTCCTTGAACATGTACTGAATATATCAAAATATCTACAGTAGGATTTCTTCTTGTTATTACATTTATTATATCTCTTACTGCTGCACCTGTAGATGATGTAACAACACCAATTCTCTTTGGATATTTATTTATGCTCTTTTTATTAATTTCATTAAATAAGCCTTCTTGCTCTAATTGTTTTTTTAACTTTTCATATTTAATATAAAGATCTCCAACGCCATCTTTTTTTATGTTTTTTACGTATAATTGATAACATCCATCTCTTTCATATACCGATACATAACCTTCAGCTACTATTTTCATTCCATCTTCTAAAGAAAAATCTATTGATCTATTATCACCATTAAACATAACACATTTAATTCTGCTTTTTTCATCCTTTAATGTAAAGTACATATGTCCACTATAATGATGTTTAAAATTAGATATTTCTCCTTCTATCTTTATACTATTTAATATTGGATCACTTCCAAGTACTTTTTTTATATAGGAATTTAGTTCAGAAACTCTAAGTGGTTTTAATTCCATATTTTAAATAACCCTCCATAACATTTTCTAATAACATAGCAATTGTCATAGGTCCTACTCCTCCTGGAACAGGAGTTATTAAAGATGATTTTTTCAATACTTCTTCAAATTTCACATCTCCAACTATCTTACCATTAATATTACTGATACCGGCATCTATGACTATGCACCCCTCCTTAATCATATCTTCCTTTATTAACTCAGGCTTGCCAACACAACTTATTACGATATCAGCATTAATCGTCGATTCTTTTAAGTTTTTCGTTCTCGAATGGCAAACTTCTACAGTTGCATTCCTATTTAACATAAGAAGGCTAATAGGTTTACCTAATATATTGCTTCTACCTAAAACCACGACTTTCTTTCCTTCAATATTCACAGCATATTCTTCTAAAAGCCTAATAATTCCTTTAGGCGTACATGGAATAACATTCTCCTCCCCGAGATATAGCTTTCCGGCATTCGAAAAATGAACCCCATCTACATCTTTATTCGGACTAATATGAGAAACAATAAGATTCGTATTGAACTTCTTTGGCAAAGGTAATTGCAATAATATTCCATCAATCAATGGATTATTATTTATAGAATTTATTTCTTCTAATAATTGATCTTCAGTTATATCCTTATCAAATTTATGTATATTGCATTCTAAACCTACATTTTCTGATTTTTTCTTTATCATTTTTATATAAGCTAAAGAACCTTTATCATTCCCTACATAAATTACAGATAAAGACGGTCTTCTAAAACCTTTGTTTATTCTATCCTCAATAGTTACTTTAATACCTTTAAAAATTTCACCTGATATTTTCTTCCCATCTATAATCTTATTCACTATATCACTCCCCCTTTAAATACTCACATGCTAATATAGCTATTCCTACCCCATTATCTGTGCATAAATTTTTTTCTGCAAATATAATATTTTTATGTGCTCTATTACTAACTCTACAAAATAGATTTTTCCTTAAATATTTATTTGAAGCAACTCCCCCTACTAATAAGGCAGAATTTACATCATTTAATTCTCTAAAAATATTCACTAAAATTCTCTCTATAGAAGTATTTATACAATGTAATACTGACCTTGCAATATCCGAATTAGAAAATTTCTCTTCTTCTATTAACCTAGTAAAATACGTTTCAGGACCAGAAAAATTAATCCAATTTCCATTAGTGCTGACAGGTATATGTTCTAAAAGTTCTCCATCTTTAGATAGTTCATCTAAATGTTTACCGCTAGGAAAGTCTAATTCCATTTTTACACCAATTCTATCAATCAATTGTCCTGCACTTATGTCTTTAGTTCCTCCTATTATGTCTGTTACATATCTAAAATTATTATAGTGAGTCAATAATATTTCAGTTGTACCTCCTGAAAGATGGATACTAATAAAAGGTTTTCTTTTATCTAAATAATTGTTGCATAAGCCAGCAGCAATATGTCCTTCCTGATGGCTAAAATTATAACTCTTTATTCCTAACACCTCTGCTAATGATATTCCATAACTCTGGGCTACTTTAAAAACAGGCATATAAGATTCACTTATATTCCTTGGCTTATCACTATATCCTATAGCTTGTATACTTTTGAAATCTACATCCTTTTTTATATTAGCTATCATTTCTGGAAGGTTTTTTATATGTTGAAAGACAGCTTCTTGCTGTCTTAATCCTCTACTACCTTTATTAACTTTGAGTATCTTTCTATAATTAGCTACAATATTATTGTTATCATCTATTACCCCTAGAGATGTTGTATATGCACTAGTATCTATACCTAAATAATACTTACTCATCTTTTGATCTAACAAAACTACCTAGAACTCCATTTATAAATTTACTCGCTTCATCAGAACTGAATTTTTTACTTATCTCTATGGATTCATTTATAGATACTTCTGTAGGTATATCATCTCTATACATTATCTCATAAATTGCTATCCTCAATGTAGCTAAATCAATCCTTGAGAGTCTATCTTTTTTCCATCCTTCTATATGTTTCTCAATTTTTTGATCTATAATATCTAAGTTTTCATTTACCGTATTAATAGAATCGATTATATATTCTTTCTCATCATCATTGAATTTTTCATTTTCAAAAAACACCTCGATTATTTCTTCATCATAAGATTTATTTAATTCTAATTGATATAATAACTTCATTGCTGATTCTCTCGCATTTCTTCTTCCCATCTTTCTTCCTCCTCGTTTATCTATATAATTCTAAATTTACCTTTTGTTATATTTAATATACAGATTTTTCTCATATTATTGTCCTTAACTTTAAATTAACCCTCTGATTTCCAGAGGGTTAATTTTCTATATTTATAATATTATTCAGATTCCTCATCATCTGATGGTTGTTCTTGCTCAAGTTCCACTCCTTGAACATGAATATTAACTTCAACAACTTTTAATCCAGTCATATTTATTATTGCATCTTTAACACTCTCCTGGATTTTCCATGCAACATCTGGTATTTTTGCTCCATATTTTACTATTATGTATAGATCAATTGATGCATCTTTATCTCCTACCTGGACCTTTACACCTTTTGATAGATTTTTTCTTCCTAGCATATCAGCTATTCCACCAGTAAATCCACCACTCATTCCGGCAACACCTTCTATTTCTGTAGCTGCTAATCCTGCTATAGTTGCTACCACATCATCGGAAATTTTAACCTGACCATTTTCGAACTCTTCATTATGCTTAATATCAGCCATCTTTACACCTCCAGCTTACCTATAAATTATAAAGTAATTATATCAAATTAAAAGTATCTTTACAAACATTAACTTTGCTTCTTCATTATTTTTATATCAGAAGTTTTTAATTCAGTTTCAGATGTTACTATTTCTAGTATTTGCATAACTTCATTTTCTGATAGTTCATTTGTAGATACTACTATCCTTGCTCCACTGTCACCAATAAATACTAATGCATCTTCAAATCCTTTTGACTTAATTATTCCTTCAACTAGAAGTTCCTTCTCAGTTAACTGACCCACTTCGATAATTTCCTTTTGAGCACTATCTCTGACACCTTGACTAGTACTATCATTTTTCACGATATCATTTAATCTATCTATTAATTCTGCTCTCATTTTATCTCTTGATAATCGATACTCAACAAAATAATTAGTCTTTTCTATATTTTCTTCACTGGTAATAGCAGTTCCTATTTGAGCATTAACTTCTGATGTAATATCGCCAACTTCTGTATCAATACTATCCACCACTTCTATATCTTCTCCTTCAGCTGAAGTTTCTTCAGTATCTTCTAAATCATTTACTACCTCAACTAAATCACTGTTTGGGTTAGCAATTTCTGTTAATCCCTCTTCATAACTTTGATAATCTACTGAAGAATCAGTTACAGATTCTTTTGACAGCTGATGATTTATAAAACCTAACATTACTAACATTAATATTAATGATACTAGATAGATAGTTTTTTTTCTTATTATCATTATTATTCCCCCATTTTTATTTTTTAACATGAATACTCACCTTATTTCCACTTAATCCTAGAACCGTTTTAACAGCTCCATAGATTGTTTCTTTTATTCTTATATCTGATGCACCCTGAGCTGAAACTATCACACCTTTTATCTCGGGCTTTATTTCTTTTATAGTCATCATAGAATTTTCACTCCCACTTACTACTACTTGTTCTGTGGATTCCTCCCGGGTAACATTTCTATTTCCCCCTTGAGCATCATTTTCTGTAGTAATCTCTTTATTATTTGTTTTATTTATTGCTGGAATACTTTCAACCGTCTCTACCAGCGTTATCATCACATCTACTTCACCAACTCCCTTCATTTGACTTAAAATATTTTCTAATTTTATCTCTAACTCATTAGAGTAATTATTCATGTTGTTCCTAACTTCTTCTTGTATATCATCATTGTCTTTATTTGCATTATTGATCACTTCATCTCCTTCATCAAAAAATACAGTTATTGCCAAAAGTATCATTATACCAATTGATATTACCATAACTAAATTTGTGTATTTTTTATTTTCTGATATTTTTTTTATTAGTCTATTTAAATAATTTTCTTTTTGGGTTGTATCTTTATTATCATTATTCATTTTATCCCTCCTAATTTTCCATAATACTAATATTCTCTAATGGTATTTTATACTCATCATGAATATAGTTTTGTATTTCCTTATAACTATCATTTTCTACCTGTTTATCTTTATTTTCATCCTTAGATATTCTAATTTCTTCTACCAAAATTTCATCATTAGATACTTTAGTTTCCTGTTTTTTACTTATACTAATACTTAGGCCATTAATTTCACCATAGGACTCTTTTTCATCTGATAGCTCAATATTTATGTTATCTATAATATAATTAAAATTTGTTTCAATAGAACTTCTTATATTATTTTTCAACTTATCGATATATAAATTTTCTATTTGATCCTCATTTGTCATAGAGATATTCATCTCCGAGCTTTCCATACTACTATATTTGTCCATGGTCGCAAAAACTTCCTTATCTATACTTATGTTATTTGATAACAATTTTATGAATGGATTTAATAAAACAATTATCATTAAAAATCCACCTATCATTTTTATATAACCTTTAAAACTATTATTAGGTAAAATTGCTTCTAATAAAGCAATAAAAATAGATAAAATTACAATATTTATGATCCATTGTCTTAAGAATTCAATCATTATTCCACCTACCTCATCATCAAAGTTATATTTCCTGCTCCAACTATTATAGTTATAGAGATAATAAACATTACAGTTACTGTTAATAGCAATCCTAATAGTATAATAAGAGATTTACTTATATCATTTAATCCATCTACTATCCGTCCATCAGATATTGGCTCTATAACTGCAGCTGTTATCCTATATACAAAAATTAAAGATATCAATTTAATAGCAGGTATTATAGTAATAAGAAATAATACTATAATACCTATAACTCCAACTGCATTCTTTAATAATAATGAACATCCAACGACAGTATCCATTGCATCAGAGAGGAAACCTCCTACTACCGGTATAAAATTGTCAATAGCGAACTTAGCTGTTCTAATAGTAATACCATCTACTTGTGATGCTGTTACCCCTTGGATAGACATGATTCCCATAAATATGGTCAATGAAACTCCTATAATCACAATAGATATTTCTCTTAACAAACTTGATATTCTATTTACTTGAACTTTATCTGAAACCTTACTAACTAAACCCAAAATTGTAGAGAAAAAAATTAATGGTATTATTAAATCCTTAATTAAAGTGCTAAATAAACCTAAAGAACCTAATATTAATGGATGTAGTAATGCTGAAGAAGCTAGTCCCCCCACAGCCATCAATAAAGCCATTAAGATAGGTATTAAAGCCTGCATAAACACCACCATACTGTCTATAGTAGATTTCCCTATATCCATAGCTAGTACAAAACTCTTAATTACAATAGAAATAAGTATTATATAAGTAATAAATTGGGCTATATTCGATATAGATTCATTGTCAAAGGCTTTTTGAAGATTCATCAATATTGCTGATATTATAGCTAATAAAAGAAGTTGTACTATTAAGTCCATATTCTTCATTAATTCATTTAATACTAGTTTCAATAGACCATTTAGTATTTTATCTTGTTCAAATATTTTTTCTCCCTTAACTACTTTCTCTATCACCGACTTAAAATCTACTTCTCCAAAGTATTCTTCAGTATCATAGTTTATTTCTTTTATTATATTTGTTAATTCCCTTATATTTAAGCTATCCAATTGATTTTCTATAACTTCATAGGGTATATTGCTAGTCTCCTCTTCTGGTTCTCCATGGGCTGTTGAAGAAACCATTATCAAAATAATTAATAAAATTAAACTCTTTGTTTTTTTCATAATCCACACCTTTAAGGCATTATTTTTATAATTAGCTCTAAAAGAGCCAGTAATATAGGAATAGAGATTACTAAGATCATTACTTTTCCAGCTAACTCTATTTTTGTGGCAATTGCACCTTCTCCTGCATCTTTTGCAATTTGAGCTCCAAACTCACAAACATAAGCAATTCCAATTACTTTTACTATAGTAGTGAAATAAATAAAGTCTAAGTTTGCTTTGTTTGACAGGTCCTTAAGTACTTCTATCACATAGGCTACTTTATCAATAATAAATATAAATATTAAAACTCCCGTCACAATACTCATCAGTATTGAAATTTCTGGTCTCTCTTCTCTTAATGTTACAATGAGTACAGTTGCTACTAGTCCAATGGCTACTACTTGTATAATATTCATATTAATCCCTCTTAATATAACTGGAATATTGTTTTTACATTATCAAATAGATTGCTTACTAAATCTATCACTATAGTTAATACCATCACGATACCTACTAAAGTAACCATCGTAGCCATTTCTTCTCTTTCTGCCCGTATTAAAACTTGATTTGTCACAGAAACAAGTAACCCAATTCCTGCTATCTTAAAAATAATATCTATACTCATGTTTCAGCTCCCCTTTAAATTAATATTAAAATCAATAATAATCCGAACACTATACCAAGTTTCTTATATAAGTTCTCATTTTTTTTACTTTGTTCTATTGCCTGATCTCTCTGTATTTTTAATTGTTGGATGGCAGTAGAAAAGTGTTTTCCTTGTTCGTCCTTATCTGTTACTCCTATTACTTTAGCTAATGATAAGATTATCTCCTCATCTTCTTTAGTAAAATTATATTTTGATCTAGTAAGAATTAATTCATTTTTAAAAGCACTATATAGATTCATATCTCTATTAGAATTTAATTTTTCTATTATATTTGAAAATATATTTGACACTTTGTTATTTGTTCTCTCATCTACATTTTCAAAAGCTAAATTAATAGGATTTGATAAATGAATTATTTCTGTTTCCAATACCAGTAAACAATTTATAATTGAAGTAATATTATTAACCCTATTTGTGAATCTTTTTCCCATCATAATACCAATAGCCGCACTAGGTATAAAGATCATTCCACAGGCTATTATTTTTATGAAAAACATCTAATCCCTCCTTTGTTTATTGATTACTGAATTATTTGTTTTTCCATCTATAATATCCTTTATAGTACCTACACCTTCTGAATTATCTAAAATAATTATTCTTTCAAATATTTTTTCTTTAATTATAGATGCAATATTAGGTTTAGATTGAACATCTTCTATACTTTCTCCATGAATAGTAGTAAGAATTTTAACTCCTGCTTTAAGAGAATTATGAATGGCATCAATATCAAGTTTATCTCCAAGCTCATCTGTGGCAATTATATTAGGTGATAATGATCTTAACATCATTAAAGTACCATCATATTTATTAACCCTATCTAGAATGTCTGTCCTTATACCTAGATCATTTTGAGGAACACCTTGATATATACCACCTATCTCTGATCTCTCATCTATTACAGCCACTTTAAGACCTGTCATATCATATTCAGGGATACCATTACTTAAAGTTCTTATAATATCTCTTAATAGAGTAGTTTTTCCACATTGGGGCGGAGAAACAATAAGAGTGTTATATATACTACCCTTGTCCACTAAATATTCAATAACCTCTTTTGCTATACCAATCTTTTGCCTGGCTATTCTAATATTAATAGAAGATATGTCTTTGATAGTAGATATACTTCTATTCTTATATACTACTCTCCCAGAGATACCAATTCTATGGCCTCCTTTTATAGTAAGAAAACCATTTCTAATCTCATCTTCTACCGCATATATAGAATATTCACATAATCTTTCAAAAGTTTTTATTATATTGTTTTTACTAATAATAAAGTTGTTTCTATTCTCTCTCGATATTTGTCCCTTTTCTGATACAAAATAATCATTACCTCTGGCTTCTATCATTAAGGGCTGATTAACCCTTAATCTAATTTCTTCTATAGACTCCTTATATCTAGTAGGAATATTTCTTAATATATGTTCTAACTCCATATCTAATCTTGATATAACATTTCTAAATCTCTCTAAATCATAATTTGAATATTTTTTAGTCTTTAGTTGCTCCATAACATGTCCCTCCTTTTATATATATTAGTATTAAAATACTTTTGATATTATTACCTAATTTATATAATTTTTTTTACAATAAAAAACACCCTAAGTGATTTAAATCACTTAGGGTGTTTCCCTTAGAATTATTCTTCTATGTATTCCTCTTCATCATAGTACTCATCTTCATAATCTTCGTCGAACTCATCAAATTCATCGAACTCACCATATATATCTTCTTCAACATCTGCTAAGTCCTCATCAATATAGTCAACATATTCACCAATTTCTTCTTGCTCTACAACTAAATCTTCTATAGCACCTGCAAAATCATCTAATACATCTACTATATTTAGTAATAACTTTCCTTCTTTACTACTTTCATCAATACCTAACCCATCAGCTAAACCTTTTAAATACGATATTTTTTCATATAAATAATCCATTAAAATACCTCCTTTATTTTTTTATATATTATAACCTAAACTCTAGATAAATACTCACCAGTTCGAGTATCTACTTTAATTTTATCACCAATGTTAACGAATAAAGGAACATTAATTACAGCTCCTGTCTCCACTTCTGCTGGTTTAGTTGCTCCTGTTGCAGTATCACCTTTTACTCCTGGCTCAGTATGAGTAATTACTAACTCAACAAAATTGGGAGCATCAACTTGGAAAGGCTTACCTTCATAGAATTTCATAACAGCAACATCATTCTCTTTTATATATTTTATTGCATCTTCTACATTATCATAATTAAGAGCCATTTGCTCATATGTAGAAGTGTCCATAAAGTGATATAATTCTCCATCACTATATAAGTATTGCATTTCTTTTGTTTCAATATGAGCTTTTGGATATTTTTCACTAGGGTTAAAAGTATCCTCTTTAATAGCTCCTGTTTTTAAATTCTTTATTTTTGCTCTTACAAATGCTGCTCCTTTTCCTGGCTTTACGTGTTGAAAGTCAATTATCTGATAAATATCTCCATTGATTTCAATTGTTATACCTTTTCTAAAATCTCCTGCCATAATCATAATTGTATCCTCCTAAATGTTTATTTCTAATAGGTCCTTTGTTGAATTGGATAAAACTTTATATCCATCCTCTGTTACTAGTATTAAATCCTCAATTCTTACTCCACCAAATCCAGATATATAAATTCCTGGTTCATCAGTAATTACCATACCGGATTCCATAGGTGTTTTGGATTTATCATTATTAGCTAGCCTTGGTAACTCGTGGACTTCTAATCCAACTCCATGACCTAATCCATGACCAAAATTATCTCCATAACCCTCTTTAGTGATTATGTCTCTTGCAATGCTATCTAATTCATAACCTGTTATTCCTGGTTTTATAGCCTTTAAAACTTCCTCTTGTGCCTTTAAAACGATATTATATATCTTTTTTTGTTCTTCAGTAGCTTTTCCTACTACTATAGTACGGGTCATATCAGAGCAATACCCTTTATATATACATCCCATATCAATCGTTACAAAATCTCCTTGTTCTATTACCTTTTCACTTGCAACTCCATGAGGCATAGAAGATCTTAATCCTGAAGCCACTATAAAACTAAAGGAAGCTCCTGTAGCACCTTGTTTCTTCATATATGCTTCTAATTCATTAGATATCTCAATCTCTTTAACTCCCGGACGGACAAAATTCAAGATATGAGTAAAAGCATCATCAGTAATCTTAGCTGCTTTAGAGATTAATTCTACTTCTTCATCATCTTTAATCATTCTTATCTTAGTTAAAAGTCCTTTTAAAGGAATAAGTTTCAAACCTTTTACATTATTTTCTAGATTAAGTACAAATTCATATGTAATAAAATCATCTTCTACTGCAAGATTTTCTATTTTTAATTCTTTCAAAAGATGATATATTGTATACTTCTGATCTACTTCTTTTATTGTATAGCCTTTACACTGTTCTTTTGCTTGTTCCATGTATCTAAAGTCAGTGGCAAATATTCTTTCTTCTTCAGTTATTATTATGTACCCAGTAGTACCTGTGAAACCGCTAAAATATTTTCTATTTTCTGGTTTGAAAATCAGTACTCCATCTGTATTATATTTTTTGATATTATCTAATAATTTGTTTACTCTATTCATATTATCCCTCCAAAATATTTCTTATAGCTTCTAATGCAATTAGATAAACATTATATCCAAATCCACTTATTTGCCCATAACTTACAGGGGATATTACTGACTTTCGTCTAAACTCTTCTCTTGAATAAATATTGGTCATATGAACTTCAATTACTGGAGTCTCAATACCTTCAATAGCATCTCTTATTGCAATACTATAATGAGTAAAAGCTCCTGGATTTAATATAATAAAATCTACATCATCATCTGATTTATGTAGTATATCAATAATATCGCCCTCATGATTTGATTGAAAAGTTTGAAGACTATAATTCAACTCTTTACATTTATCAAAGCACTTCTTTTCTATGTTTTCTAATGTTTTTGATCCATACATTTTTTTGTCTCTTTTACCTAGTAAATTTAGATTTGGACCATTAATTATGAGTATTTTTTTCATTATATTTCCTTTCTAAATATCTCTATTATATATTAACATAGTTTTTAACTATTGAATAGATAGTTTGTGTTATCTATTTTTTATATTATTTTTATGATTTCTATGTTTTTTATGCTTATAATTAATTTCTTTATTAATATTCCTAAAATATATCTTACTTATTTCATTAACTATGTGAAAATGATTTTTATTATCCACTCTGATTATAAAATCAGCACTATTATAGTATAACTCATGTCTACGATTTAATATATTAACAACTTCATTTGTCCAATCCTTTTTTTCAAGTAAAGGTCTTTTTTTATAGGAGTTCTTTAAATTATATATAATATTATCAATAGAACTTTCTAATAAAAATATATATCCGTTCCGCTTTAATAATTGTACATTTTTGGGATTTAAGATTGTTCCTCCACCTGTCGATATTACTTTGTTTTTTTTAGTACTAACTTCCTTGACAATTCTTGATTCTAACTTCCTAAAATATCCTTCTCCATGTTTTTTAAATATCTCATCAATTGACATACCTTCTTTTGATTCTATTAAAAAATCTGTATCTATAAACTCTTTATGGAGTTTTCTCGCTACCCTTCTACCATTTGTAGTTTTACCTGTTCCCATAAATCCTATTAAAACTATATTACTTTTCATTTTATCACCAACTGTTTTATTTTTTACTCATGTCTAGGATTTTTAGATACTATATTTATAGCTTTTGTAATTTCTTTTATAATATCAACAGTAAATTGATTTTCCATTTGAGATAATTTAGAGTAAATCTCCCCAGTATCTCTAGCAATATATTTAGGTGGAAGATTATTTAATGCTATAGCAGAAATGTCATCCACACATTGCTGACATTTACACATATCTGATTGTTTATTTAATACTACCTTTATATGATTCTTTACCCCAATCTCCATAAAATTATATAAAGTCATGTTAATTCCCCCTAATATTTGTTTTTCCAACCATTTTTCCAATCTTTTTTATACCCTTGTCTTATTTTATCATACATATGAATCCTACCGGTCCCCGGGGTTATAGTTATTTCAATATATTTATTATTATTGTTGTTAAATATAAGTATTGTTCCAGCCCTTACAGGTGATCCACTTGCATAAAATTTCACCTCATTATACATGTTATTTGTGATTTTATAATTGGATTTAAAATTTACGTTTTTATGGGACTTCCCATTTAATTTAATAAAATAGTATTTTTCATCAAGAATTATCAGATTATCAGTACTATTTCCTGCTACTTGACTTTTAGTTTTTATATGGTTTAAATCACTGACCAATTGTCTACCACAGGACCTAAGCTCTTGATCACTAAAGTCCAGTCTTGGTAAAGTAATAGCTATAATAATTCCAACAATCAATAACACAAATATCAGTTCAATTATAGTAATACCCTTATTATTCATAGTATACACCTACTAATGATTTATTTTATTAGTCAACTCCCGGGAGAAAATCAATTAATGTGGGATTAAAGTTTAAATCTATAGGATTATCTTTATGAATTTCAATATTAGTTGGAAACTCCCCTGTTTCAGTAGGTTTCACATCATAGGTTAATATATAAAAATCGGAAGGATATTCTTCATTAAGAAACTTAAATTTCAAATGATAATTATTAGGATTTTCGATATCTACTTCATCATATAATATAGCTTTATTATTTTCATCGTAAAAATATAAATTAATTGAGTCGACTAACATATTGTCCGTAAATTTAAAATTAAATTTTGTATTATTCTTAGCCTCTGATGCATCTAATAATATACCTATAGTATAATAAGTATCTTTAACCATCAAAATTTCTTCGTTTACATCTAGAATATAATCTTCTGGGCTAGTAGCACTTTCTACAGGGGTGAAAAGTCCTGTCTTAATTATATCAACATATCCTTGACCATTTCCATTACCGTTGTTTCCGTTTCCTGGATTTGCATAAGCAACTATCATGGGAATTAAAAGTAATATAATTAATAAAATTATTGTTTTTTTACTTATCTTCATAGCCTTTCCTCCTATTCATTACGGAAATATATATTTGTATCCAAAGGTTTGGTTGAATTTTTATCTTTTTTAAAATCAAGGGTTATAGTCACTCCATTAGAATTTAACTTCTTTATTTTTATATTTTCAATATAATAAGCAACTTCCATATTAGCTTGATTAGTAGTCTGACTATATCCTAATCCATGATTATCCTTAACCCATCCAAATTCTATTTTTTTATAATCTTCAGTTGGAGCTTTAGTAATAAAAAAAACAGATTTGTCATAGACATTAGTCTTTACTTTATATTCTAAAGTATCTAATACAAAGGCTGATATAGATATTTCTTCTCCATTATTATAGTTTTCAGTGACATCAACTTTATTCTCATCCCAAACCTTAAATATACCTTTAGATTCAATTATTTTTTCTGTCATCAATTCTATTGAACTTCTAGCATTCTGCTGAAGAGTGATGCTCCCTTCATTCCTATCAAAATTCCTAAAATTAGAAATAAAGAAAGTGAAGAGCGCTGTGACAATCACACTTATTAATCCAATACTTAATAATAATTCAATTAATGTAAAACCTTTATTATTAACTCTCATACTATCATCCTAATTATAAATTTAATTTCCATTCTATTATCTTAATAAACTTGTCCATATCGTTTCTACTATTATTTTCTACTCCTAACTCTTCATGTATTAGAGTAGGAATAGTTTCCTCAGGATCTTTAGTAAATAAATCTTTAAATGCTACTAGATTTTGTCCCAATAATTTTAGTAGATAGTCCTCGTCATAGGTTAACTCTACTTTACTGCCATTTTTTATCTCTATATCATCCCCTGCTATAATAGTTCCTGTAAAATCTATTTTTCCAGACAATATAACTTTTCCACTAGTAATAATAATTCCTTTTATTGCATCATCAGCATCAATAACATTCTCACCTGTGTGAGTATCATTTTTTCCTGAGATATACACATCTTTATCAGTTATACAAATGATCTCATTCTTCTCATTACTTAAAAAATTATCATTTTTATTGTTTTCGATATCGAGCCTATTTTTAATTGTCCCATTCTTTAATTTTCCTTTTAAGTTTTCTACTTCCCCTTGTAACTTCTTCCAATAAAAATTGTACTGGGAGACCTTTGGCTCTTTTATTTCTCCATTATCTAATGTAATTCCTAAACTAGTTATATTTGAAGCTGGAATATCAATACTCTCATTACCAAGAATTAAATTATGAGGGGTAGTCTCATTTTTATATTCTATAAAATGATTAGCTTTTCCATTAATAGATTTATTAACAAACATAAAAGGTGGATAATAGGAAACCACATCTGTAAGATTTAATATCTTTGTATATGCTCTATAATTACCTTTTATAGAAATAGATTCCCCCGTTTGATATTGACCATTATCGTACTTTAGTTCTTTATCTTCAAGTTCTATTTTTTCTACAAAGGAAGTTCCAAGAACTCTCATTTCATTGGTAATTTTAAGAGAAGTCCCATTTCCTAAATCACTTGATTCTATGTTAATACTACTAGAATCAGCAGGCCCAGCAACATCTCTACCATCCATATGACCATGTTCACCGTATGTATAACCATAATAGTTATCTATTGTAATATTAGTTTTACTTCCCTCAATTTCTAAGTCATCTTTTGTATAGAGAGTTGTTATATCAACAGTAGAGTTTTTTGATTCTTTATCAATAATAAAATTATTAGCATGGGTATCTCCAGAAAAGTCGATAGTTTTTCCATTATTTGAATTTACCCTTATATCTCCATAAGCAATAGTGTCTCCTTCTTTTACTGAAAACTCTTCGATATTACTATTAGTAGATGTTCCTATAAAGATATCTCCTTTAACATAAATATCACCTTTAATTTTTAATTCATTTGAATCATTTTTCAAATTCTTTTCTGTATATAATCCTTTAGTAAATAATATATCCTTTGGTACTTCAACTATATTGCTATGATAATAATAACTTTGATTATATGGAGGTTCTAATAATTTATATGAAGCAAATACCTCTCTTTTTATGTCATCCTTACTAAACTTAGATCTTATTCCAATTGTATTCTGGTCTTTATCATATTCTGAAGTGATAATATAATTTTCTTTTTTTATCAAACTATACTTGGTCATATCATTAATTGTATCTTCTAAATTTTCCTCAATATGTTTCTTATAAGAAGCCTTAAAAACAGTTTCTTGTTTTTCATAAACTTTATCCCAATCTATACTTCCATCATCCAAAATATAGTCACTTTCTTTATCCGCAATTTTAATATTATTTACAATTTCTGTAGCTGCCTGATTACCTATATCTATTGCTTCTTCGATTACATTGGTTAATATTAAATGAGCCTCTTCTATTCCTGCCTCAGCTAAATATAAATTTTCTTTTCTCTTTCCACTCACTGTCTCTATTTTATAGTTAGTGACTGCTACAGAATAGATTGTAGTACCTAATACAGTTAGAATACTAAAAACTATTAATAGCATTATTAGTACTGATCCTTTATTATTTATTGCTCTTTTATCCATAAAATCACCTATTAAACCATATTTTTATATCCTTTGAATTCTTTTAGTAGGTTACTATCTTTATACACTTTAATTATTACTTCATAAATTTTAGAACCTGATTTAAGCTCTGAATTATCACTAAAGTTTCTATATACTTGGATATTTCCTAACTTATTTTCAATAGTAATATCTTGTTCTTTTTTGATATAAATCTTCAAAGAAATAGGACTGTCTATAGAAACTGTAAGAGTTCCTTTATCTTCTCCTGAAATATTTAACAATAAAATAATCTCGTTATTATCGATTTGAAAGGTACCATTGGAGTATCCTGTTAATGTATAACTTCCTCCTGTATTTACCTCTAAAGAGTAATTACTATATTCATCCATATCTAATTCTACATTATTAGGAATTTCATTAATATATCCTTCTTCTTCTCTTAAATATCCCTCTACCTCAGAAATTTCTACTGCATAAGAAAAGCCATTATGTTCCGTATCATCTATTTCTTTCTCGTCAGTAGTAACAGTAATTTCCTCTGTAGACTTAACCTTTTCCATTTCCCTTTGTGCTATATAAGAGGCTACCATTTTATCATTTGATGCATTGGTTGCCTTAGCTGATCCTATGAAAAGAGAACTTATTGGTATGATTATTATACTAAGTATGGCAAGGGTGATTATCAATTCTAGTAATGTAAAACCTTTATTATTATAAATTGTTTTTTTCATATAATTCTCCTATTCTATCAAATCCAAAATAGAAAGCCAGCAGTCTATATACTTAAACTGCTAATATTAAATATAGATCCTACTGACATAAGCTGTTATGATAATATTATTGTATTTGAAAAGGATTATCTTTTCCCTTTCTATCTTCAGATGGAGTATTTACAAAATCATCTTCTAAATCTTCAAATTTTGGTATTCCATAAAAATCTAATAAAATATTTCCTGTTACTCTGCCTTCATTTTCTATTATAGTAAGACCTCTTATTATGATACTTTTATCATAATTATCTATTAAAGATAAAAAATCAATCATTTCAAAATAATCCCCTGAATATACCATCGTGGCAGAAAGATTCTCCACCTTTATTTCTTCCTCCGAATTTGAATTATCTTCTTCGTTATTTTGGTCATTATCACTCTCTTCAACTAAATCTTTATTATATTTAACTATATTATTATACTGATTTACTATATTTCTAAATCTTGTATCTTCTTTTTCCGATATGTCCCTCTGACTATACTCTATGGGTTTTAGTTCTATATCAGAAAAGTTTATTCCTTCGATAGTTATATTTGAGTCATTAATAAATCTATCTAATAGAAGTATTATTTCATTTTGTTTTAATTGAGGAAACAACTTGTCAGTGGATTGAGCTATTTCAGTAGTTTTTGATTCAATATTCTTCTCTAATGTCTTTATAGAATTTATACTATCTTTCGAATCAGTTGTGTCTTTTTCAAGCTTTAAATTTTCTGCTTTAAGTTGATTTAATCGTGTGATTTGGGGGGATAATATGAAATTGTATATCAAAAAGCATACTAATAAAACCCCACTTATAATTATCAATATCTTTTCTCTTTTACTCAATTTCATTTTTATCACCTTCTATTATAGAAGTAAGAACAAAAACATAATTATCATTTAATGTATCCTTGGTCATAGAAGTAATATAAACATTAGAAAAAATTATTTTATTATTTAATGTTTGCTGAAATTGTGCCAAGGAAGACCTGTCTTTTGTAGTACCATGTATTTCTACTATTCTATCAGCGATACTCATAGAATCAAAATATATAGAGCTCGGAATACTGAAGTTTATCTCTTCAATTATATCAGTATTTATTACATCTATTTGAGTTATTTTATTATTGATTCCTGATACTGATGTGGAGTACTCATCTAATATTTTAATTTGAGTTTGCTTCTGTTTCAATTCTGATAATTGGGTTTTGATCCCTTCAGAACTAAGGTAGCTGTTCATTTCTGCAATATTCTTCTCTAGTTTATTGACCGAATGAAAATACCAACCGGTATACAAAGAACTAATTACTATAAAAGAAGCTATTCCTATAATTATGTATAAATTTTTATACTTCGATTCTCTTTCTTCTTCAATATAGGGGGAAAATAAATTTATATCTACCATGATTTCACCTTCTTATAACCTTATTATTGATCCAATATTATTTAGGTACTCCATTGTATCTATGGCTTTCATTTTTTTACCTAGTCTTAATGGATATATATCCTTTAGTTGCCAGGTTTGAATATTAAGTTTTTCTTCTAGATATTTATCTAATCCTTTTAATCTTGAGCCACCACCATAAATGTATATTCCATCTATTTTATTACCTCTATTTATATTTCTATAATATGTGAATATCTTTTCTATATCTGATATCCATTCATCTAATCCAGCAGTAATCAATGTATGAATAATATCATAAGAATTCATATTATCTTCATATAAATCGAAATCTTCCTTTTTTGACTTAGCTTCTGATAATTCCAGATTAAAAGCATTAGCAAGACCTATGTCTATGTCTCTACTTCCCCTTTCAATTACCCTATTAAATACAGAGGTGTAATTAGAAATAATATTTATATTTATATTTTTATATCCAATATCTATAAAAGCTAATGTATCGTTTTCATTTATAATCTTAGTATTTATTCTTGATTTCTTATGGATAAGTTTAGATACAGCATTAGAATTCAGATCTAGCGCATAAGGATCTAAATCTAACACTTCTAATAGTTCCATATATCCTTCAACTATCTTTTTAGGAATTGCTACTACTAATAGTCTTAGTTTCTTTACACTATCCTCTTCAAATTCTTCTCGTTTTCTATAGTCAATGACATAGTCATCTAACATGATAGGTAGGAATTGTTCTATTTCATACCTAACCATTTCCTCTAATTCATCTTCTTTAGCAAAAGGAAGCATTATCTCTCGAGATATTACATTGGGATAATCTAAAGTAATAACACCTTTACTTCCTTTAAATCCATGCTTATCTAAATTTTCTTTAATATAGGAGGATAGTGTATGAATATTCATTATATTTCCATCATCTATAGAATTCTTTGGAGTATTTATAGTGATAGCATTTTCTAATGTTATATTCTTATTTAATTGTTTGACTTCTAACATCTTTATGTTTTCATTACCTATATCTAATGAAATGATCTTTTTACTAAACATAGCTTCCTCCTATTTTTAATTTTAAGGGTTTATTAAATATTTAATAAACCCTTAAAATATAATTTTTAAATAAATATTTAATATTTCTTCTGAAAACAGCATTACTATTAATCCTGCAATAGCTAAAAAGGGCCCAAAAGGTATAGCATCCTTTCTGGATTTTATCTTTGTAGCTAAGAGGATAAGGGAGATAATAGCCCCTAAAATAAAGGATAATATCATTACCATAAATACCTTTAATCCAAAGATATATCCTAATAGGGCTATTAATTTAATATCTCCTCCACCCATTCCCCCCTTTGATGCTATTGCAATAAGTAAAAATAATCCTCCCCCTATTAATAGTCCTAAAAGACCATTTAATAGTGATGTTGGAAAATTATATAATAAATGTGTAAGGGAAACTATAATAAATCCAACTATAAGTATCTTATCTGGTATAATCTGATAGCGATAATCTATAAAACTTATCACTATCAATATACTTGATATAAGCATGTACATAATTGAAAGGACGCTTAAACCCAGTTTTAAATATATACTTAAATATAATAGTCCATTTAATACCTCAACTATTGGATATTGTAAAGATATTTTATCATTACACTGTCTACATCTTCCCCGCAAGAAGATATAGCTTAGTATTGGTATTAAGTCCCATGGTTTAAGTTCCTCTCCACAGCTTGAGCATTTAGAAGGTGGATAGGATATAGATTTCTGCCTAGGTATACGATATATGCATACGTTAAGGAATGAACCTATTATTATGCCGAGTATAGTTATGAGTATTGGCATTGGTTGTTATTTCTTTTCAGGCTTATCGTCTGGTGGATTAGGATATAACACAGTACCTCCTGATCCATACTTAATTTCAGCTTTACCATCAGTAATAGTTACATCAAAAGTGTTTGTTCCATATTGAGGAGTTGTTTGATTATTATCAAGATATTTTGACTCTAATTCGGTTAATATATCTGTTGTTGTGTCATCAATATCTCCATTAGCATATGCTAATTCAGCAGTTTTTCCAATATTAGCCGCTGATGCTATATCAGCTTTCCAAGCTGCATCATCTTGAAAATCTAGAAACTTTGGCACTGCTATCGCCGCAATAATACCTAATATAGCTAATACTACTATAAGTTCTACTAATGTAAATCCTTTGTTGTTTTTAATTCTCTTTTGAATTGCTTTTATCATTTTTACATACCTCCTTAAAATTTTATCCTAATAGGATATTGTATTTATCATATCAAACATAGGAAGAACCATAGCTATTACAATTGAACCTATGATTATAGCCATCACTATTATCATAATAGGTTCAAGTAATGATGTGAACTTCTCTATGGCTGATTCGACTTCTTCGTCATAAAAATCAGCTGTTTTGTTCAATATATCATCTAATGCCCCTGACTCTTCTCCGACATTTACCATCACAGATACCATTGGAGGAAAGAGGTTTGTCCCCTCCATTACGTTACCTAGTGTATTACCCTTTTTTATCTCATCTTGAGCATGTCCAATAAATTCACTTCCAACTTTATTCCCTAATACATTGCTTACCAAATCTAAAGATTCCATAAGAGATATACCACTAGTTTGTAGTAGAGCTAAAGTTCTTGTGAATCTAGATGTCATTATCATTTTTAATGTATTATTAAGTACTGGTATTCTTAGTTTTAATTTATCTAATACATATCTACCTCTATCAGTACTCTTATATTTTTTTAATGAAAAAGCTAATATTAGAAGAAGTATGACTAATATATACCATAAGTCTCTTATAGTATAGCTTACAGCTAATAGAGCTTTAGTAGGTCCAGGTAAGGGTACACCGCTTCCTTCAAACATGCTTACAAAGGTGGGCATCACTACGGTTAGTAAGAATATAACAACAAATATTGACACTACTGATAATATAATAGGATATATCATTGCACTTCTTACTTTATTGTTTATTTTATTTTCCTTTTCGTAATGATCTGCCATCTTTTCCATCATAATATCAAGGTTTCCTGTGTTTTCTCCTGCCATTACCATGTTAATAAATAAATCTGGAAAAGTATCTTTTTGTTTTAACATAGACTCAGAGAAGGTTAATCCCTTTTGTAAATCTTCATGAATCTCTGCTACAGCTTTTCTTAGCTTTTTATTTGTGGTTTGTTTCCTTAATATGTCTACAATAGTTAGTATAGTAATTCCCGAGTTTAACATAGCATAAAATTGCCTTGCAAATATTGATATATCCTTAGATTTAACTTTACTAAAGGGTGTTAATTTTATCTCCTTACTTCCCTGTACAGCTTTAATTGAAACAGGATAGTATCCATTACTTCTAAGTATAGCTATGACTTCTTCTTTAGTATCTACATCATAGAATCCTTGTACCTTCTTACCATCCTGTTTAATAGCACTATATTCAAACTCAGCCATGTTCTCCCCCTTATATTCCAATATACCTCTTCACCATATCCTTATCAATAGAATGATTTTCCAAATCATCCTTTGAAATTATTCCTCTTTTATAAAGATTCATAAGGCTATTATCCATACTATCCATTCCATATTTCTTTCCAGTAACTATTGCAGTCTGAATCTGATGAGCTTTTCCTTCTCTTATCAAGTTCTTAATAGCAGGAGTAGCTACCATTGTTTCAATAGCCAATGCCCTTCCTGTGTTATCTTTATTAGGTAATAATTGTTGAGATATTATTCCCTCTAAAACGTTGGATAATTGTACTCTTATTTGTTGTTGTTGTTCAGAAGGAAATACATCAATTATCCTATCAATAGTCTTTGCTGCACCTATTGTATGCAATGTAGATAGAACTAAATGTCCAGTCTCTGCAGCTATAAGGGCTGTTGATATGGTTTCTAGGTCTCTCATTTCACCTACCAATATAACATCTGGATCCTGTCTTAGAGCAGACCTTAAAGCTTCTGCAAAGGAATATGAATCTGTTCCTATTTCCCTTTGATTAACAATACTCTTATTATGCTTATGTAAGTATTCAATAGGGTCCTCTAAAGTCAATATATGATCTTTTCTAGTATTATTTATCTCATTAATCATTGATGCTAATGTAGTAGATTTACCACTACCAGTTGGTCCAGTAACTAATACTAGTCCCCTTCTTTTGGTAGTAAGCTCTTTAATTAGAGATGGTAATTGCAATTCTTCTATTGTTGGTATACTAAGGGAGACAGTCCTTATAGCAACTCCATATGTACCCCTTTGTTTATATACATTTACTCTAAATCTGCCTATTCCCTGTATAGAATGGGATTTATCTAGTTGTCCCTTTTCTTCTAAAATATTTAATTCCTTTTCATCTAATATTTGTTTCACTAGATTATGATTATCTTCTGGTGTTAATGACTCACCCTCCATCTTTTCAAGATGGCCATTAATCCTTAATACTGGTGGATAACCTACAGTAATGTGTAAATCTGAAGCCTTCATATTAATTGCCTTGTTTAAAAGTTCTTTTATATTCATATAATCACCTACTCCGTCGTATATGTTACTTTTAATAATTCATCAATTGATGTTATACCTTTTACTACTAATGATTTATTGTTTGACCACAATGAAGTCATACCATTACTCTTAGCTCTATCTCTTATCTCATCTATCGAATCATTATTATTGATGCTGATCCTAATATCCTTGTCCACATCTAATATTTCATGAATAGCAATTCTGCCTTTGTAACCAGACTGATAGCATTTATTGCACCCTTTGCCTTTATGTAAAGAAATATCTTCAGCTGTATTTAAAATTTCTTTTTCTTCCTCAGTAATAGTATAATGAATTTTACAATTATCACATATTCTTCTTACTAACCGTTGAGCTAGTACCCCTATTACTGATGAAGATACTAAATAGGGTTCTATCCCCATATCTACTAATCTAGATACTGTAGAAGGAGCATCATTAGTATGCATAGTACTTATCACAAGATGTCCTGTTATGGAGGCTCTTACAGCAAGCCGGGCTGTTTCTTCATCCCTTATCTCACCAATCATTATTATATCCGGGTCTTGTCTTAAAATAGATCTAAGTCCTGCTGAAAATGTCAAGCCAGCCTTAGGATTAATCTGAACTTGGTTTATTCCATCTAACCTATATTCCACTGGATCTTCTAGGGTGATAATATTCTTACCAATATTATTTAGTTCCTTTAATGCAGTATATAATGTAGTAGTTTTCCCACTCCCGGTTGGACCAGTCACTAGGATTATACCATTGGGTTTACTTAGTAAGCTATCAAACCTTGATAGATTATCTTCTGTGAATCCAAGCTCTGTCTTAGATAATATAACATTTGATCTATCTAATAGTCTTATAACTATCTTTTCACCAAATACTGTGGGCAAACTAGATACCCTTAGATCAACTTCTCTACCATCAATATTTAACTCTACCCTGCCATCTTGCGGAATCCTTCTCTCTGCAATATTCATCTTTGCCATTATTTTTATCCTGGTTATTATTGCTGAATGAGTATTTTTAGAAGGACTCATTATTTCTTGTAGAGTTCCATCTATTCTAAATCTAATCCTTACTCTATTTTCAAAGGGCTCTATATGTATGTCACTAGCCTTTGATGTAATAGCTTGTTTTATAAATGAATTAACTAGTCTAACTACTGGTGCATTATTTATCTCATTTAGCATTTCATCATCTAAATCCGGTAAATTGTCAATATCATATTGTTCTTTTAAATCCTCTATAGCCTTTTCTGCACTCTTTTTCCCATAATATTGCTCAATTGAAGTTATGATATTTTGTTTAGTTGAAATAACAGGCTCTACATCTAGTCCAGATGAAATCTTAACATCATCTATTGCAAATAGGTTCAGTGGATCTGACATTGCCACTACTAATTTACCTCTATCCTTTTTTATAGGAATTAAGACATATTTTCTAGCAATAGTTTCTGATATAAGGTTTACTACTTCTGGCTCAATAAAATATTTTTGTAAATCAACATGGGGTATTCCCATTTGAAACTCTAAAACTTCTATTATATCTGCCTCTGTAACATACCCATTATCTACCAGGATTTCCCCTAACTTTTTGCCAGAAGATTTTTGAATCTTTAAGGCTTCACTTAATTGCTCTTCAGTAATTTTATTTACTGATACTAGCAAATCACCCAATCTTTTAATGGATTTACTCATCTCATCACCTACATCTACTTATTAGTATTAATTTCTATGTTATTTTTCATAATCCTTTTTTTTATGTTGTTTTTCATCAAAAAATAATCTAAATTTTCAGACAACCATATATTCTCACTTAATAGGGCTTGATGTATCAACATATCTAATCCATCTATTGTAATTTTATTTTGTTTTTTAGATTCTTTTAAGAATTTAGTAGGCCTAGGTTTATATATAATGTCATAAATAATAGTATCGTCATCAAAAATTGAAGGATCTATAGGCATGTCTATAATATTTGGAAACATACCTATAGATGTAGTATTGATTACTATATCATAGCAATCCACTATATTATTTTTTTCAATAAATTTAACATCTAAATTCTCATAAGTATTATTTATATCTGAGACTAGATTTTTTGCTCTTTTAATTGTTCTGTTAGTTATATGTAATTTATGAATACCTTCATTAGCTAAAGTCATAGCTATAGCTCTACTTGCTCCACCTGCTCCAAGTATAAGGACATTCTTGTTATTTAGGTTGATATTTCTTTCCTCTAGAGATTTAATAAACCCTAGACCATCGGTGTTGTAGCCTACTAGCTTTCCATCTATATTCTTAACAGTATTTACAGCACCTATATCTTTAGCTAATTTATCTATTTCATCTAGATAGATCATAATCTTTTCTTTATATGGAATGGTAACATTAAATCCTTTTATACCTAGAGCTTTTATTCCATCTATAGACTTTTCTAAATCTTCCACATTGAAGGTTAAATATGTAGAGTTGATCTTATTCCATTCAAAGCTAATATTGTGAATTAAAGGTGACAAACTCTTTGATACAGGATTTCCTATAAGACAAAAGAGACTGGTATCAGAATCAATTTTCAAATTAATTCTCTCCTTTTTTAATTTTTCTTAATACAAACCTTTCAAACCTTCTAACTATAGTAGTCCACCAAAACTCTTTGCTTCTAATAGGTACAACAAGGATTGTATATATACCCATTCTATTACCACCTAAAACATCTGTAAAAATTTGATCTCCAATAATTGCTGTATTAGTTTTATCCGTTCCTAAAGTTTTCATTGCTTTATAAAAAGGTGCTTTAGTTGGTTTTTTAGCAGAATGAACTGCATGAATTTTAATTTTCTCTGTAAACTTAACCACTCTATCCTCAGTATTATTAGAAACTAAACATATCTCTAACCCATGCTCTCTTATTTCATCAAACCATTTTATGACACTTACAGGAGCAGTCTTTTTGTCCCAAGCCACTAAAGTATTGTCAATGTCCACTATTAACCCTTTTATTCCATCATCCACTAGTTTTTGTAAATCAATTTCAAATATAGAATCAACATATAATTTTGGTACTAATAAATTTCTCATAATTACACCTCCGCTTAATAATAGTATTATGTATTTTAGTAACAAATATAAGTATAACAAATTTTCATCAATATATAGAATTTTTCTATTACTTTATTCTACAAAAGAATAACAGGCCTCTAAGCCTGCTATTTTATATCAGCTTCTCTTATTTTTGCTACTTTGTTAAGTAACTGAGCTTTTTCATTCTTGCTTAATTCTTCAATCTCTTTTTTATCAAATTTTTCTTTGTCTTCCTCATAGTTAATATAAATGGTATTCTCTAGTTCAGATATAAGATACTTATTTAATTCTTCTTCTGATAATTCATGGGAATTCTCATATTTATGAAAAAGTTCTTCTGTAATTTCTTCATCAGGGTTTAATCTAAATGATATTGCATCACCCTTATCTGAAATAAAACTATAAAGATGTAAATACTCTCTCTTTTTAGATTGTTTATCTGCCATAATATCACTCCTTAAGAATAATCTATATATTATAGTTACCCATTTAAAGAATTATTATTGAATAATTAATCTAATCTCACATCTTTAGTATTTAAAAAGATTATTACACTAAAAATAGTACTTATAAACAATGATAAAGGTATTATGAAGAAGGAATTAGTTGTGCCTACTAAATCATTAAAATATCCTATTAGAAAATTAACTATCATACTTATACCTGAAGCAGATGTAATGACGATTCCTGTAACAAAAGAACTATTTCTAGGAAATACTTTGCTAATTGTCACTACTAAAGTAGGAAATACTATAGAGAAGAAAACACCAGATATAGAGACAATTATTAACCCTTTATTTCCTAATACTAGACCCAATGTGTATATTGATGTGGCAAAAAACAAGGAAATCATAATACTCTTAAAATGTCCTACCTTCTCAACAACAAATCCACCAGTTAGTCTACCTACAGTAAAAATTCCCAAAAATAATGAGGAATAAAAGGCACTTTTATTTTCATTGAAACCATGAGAATTTTGCATAAAATTAATAAACCAATTTCCTGTACTCATTTCGGCAGCTACATATAGTCCTAGGGCTATCATATAAAAGTATGTAAGCTTATTTTTTAATATATATCCCCATTGTATCCTTTTATCTTCTTCATATTTTTCTCTTTCAGGTATTTTCACAAAAAAAGAGATAATGAAAGCTAAAGAATATAATATTATTAAGTATAAATATATAGTTCTCCAACTGAATCCTTCATATAGAAGTAAGCCAGCAGTTCTTTGGGTGATAGTAGCTCCTACTCCATAAAAGGAATGGATCATATTCATTAAAATTGCTTGAAACGCTACACCTAACAGTGGTATTAGAGTATTGATACCAATACCTATTAAGGATATCCCCATATTAATGACAAACATTCCTACTAACAAAACTGTAAAATTAGGAGAGAAAAACAGAATTATCAAAGCTATTAAAGCTGAAAAAATTCCCAATTTAAGAACTTTACCTTGCCCAATTTTGTCACATAGTATTCCCCCTAGAAAAGTGAATGTCATATATCCTAGAGAACTAATTATCAGCATAAGTCCCATAGAAGTATCTTCAACATTAAATTCTCTCTTAAATACTGGTATAAACACTCCCCTTACATTGTCTCCCATAGATATTAGAACCATTAATGCAAAGAGAAATATTATTGTTATTTTATTACTTTTATTTGTCATTGGTATCACCTCATTTATTATATCAACTAATTATATCATAATATATAATATCCTTAATATTAGTTTATAGCTAATCTTTTATAAGTTTTAGTAATAAAATATAGTTGAAAATCATAAAAATATCTCTACGTATAGTAGAGATATTTTTATCTAAATAATTTTTTAATTTTGCTATCTACTAATAAACTATATATTAATAATGGCAATATAAGACTTAGTAATAAATCTAACAGTTTATCCATCCCTGAAACTCTAAGAGATAATACTCCCATAAATACAATAAAGACTATTGCACCTATATCTAATCCAATAGCAAGGAGTCTACCCCAATTTTTGAATCTCAATAATCCAATTCCTCCAGGAATTAATAAAAAACAATAGATTAATAAAACCCAGCTTAAAATATCATTAAGGTTCGGAGTAAGTAAAAAAAAGAAAATAACCACACTTACTATAATCATAAAAACACCAAGTATCTTGATTTGGGTTTTATCTCTCACACCAAAATTATTATTACTCATATATATCATCCTTTCTAAAACCTATCTACCTTATTTAATTAATTCTACATAAAACCTCAGACTCCTTTATTTTATGAGAATTGTAACCGATATATAATTTAAATAATAATTATAAAGTATAGAGACGGTATGTTTTCATATTTTTCTAAAGTTAAACTTAAAGAAAGGTGAATATTAATTATGAAACTAGTTTATTTAATAAATACATATAAAAATGAAAATCAGTTGATTAGACTTATAAATGCATTAAAAAACGATTTAGTTATTATATTTGTAAATATAGATAAGAAGTTCGAAACTAATTTTAATAAAGAAAAAATATTAAAATCTACTGATACTGATGTAAAATTTATAAAAAATAATATAGAAGTTTATTGGGGTGGTTTTACCGTAGTGAGATCTACATTTAATGCCTTAAAAGAAATTTACCATTCGAATACCAATTTTGACTATCTCACTTTATTAAGTGGTCAAGATTATCCTATTAAATCTAGCGAATATATATTAAAATATTTTTCTGTTAGTAATGATGTCCAATATATAGATTCTTTTAAAATACCTTCGCCATTAGAATGGTCTCATGAAAAAGGTGGTATTGAGAGATTAGAATACTATTATGACTTTGATAATAAAAATTTAGAATGGGATTATTATTTAAACTTAATGAAGAATAATAATATCAAAAGAAAGCTCTTAGATAATACTAATTTTTATGGAGGGTCAGCTTGGTGGACATTAAGCTATGAATGTATAGAATATATTGTTAAATATATTGATAATAATTATAAATTTTTAAATTTCTTCAAGTATTCCAAACATCCTGATGAAATGATATTTAATACTATTGTAATGAACTCTCCCTTTAATAAAAATGTAGTAAATATTAACCTTAGATATATCGAATGGATATTAGGCATATCTCATCCTAAGATTTTAACAATACAAGATATTGATAAATTACTAACCTCTGATAAATTATTTGCAAGAAAATTTGATATCAGCGTAGACTCTCAGATATTAGATAAACTAGATGAACACATATTATAAAAAGCAGGTATCTATAATTAATTATAGATACCTGTAAATTTAGTAAAATCATGAATAGTTTGAAATCCATCGCACCAACTCATCATTTTTGAATCAGATATTTTCCAAGTATGATTCTTTGGATTTTTTCTGATGTATACATGATTGTATCTGTTGCTAGAATATATTTTTAATCCCCTTCTAACTACATCGTAACAAAACTCTAAATCTGCTCCTAAACTAATATCTTTAAACCTTACTTTATTTATTAGATTTTTGTGATAAAAAAATGTAGATCCATTTACAAAACCAGTATACTTATTCTCATGCTCTGGCGTTCTGATTCCTAATAATTTCTTTTCTTCAAAATATACATAATGAGCTGCTTTACCTAAGAGGTCTGTCTTGCAATGATGATAGGTGTGAATACAATCATTCAAATAATTCGATGCATAGAAATCATCATCATCAAAATGTGCAATATAATTATATAATGAATTTTCTACACAAAAATTCAAACAAGATCCCCAACTTAAATCTTCGTCTAATTGATATACTCGTACATATGGGTATTCTCTAGCTTTTTTTTCAACTAAATTTATATCAATATCATTCTTATTTATTACTAATATTAATTCTTTAACATTATGATTTTGTCTATTATAATTTTCAAAGATATTATCAAAATATTGATGTTTGTTAGTACATGTTATTACTGTTATTCCCTGTTCTTTAATAGGGAGAGAATCAAATTCTTCAGATATTTTAATTTTATTTGAAGATATAATTTCCTGTTTTGCTTTTACTTTCTTAAAGAATTTATCTAGTGATTTATTAACGGGAGATTTTATTTCTTTATTCATTCACTTCACCTCCCTCTTATAAAATTGTGATTTCCTTCTAGAATCTAATATCTCAGATATTTTCAGACTAGAAACTATATTAGAATTTTTTTTATTTTTTAGACATTTCCAAAAATCTTCTAACATTAACTCTATATTATTATTTTCATCGAATTCAAAACTTTTTTTACATAATACTATAGGTCTCTCTTTTTCTATTTTAAAATATTTCAAAGTCTCAGATTTTAAAGGTGTATATTCTACATAAAAATCATTACCGTATATTTTGATATATCTTTCTTTTATAGGTGAATATAATGAATTTATTATCCTTCCTTGAAAGTCATCATTATAAAATAGAATTTCTCCCATTCTTACAAAATCATTTTTCATAATATCATTAAAGTTAAATTCAAAATTATCTAATCCAAATAAATAATCTAATATAGATAGCTGATGACAACTTAAGGTATAATATATATCCTCTTGATAATATTTACCTAATTGACTCATATTCATTTCGATATAGTTTATTTTTTTACCATCTATTATTTCCTTAATCTTGTTTATGGAAGGAGAAAATGTATATACATAATCAGTCTGTATTATTAAGTTTTTTTCTTTTGATATTTTAGCTAATTCTTTTGTTTCTTTAAAACTTAAAGTTAAAGGCTTTTCACAAAATATATTTTTATCCTTTAAAAGTCCTTTCTTCCCGAGTTCATAATGGGTTTTAGTGGGGGATGCTATGAATATTGTTTGGATATCTGTATTATCAAACAAGTCATTTATATCATTAGTAAATAATCCATTCCTTTCTGTTGAAGGGCAATAAATGCTAATCAAATCAAACTTCTTATCTTTTTGAATATATTCAGATAAAATTCTTCCCCAATATCCATAACCAACTAATCCCACCTTCATATCTTAAACCTCCTTGATTTTACTGATAAGTTCTAATCCTATATCCATAATTGTATTTACTTTCCCAGCAAATATCACATAATATCCTTTAGCTTCTGGATACTCAAATATAACACTAGGTCTTTCATCAGTGTCATCTACATCACTCAATATTGTTTTAACAGTAAACATTGAATCTATAACATTTGCATATTTCATAAAAGGAATATAATCAATAGCAAAATTTTTCATACCCTCATAACCACTTTGAAGCCTATAGGGACAATCAATACAAATCTCTATATTGTCTGGTCTACATTCATTTTCCTTCTTATTACAAGAAAATAGCGGCAAACCATTACATGATCTTTCGTGGGGTGTTCTTCTTACATTAGTAATACTATGAAAACCAGTCAATCCAAAAGGCATAACTGAAGTAAAGTCCCCATCCATTATTGTTATACCATAATTTTTATAAGGATGTGGTAATTCAATTAAGCAAACTTCACACATTTCAAATTCTAAAGGTAGTTTAGATAGACCAAATTTTTCATTTAAACCATTTATATTGGAATATGCAATGTTTAGTACAATATCATATTCTCTTTCTAAGATATCTCCATTGTATAATACTTTTAATTTTTTATTTTCATCCTTAACTTCTCCAGATAATACTTTATGCCCAAGATAGATATAACCTCTTCGATCTATTACATCCTGTCTTAATTTATCTACAATTTTTTTCCAATCAAAAGAATATTCAATGGCCTCAATAGTTAAATCTATTAATTCTGAATTAATAATATCACTATTCAAATTAACTATTTTAGAAGGTATATTTAGTCTTTCTAAAAAATTTAAATATTCCACACTACTAACTTTTGAACCTTCTTTAGCAATTGCATAATATTGCTTAAAATTTTCATTTATTGCATCTTTAAATTCTAATCTGAATTTATTAAATCCTTCAATACATTGTTTTGCAGTTTTATCTGATCTAGGATAATGATATCCATTATGCAACCTAGCTTGATTTACTTTTGTTGCACATTGTCCTAATTCTGCACCTTGTTCATATACATCTACCCTATGGCCATCATCAAGTAGCACTTTGGCACAATATAACCCAAATACTCCTCCACCTATTATTCCTACTTTCACCCAAATCACCTTTCCTCTTTTTTTCAGTACATAATATGATGAAAGCTATAATTGGTGAAAAAAAGAGAATGCTTTAAGCATTCTCTTTTTAAAATATTCTATATTATTATTTTCTGTTAGCTCTTTTTCTTTCAGTTTTATCTAAAATTTTCTTTCTTAATCTAATATTTTCAGGAGTAATTTCAACTAATTCATCATCCTCAATAAATTCTAAGGCTTCCTCTAAACTAAATATAATAGGAGGAACTAACCTTAGTGCTTCTTCTGACCCTGATGCACGCATACTTGTAAGATGTTTTTTCTTACAAACATTTAAATCTATATCTTGAGTTTTTGAATTCATTCCAACTATCATTCCTTCATATACTTCCACTCCCGGATGGATAAATAGATTACCTCTATCTTGTACATGATACATACCATAAGTTACAGAAGTACCTTGTTCAGAAGAAACCAATGATCCCCTAGATCTTGTAGGTATATCTCCTTTAAAAGGCTCATATCCATCAAATATTGAATTCATTATTCCATTTCCTTTTGTATCTGTCATGAACTCAGATCTATATCCAATAAGTCCACGGGCAGGTATAGAGAATTCTAATCTAGTATATCCGCCTTCACTAGGCACCATATTTACCATCTCGCCTTTTCTTGTTCCTAGTTTTTCAATTACAGATCCCATGAACTCTTCAGGAACATCTATAGTTACTCTTTCCATTGGTTCATATTTCTTATTTTCAACTGTTTTAAATAGAACTTTAGGTTTAGATACCATAAATTCATAACCTTGTCTTCTCATAGTTTCTATTAAAATAGATAAGTGTAGTTCTCCTCTACCGGATACTATAAATGAATCTGCAGATTCAGTCTCTTCAACTTTTAAACTTACATCAGTATGCAATTCTTTAAATAATCTTTCTCTAAGTTGTCTTGATGTTACAAACTTTCCTTCTCTTCCTGCAAATGGTCCATTATTTACTGAGAAAACCATGGATATAGTAGGCTCAGATATTGTAACAAAGGATAGAGGCTCTGGATTATCAATACTGCATATTGTATCACCTATACTGATATCTTCTACTCCAGCAATAGCTATGATACTTCCAGCTTTTGCTTCTTTTACTTCTACTCTACTTAATCCTTCGAACTCATATAATTTAGTAATTCTGATTTTTTTATTTTTACTTTCTTCTTCTTTGTTAACTATTATTGCATCTTGATTAGTTTTTATATTACCTCTTTCAACTTTACCTATACCTATACGGCCTAGATATTCATTATAGTCAATAGTAGATATAAGAACTTGAAGATCTCCTTCTGCATCTACATCAGGAGCTGGAGTATGTTTGATTATACTTTCAAATAATGGTTCCATATTATCTTCCTGTTTACTCATATCTATAGAAGATGTACCTTCTTTTGCAGAAGTAAATACTACTGGGAATTCAATTTGTTCTTCACTAGCATCTAATTCAATAAACAAGTCTAACACTTCATCAATAACCTTTTCCGGTCTAGCTTCAGGTCTATCAATTTTGTTTATTGCAACAATTACTGGTAATTGTAGCTCTAGAGCTTTTTTTAAAACAAATTTAGTTTGAGGCATAGGTCCTTCAAAGGCATCCACCACTAGTATAACACCACTTACCATTTTAAGAACTCTTTCTACTTCTCCTCCAAAGTCAGCATGTCCTGGTGTATCAATTATATTTATCTTTGTATCCTTATAATTAATCGCTGTGTTTTTAGAAAGGATGGTTATTCCTCTTTCTCTTTCTAAATCATTAGAGTCCATCATTCTTTCTTTAACTGATTCATTAGTTCTAAATATTCCACTTTGCTTTAAAAGTTCATCAACTAATGTGGTTTTACCATGGTCTACATGGGCTATAATCGCTATATTTCTAATATCTTCTCTTTTAGTATTCAATAAATTTCCTTCTCTCTATAAATTTTCATCGTTTTTTGTTCAACTGTATTATAATATCATATAATGGTTGATTAATCCAATATATGTGTTTTTCTTATTAATATATAGATTGATTATCATTTATGATAAGATTACTTATGATTACATATATAAAAAAATTATGGCAAAAAATCAAACACCATAATTTTTTTATATCTTGATTCTTAATTACATTTCTAATTTAAAGTCACTTTCCTTTAGGTCCTTTGATGGAACTTGCATAATTTTATTATTAATCATGTCTTCTACTTGTACTAAATCTTCCTTATCCATGACTTTTTGTAACCAAACTGGAAAATTGTTATATAACACTTCTACATCCTGTGGTGAATGAATTATTTCTTTTGCTCTTTTCTTATCCAAATAATACACCTCCATAATACTTATTGTGTTTTATACTATTAAAAAATATTCTTATTCTATCTTAGTTTTATAAAAAAATAAATTCTTGCCTACTTGCAAGAATTTATTTTCCCATCTCCATAGCTTTATTTAATTTAGTTACTGCTCTTTTCTCTATTCTTGAAACATAAGATCTTGATATACCTAATGTTTTTGCTATTTCTCTTTGAGTTTTACTACCACATTGTAATAAACCATATCTAAGTTCTATTATTTTCTTTTCTCTTCCTTTTAATACTAAATTTATTTTCTCATATAGTTTTTTTACTTGTATTTTAAGATGTACTTCATCAATAACATCATCTGGATTTGTTCCAAGTATATCTAATAATGATATTTCGTTACCTTCTTTATCTACTCCTATTGGATCCTGTAGATAAACTTCTGACTTTGTTTTCTTATCTGATCTTATACACATTAGTATTTCATTATCAATACATCTAGCAGCATAAGTAGCTAATCTAGTTCCTTTTGTTCTGTCAAAAGTTGATATAGCTTTTATTAATCCTATTGTACCAATTGATATTAGATCATCTACTTCTCTCCCTGTATTATGATATTTCTTCACTATATGTGCTACTAGGCGTAAATTACGCTCTATCAAGATGTTTTTTGCTTCTTCATCTCCTTGTTCATAAAGTATTAAATACTTTCTCTCTTCATCTTTATTTAAAGGTTGAGGAAAAGAGTTATTATTGGAAATATACCCTAAAAATATAGAAACTGGTTTGATTAAATTAAAAATTGAGAATAGAAGTGAAGCCAACATTAAAACGCACACCTCCAATATATTAAGCCACATTATAGGTTATGCTTATATATATGTAAGTGTGCAAGTCTCATTAATTTATTTGTTTTTTATTTGATTTATTTTTTGAATTATCTCATTAAATACAACTGCTGCTGTATTAGAACTAGTCTCATTTCTAGCTATATTTTCTACAACTATAGTTATAGCATATTTAGAATTATCTGAAGGAGAATATCCTGTGAATAAACCATTACTATTTCCTTTAGACTTTTCTGACGTTCCTGTCTTACCTGCAGCTCCTCCATATTCCTCTAGTTTGATTTTTAAACTACCTGTACCTTCCTTTACAACTGATTCCATATATTCTTTTATAACATTGGTGTAACTACTATCTATTACCCATTGGTCTTCTTTCTTAGTAAATCTCTGGGATTCTTTTCCTGTATTCGTTGCATAGCCCTTTATTATTGATATATCTTTCTTAATACCATCATTAGCTATTATCATTGTCAAATTATTAATTTGAATAGGAGTCAATCTAACATATGCCTGACCCATTGCGAGATTACCTATCCCAGGGCCTTTTACGTTATCTATTGGAGCAAACTTACCTTTTATTTCACCAGCTAAACCTATATCTACCTTTTCATCTAAACCCATTTTTTTTGCAGTTTCAATGATTTTTTCTCCTCCGATTTTCTGAGCTAATTGAATAAATATGGTATTACAAGAATAAGAATAGGCTTCTTTGATTGTAAGCTCACCATGGACCTTCTCATTATAACAACTATAAGGTTTTATTCCTCCAATATCTATACTACCTTCACATAAGAACTTCTCATCTAAATCAATATTATTTTCTAATGCACTTAAAAGAACTATTGTCTTAAATATAGAAGCAGGATCATAATGGAATTTTATTGCTTTATTTATTTGAGAATTATCATTTGATTTATTGCTACTTCCTATATCATTTAAATTGAAATCCGGTTGACTAGTTAGAGCTAATATTTCTCCAGTTTCTACTTCTGTAACAATCACTACTCCTTCATATCCTCTTGATTCCATTGTTTCTTCAACTATTTTTTGTATATCATAATCTATAGTTAATTGAATAGAATTTCTAATAGTTGATTTGTTTTCACTAACATTTAGATAATCTTCCTTATCATATAGGAGTCTATTTCTTCCATCAAAAGTTAGTAGTACTTTACTCTTATTCCCTTTTGATAAAGTTTCATTATACATTTTCCTTATTCCTATACCTTCTCCATTTTGATTTATATATCCTATTACATGAGCTAAAATATTTTCATCATTATATTCTTCGCTCTCTTCTAATATAAAAGTATTTTCAAGATCTTCATTATTAAAATCTTCACTTATAGGAATTTTAATAACCTTAGTGTATTCATCATTTATGTATTTATTAAGTTCTTTTTCAGAATAGTTTAATCTCTTTAATAATTCTTCATAATATTCCATATCATTCATCAGATTAGATTTAGGTACATATAAATATTTTTGAGTTACCTTATTCGTTAATGGCACCATATTCCTATCATATATGGTCCCAACAGAAGAATTTGTTATAGGATAATACCATTGATTTTGTACTTTTTCTTTATATTTGGGACCTAGCATTAACTGTATCCAAGATATTCTTAGAATTAACACACAAAATAATACTAATGAAAATTTATATAATAGTTTTAGTCTTTTATTCAATAAGGACATAAAGATACCTCCGAGATGTTTTAATATAAGTATTTCCAAAACATCCCGAAGGTATAATAGTTATTTTGATTGCTTTTCTCTTACAATAGATTTAACTTTAGTAACCATCAGGTCTATAGCAACTTTATTAAATCCTCCTTCTGGTATAATTAAATCCGCATATCTTTTTGCAGGTTCAATGAATTGTAAATGAGCTGGTCTTACAGTAGTAAGATATTGATCTATTACTGAATCTAATGTTCTGCCTCTATCTCTGATATCTCTAAGTATTCTTCTTATTATTCTAACATCTGAATCAGTATCCACATATATTTTTATATCTAATAAGTCCCTTATTCTTTCATTTTCTAAAATCATTATTCCTTCAACAATTATTATATCTTTACTTACTACATTAATTGTTTCTTCTTTTCTATTATGCTTTTCAAAGTCATAGATAGGTTTTTGTATAGTTTCTTTATTTATTAATTGTTTCAAGTGTTCAATGAACAAATCATTATCAAAAGCTAGTGGATGATCATAATTAGTCTTAGTTCGCTCATCAAAGCTTAAATGGCTTTGATCTTTATAATAAGAGTCTTGTTCTATTATTAAAATATTTTCTTGGGGTAATGACTTAAATATTGCTTGTGCTACAGTACTTTTACCGGAGCCAGTACCTCCTGTTATTCCTATTAATACTGGTTTACTCAAAAATATCATTCCTCTCTTGCTTTTCTTATCATATCCCATTTCTCTACAGGTTTGTCTACTTTAATTTTTATTATCTGTTTAGCATGGGGGGCTACATCAATAGGATTATCATCTTTATCCCACATTCTAACTATCTGCTGTACAAAATATTCTTTGTTTGGTCCAAAAATTTCTACTGTATCTTCATCAAAGATTCTATTTCTTTGTTCCACAGTGGCAATTTTAGTTTCTTCATTATAATCTAAAACAAGACCCAAGAAATCATAATTTCTTATATATGAGCTACTTCCATATAATTGATCTTCTTCAGTAGGTTTATTAAAGTAAAAACCTGTAGTGAAATCTCTATAACTGGCTTTTTTTATTTCTTCTAACCATATATCATTATAAACATATTTTTCTGGATTAGCAAGATAAGTATCTATTGCCATTCTATAAGATCTTATTATAGTTGCAACATAATATGAACTTTTCATACGGCCTTCAATTTTCAAACTTTTTACTCCTGCTTCAATAACTTGTGGTATATGCTTAATCATACATAAATCCTTAGAATTGTAGATGTATGTTCCATTCTCATCTTCATATACTGGATAATACTCTCCTGGTCTTTTCTCTTCAACTAAATTATATTTCCACCTGCAGGCTTGAGCACATTCGCCCCTATTAGCATCTCTACCAGTCATATAATTGCTAAGCAAACATCTTCCAGAATATGATATACACATAGCCCCATGTACAAAGGCTTCTATTTCTAATTCCTTTGGTGTATTATCTTTGATATTTTTTATTTCTTCTAATGACAATTCTCGTGCAACTACTATTCTTTGAACCCCTTGTTTAAACCAAAAATTAGCTGTCCCATAATTAGTTGTGTTTGCTTGGGTACTTAAATGCATCTCCATATCCGGTACAAGCTCTTTTACGATAGAGAACACTCCAGGGTCTGATACTATTACTGCATCTACTCCTATATCATTTAATTTAAGTACATATTCATCTAATCCTGATAAATCATCATTATGAGGTATAATATTCAATGTTACATACACTTTTTTACCTCTTTGATGAGCAAATTCTAAACCTTCTTTTATTTGGTCTATAGTGAAGTTTTTTGCTTGAGCTCTTAATCCAAACTCTTCCCCACCTAAATATACTGCATCTGCACCATAGGTTATAGCCATCTTTAGTTTCTCTAGATCTCCCGCTGGAGCCAATAATTCAACATCCCTCATTACTTGTCATCCTCCTTATATGAAATAGCCATACCATCTCCAATTGGTATTACACTTGTTGTTAATCTTGGATGGTTCGATATATAATCAAGATATTCTCTCATTCTTCTTACGATTGTCTTTTTTCGTCTTACAACTAAATCATCATTTGCTACCATTCCTTTAAAGAGTACATTATCTGATACTATAACGCCATTTTCTTCCAACATATCAATACAAAAAGGTAAAAATTCCATGTACTTACCTTTAGCTGCATCTATAAATATAAAGTCAAACTTTTGTTTAATATTTGGTAATACTTCTTGAGCTTCTCCATGAATTATATTTACTCTTTCTAGTCCAGATTTCTCTATATTTGATTTTGCTAAATTAACCATATCTTCTCTTCTCTCTATAGATGTTAGGCTACCATTGTCCATACTAGATGCCATTATTATAGCTGAATAACCAATGGCAGATCCAATTTCTAATATATTTTTAGCTTTTTTTATTTTTATTAATACCTTTAAAAACTCTGCCACTTCTAAGTGAATAATTGGTACATGATTCTCTTTAGCATATTCTTCTAGAGATTGGATTAACTCTGTTCTTTTTGGTATTATCTCTCTGATATACTCTTCAATATATTCTTTATTTATATTACTCAAATTATATCTCTCCTTACATACAAAGAATAATACGTGGTTTATTATACCACGTATTATTCTTTCCAAAAAAGTTATTTAGATTCGTTATATGTTATTTCGCCTTTAAATGGTCTGAATAATTTGTACTAAATGTATGAGTGCTGCTTCCATCATCTTTTAATACAAAGTATAGGAAATCATGTTCTTCAGGATTAATCGTAGCTTCAATAGCTTCTAACCCTGGTGTAGCTATTGGCGCTGGAGGTAATCCGGTATTCAAATAAGTATTATAAACGGAATCTATCTGTGTATCAGCAATAGAGAGATTCGGCTTTCTTTCACCTAATATATATTGAACTGTAGCACAGGATTGTAGTTTCATACCTATTTCAAGTCTATTATAAAATACTTCTGCAACTTTTGATCTCTCTTCATCAACCATACTTTCCCTTTCAACTATTGAAGCTAAAGTTATTAATTGATTAATATTCAAACCTTGTTTAAACTTTTTACCCTTTAACTTTTCAACATAAACAGAATTGAATTGATCTAGCATTTTTCTAATAATTTCTTCCTCAGAAGAATCAGCATACACCTCATAAGTTTCTGGGAATAAATAACCTTCCATATTATTGCCTTCAGGAATTTCGTTTAAAAATTCATAATCCTCCGAGAATTTATCTATATTATTGGTTAAGTTTATAAAGGTCTCTCTATTTATAATCTCTTCCTTAGATAATTTATCTGCCATCTCCTCTATAGTATATCCTTCTGGAATAGTAAATTTTATGGTTTTACCACTTCTCCCACCTTCTACTAATTCATCTAATATTTCTCCTGGAGACATTCCCGTATTTAAATTATAAAAACCCGCTTTTAATTTTCCGTCAGTTCCTTTTAATTTTGAAACGACTCTAAATACGTTAGTATTTCTTATTAGCTTATTTTCCTCTAGTAAAGATGCTATTTTACTAGTGGAACTACCACTAGGAATTTCGACCTCAACTGATTCAATATCATTATCTGTAGAAACAGGCTTTGTATTAACTTCATAATAATATTTAGCCCCTATTCCTCCTATTAGGATAATAATTAGTAATCCTATAAACCCCTTTAATAATACCTTCATTTTCATCACACTCCGACAAAATTTATATATTCCTAATTATATAATTTTGTCACTCTTATTACAAGTAAAACAAAAGATAAGAAGCCAATATATATTGGCTTCTTATCTTTAATTTATATCTAGTTTATCATTTAATATTATATATATATCATTCATTACTTGTGTAAATCTCATTTCAGCAGCAAACAAATCACTTATAGTATCGTGTTTCATTACTGCTTCTTCTAGTTCTTTAATATCATTAATTTTTTCTTCTTCCAATTCTTGTCCAGCCATTTGCGCCATTTGGATTTCCATAACCTTTGACTTGAAATTTTCAAATACTTTCTTACTATTAGGATCAGAATAAACTTTTTCTTTCAACTTTATATATTCCTTATATTCATCAGACTCTTTTAATGCATTTGCTAGATTATGAGCAGAATCATATATATTCACATTAATCACTCCTTATATATTGATAATTATTGGTACTAATATAGGTACAGAAGTTGATAGAATTACTCCTGTAATAAATGATATGATTGCTGTTTTAGGATTAGTAGATCTAGATATCATTGGTAAGGCAGTATCCATTGCTGTGGCTCCTGCAGGAGCGATACTTTCTAAATCTCCTATGTATTTTGCTATTAAAGGTATAGTTATTAGTGCTATTATTTCTCTAACTACATTTGTTAAAAAAGCTAATGTGCTAAGTTCAGAGGAATAATTTGCAAGCATCATAGCCGATAAAGTATACCACCCTAATCCAGCTCCTACAGCACCTGATTCATTTATAGGCAAGTCTATTATTAATCCTGCCAACATACTTCCAGTTATACTACCTATAATAATCATTAAAGGTATTAATAAAATTTTAAATCCCATCTTTTTTATTCTTGATAATACCTCTTTATTTTTACCTATATCAATTCCTACAAAAAACAAAAGAATACATAATCCAATATCTATAATGATATCTGTATTAGTTAAAATATATTCTGGAGAAAAGTAATATCCTAATAATATTCCACCTAATACTGATAGGATTATTCTAACACTCATTTTCATCCCCCTCTTCTTCATCTTTATCGATTACAAACTTCTTAATAGCCATAACAAATAATACACTTAAAGCTATTGAGAATACTGAGATTATAACAGCCTGATACCCTAGCTTAAAGAAAGAAGAAATAACCTTTTTATCTCCACCAATTTTTATCCCCATAATAAAAAGTAAAGATAATAAGCATAGTGATTGTATAAGATTCATTTTACTTACTACAGTTTTATGTACAAGATCTTTATATCCTACTATTCCACCCAAAAAAATAATTGCTAAATATAGTATTAATCTTATACCCATAATATCCCCCCCATGTATTTATAATTGAAAATAATAGCCACAGCGAGGAGCTGTGACTATTATTTTTAAACTTCCATTATTATTGGTAATATCATAGGATTTCTCTTAATCTTTTGATATAAGAAATTCCTTAGAGCATCTCTAACACTAGATTTAAGTGTTGACCAATCAGTTATTTGATTCTTTTCACATTCTTTTAATACGTCTCTTACTACTCTTCTAGCTTCATCCATTAAATCTTCTGATTCTCTAACATATACAAAACCTCTTGATACAATATCGGGACCAGAAACTACCTTCCCATTTTCTTTCTTTATGGTTACAACTACTACTATAAGTCCATCTTCGGATAAATGTTTTCTATCTCTTAATACAATATTTCCAACATCACCGATACCTAATCCGTCAACTAATATATTTCCTGATGGAATACTTCCATTAACTTTAGCATAGCTTCTACCTAATTCTAAAACAGATCCATTCTCCATTATGAATATATTATCTCTTTTCATTCCAAGGTCTTCAGCTAATTGTGCATGTTGATTCAAGTGTCTATACTCTCCATGAACAGGAATAAAGTACTTAGGTTTCACTAGTGAATGTATTAACTTCAATTCTTCTTGACAAGCATGACCAGAAACATGAACATCAGCTAATGCTTCATAAATAACCTTAGCACCTTTTTTGAACAACTGGTTTATTACTCTTGATACTGTCTTTTCATTACCTGGTATTGGAGTTGCAGAGATGATTACTAAATCTCCAGGTATTAATTCCATTTTTCTATGATCGGAAGAAGCTAATCTAGATAATGCTGCCATCGGTTCTCCTTGACTACCTGTTGTAATTATAGTGATTTCGTTATCTGGATACTTATTCATATCATTAATATCTATTATAGTACCTTCAGGAGCATCTAAATATCCTAATTCTGTTGAAACTCTAACTACATTTATCATGCTTCTTCCAGAAACTACAACTTTCCTATTAAACATAACCGCTGCATTAATAATTTGTTGAACTCTATGCACATTCGATGCAAAGGTTGCTACGATTATTCTTCCTTCAGCCGTTTTAAAGATATCATTGAATGTATTTCCTACCGTTTTTTCAGACATAGTAGATCCAGGTCTCTCAACATTTGTACTATCTGCTAATAAAGCTAATACTCCTCTACTACCTAAATCTGCGAATCTATTTAAGTCCATCATGTCTCCGTTTATAGGAGTATAATCAATTTTAAAGTCTCCTGTATGAACTATTGCTCCTTCTGGAGTATGAATAGCTAAAGAAACTGCATCAGGAATACTATGATTAGCAGTTATATACTCAACTACCATTGATCCTAATTTCGTTTTTTGTCCTGGCTTAACTACATTTAATGTAGCATTTTTTATACCTTTTTCAATAAGTTTGTTTTCTACTAAGCCTAAGGTTAATTTAGTTCCGTAAACTGGTACATTTATTTTCTTTAATACATATGGTAGCGCTCCAATATGATCTTCGTGTCCGTGGGTCAATACAATAGCTCTTATTTTTTCTTTATTTTTTTCTAAATATGTTATATCAGGTATAACTACATCAATACCTAACATCTCGTCTTCTGGGAATATAATTCCACAATCTATCACTATAATATCATTTTTATATTCAATAACTGTAATGTTTTTTCCAATTTCATTTAATCCACCTAATGGGATTATTTTAACATTTGGTGTTTGTTTTCCCACCTAATCACTCTCCTTTAACTGATCCACTATCGTATCTCATTCCACGTTTTATCGCTACCTTTATTATGCCCAATATTCTTCCCTTAATCATATAGCCTTAACAAATTTTATAGTTGGTATATGTAATCCTGCATTATTCGCTTTGACAATCTTCACAATATCCAAAAAATTTAACGTTATGATCTACTATTTTAAATTTACCTTCTTTTTCAATTTTATCTTCTAATTTGTCTAATAAATCGATCTCTACTTCAAGTACTTTACCACAATCCATACATATCAAATGGTGATGCTGATGATGATTAGCATTGGTATTAAGCTCATATCTATTACATCCATCATTAAAATTCAATTTATATATAACGTCTAACTCTTCCAGCAATTGAAGAGTTCTGTATACAGTTGCTAATCCTATCTCAGGATACTTATCCTTCACCATATCATAAACTTCTTCAGGACTAAGATGACTTCCTTGATTTTCTATAAAGATATCATAAATTACTCTTCGTTGAGTCGTCAATTTATAACCTTTTTCCTTAAGTTTAGTTCTTAACATGTCAAATAATGACTCCATTAAATCACCTGCTTTTTTTATTCTATTAATAGAATATATCTATATTATGGAAATGTCAATATTGATTGCAAATAAAACTCAATTGATAATCATAATTTAACTTCTATTTCTTCCAAAAGTTGTATATTTGCATCTGTAACATTGCATTTAATTGCTTTTATCTTTACATTATTTTTAGCTGCTAATTTTAATGCCTTACTAAACTTTGGATCCATTGAATGATTAGGCATAAACACTTGTGCATCTTCTCTTTGAATAACAAAAATGACAGCAGCCTCAAATCCATCTTCAATAGATTCTATAAGTTCTAAAACATGCTTTGTGCCCCTCTCGGTAGGAGCATCAGGAAATCTAGCTACATCTTTGTCTACATAAGTTACACACTTAGCCTCTATTAATGTATTTATATTGCCCTTGAGAGCTATATCAAATCTACTATTTTTATACTTCACTTCTTTAACTACTTCGATATAATCCTTAAAAAACGGTAATTGATAATTTTTTAAGGAATGAAATAATATTTTATTTGGCATAGCTGAATCTATTAGCACTAGAATACCATTATGGTTAACCATCAATAAGTCAAATTTAGTTTTTCTTTCTATACTATAAATTCGTCTAACTATAATGTTTGCCCCAGGAACTAATAATTCTATCATTCTTCCTGTATTTGGTACATGGGATAAATGAATTTCATTATCAATAGAGATTTCTGCAACAAATCTATTCAAACGTTTTATGAATTTAGCTTCTATTAATTCTCCAGTTATATCTACTTGAGCTAATTTTGACATTACTCTTCATCAACAAGTTGCATATATAACTCACTAACTTCATCAAATTCTTTCTGTTCTTCAATCTCCATTAGAAAGGCATCTCCATTTTCATCATATTCTACCTTCAATAGTAATCCTTCTTCCATATCATCGGGCTGTACAACTGCATATTCTGATTCTTCAACTTCAAATAAATGAATGATTTCAAAATTATGCTCTTTTCCATTTTCATCAATAAATACAAATTTTTCTTCCACAATAATTCCTCCTATTTATTTGTATCTAGATAAGTTTGTAATATATAAACTGCTGCCAACTTATCTACTACTTCTTTTCTTTTTTTTCTACTTATATCTGCTTGAATTAATGTCCGTTGAGCAGATACTGTTGTTAATCTCTCATCTTGATATATTATTTCTACATCAATTTTTTCCTTTAGTTTATCTACGAACTTCAATACTTTTTCTCCCTGAGGCCCTAAAGTATTATTCATATTCTTCGGTAAACCTACTACTAATTTTGATACTTTATACTCCTCAATAATTTGTATCATCTCTTTTATGTCCTTTTTAATACCAATTCTTCTAATAGTTGTTACACCTTGAGCAGTTAAGCCTAATGGATCACTTACTGCTACTCCAATAGTCTTATCTCCCACATCTAAACCTAATAATCTTTCCATCTTATCCTCCACTATATTATTTTAATACAGAATTCACTGCAATATTTACCACAATAACCACATAATACACATTTATTCATATCTACTTGAGCTTTTTTACCAATAATTTCTAATGCGCTATGTTGACATATATCTTTACACTTTCCACATCCAACACACCATTCTGCAATATGAAGTTTTCTATTAGTTTTTCGGAGTTTTTCCTTTGTATGTTTATCTATAGTTCTACTTTGAATTAAGCTTACATTAGCATCTATTTCTTCCTTTGATTGCATACCTATAGCAATGGAATGTATCTCCTCAATATCTTGGACATAATTAAAAGCTTCTTCTACATTGTTTAAAAGATGTCCGCCTCCTAAAGGTTTCATACCATATATTCCTTTGCCCATCATATGACACTTTTTTATTGCTTCTAACATATCTTTAGCATTACCATCTTGAATTCCTATTCCTAATTTATTTATTATAGGATGAATTACTTCTATCTCATTATATTTAGATGCTGCCAAAACCCCTTCTACTCTATGGGTTGATATACCTATACTTCTAATAATCCCTTTTTCCTTAGCCTTTAAAAAATATTCAATTGCTTCATAATGTCCTCTTATTGTATTATCACTTTCTTGTTCGTGTAATAAAAATATATCTATGTAATCAGTACCCATTTCTTTTAATGCTTTCATTAAGCTATCTTCTGCAGTCTTTGTAGAGTAAGAATAAGACTTTGTAGCAATTACATAATCTTTTCTATTTATTCCTTTGAGAAATAAATTTATATGTTTATAATTATTATATAATTCTGCAGTATCTAAAAATTTTATACCTTTATTAAAAGCATATTTTAATAATTCCGCACCTTTTTCATAAGAGAGATTTCTTTGTAATGGACTTATAGTGAGAGACCCAAAGCATAATCTAGAAACATCTATATTAGTATTTCCTAATTTAATAGATTTCATCTATTCACTCCCTTTATACTTTCCTTTAATTATTGTAACATATATTAAAAAAATAGAAAGATAAAGATTAGCTAGAGCTGATAATAAGAGTCCAGAGTCATTTACTAAAAAACCAACTATACTTCCAACTATAAGACTGTTGATTAATAATAACTCCTGTTTTTCTACTATATTGTTTTTTGTTAGTTGATTTAAAAGAATACAAATGGTAGGTATTGTGATAAATAGTATTTTGTTCCACATGCTATCTCCTAGTAATCTTATATTTACTAAAATCTTTCTTTTAAATATATCTAAAACACTTACTACCCCATGAGAGGAGATCTTATTAAGAAACTCACTTATATGACTTTCTTCAATAGAGAAAAACATAATATAGACTATAACCATTGATATAATAATTATTCCAAAACTAATAATTTTCATAATAATTCTATGGTGATTTTTTTCCTTTAGCCCCTGGTAGATAATATATAATAGCATACTAAGAATAGATAAACCGGCCCCTAAATTTGATCCCCAACTGGGAGATATTACGATAATAAAAGTGAAAAAGTAAATAAATAGTATTTTTAATCCTTCATTATTTTTAATCATAATTTTAGTGAAATAAATCATATTAAATATCAATATACCAGCCATTTCATTTCCTAACCCATAGTACCTTGCACCAATCAAGGGATCATATCCTAACACAGAAGATGCTATAAGTTTGCTCCCATTTAAAAGATCAATAACTATAGTAATAAAAGTAAGTCCACATATATACTTTGGATTTATACCCCTAACCTTAAACAATACTAATAAAACAGCTAAAAAAATCATTGTAAAGTATATGTTATTATCAAATATTGAACTAATTAATAATACAAAGGGGACTAAAATAAATATATAAGTTGTGTGTTCTAATAAAATACTTATGTATAAATTCTTAATCCTAAAAATATTCAGAATTAAATATAGAAATAAAAATATAAATCCTAATATTGTTACTATTTTAAATGTTTCCTCTCTTATATTTGAAGTCCTATTAATTATGTTATTTATATTTTTGATGTAATCAAAATTTGATTCCCGTTCTATATTGACTACTCCACTACTATCAAGATATTCACTGCTGATACCAAAGCTTTCTATTATATAGGGTGCTACATCTAAATTCGTTAGTATTCCTTCTCTTTTTGTTGAATCACTATATAATATACCTCTTTTTATATCTTTACCCCAAATAACAATAGGAGTTAATCCTTTAGAAAGCTCTTCCTGAATATTAGGGCTAATAATAATCATTTTGTCTTTAGATTTATCAATATTATTTATCATAACATTTAAAAAATTATCAATTCTATTTAAAGTATCTATTCTTGATGATAGAGTATTGTTTAAATTCTCAGTGTCAATTACAATAAAATCTGATGAATCTTTAACTCTGCTTAAGTTGTTAAAAATGTTATTATAATAATTACTAATATCATCTTCATTATTATAATTACTGTAATATATTGATGTATAGTCTACTTCACCTTCCTTATCCATTGCAATTAGTTTTGTTTTTCCTACAAAAGTATCAGCAGTATCTGAATAATCAAATACTGCTGTCTTTATATTATTTAAATGAAGTATTTTCCCTATAATCCCTATATCTGGATTATAAAGACTATTCTTATTTGTATCTATAATCTGTTCTATCATTGAATTGTTGCTATCAACAATTGTGTCTTGTCCTAATAAGCCTTGCTCTTTCGATATATCTATAGGATAGTAATTTTCTACTTTAGCTAATATCTTATTAGTAGAATTAAGTGTTCCAAAACCTTCATAATTTGTGTAGCTAGAAGCACCTTTTGGATTCATTAAACCAATGCTACCTTCAGAGATTATCTTTTTTAAGGACTCTAATTCATCAATATCTTCTAAAGTTAATCTATTAATTACTACTATATAAAAGTTAGAAACTCTACTATCATTATAACCTAAACATATTGTATTGTTTAATAATATTGTAAATACTAATATTATGAATAAGATATACCTATATCTTTTCAAAACTTACCCTTCTTTTATGAATTATCTATCTTTTAAATAACTTTTTAGCAATTCCTCTAATAAATCATCTCGTTCTAATTTTCTTATCATACTTCTTGCATTATTATAACTTGTTATATAAGTAGGATCACCAGATAAAATATAACCTACCATTTGGTTGATAGGATTATAACCTTTTTCTTCTAAAGCATGATACACGGATAAAAGTATATCTTCAGCTTTATTCTCCTCAATCTTTGAAACATCAAACATCATTGTTTTATTTATATCACTCATAAGAACACCCCTCTTTTTATAACGATTCCTCACAAATTGGAATAATCTCTATATACCTTATTATATAGGATATTAGTATTCTCTTCAATGGAGTTTTGATTATTTATTTAATTGTTCTTTAACTAATTCCTTAACTTTATTTAAAGCCTCCTGAATTTTAGCAGGGTCTTTACCGCCAGCTTGTGCCATATTTGGTCTTCCACCGCCGCCTCCACCAGTAGTCTTTGCAACTTCTCTTATAATATTCCCACAATGAATGCCTTCTTTTACTGCATCCTGTGTAGCTGTTGCAATGAAATTTACTTTATTGTCTTTTTCTGTACCTAATACTACTACTATATTATCAGTTTTATCCTTTAATTTATCTCCTAATTGTCTTAATCCATCAATATCCATTCCATCAATTTTCTTAGTTATTATGTTTATTCCATCTACTTTATATACTTCTTTTAATAAATCATCTATTTTTGAATTTGCTAATTTTGATTTAAGCATATCAATTTCTTTTTCTAGAGTTTTCACTTCATTTATAGTACTTTTAGCTTTCTCAATAAAATTATCTTTATTAGTTTTCAGTATAGTAGCAATACTATTTATTTCATTTTCCATTTCATTAATCATATTGTATAATTTTCTACCAGTTACTGCTTCAATTCTTCTAACACCAGATGCAATTCCTGATTCTCCTATTATTTTAAACATTCCTATTTGACTAACATTATTTATGTGAGTACCTCCACAAAGTTCCATGCTGTAATCCCCTATTTTAACCAACCTTACCTTTTCACCATACTTCTCATCAAATAATGCAGTTGCTCCCATTTGTTTTGCTTCATCTATACTTGTTTCCAATACTTCTACTTGTAGAGAATCAAAAATTTGTTTATTAACTACTTTTTCTATCTCATTCACTTGTTCTTTTGTTAAGGCTTCAAAATGAGTAAAGTCGAATCTAAGTCTATCTTCAGTTACTAATGATCCTGCTTGATTTACATGTTCTCCTATTACTTCTTTTAATGCTTTATGAAGAAGATGAGTAGCTGAATGATTCCTTGCTATATCAGATCTTATTGATTTATCAACTAAAGCATTTACTTGATCTCCTACTCTTATTTCTCCTGAATTTACTTTAACTAAATGTAAAAATCTATCATTATTACGCTTAGTATCATATACTGATCCTGTAAAATATTTATTCTCTATTGTTCCTTTATCTCCAATTTGTCCTCCACTTTCACCATAAAAAGGAGTATTATCTAATATTATATATCCTTCTTCATTCTCAGATAATTTTTCTATAGATTGGCTTTCTTTAATAATTGCCAATACTTTAGATTGACTAGATAACTTGTCATATCCTTCAAACTCTGTTTTTATACCTACATCTAAATCCAAGCTCTTATTTGCATCCCAAGCTTCTATACCATCACTACTTCTAGCACTTCTAGCTCTATTTCTTTGAGACTCCATCTCTTTATTGAACTGTTCTTCATCAACCTTCAAATCTTCATCTTCTAATATTTCTTTAGTTAAATCCAGTGGAAAACCATAAGTATCATACAATTTAAAAGCTTTTTCCCCTTTTAAAGTAGTCTCATTATTTGATTTCATTTCATTTATATAGGATTTTAATATCTCTATTCCCTGGTCAATAGTTTCTTCAAATTTTTCTTCCTCTATTTTAATAATTTTTTTGATTTGACCTTTCATATCATCTAATTCATTATAGAATTCTTTCCAATTATCAATAACCGAATCTACTAATCGGTTCAAAAAATTACCTTTTATTCCTAATAATTTTCCATGTCTAGAAGCTCTTCTTATTACTCTTCTTAAAACATAGCCTCTGCCTTCATTACTAGGAATTACACCATCACAAACTAAGAAAGTCATTGCTCGAATATGATCTGTTATAACTCTAATTGATACATCAGTTTTTTTATCTTCACCATATTTAACATTAGCTGTTTTTTCAACTTCATTAATAATTGTAATTATAGGCTCTATCTCAAAAATATTATTAGCATCGTTCAGAACTGCTGTTATTCTTTCTAATCCCATACCAGTATCTATATTTGGATTAGGTAATGGATTATAGTTACCTTTTTCATCTTTATCGTATTGAGAAAATACTAAATTCCAAACCTCAACGTATCTATCACATTCACATCCAGGTTTACAATCTTCATCTCCACAACTATACTTTTCCCCTCTATCAATATATATTTCTGAGCATGGACCACATGGGCCTACTTCCATTTCCCAAAAATTATCTTCTTTTCCTAGTCTAACTATTCTATCCTTAGATACTCCTATCTTTTCATTCCATATTTTATAAGCATCATCGTCATCTAAATATACAGACACCCATAATTTGTCTTTTGATATCTTTAACACCTCTGTCATAAACTCCCAAGCCCAATCAATTGCTTCAGTCTTAAAGTAATCTCCAAAAGAAAAATTTCCTAACATTTCGAAAAAAGTACCATGTCTATCAGTCTTACCAACATTTTCAATATCACCTGTTCTAACACATTTTTGACAAGTGCTCATTCTCTTATTTGGAGGTTCTAATGTTCCTATAAAATATGGTTTTAATGGTGCCATTCCTGCATTTATAAGTAATAAACTCTTATCATTTTTAGGCACCAAAGAAAAACTCTCTCTTACTAAATGGTTTTTTTCTTTGAAAAAATTTAGATATTCTTCTCTAATTTTATGTAGACTATAATTATTCATTATTTTCACTCCTCTTATTTTTTGTAAAAAAATAAAGCTCCATCCCTATTAGGGACGAGCTTTGCCCGCGGTACCACCCTAGTTACAAAAGTGTCACTTAATCATATAACGGTCTCATCCGAAATTCTCTACTAATTTCAAGAATTCAGCTTAAGGGTTGCTTCTCTACACTATACTAGATATTTTCCAGCCTTGAACATCCTCTCTGTAAGTAATCATGTAAATACTACTCCCTATCATAGCTATTTCATTATTCTATTCTTATAAAGATTATAAAAATTAAATCTAAATTTGTCAACACTACATTTCACTTGTTTTTTGTAATATATGAGATAAAACTATTTTTAAAGTAGTAGTTACAGGTATTGCCAATAACATACCTAATATCCCCATTAAATTACCACCTATTAATAAAGCAATTATAATAATCACAGGATGTAACCCTACTTTATCTCCCATAATTTTAGGTTGTAGTATATTTCCCTCTAATTGTTGAATAATTATAAAAAGAATTAATACCCAAACTGCTTTTAATGGTGATTCCAAAAGAGCAAATAACATAGCTATTGCTCCTCCTATTATTGGGCCAAAGTAAGGAATAATATTCATTACCCCTGATATAAGTCCAATTGTTAGAGCATAATTTACTCCTAATACTAAAAGCCCTATTGCAGTAAATGTTCCCACAAACAGCGCAATAATAAATTGTCCTCTCACAAAATTCCCTAGGGAATAATCTATTTTTCTAGATAAATTTATAATTTCTGATCTAGATTTTTTCGGAATTGTCATTTCTATATTTTTCTTGAAATAATCTTTATCTTTTACTAGATAGAATGCAATAATAGGAATTAAAAATATATTTATTGCTTTAGAGAAAAATGATATTATAAAATCCATTGAACCTTTTATTCCATCGATTAGTATATTTTGTACTTTTGTAATATTCTCTTCAATACTACCCTTGACTTCATCTAAACCAAATGGTAAATCTTTAATATTTTTATAATAATCATTATATAAGTCATTCACAAAGTTACTTACATTGTTGGAATATTTAGGTAATAAGTTGACTAAGTTTTTTATTTCATTAAATATTGCTGGGAATATTAATACTGACATTAAATATATAGTTCCTAAAATTACTAAATATACTAATAAAACACCGTATACTCTATTTACTTTTTTATCTTCTAAAATATTTACTAAAGGATTTATTACATATGCAATGATAATAGAAATGAATATTGTAAAAATTATTTCTCTTAATCCATTATCGCTAAATACATAATATGTAGTTATTATAAAAATAAGTAACAACAATGATATAATTATTTGTTTTTTACTTATATGTAACTCTCTATCATGTCCCAAATACTTGTTCCCAAATTTCACTATAAAATATGATAATAATATTAATAATACTATTATCGAAATCTCTCTTATGTAATTTAATGCATCTAATAAACCTATCATATTATCCCCCCATCAATTATTAAGGCAGCAAAGCTGCCTTAATTTAAAACATATTCATATTGTCCATTGCATTCGTAAACATCTTTTTACTTCTTTTCATCATTTTTCTTTTTTGTCTAGGACTCATTTTAGAGGATGCATACATACCTACCGCACTAATAATCGTCCCAGTGATAATACCATTCACTAATTTGTTATTCATATTATCATCTCCTCAATATTAGTTTGCTCTATTATTTCAATCTAACACAAGAAGTTTTTTGAATTTTTCCTTATTCTTTTCATAATCATCCTTAAATTGTTTATCAATTATTAATGCTTTTTTAGTAATACTCATTACTTCTAGAAATGGTAACATGTTCCTGCCATCTAAAATATCTTGTATTATTCCATCTGTTAATAAAAAACCCATAACAGTTCCATTTTTTTCTTCAAATACTATATCATCAATATATCCTATATTTTCTCCATCTTCTATGAGTACTGGTAATCCTATTATATCATTATCTGATTCAGATTCCTTTTCTATTTCCGGAAAATCTTTTAATTTTTCTACTATATTTTTCTTTTCTACAGTAATAAAGTCTTTACCTATGCTAGAGATGTTTTTATATCTTATAATTTTTTCTTCTTTAAATAATCCACCCTCTGATACTAATATGGCAACTATTCTAAGTTTTTGTCTTGAAAAAATAAAGTCTTTTACTGTACCTAATTTATCGCCAGTCTGATTATCAATAATGTCAAATCTCATTATTTTTTTGGTTCTTTTCAATATAACACCTCTTTTCATTCTTTTTTTATTTATATACTTATTATTGCAAGAAAAAACACTTTTATTTTAATTTCTTTAAAATTGTTCCTCCACCCACAATTACATCATTGTCATAAAATACAACAGACTGTCCAGAAGTGATTGCTCTTACTGATTCATCAAAAATTATTTTTACTTTATCATCATCTATAGGAATCAAGTATGCATCACTCGATTGAGAGTTATACCTTATTTTTGCTTTTACTTTTAATGGAGATTCAAGACTATCAATGGATATCAGATTTATATCTTCAGCAATTAATTCTTTACCATATACATCACTATTATCACCAATAATAACTTGATTTTTTTCTGCATCAATATCAGTTACATATGCAGGCTTTCCTAAAGCTAGTCCTAAACCTTTTCTTTGTCCAATAGTATAATTAGTAATTCCTTTATGCTTACCGATAGTATTTCCATTAATATCAATAAAATTACCTGATTTTATTTTGTAATCAGCATTTTCTTGTATAAATTTACTGTAGTTATCATCTTCAACAAAACAAATTTCTTGGCTGTCTTTTTTATCAGCTACTATTAAACCTAGTTCTCTAGCTATATCTCTTACTTTTTCTTTATTATCAAAATTTCCTAATGGCATTAATGTATGCTTTAATTGTTCTTGAGTCATATTATATAATGCATAAGATTGATCTTTAGCATCAGAATCTGATTTTTTAAGTATATATCTATCTTTGTTAGTATCATATTCAATTTTACCATAATGTCCTGTTGCAACATAATAGGCTCCTAGTTGATTTGATCGTTTTAATAATTCTTCAAATTTTATATATCTATTACATGCAATACATGGATTTGGTGTTCTGCCCTTTCCATATTCATCTATAAAATAATCAATCACTCTTTTTTTGAATATATCTTTAAAATTCATTACATAAAAAGGTATGTCTAATTTATTTGCTACCATTCTAGCATCTTCCACTGCTGATAACGAACAACACCCTCCTTCTTTTTCAATACCATTATCTTGCCATATCTGCATAGTAACTCCTATTACATTATACCCTTGTTCTTTTAATAGATATGCTGCAACAGAGCTATCAACTCCACCACTCATTCCAATAACTACTTTTTTCTTATCCATTTCTTTCACCCCACTTTATTATCCAATATATTATTTCAAAAAAAAAGCTACTGTGTCAACAGTAGCTTAGTGATGATGGTCTTCTTTCGGTTCAAAATCTTTTAATTCTTCTATTTCAACACCACTTTTTTCTGAATAATCTTTAAGTGCTGATTTTATAGCTTCCTCTGCTAATACAGAACAATGCATCTTAACAGGTGGTAAACCGTCTAAAGCTTCAGCTACAGCTTTGTTAGTTATCTTTAATACCTCTTCTATTGATTTTCCTTTAATAAGTTCTGTAGCCATACTTGATGATGCAATAGCAGATCCACATCCAAATGTTTTAAATTTAACATCTACTATTATATTATTTTCTATCTTAAGATACATTTTCATTATATCCCCACATTTAGCATTTCCTACTTCTCCTACACCATCAGCATCTTCAATTTCTCCAACATTTCTTGGATTAGTAAAATGTTCCATTACCTTCTCTGAATACATTATTTGTCCTCCTTTACTCTTTCATACAACGGTGACATATCTCTTAACCTCTGTACTATCTTTGCTAAATTTTCTATTACATAATCTACTTCTTCTTCAGTATTAAAATCTCCTAGAGATAATCTTAAAGAACCATGAGCTATTTCATGAGGTAACCCCATAGCTAATAGTACATGAGAAGGATCTAATGACCCCGAAGTACATGCTGATCCACTGGATGCTGCTATGCCAACCATGTCTAAACTTAGTAACAAGGCTTCACCTTCTATAAACTCGATTGATACATTTACATTACCAGGTAATCTTTTTTCTGGATGACCGTTTAATTTTACATAACTAATCTCATTCATTATACCTTTTATTAATTTATTTCTTAAATATATTAAATTTTCATTGTGAGATTCTAAATTATTATATGCTAATTCTAATGCTTTAGCTAGACCCACAATGGCTGCTATATTCTCAGTACCAGCCCTTCTATTTCTCTCTTGTGCTCCGCCATGTATATAAGGATTAAGTTTTACACCTTTTCTGATGTATAATGCTCCTACCCCTTTAGGTCCATAAAATTTATGAGCTGATAAAGATAAAAGATCAACTCCTAATTCATCTACATCAATTTCTATATTTCCAACTGCCTGAACAGCATCTGTATGAAAATAAATGTCATTATCCTTAGCAATTTTACCTATTTCTTTAATAGGCTGTATAGTTCCAACTTCATTATTTGCATATATTATACTAATTAATATTGTATTTTTATTTATTGCTTTTTTTAAATCATCTAAGCTTATCATTCCATATTCGTCAACATCCAAATAAGTAACTTCAAACCCATTTCTTTCTAGATATTGACAAGTATGAAGTACTGCATGATGTTCAATTTTTGTTGTTATAATATGATTACCCTTATTCTTATTTCCTAGAGCTACCCCTTTTATTGCCCAGTTATCTGATTCAGATCCTCCACTAGTAAAGTAGATTTCTCTAGAACTTGCTCCTAATATCTTAGCTACAAGATCCCTTGATTCATCAATAGCTTTTTTTGAATCTCTTCCTCTTCTATATATACTTGAAGGATTGCCATAATTTTCAGTAAAATATGGTATCATACTTTCAACTATTTCTTTTTTTACAGGTGTTGTGGCCGCATTATCCATGTATACATCTCTCATCAAATGTATCTCCTCCTCATTCATCATATTGTCTACCCATTTTCCAAGCAAATAGTAATTTAATTTTTATTGTTATATATAAAACATATAACTCTTATTTTTATTAATTTCATCTTGTTCATCAACCATGTCTTGTAAAGTAACAGTATCAATAACTTGATTTATGCTATCTCTAATCTTCTTCCATACTCCTCTAGTTACACAGTATTCTCCTCTATCACAGTCAAGAGGTTCTCCTTCTATTACACAGTCTGAAGGAGCAATATTACCTTCTAATGATCTAATAACATCACCTACAGTAATTTCTTTTGGTTCGCTAGATAAAAGATATCCTCCTTGAGCACCTCTTACACTATTCACTAACCCATCTTTTCTTAATGTAGCAATTAATTGTTCTAAGTAATGTTCTGATATGTTTTGTTTTTCTGCAATATCTTTAAGAGGGATAGGTCCTTCTCCAAAGTGTAAAGCTAATTCAAACATAGCCTTAAGCCCATACCTACCTTTTGTAGATAGTTTCATTCTATCACCCTTTCAAATCCCTAGTATATCGCCTGGAATTATGGTTTTAGTATATTATATCCGACTATCTTTGTCAAGATTCAGTCAAAGTTATTTTTATTACATTTTGTTTAGAATATAGTGTACAAAAAGTTCAATACTCCTAGTTATTATTAATTAATAATTATCCTTGTATATAATAAAGGATGAGCATTAATGCTCATCCTTTATTATATACAATTTAAAAATTAATATATTCTTTAAAATCCTCATATTTCCCTATTATTTTACATAATTTTATATAATATTCATTGTCTATCTTCCAAGTATGGTCGTTTTTAAATGTATGTCTTATATATACAAAATCCTCCTTATCTGACGAATATATTGGTATTTTATTCTTTATACAATCCTTGCAAAATTGAACATCTTCACCTAATGATTTATCGACAAATCTAACAATATCAAATACACTCTTCTTAAATATTAATGTAGGTCCTTCTACCCTTCTTACAAAAGTATTTTCTCTATTCACATTCCTAAGTGCTAATATCTTAGCATCTTCAAAATAAACATAATTTGTGGATTTACCAATAACTAATGTATCTTTTTTCTTCATAGTATTTATAGAGTTCATTAAATAATTCATGCCATAGTAATCATCATCATCAAATTTTGCAATGATATTGTAATTACTTTTTTCTACTGCAAAATTTAAACATTTACCTAATGATATTTTCTCATCTAATACATATATATAAATATTTTCATGATTTTTGAACTTATTTATATACATTTCTTTTCCAATATGATTATTATTTATAACAATTATTAACTCTTTGTTTTCATATCTTTGAGTTGTATAGTTACTAAATATATTATCTAACATTCTTCCTTTGTTGGTGATAGTAATAACAGATACTCCATCCATTGAGACCTTATTAGTTTCCATAACTCACCACCAAATACATTTATTTTAGTTTATGCTTATTCATATGTATATAGTAGCATTATTAAGTATTAGATTTAAAGAATAATAAGAATATCCTTTCTTATATGCAACTAATTCTATTAATTTTAATATATTAATAATAAGTATATATGAAAGGATTGATTAAATGAATGCTACATATATAAACAATCAGAAATATTATCTAGCAATATTTGATTCAAAAAACCATGCTATAGGATTATACTATTCATTACAAAAGAAAGGTATTAAGAAATTCAATCTTGTATCCGCTCCATGTCAATTAAAAGAAGGTTGTAATTACTCTATTAAATTTGAGAATTTAGATGATTATAAAACAATTCAAAATTTAATTCCCAACAATAATATTGGGGTTGAATTATATGAAATCATTAGAAAAAATGGCAGAAAAGAAATTACAAAAATAGAAACTCCTATTTAAATATATCAACTATTTTCTGCCAAAATGATCTGTTCTTGATATTCTCAATATATTTATTTGTTTCATATATTTCAGCAGATAATTTTTCTAGCTTTAATAATGTATCTTCATTGATTCCATTTAATTTGATTAAAGTTTGAGATATAGCTAGTTTCTCCTCTATTTCTCTATTAATAATTTCATTTAGTTTTTCGACATAGATGTTTATATCTTCATTAAATAATTCTTCTTCTAAAGGAACTAATTTTGAATCAAGTTCTTCATTAATTTTTTTTATATCTATAGTATTAAAGTTCACATCAATGTTATTAAGCTCTTCTTCAATAATTATATCTTCCTTTTTTGTTGTTTTTATTTCCTTTAGTTCTTTTTTACTTATATTATTAGAAAACATCAAAATATTAGGATATATAATATTAATATGATTTGTTATATCACCTAATATATAATTTCCGGATATATAGCTAGAGTTATTAAAATTATGCAGGTAGTTATAATATTGAAAACTATTTAAGGATATATCCTTATTATGTATATTATTTTTATTTTCATTTTTAAATATAGCAATGGAGTTTGTTTCATTGTTTATGCCAGCTATATATATACCGTCTTTACTCTCAGTAATAATTGGTAATCCTTCTACTCTTGAATTATCAGTTGATATAAACTTCCAGTTCTTTTTATAAGAATTAACTAAGGGAAGAACTTTATGTACTATTGTTTCATTGCTTATCCAAAGGGCATGTAAATTATCTTTAGAATCTACATGAATTTCAGGACTATAATTATCTTCGTCTTCTTCAGATAATTTTGTGGGTCGATTAATCCATTTACCTAAAATACTATTATAACTAATATAATTCACGTGATGTTTTGATTCATATTTATGCAGATAGATTACATGTATATTTAAATATTTATCCTGTGCTATTGAATAAGTTTTAGTTTTATTGTGAGCTACAAAAGTTATAACATTGTTTTTTAACCAACCTTCTCTATTTACTTTTAAATGATTTATTGTCCACAGATTAGGATTAAGGACATCATTTGATAAATATAATATATCTATATTATTTTCTGTAGCTTTTATCTTAAATTCTTTATACTTGTTTGAATTTAAATTAAACTTTTTAAGGATATTATTTTTTATATTATCTTCTTTGAGTATTGAATAAAGAAAGTTACCTTCCTTATCTAGATGGGTTATATGAATATTATCATTTTGATCTAAATCAGCACTAAAATCTATTACATTCTTTTTGATTAATGTATCAGATTTTATATTTTGATTTTCTTCATTAAATACTTTGTATAGTAATTCATTTTTCTTTGATATGAATATTATTATATACTCTTTCTTTTTTGTTAAAAACACACTCCCAATTGAACTATTTATCATAAAATCACCACCTTAAAAATTATAAATTCATGCACCAATATTCCTATAATTCATAATATGAAACTAAAGATGATTTTATTAAAATTATTATAATAAAGGAGGATATATTATGGCTAATGGTTATGATTCCGATCCTGGGGAAAATTTCGTGGATAATGACTTAAATTACGTGAAAGAACATGTATGTATTATTACCGATAAGGTATATGCCCACTGCCAGCAAAGAGAATGCTTCCCAGATATTGAACAAAAAATTGAAGGTAAATTTGAATCAATTAAATTTGGTTCAGGATTTATTGTTCCTAATACTCTAATAGTAAGTTCCTTACCGAATAGAGACAATTTTAAAAGAGTTAGATTTACATTAAGAATACCATATGTAATTAAAAATACTAAGGGTGAAACTTTCGAAGATTTTCTTCCAGATATTTTAAAAGACATTGTTTTATTCATTCCAGACGATGTAAGAGATGAATTTGATTTTAGAATAGTTGTAGAAACTAGCTCCAAAGTTTTAGGAGACGTAGATAAATGTGATGATAAATTAAACTTTGCAGTAGGAGTTTTTATTATCGTTAAAGTAGTAGGTAGAGTACAGTTGCTTATTCCTGCATTTGGTTTCTGCCCAGAACCACCTGAATGTGAGGAGTTTAGTCCAGAAGCAGATATATGTGAATCATTTGATTATTTACCATTCCCTGACTTCTTCCCACCTCAGTTTGAAGACCTTTACCCTGAGTATTAAAATAATAAAGACGTGGCTAGCCACGTCTTTATTATTTACTACTATTATTAATTATTAGGAAATCTTACAATGAAATAGTTCCCTTCATCTATATCTAATTCTATATTTCCACCGTTCTTTTCAATTAATTTCTTTACAATATATAATCCTAATCCCCTATCTTTTTTCCCTTTAGTTGAAAACCCTTTATTAAAAATATTTTCTCTAATTTCTTCACTGATTATAGGTGTATTATTGTATATACTAAAAACGTACTCTCCTAAATCTTCATATATATTTATTTTTAACAACTTATGATCTTCTTCTGAAGTCTCTAAGGCTTGTATAGCATTTTTCAATAAGTTTGTTAGTATTTTTGATAGATCGTATAAATTAACACCAATCTCTTCTGATAGTTCTGTAGAATTTATTTCCACATCGATTCCAGAGTTTTTAGCCTTATTTATAGCAGAGTATATAGTTGCTTCAATTTCAGGAATACCAATTTCATATCTTGATGTTATTGTTCTTCCTTCCTTAACTACATCTGTTAAATATTTTTTTGCTCGTTCTGGTTGTTTCAATTCCAGCAACCCTTGGATGATTTGTAAATGATTGAAAAAATCATGCTTATACATTCTAAGTTTACTATTCATGTCTTCCATTACTTCTAACCTATAACTAGACATTTCTTTCTCCGTTATAAGTCTAGAAAAGAATAACAACTCAAATATTATCCATAAAGATATCACTAATCCTACAAACCCTAATATTAAAAAGCTATTAAATAAAGATTTCTTTGTCTCTCCTAAAACATCATCTAGTGATTGTAGTGTCGATAAATACCATCCATCCATAGAATTAATTTTAGAAACATCTAATAATGCAGTGCCATTATTATATTTTATCTCTTTTGTTTGAATATCTTTGCTATCATTAATCATTTCTTTAACTTTAGAAGAAACACCTAGTTTCTCTTCATTACTAAATAATATTTTTCCATCCTTATTATAAATAGAAATATCATCTATATCATTTATTGGTATATCTTTATATAAGGCGTTAATTGCATCAATGTTTAATATAGTAACTAGTATTCCAGTCTGAGTTGTTTTATCTCTTCCTTGCAATCCTTTTTTATCTATAATATCTTGAGGTAATACATAGTATAGTTTTTGAAGTATAATAAGACTTTCCTTATTCTCCTCCGCTAAAAAGTCCCTTGTTGTATCACTATAATCCCAAATTTGATCTTTATCACCATTTAAAAAATCTTTATAAAACTTTGACTTTAATAATTCATTCTCATTTATCTGACGATTCCCTTCACTTGAAAAAAAGTTTCCTGCATTACTTACATATGTCAATTGATTAATAAAATAACTTTTATTATTAAAATCAGTTAACCTGTTTTGTAAATATATATCTATTCTTTGTTGATATTTTTCATCTACTTCATCATATTTATTTAGAGAAGCATTCGATCCATTATCATCCGCTATTTCAGTTACAATTTCTTTTAAGTTACTTAAATTATAATCTATCGACTGAGTGGTTTTATATAATACTTGCTCTAATGATTCAATTCTTTCTGTTTTTATAGTTGATATGGTACTTCTATAGATTATAAAAATATTTAGAATTATCGGTATGTAAATTAACAATAACATCAATACAAGAAATCTAGTTCTTATTTTTTTATCCTTTATTACATTTGTTAAAATTTTTCTCACTATGTTCACCTCTATGTTTTATATTGCCCAGGAAATTGATTATCACTGAGTTGTAGCGATTATTGTCATATATAGTATAATAATAATAAGTACAGTTGAAATATGTCGCATAATGCATTGATAAGATTATACCAAATAATTCATGAAAATAAAATGTTAAGAATATTAAATTAATGTTGAAAATTTTATAAGAAGAGATATAATCTATAGTTGGAGGGGTTACAAATTATGAAAGGAGCTGATTAAATGTCAGTTGTTGAAAACGTTTTACAGATAGTAAAAGAAAGAAATCCTGGTGAATCAGAGTTTCATCAAGCTGTAGAAGAGGTCTTATTATCTTTACAGCCTGTTTTAGAAAAAAATCCTCAATATGCAAAAGCAGGAATTATTGAGAGATTAGTTGAGCCAGAAAGACAAATAATGTTTAGAGTACCATGGGTAGATGATGAAGGAAATGTTCAAGTAAATAGAGGATTTAGAGTTCAATTTAATAGTGCTATAGGACCTTATAAAGGCGGATTAAGATTCCATCCATCTGTTTATTTGGGAATAATTAAGTTCTTAGGATTTGAACAAGTATTTAAAAATTCTTTATCAGGTTTACCAATTGGTGGAGGTAAAGGTGGTTCTGACTTTGATCCTAAAGGTAAATCAGATGGTGAAATCATGAGATTCTGTCAGAGTTTTATGACTGAGCTATATAGACATATTGGTCCAGATATTGATGTTCCAGCTGGAGATATCGGAGTAGGCGGAAGAGAAATAGGTTATTTATTTGGTCAATATAAGAGAATAAGAAATGGTTATGAAGGTGGAGTTCTTACAGGTAAAGGATTGACTTATGGTGGATCTTTAGCAAGAAAAGAAGCTACAGGCTATGGTTTAATATATTTCGTTAAGGAAATGCTAGAAGCAAACGATTCCACTTTAGCAGGTAAAACTGTTGTTATATCAGGAGCAGGAAACGTGGCTATTTATGCATGTGAGAAAGCTGAACAGTTTGGTGCTAAAATTGTTGCTATGTGTGATTCTAAGGGTTACATATATGATAAAGATGGTATCAACCTTGATACTGTTAAACAAATAAAAGAAGTAGAAAGAAAAAGAATTAGTGAATACGTTAAGCACCATCCAAACGCAGAATATCATGATGGACAAAAAGGTATTTGGTCAATAAAATGTGATATAGCATTACCTTGTGCTACACAAAATGATATTCATGTTGAACATGCTGAGCAATTAATTAATAACGGAGTTCAAGTTATGGGTGAAGGTGCTAATATGCCTTGTACGAATGAAGCAGTTAACTTATTCTTAGAAAAAGGAGTATTAGTTGCTCCTGCTAAAGCTGCAAATGCTGGTGGTGTTTCTACTTCAGCGTTAGAAATGTCTCAAAATAGTATGAGATTATCTTGGACATTTGAAGAAGTAGATGAAAAATTACAAGCTATAATGGCTAATATCTTTAAAGTATCTAATGATGCTGCTAAAGAATATGGTATGGAAGGAAATTATGTAGCCGGTGCAAACATTGCAGGATTCTTAAAAGTTTCAGAAGCTATGTTAGCTCAAGGAGTAGTATAAAAAAATCTCCCCTTTTTGGGGAGATTTTTTTATACTTGTGATAACTCCTTAGCTAGTTTTGATCCAACTCTTGCATTGTTATAAACAAGTTCTATATTAGATTTTAGACTTTCTCCTTTAGTTATTTCCTTTATCTTAGACAATAAAAATGGAGTTGTTTCTTTTCCCTTAATATTTTTTTCTTCTGCTTCATTTAAAGCATCACTTATAGCATTATTTATCTCATCAAAATCCATTTGATATTCTTCTGGTATTGGATTTCCAATAACTATACCGCCTTTTATATCTAAATCCCATTTTACTTTTATAGCTTTTGCTAATTCTAATTCATTATCTACAGAATAATCAACCTTAAAACCACTTTTCCTTGTGTAAAATGCTGGAAATTCCTCTGTTCCAAAGCCAATGACTGGTACTCCATGGGTCTCAAGATATTCTAATGTTAGTCCTATATCAAGGATTGATTTAGCGCCGGCACATACTACTGCCACATTAGTATTAGCAAGTTCCATTAGATCTGCTGATATATCGAAGGTATCCTGTGCATTTCTATGAGCTCCTCCTATTCCTCCTGTAGCAAATACTTTTATTTTGGCTAGGTCAGCTATTATCATTGTTGATGCCACTGTTGTTGCCCCATTTAATCCTTTGGATATGATAAAAGGTATATCTCTTCTACTAGCTTTTTTAACATCCTTTGCCTTAGCTAAGTATTCTAATTCATCATCAGTTAATCCAACTTTGATCTTACCATTTAAAATTGCAATAGTAGCAGGAATACTTCCATTCTCTCTAATTATTTCCTCCACTCTCCTAGCAGTTTCTACATTTTGTGGATAAGGCATGCCATGGGATATTATAGTAGACTCTAATGCAACTACTGGTTGATTATTTTCTAGTGCCTTTTTAACTTCATCTTTGATTTCTATATATTTATTTAACATATTTTCATCTCCTTAATTAATTTACTTATATTGTTTACTGAGACATTTCTATTAACAGTATTTTCATCACTCATAGCAAGGATAGAGCCGCCTATAGAAAATATTACTTGATCCTTTATACTCCAATTATTATAGTGACCATAGATTAAAGCCGCCATAAAGGCATCTCCTGCTCCTGTAGCATTAATCACTTCTATTTCCGGGCTTGGTATATGACCAGAATGATATTGGTCTTTATAATATACTCCATCTTCTCCTAAAGTTATAATTATATTCTTAACTCCTTTACTTAAGAAGTAGTTCCCTGCTCTTTCTAAATCTTCTTTTGATCTGATTTCTATTCCACTCAAGATTTCTGCTTCATATTTATTAGGTTTAATAGTATGAAACTTATCTATAATCTCTTTTATTTTTAATGATTTAGTAGTAGAGACTGTATCAATAAAAATATCTTTTTCACCATAGTGGTTAACTATATACTCCAAAGTTTCTTTAGGTAAATTAGTATCTAAAATTATACCTTTTGAATTTTTGATAGTATTTGACTTTTCTCTTAACAAATCAATAGTTATTTCATTAAATATCTCCATTGAAGAAATAGCTACATTCATATCACCTTCACTATCTAATATTGATAGATATGTTGATGTAGGATATTGTTCCGTTACTAATATATTGTTAGTAGATATACCTGAACTTTGCAATTCATTTAATATTTTTTTCCCATAAATATCATTACCAACTGCTGAAATAAAATTAACTTTCATCCCTAGTAATGAGAGATTTTCGGCAATATTTCTACCTACACCTCCTACAGAAAGCTTTATTTCTCCCGGATTAGAATCCTTTGGTATAAGGTTTTCATAACTGAAGCCTTGTAAGTCTATATTACTTCCGCCAATGACTACTATGTCATCAGTATTTAATATATAACCTCGTCCTTTAATAAGTCCTTTCTTTATTAGATTGGTTATATGAACTGCTACAGATGATCTTTTAATTGACAAGATATCTGCCAACTCCTGTTGGCTTATTAAAGGATTTTCTCTAATTAGATTTAGTATTTCTTTTTCTCTATCAGTCATTTTTTCACCAACTTTTGTTTATTTGAATAAGCTTATGTTTATATTATACATGTTCTCTTTTATTATTTCAAGTACTATTATTTTTTAAAATAAAAAGAGAGACATATCCGTCTCTCTAAGTATTTATTATATTAACTCTTTTTATTCTCTCTGATACTTTTTTGGAATTCCTTAAATTTTAACTCTAGCTTATTGTTTGCTGGTTCATAGTACTTCTTATCTTTTATATTATCTGGTAAATATTGTTGCTTAACATAATGATTAGGATAAGAGTGAGGATATTTATACTCAGTTCCTCTCCCTAATTTTGAAGATCCTTTATAATGACTATCTTTTAGATGTATTGGTATATCACCAATATTACCTAAATCAATATCTTTCAGAGCTTTATCTATGGCATTTATAGCTGAGTTTGATTTAGGTGAATTAGATAATAAAATAACTCCCTGAGCAAGTGGAATTCTAGCTTCTGGCAAACCTAATTTAATAGCTGCTTCTACACAACTATGTATTATTGTAATTGCATTAGGATAAGCCAATCCGATATCTTCTGATGCGATAACTAAGAGTCGTCTACAAATAGAGGTCAGATCTCCGGCTTTAATCAGTCTAGCAAGATAATGTATCGAAGCATCTACATCACTACCTCTGATAGATTTTTGAAAAGTACTGAGAGTATCGTAGTGATTATCCCCAAATTTATCATAATTAAATCCTGAGGTTTGAGTACTTTCTTTTGCTGTGTCTATATCAATACATATTGGTATCTTATTAATAGAATAATATATAGCTGACTCTAGGTCATTCAATCCTCTTCTTAAATCTCCATTGGACATAGTTGCTATATATTTAAGAGCTTCCTCTTCATAATTAATAGTTTTATTTATAATTTCTTTTTCAGCTAAGTCAATACCCCGTTTTAATCCTTCCACAATATCTTCAATTTCAAGTTTCTTGAATTCAAAAATAGTGGATCTACTAATGATAGCATTAAATATTGTAAAATACGGATTCTCCGTTGTACTAGAGATCAATGTTATCTGTCCATTTTCTATGAATTTTAATAAAGATTGTTGCTGTTTTTTATTAAAATTTTGAATTTCATCCAAATAAAGTAGTATACCATCTTTAGCTAAAAAAGTGTCTAGTTCACTGATTATATTTTTTATATCTTGGACTGAAGCATTAGTAGCATTAAGTTTATATAACCTTTTATTTGTAGAATCAGCTATAATATTAGCCACAGTAGTTTTCCCTGTACCAGGAGGACCATAAAAAATCATGTTTGGAATATGCTTAGACTCTATAATATTCCTCAATAATCTCTCTTTTCCTAATATATGCTTTTGCCCAACAACTTCTTCTAGTTTTTTAGGTCTCACTATGTCTGCTAACGGTTTCATTCTATCACCTTTTTCGTAATTTTAAGGATATAAGATTAATCTTATATCCTTAAAATTATATTATTTGATTTAACTTTTCAATTGTATATTCAATATCTTCATCTGTTATATAATAATGGGTTACAAAACGTATTATATCATTAGTAATAGAAGATGCAAGAATTCCTTCTTCTTTCATTTTATCTACTAATTCATTTGATGAATAAGGTGTATCTTCTACATTGATCATTAAAATGTTTGTTTGTACAGTTTCATCATTTATTTTAACGCCTTTTATCTTATTTAACCCTTCAGCTAATTCCTTTATTCTAGTATGATCTTCAGATAATCTCTCTACCATATTAGTTAATGAAATGATACCTGCCGCTGCTAATATACCTCCTTGTCTCATACCTCCACCTAGCATCTTTCTTAAGCGTCTTGCTTTATCAATAAATTTCTTCTCACCTGCTAAGATTGAACCTACTGGAGAACATAGACCTTTAGATAAACAGAACATTAATGAATCTGTATATTGAGTTAATTCTTTAACATCTACACCTAATGCCACTGCAGCATTAAATACTCTTGCTCCATCTAAATGTACTGGAATGTTATTTTCTTTAGCTATATCAAATATTTCCTTCATTCTACTAGGAGGAACTACTACTCCTCCAGCCATATTATGAGTATTCTCCATACATATTAATCCTGTCTGGGAGTGATGTATATCATCATCCTTAACTATAGCATTTCTAACATCCTCTGGATTCATGATTCCATTTTCACTTTTAATTGGTCTTGCTTGCAGCCCAGCTAAAAAAGATAATCCACCTACTTCATATCGATATATATGAGCCCAATCTTCTAATATAACCTCCTGACCTCTATCCGTATGGCACAATAAAGCTAGTTGATTACCCATTGTTCCAGTAGGAACAAATAGTGCGGATTCTTTACCTACTATTTCACTAGCTAATTTCTCTAATTTGTTGATTGTAGGGTCCTCTCCATATACGTCATCCCCAACCTCTGCATTATACATAGCTTTTCTCATTTCTTCTGTAGGCTTAGTCAAAGTGTCACTTCTAAAATCAATTGTTCTCATATGTTTTCCTCCTCATATTAATATTACTTATAATTATATCATTTTTTATATGTTATATAATTGTTTAATGTATTTTATTTCTCTATTTATTCCTTTTTCTATATCTGTTTTTTTATCTCTAAACATTATCTTTTCATAAAGATTAGTACATGCTTTAGTATTTATTTGTTCCTCTATTAATGGTTCTGTATATACAATTTTACCTTTTTTATTAAGCATATTTTCTATAATACTTATTGAATCATTAACACTTAAAGAATAGCCTTCTCCTATATTAATAATTTCATCTACAAGTTCCCTTTGAAGTAAATGAACAATAGAATCTACTACATCCTCCACATAAACAAAGTCTCTTCTCTGTTTGCCATCTCCATATACGATAATATCTTCATCAAGTAAAATACTTTTAATAAACTTATGAAATGCCATATCAGGTCTTTGATGGGGTCCATAGGTAGTAAAAAATCTCAGGTTTATAATATCAATATCATATCCATTACCATAATAAGTAGCAAGACTCTCTCCTGCTAACTTACTAACTCCATACAAAGATATTGGTCTTGGATTAGTTATTTCTGACATAGGTAGTATTCCAGTTTCTCCATAAACAGTGGATGATGATGCATATATGAATTTTTTTACTCCCTTATTTTTTATAGCTTCTAAAATTCTCTGAGTAGCAACAATATTATACTTTATATATTCATCAAAATTTACCTCACTACAGTAATTAACTCCAGGGATATCAGCTAAATGAATGACACTTTCTATATTTAAACCTTCAATTAGTTGTTTCATACTTGGGTCTAATATATTATTTTCTAAAAAAATAAAATCAGGGTCTCCTAACAAATTTTTTATATTAAATTCTTTAATCCACTTATCATAATTGTGATAAAAATTATCAACCCCTAATACTTTATGTCCATGATGTAAAAGAGCCTCACATAATTTACTCCCAATAAAGCCAGAAGCTCCAGTAACTAAAATCATAAAAATACCTCCTCATTAATATTATTTATTATCAATATATGAAATGAAAAGGTATTTTGTTTTAAATGCTTTTACGAATAAATTTTCCAGAGATAGGATATGAATAATCTTCATCATTAAAAACTTTTATCGCTGCAATAATCGGGAAAATTAATGCAACTAAGCCTACAGCTATTAATAATGGTATGCCAATTAAAATAATAACTAAAATACCAGAAATCGTTGCAGCAATTAATAGTATAATATGAAATCCTAAGGCTTCCATTGCTTGAGTTTTTACATATCCATCTTTTGAAATTAATAAAATCACCAATGGAATAATTATTGGCAGAGATACAAATACTGCTAAATGACTAGCAGCAGATAATAATTTTTGTTCAGTAGTCAACATTTCTTCACCTCATTTCTTATTTACTATTATAATATTATAAATGGATGTAATAAAGTGCTAAATTATTTCCTTAGAAACATACTCAGAAGTCATTAGTTTTAATATACCACCATAATTAATATTAAATAATACCTCATCACCAACTTTATATATAGTATTTGATTCAGTTATATCTATTATTAAATGGTCACTACTTTCTCCTATTATTGAAATACTATTATCCTCTGGTATTAAATCATCAATATCAATATCTTGTTTTCCAATAGCGCATATTGCTCTTTTTCTATTCCCTTTATCTATAAAAGTTGGTTTTCTGCCAAAAGCATCCATTCCTATTTCACCTAAGGGTAAAGATGGCTTTTCTTTTAATTCTATTATTTCAGCTGCTAATTTAAAACAATCATTATTTGTTCCACTTATTTGATGACCAAAGGCAGTTTCTCTACCTAACACTAGCGCCTCCCCAAGTCTTAATTGATTTATTTCCTCAGGCATTTCACCCGTCTCTATTAAATGTAATGAAGAGGAGTTCCCCCCAGATAGTATTTCTAACTGTATATTAAATTCTTCTTCAACTTTCTTTTTGATTGTAGATAATCTGTTTAGATTATCTTTTCGTGGTATGACTCCTCCATAACAAGTAAGATTAGTACCAAATCCAATTAATCTAACTCCTTTAAGATTAAGAATTATTTTAACCAAATCATATATTTTATCTTCTGCAAATATACCTTCCCTTAAATCTCCTAAATCTATCATCAAAATAATATCATGAACTTTTTTTTGTTTAATTGCAGCAATTGAAAGACTTTCAATTGTTTCTTGTTCGGAATTCAAAGATATATCTGCATATTTTACTACTTCATCAACCTCAGATATCTGAGGTAATCTTAACATTAACTTTGGAACAGGTATATCATATAGTCTCTTAATATTTTGTATTCTTGAGTCGGCTAAAAATCTCATTCCACCCTCAACATATATTTTTGCTAATTCTTCATTTCCACAGAATACCTTTGTTACTCCTCCAGGACTTATATTACTCTTTTCACAAATTTCAACAAGTCTTTCTACATTTTTTTTAAATTTATCTTTATTAATAATTATTTTAGGATATGACATTTATATACCTCCTCATATTTTCAAAACAAGCCCAACCATAGGCTGGACTTGTTATTAAATCACCACTATATATTTAAGCTTTTCTTTAGTAAAGATAATGCTGCTTCAGGATATTTCTTTGATAAGACACCTAATGAAGCCATAATGTAATTATTGTCAACTAATATTTGAGTTTCTCTATTTGGAAATAAATCATTTCCTTTATTATTTTCAGCAATAGACTTCATAATTTCTATTCTACTTGGAAGCCTCGTCAATGCTCCGCCAGTTCCAACTATATATTTAATATTTGTTAGATCTTTTCCTTCTGCTATAGTTTTTTTGCCAGAAGCTCCATATAGATCTCTAAATTTACCGGCATGCCTTCTAACAGAAGTAATTACTGCTTCCTTAGTAAGTTCCTCTACAAACCTTTTCTCCATTTCATTTGATGGTATAGGTTTATGATTTTCAATTAATTCCTCAAGCTTTTGGGAAGAAATATCTAGATTAGTTACTAATTCTTCTAATCCTATTCTTTCAACAATATTCTTCATATTAACATATACACCTAAGTCACCTTCTACCGTTCTTTTAGCTATTGGTTCAGGACTTATTAATATTCTATTAACCTCTTCACTTCCTTCTGTAACTGAATGTAGGTCAGTAGTGGCACCTCCTACATCTAGGGTTATAAGATCACCTATCTCTTCTTTTAATAGCTTAGATGCTAACATAACCGCTCCTGGAGTAGGTATTATAGGGCCGTTCACCATCTCCCTTACTTTCATCATTCCCGGTGCATGTATAATGTGTTCTTCAAATACATCTTGTATTACCTTCCTAGTAGGCTCTATATTTAATTTATCTATTTTTGGATATACATTTTCTACTATATATAGCTTGCAAGGTGTATCTTCAAATATTAATTTAATTTCTTCTATATTTTCAATATTCCCTGCATATATTACTGGTACATCTAAATTTAACTCAGCAATTTTTTCTGCATTATAAATTGCTGTATCACGTTCTCCGTAATCTACTCCCCCTGCTATTAGTATGATATTCGGATTTACTTCCTTTATTTGTTTTATATCCGTTCTTCTTAGTCTACCTGCTGTTACTTGGTGAATGTTTGCACCCGCACCTAATGCAGCTTCTTTAGCAGCTCTTACGGTCATATCATATACTAATCCATGAACTGTCATCCGAAGACCTCCAGCTGCTGAACTGGTAGCTATTAATTCATCATATACAATATCTTCTACTCCTAATGACCTTTTTAAATCATCAATTGCTTTGTTTAAACCAATATTAACATCCCCCTCGTTAACACTGGTGGGAGCTTGCCCCTGTCCTATAAATTTAGGACAAGAGCTATAAATATCATTAAAAGCATTTATTACTGTTGTTGTACTCCCTATTTCAGCAACTAAAATATTAGTTTTCATTTTTTCTTCTCTCTTCAACTAATTTAGTAGCAACATGAACTCCTTTCGTCCCTCTTCCAAAGCCAGCATCCATACCACTTTCTACAGCTATTTCTGGTGAAACCTGAGTTCCTCCTGCTAAGATTGTTATCTTATCCCTTATACCTTTTTCTATAGCCAATTCATGAATTTTTCTCATGTTTTTATAGTGTACATCATCATGACTTATTATTGTAGACATTAATATTGCATCGGCATTAAGTTCTATAGCTGCATCAATTAGTTTCTCTACAGGAACTGATGTACCTAGATAATTACATTCAATACCGTATTTTTCTATTCCACCGTGCTTAATATCTATTATTTCTCTAAGACCAACTGAATGTTCATCTTCTCCAACAGTACCTGCTACAATTGTCATAGGATTTTTATCTATATCTTCTCTGATCTCATCATCAGTCATTATATTAGGTCTTGGAGGTATAACTAGCTCAGCAGTATCTATAGAGAATGCTACCTTACCTTTTATTTCTACTCTAGTACCTTCAGATGTTTGCATAATTTCTTTATGGATAACTTCAACATCAACTAAGCCCATTTTTTTACCAATTTCTATAGCAGCGAACTCTGCAGTTCTTTCATCAGTTGGTAAGAAAAGAGTCGTTTGAACTATTCCGTCACCTTTCCATTCCATCTCAGGTTTGATCTTTGTTGATTCTCTAAATTCTTTAGTTTCTTCTAGTCTAACATTTACGTTATCATTTTCATCTAACTCATCAATATAAACTATTTTATCTGCATTCTTTAATGTATCTCCATCTATAAGAGTTGATGGGTCATTAACTGCTGATTCATCGTATTGAGCTACGTTATTATATCCAAAGAAAGCTGTAACTGGTGCCATATAATCTTCATCTCTTTCATATACAGTACCTTCACCAATTCCTCCATCTATTTTTCTTGCAATACCATCTCCATTTCTTTCTGGATATTGCCCAGAATCTACAAAGAATCCATCTTCTACAGCTTTAAAATATCCTCCAGCTTCAATGATTTCTTCCATAAATAGTATAGATCTTTCTTTAAGTTCTCTTACTTTATCAGCAAGTTCTCCTTTATCTCTTTTAATTTCTACCATTTCAGTTAATCCATCCATACCAACTAATGCTTGTTTAGCTGTATCAGTACCTTCTATATTATATATATGCCACGGTACATTTCTTCCTTCATCAGGAGTTATAGTAGATTGAATTTCTGCTCTAGTTAATTTAGAAATCAATAAGTTTAAAGTATGGGTTACTGTAGCTTCTCTTGTAGATGATCCCATATATTTCGTATTCTGTTGAGCTCTCATCTTATATTCTCTAAACAGTTCTCTTAAAGCTACTGCATAAGGTAAATCTAACCTCATACATGGTGCTGGAGGAGCTGTTGGTGGTACTGTTGATAATGCAATATTCTCTTTCTTCATTCCTGCTTTTACAGAGAATATTGAGTTTAGCGCGTGTTGTACCATTAATTCAGGCATAACTTTCCATGCTTCTCTAGCTGTTGCATTTGCATTATGTGCTCCATCTATCTGAGCTATTTCAGCCCAAGCCATTACCTTTTTAGCATTAGCAGCATCAACGAAAGATCTTATCATATTTATATTTCTATATAAAACATTATATTGAGGATCTTGATGAGCTCCATTTACTCCTTCTTCAGCATACATAACTGCTATCTCAGGACCTGCTACTCCACTTACATAAGAATGATAATTAATTGGTCTACCTACTTCATCCTCTATAATGTCCAATGCTTTTCTCTGTGCTCTAACTTGCTTTCTAGTAATAGGTATACCACCTATTCCCTGAGGAGTGCCTTCTATAAGTCCATCAAAATGACTTTGTCCTGCAGTTCTTATAACCATAATATGATCTGCTCCATGCCATGCTGCCATTCTCATTCTTCTAATATCATCTTCAAATCTTCCAGATGCTATTTCAGTAGTTATAACACTTGTTGGCTGTGGATCAATATCATTAAAATAATGTGCTGATGGTAACGGTTGGCTTTGATCTAAGTTTTCAGCAGTATCATAATACTCAAATTGTCCTATCTTTCTTTTTTGGCCAGTACCTTTTCTCCATGTCCAACCTGTTCTTCTTGGTCTATATTTATCTAAGTCTTTTAATAGTTCTTTTATATCTAATTTTTCGTTTGGTTTAAGCTCCATGGTTGTCACCTCCAGAAAATATATTCATTGCTGCATCCCATAATTCACCATCTAATAGTTTTAGACCTGTTTCTCTAATACTTAAGTTATTATCTTTTGCAACTCTATATATTACATGTCCTACACCTTTTCCAATTAATCCTCTATCTATTGCCCCTTCAACTATTGCTTTTGCTTCTATACTAGAAAAACCCATTCTCATAACTACTGATCTCTCTATTGAAGGACTAGTATTTTTTGAAGCTAAATCCACCATCGGATCTACTATTTTCTCTGCTAATTCCCAAAACTTTGCTTCTAATTGTTCTTCTGTTAAGTCAGCTAAATGTTTTCTTCTTTGGGCGAAATCATCTGCTCTCTTCATTTACGACACCTCCATTAATATTTAACGTTTAATTCGTCTAGTACGCTCTTTACAAATTCTACACTCGACTTTGTGTCATTAGCTAAGAATTCTAAATCTATTTCTTTAACCTCTACACTTTCATTGTTACTAATACAATTCTTAATATAGGATTTTTTGATTTTATTTAAGTCTAAGTCTCTAGCCTTAATATAACTAGGATCTTTTGGTAATATAATATTTTCTCCAGGTATTTCATCTGTCGGGTTACCAACTTCTATTTTCACTCCATTTTCCTTTGCAAAGGAAAGTTGAGGTTGAATATGTTTACCTGCTCCAGTATATTCAGTTTCTTGAACTACAATAATTTTATCTTCATCAAGTTCTTGAGCTAATGAAAACGCTGCAGCTAAAGAAGTATTACCAGCTGGGCCTCTTTCTAAACCTTCTAATTGTGCTAGAGCTTCTGTCATATAAAATACTTCCCCTTGATTAACTGTTACATATCTATCCATATATCTTAAAGGTCTAGCGGCAGATCTAGGAACATCTGATCTATCTGGCCAAGTTGCAAAAGGAATGCCAAATCCAGTATGTCCTGTAGTAAAGGACTTTTTATTAAATTGAGTATCGCTAGCCATGTGAAGTCCCTTTAGATTAACACTAGCACCTATCATCTCTACGTTTTCTGCTCCTGCCTTAATAAGCCCTCTAGCAGTACCAGTTAAATTCCCTCCTCCTGCATTAGTAGCAACTACAACATCCGGATCTCTACCTTCTAATTCCCTAAATTGCATTGCTAATTCATAACCTAATGTTTCAACTCCAGCTATACCGAAAGGAGTATATAAAGATGCATTAAAGTATCCAGTTTCTTCTAATAACTTTAGAAATGTATAGAATAGTTCAGGTCCTACGGTTAGTTGTAATACCTCCGCACCATAAGCTTCACATTTTCTTGCCTTTTCTACAATTTCAGGTTGTCCTACACCTCTTGAATCATAACATTCTTGTATAATAATACATTTAAGACCTAGCATTGCAGCTTGACTAGCTACTGCTGCTCCGTAATTACCACTTGTAGCAGCTATAACTCCTTTGTATCCATTTTTCTTAGCATGGTATACACTAGTTGCAGCTCTTCTAGCTTTATAGCTTCCAGAAGGATTTGAGGCTTCATCCTTTATAAATATTCTTGCCCCTTTACCTTTTGGAGCAAACTTTCTAGCTAATTCTGTTATATTTTTCAATTCTAAAATTGGAGTATTTCCAATCCCAGTTTCTTTTTGAGTCTTTTGAATCTCTTGAAGACTATAACCTGTTTTATGCATCATTTCGTCATAACCAAATGCAATACCCTCTGACTCAAAGTTACCATAGTCAATACCTACAGCTTGTTTCATAATTTCATTTTTACGGCCCATAACCCCACTATAGCTCATATCTTTACTCATCTTTAGCACCACCTTCTAAAAGGCTTCTCAATTGTCTACCTACATACAATAGCTCTGGAACACATTTTCCATAACTATGGTCATAATAAGGATTGATTTCTAATAATTTCCCTTTAATTTTTCTTCCTATATATGTTTCAACTTCTACCACATCACCAATTTCAGCTTCCTCATTAATTAAAAAACCTTTATCCCACATTTCAAGGGGCACTTTTTTAGTGTCTTCAGGAACTTGAGGAGCTCTTTCAGATGGCTCTAATATTACATTATATATTCTTACCCAGTCTCCTTTTTTTGCACAACTCATATTTATCCCTACTTTCTAATTAAATCTCTCATATCTCCCATAATTGCTCTTGGTACTGGTAGATCTATCATAGTTTTAAGTCCAGCTGGTGCATTTATAACATGAGGTATCATATTTACACACATTGCAATAGTACCTAAACCACCTTCAACCTCTGGTTTAATTGACATATTTACTTCTGGTGTTCCTTTGATTCTTATATAATCCCCTGTATGAGTACCTTCCATCTCAGGCTCTATTTGTTGTGGATGTTTCATATCTATCTTAACTTCACCATCAACATATCCTTGCCCAGTCATATTAACACCTGCTACATTACCTGCTTTAGCAAATCCATAAGGAGATTTTCTATCTATACTAGTTACAATTGGTTTCATTTGTTGATCTAATTTCTCAACATTCCATCCTATTGCATCTCCAATCATTTTTATAGATTCAGCAAAACCAACATGTCCTGCTAATGAACCATCTTCAACACCTTTTTCAAACTCTTCTACAGTTATACCTACACCTTGTTCTTCCATAACTGCTTCACCAAATGGAGATAAGCTATTTACTCTTTCTGCCTCTATATGCTCAACTTCAGTCATACATCCTGTTAGACAAACAACCAATAAGTCCATAATTAATCCTGGGTTTATTCCAGTACCTAATACAGACACTCCATTAGCTTTTGCAATCTCGTTAAGTTCTTTTGCTAGTTCTGGATCTTGAGCTTTAGGATAAGCCATTTCCTCTGCTGTTGAAATTATATTTATCTTATTTTCTAATAATAACTTTAACTTAGGAAAGGTTTTCCTTGTGAAAGAATCTGTAGCAACTAATGCTATATCAGGCTTCATATTGATTACGTCATCTATTTCTGGAGTTATTTTAACCTCTGGACTATCTCCTTTTTCAACATTTAAAACTTCAAATATACTTTTATTTACTCTAGTATCATGTCTATCACATACACCTACTATTTCAACACCCTTCTTCTTTAATAACATTTTAGCCATTCCACTTCCCATAGCTCCAAATCCCCATATACCTACTTTAATATTTTCCATTAAAAAGCACCTCCAAAATTTATATTATTCACACCCATATTTAATGCAAATAGCTTGCCAAGTTTCCAATTTGTCAGAATATTATAGGAATTGGCTTAATTACAACTACTTAAGTTTATACATTTTATGTATAATTATATAAAATACACAAAACCGCAAAAAAATTTGCGGTTATTTATGCAAATTTTTTTGCGGTTATATTATTTCATATTTTTTTAACTTATGTTGTAAAGTTTGTCTTTTTATATTGAGACCTCTAGCTGTAGCAGATATATTATAATTCCATTTTATTAGTTCATCTTTAATAATGCTTTTTTCAATCATAGATAATGTATCATTCAAAGATTCACCCTTATTGATATTCATAATGTCTTTCTGTATTTCTTTATTGACTGAATTAAAGTCTTTTATATAATCTGGAAAATGTTCAAGCTGCAATACATGTTCATCCGTTGCTATGAAGTTCATTGCTCCTTCAATCATGTTCTCTAATTCTCTTACATTTCCTGGCCAGTTATAGTTATTAAATAATTGTTTAACATCTCTAGAAATCATCCATACATCTTTATCTAACCTTCTATTATATTTTCTTATAAAAGCCTCCACTAACAAATTTAAATCTCCAATTCTCTCCCTTAATGTAGGTATATTTACATATATAACATTTAGTCTATAGTATAAATCCTTTCTTAATCTTCCATTTTCTATTGCTTCTTTAGGCGATTCATTGGTAGTTGCAATAATTTTCACATCTACTGGAATATCCTTAAGGCCTCCAACCCTTCTAATATAACCTTCTTGGAGCACTCTTAATAATTTAGACTGTAATGTCATACCCATTGAGTTTATCTCATCTAATAGAAGCGTGCCCCCATTAGCTTGTTCAAACAATCCTGGTCTATCAATTGCTCCTGTAAACCCACCTTTTACAGTTCCAAATAGAATACCTTCTAAGAGTTGTTCTGGTAAAGCTGCACAATTTTGGGCTACAAAGGGGTATTTTTTTCTTGAGCCCGAATAATGTATGCTTTGTGCAAATAATTCTTTTCCTGTGCCTGTTTCACCATATATCAATACACTAGATGAAGAATTAGAGGCTTTTTTTGCTATATTAATTGCTTTTTTAAAGTTATCCGTTTTTCCGATAATATTATCAAAAGTATATTGTTTGCTTTTCACATTAACTTTGTCCACACTTTTATTGTTTAATTCACTTCTTAATTCTAATAATTCTTCGGAAAGCTTTTTTATCTTCGTAACATCCCTACCGATCTCAACCGCACCTATTAAGTCCTCTTTATAGAAAATTGGTATTGTAGTATTAACAGAAGATATCTTCTCTCCTTTATAGTTTAAATATGTTTGTCCTCTATTTATAATGGCTCTTCCAGTTTTCATTACAGTAAATAATGTACTAGACTCTTCATCTAGAGATGGAAAAATCTCTAGTAATTGTTTACCTATAATATTTTTCCTTTCAATTCCTTCTAATTGTTCCATGGCCTCATTATATATTATTGTTTTTCCTTCTTTATCTATTACATGAATACCTTCATCTAAATACTGCAAAATATTGGGCAGTATTAAGCTTTCAATTTTCATTCAGCATCATCCTTTTATTATTCTAATATCATTATATAAAAAATATTAGTTTTTTTAAACCAAATAAAAGGATACCATAAAAGGTACCCCTTTATTTTTCTTCAATTGGTATAGCTACTTTGAATTCCGTTCCTTCATTTATTTTACTCTTTACTTTAATACTTCCTTTGAATGCAATAACAATATGTTTTACTATAGCTAATCCTAATCCTGTACCCCCTACTCTTCTAGAACGAGCTTTATCAACTCTATAAAATCTCTCAAACAATCTCTCAATATGTTCTTTTTCAATTCCAATTCCAGTATCTTTTATTTTTATTATTAATTCACTATCTATGGTATAGGCTATAATCGTTACCTTTCCATTTTCAGTTGTATATTTAATGGCATTATCCACTAAATTAATCATCATTTGTTTAAACCAACCTCTATTTCCATAAACACTAGGCAAGTTTCCATTAATCTTGTTTACTATTTCTATATTTTTCTTTTTGGCTAATTCTGATAGAAAATCAACAACTTCATTAATTGCATTATTAACATTTATATCTTCTTCATTAAGTATATTTTTATTATTTTCTATATCTGATAAAACTAACAAATCTTGTATTAATGAGTTTAGTCTGGATGCTTCTATATCAATGATATTTAAAAACTTATCTCTTAATTCAATATTGTTAGCTGCACCCGCTTTTAGAGTTTCGACGAATCCTTTTATTGATGTAAGAGGAGTTTTTAATTCATGGCTTACATTAGCTACAAAATCTTTTCTCATTCTTTCTAATCTTCTCATTTCCGTTACATCCTGTAGTATTATAAGAACACCAATTTTTCTATTAGGATCATTTGCAAGTTTTATTGGATTAGTATAAACTCTCATAACTCTTGTTATAGGGTAATTTATCTCTATTTCTATATTACTTTCCATATTATCATGTAATAAATTTTCTATATCATCGTCCAATTTATTATTTCTAATAACCTCTAGTAAAGATTTTCCTTTTACTTCATTCTCTTTAATCTCAAACATTTTTTCTGCAGTAGGATTAATAAACATTATTTTTTTATAATTATCCAAAGCTATAACTCCATTTATCATACTCTTTAATATGGCTTTTAAATTGGTATTACTATTGCTTAATTCTTGTATATTTGCTCTTAACTCCGTACTCATAATATTAAAGTTTTCAGCTAATAAACCTAATTCATCATCACTTTGAAAATACACTTTTTCACCATAATTACCTTGAGTAATACTTTTTGTGGCTTTTGAAAGTTCTTCTATTGGATAAGTTACCCTATTTATATATCTTACTGCTAATATTATAGCAATAAAAAGTCCTGCTAAAGCAGATATGAAAATGTTTCTAACAAGATTTCTTGTATATTCTGCTATATCCTTTAATGGGACAGCTAATCTTATAACAGCAAGGCTTGAATTATTATCTTTAAATGGAACCGCCACATAATACATGTTTTTATCCAGTGATTTGCTATATCTCTGACTTACTCCAATTTTATCCTTATAAGCTTTTGATATTTCTGGTCTATCTTTATGATTTTCTAATAAATCAATATTTATATCAGAATCTCCTATCACTTCACCTTCTTTGTTAATAAATGAAATTCTAGCTCCTATTTCCTTGGAGTAAGTATCTGCAAAAATATTTAAATCATCATCCTCAATATTTTGAGATTTAAGAAACTGGCTTATTAGTCTCGAATTAGATTCTAATTGTTCTTCAACACTATTTATATAATTAAGTCTTACTAAACTAAGGGATAAAGATCCTGTAGTTATCACTCCGATCAAGATTAATATAGAAAATATAATAAATATTCTTTTCTTCATTTTATTGCCCCTTATTTTACCTTATATCCTACACCTCTAATAGTCTCTATTAAATGATTCGTATCATTAAGCTTTTTTCTCAGATGTCTAATGTGAACATCAACAGTTCGTGTTTCACCATAAAAATCATATCCCCATATTTTATCTAAAAGGTAATTTCTTGATAGAACTTTCCCTCTATTTTCTGCCAATACCTTTAATAATTCAAATTCTTTTAGAGTAAGTTCTTTAACTTCATTATCTATGCTCACCTCGTGACTTTCTATATCTATAATAATATTATCAATTTTTATTATATGGGCTTCTTCTTCAACTTGAATATTACTAGATCTTCTTAATACAGCTTTAATTCTTGCAACTAACTCTCTAATCCCAAAAGGCTTTGTAATATAGTCATCTGCTCCCAATTCAAGGCCTATTACTTTATCAGTTTCTTCTCCTTTAGCGGTTAACATTATGACTGGAATATCCTCTGTATCTTTATTTCTTTTTAGTTTCTTACAAACTTCCATCCCGTCCAAAATGGGAAGCATTATATCTAATAATATTAAATCTGGAGTTTCTTCTAAAGCTTTCTTATAAGCTTCATTACCATCAAATGCTGTAATTATCTCATACCCATTACTCTCTAAATTATACTTAATAAGCTCCACTATATGTTCTTCATCATCTACAACAAGTATTTTCCCGTAACTCATATCTGATCCTCCTACTCTTTCAATTTAATTATTGCAGCCATTCTTCCAGTACTACCATTTTCTTTTCTATATGAATATAGAATTTCATTGTTACAACTAGTGCAAATTTTACTTATTATAATATTTCTACCCTTAATTCCTTTTTCCTTCAAGACTTCCCTGTTAGCCTGCCACAAATCCAAATGGTAACTGTCTTCATCTGTTGATTTTATCACGTTATTAAGGTTTGTAAAATTTGTGTTAAATCTATTAACTACATCTTCATTTACTGTATAACAACAAGGTCCTATTGATGGGCCGATCCCAACTAATATATCATCTAACTCACAACCAAAATTCTTTATTAATATATCTAACATCTTACCACCAATTTTATCAACTGTGCCTCTCCAACCAGCATGAGCTAATCCTATAACTTTATTTTTAGGATCTAGAAAAAATAAAGGTACGCAATCAGCAAAAAAAGTTACTAGTGCAATTCCCTTTATATTTGTGACTAATCCATCTACCGAATTATAATCTCTATCTTTAATAAGACCCTTACCCATATCTTCTTGTTTAACTATCCTAATATTAGTTTCATGAATTTGATTTGATAATACCATCTTATCAATTGAGGTATCCAAAACATGAGAAATTCTAGTAAAGTTCTCAATTATATTATCTGTTAAATCACCTATATTTAATCCAAAATTTAGACTAGTAAATGGTCCTTCACTCATGCCACCATCTTTAGTTGTAAATAGATGATCTACTACACCTGTATCTTCAAATCTATCTATAGTAAAATATTTAATTTTATTTTTCTTTTTAAAACTAAATCCTGACATAATTTACCTCCACCATTAAAATAATAGGCTCAAAAATGAGCCTATTTTTCATCTAACAATTTCTTTAATTCATCCATAAATGTATTGATATCTTTAAATTGTCTATATACTGATGCAAACCTAACATATGATACCTCATCAATATTCTTTAAACTCTCCATGACCATTTGACCTATCGAATCAGCAGATATTTCTTTTTCCAAAGAATTATTTATATTTTTCTCTATATCATCAACTATTTTTTCCATATCTTTCATAGAAACAGGTCTTTTCTCACAAGCTCTTATAATACCATTTAATAGTTTATTTCTATTATAAGGCTGTCTAGTTCCATCTTTTTTTACTACCACTATAGGTATCTCTTCAATTTTTTCATAAGTAGTAAACCTTCTATTGCACTTAATACATTCTCTTCTTCTTCTTATTGACTGATTCTCATCTGTAGGTCTAGAATCTACAACTTTTGTTTCATAATAATCGCAATAGGGACATCTCATATAATCCTCTCCAAACTGTATATTATTTATCTAAATTATTTAATATACATTAATTATAGTTTAAATTAATATGATTGTCTAATTATTTTCAGTTTATTACCTTCTTTGATCATTATCTATAAAATCTTTATACTCTTCAGAATTAATATTAACTAATATTACTTCTCTACCTATTCTAACAATATCTTTCCATTCAATAATTATATTGTTTGATTTACTAAAGAAACTCATTATTCCTCCGGGTTTAGGCATTATGATAGCTTTTATCTTTGCTTCTGCTAAATCTATTTCAATATCACTAATTAGACCTAATTTAGACCCATCTACTACATTTACAATCTCTTTTTCTCTCAATTCAGATGCTTTAATCATATTTTCACCTTCTTATCTTTTTATATATATTTATATTAACTTGTCTTAAAATATTCCTAAATAAAATATAAAAGAATAAAAAGCTGGTGTAGAATATATATTCTACACCAGCTTTTGCATATGTTTTAAAGCAGTTTTTTCTAATCTTGATACTTGTGCTTGAGATATTCCTATTTCTTCCGCCACTTCCATTTGAGTCTTTCCTTCATAAAACCTTAAGTTTAATATTAGTTTTTCTCTATCATTTAATCTCCTTAAACCTTCTCTTAAAGCTATTCCTTCTAACCAAGTTTCATCTTCACTCTTTTCATCACTTACTTGATCCATTACATATATAGCATCTCCACTATCATGATATATAGGCTCAAATAAAGATATAGGATCTTGAATTGCATCTAAAGCAAATACCACATCTTCTTTAGGTAAATCTAATTCCTTAGCTATTTCAGAAATTGTTGGTTCTTTTGAATTTTTATTTATTAACTGATCTCTCACTTGTAATGCTTTATATGCAATATCCCTTAAAGATCTGCTAACTCTAATTGAATTATTATCTCGTAAATACCTTCTTATTTCTCCAATAATCATAGGTACTGCATATGTGGAAAACTTAACATTTTGACTCAAATCAAAATTATCTATAGCTTTAATTAGTCCTATACATCCAACTTGGAACAAATCATCAACATGCTCGCCTCTTTTATTAAATCGCTGTATCACACTTAACACTAATCTTAAATTCCCTTGAATGAACTCATCTCTAGCTGACATATCACCTTTATGAATTCTGTCAAATAATTTTCTCATTTCTTTATTAGTTAATACAGGTAATTCTGCTGTGTTTACCCCACAAATTTCGACTTTATTAATGTACACTTATGTTCATTCCCTTCTTGATGATCTACCCCTTTCATTATCAATTATTACCTTATCAATGTATTTTATACTTAGGTTAATGTAATTACATGAACTTTTATTAAATATATTTAAATGGCATAATTTAAGTTAAAAATGTAAATAATATAATACTAATCTTATTGTTTATAAATAAAAGAAAAACATACAGATATATCTGTATGTTAAACCATTTTACTAATTTCTTTTTTGAGCCTTCTTACTATTCTTTTTTCTAAACGGGAAATATATGATTGTGATATTCCTAAAATATCAGCTACTTCTTTCTGAGTTTTTTCTTGTCCTATTGCTTTAAGTCCAAATCTGAGTTCCATAATTTTACGTTCTCTCTTAGTTAATTTCTCCATAGCTTCAAATAATAATTCTTTATCTATTTCTTCTTCTAATAATTTAAATATTATATCGCTATCTGTGCCTAAAATATCGGACAATAATAATTCATTTCCATCCCAATCAATATTTAATGGTTCATCAAAAGATATTTCAGATTTTGTTTTATTATTCCTTCTTAAGTACATAAGTATTTCATTTTCTATACATTTAGATGCATAAGTTGCTAGTTTAATTTTTTTGTCAGGTTTAAATGTATTAACAGCTTTTATAAGTCCAATAGTGCCAATAGAAATTAAATCTTCAATACCAACTCCAGTATTTTCAAACTTTCTTGCTATATAAACCACCAATCTTAAGTTTCTTTCTATTAATATTGTTTTTATAGAATCATCATCCTCTAATTTAGAAACAAGATATCTTTCTTCTTCTGGCTCTAGAGGTGGTGGTAATACTTCACTTCCACCTATGTAAAAAATCTCCTCAGAATCAAATAATCCAATTTTTTTCAAAAATCTGATGTATTTAATTTTTATTTTAATCTTTAATATTCTCCAAAACTTTTTCAATCCAAACGCCCCCACTTAGTTTATTATTTCAGGATGTAATAAAGCCACATAATCATTATCCTTAGTTAGATGATTATTATATATCCCTATGACAATATTTGATATTTTTCTATCCTCATCACTCTCTAATATAACTTCATCAGGTTTAAATCCTAACAACATACCATTATCCATACCAATAGACTTAAATGGTATTAACCTAAATTTAAGTATCTCATCCTCTTTATACATTACTTCTGAAATTAAGTTTAAATCATTCTCACTATATCGTGTGAAAATTTCTTGTATTGATATGGGTAATATTTCTTTAATTGCACTGAATTCTACAACTATTACTGGAATATTAGTTATAGGATCCATTAATGAATTACCTGTATCTACAAGACCTTTCAATTTTGTTTTTTTATTCTGTAGCTTTACAGTTAAGTTTATATACATATTCTGTTTACTCAACTTACTATAAATATATTGAAAAGCTATCTTAAAAAATAGTAATGAGATAATTATTCCAACAACTAAAAAACCAGGATTAAATCCAGCAATATCTCTTATATAAAAAATTCCTTTTCCAAAATATATTCTTGAATTAGTTAGATAGAATAAGGCAAAGGATCCTCCAGCAAATACAAAAGATACAGTATAGAAAGTTGTGAATAATTTAATGAATTTCTTCAATTTAATTGGATTATAAGCTACTATAATTAATAAAATTGATATACATATTTTAGCAATAAAATTAGACATAAAATATAAACTCGGAACAAATACCAAAAGTGTATATATAGCTCCTATTAATGCTGATATTATCAATCTTATATTTGATGTATCAGTTCGTGTAAATCTTTTAGTAACATATAATATTATGAAATTTATTATAAAGTTTTCTAATAATAAATACTCAGCATAGATATACAACCGAAAGCCCCCTTGAAATTATTTTTTATCTATGCATATTAAACATGCCTATATAAACTTCTATTCAATCAATATTATTCTTATGATTATTATATTAAATATTTACTCAGAAATATGTCAGAAGTTGAAGTCGAAAAAAGACCCATTTCATAGAAAATGAAATGGGCCCCAATTTTTCTTATTTATTTGTCCTTCTTCTTAAAAAAGTTGGTATATCTAATTCATCATTAGAGTTATCTTCGGTATTATTATTCTTCAAATCTTCTTTAAATTCCTCTTTTTTAGGAATCTGTTTATTAATAGGATTTAAAGAACTATTTTCTTTAGGATTATTATTAAAACCAGTTGCAATGACAGTAATTTGAATATCATCCTTTAGACTCTCATCTACAACTGCTCCAAATATTATATTAGCATCTGGATCAACTGATTGTTTTATCAAATCCGCTGCTTCATTTACCTCAAATAAACCTAAATTTGATCCGCCAGTAATATTTAATAATACTCCTTTAGCTCCTTCTATAGAAGTTTCTAATAGCGGACTATGTATTGCCTGTTTAGCAGCTTCAGTAGCTCTATTTTCTCCATTAGCTCTACCAATTCCCATATGAGCTAATCCTTGGTCTAACATTATAGTAGTTACATCAGCAAAGTCAAGATTAACCAACCCAGGTACTGCAATTAAATCAGATATACCTTGTATACCTTGTCTTAAAACATCATCTGCTATTTTAAATGCAGCCATAATTGATGTTTTCTTCTCAACCATTTGTAATAATCTATCATTTGGTATAGTTACTAAAGTATCCACTCTACCTTTTAAATCTTCAATACCCTTATTAGCATGAGTCATCCTTCTTCCGCCTTCAAACATAAAAGGTTTAGTTACAACTCCCACTGTCAATATACCCATTTCTTTTGCTACTTCTGCAACTACAGGAGCAGCACCAGTCCCTGTTCCACCACCCATTCCAGCAGTGATAAATACCATATCAGCTCCTTCTAGAGCTTCTTGTATTTCATTTCTACTTTCTTCAGCAGCCTTTTTACCTATTTCAGGATTAGCTCCAGCACCTAAACCTCTAGTTAATTTGTCACCAATTTGAATTTTGGTATCAGCCTTTGATGAATGAAGGGCTTGTCTATCAGTATTAACAGCAATAAAGTTTACTCCTTTAACGCCTTCTTCTATCATTCTATTAACTGCATTATTTCCTCCACCACCTACTCCGACTACTTTTATCTGAGCGAATTGTTCCATATCTACATCAAATTCAAACACGATTTAACCCCCTTATTACTGATAAATTGTCATTTTTATTACATTGTTAGAATTTTCACTGTGTATAAAAAAATACCTTTTAACATACATATATTCTACATATATTTCTATTTTCCTGCTAGATTATCAATATAGTTTAAAAAACCTATATTTAATTTTTATCATACCATACATTTATCCATTTAAATGACTTTAAAACTAGAAGATTTTAGCAATTAGTAAAACACTGATAATATTATATCAGTGTTTTACTAGTCATTCAAATGGTTTTTGTTGAAAAAATATCTTCTTATAATAGCAAAATTATTAAATAACCTCATACCAAAAGCAAATATAGCAGCATAATATAAAGGTACTCCTAATTTATCACCTATATATGCTAGTAAAGCTGCTAAAATAGCATTTCCAATAAATCCAGAAATAAATATCCCTGCATTAAATTTATTTGCTAATGATGCTCTAACTCCTCCAAAAACAGAATCCATACAAGCTAAAATTGCTACTGACATATAAGTAGAATAACTTAATGAAAATGTTACTGGAACATATAAACCAACAATGACTCCTACAATAATACCGATTAAAGCAATTATCATACTATTCACCTTCTTCTACAGGTTGCATATATTTTATATCTAAACTATTATTATATCTTGGAATAACAATATAATTTCTTTCTTCACTTTCTACCCTTAAACCTCTACCATCTTTTAAATATCTACCATAGGTCCCTGGAGCATTAATTGCTGCAGATAGTTTTCTAGGGTTTCCAATAGCATATATAGTAAACGGAGCCGGTAGATTTTTATTATTAACTCTCAATACTGGACCGTTACATTGAACAGCAGAAGTGTGTATTAACCGCTCACCTCGGACACTCATGGCCTCAGCTCCAGCTACCTTTAAATCATTTATTATATTTTGTATATCTCCCTCATGTACAATACTACTATCATCCCATTCTTCATTAAATTTCTTATCACTATCATTAATTGTTAATATCAAACCTGGACCTTCTAAATCATTAAATCCACCAAAGTTTTTTATTTTTTCAATATCTTTTTCTAAGATTTCTACAACATCTTTAGTATCTGCATCTTTTAGCTGATCTAACTTCTTGTCTTGTTCATTAATTAATATTTGAATATTTTCAATTTCACTTTTGGTTTTATTAACTTCTGCTTGAGTTTCCTTTATAGTTGATAAAGGAACATATGAATTTTCTCCAATATTATTTCTAATCTGATAGGGTATTATTATCCCTAAGGCAATACACATAATAAAAATGATTCCATTGATAACATATTTATTCATCCTAAGACCTCCTTAAGGCCTATTCTTCTGAAGATACTGGTCGAGCATATTTAAATTCTTTTATTTCTGTATATCTTGGAATAGTAATATTATCCTTTTTAGTCATTTCTATTTTAAAACCATACCATTCCATTAAATCAATTGGAGATGAAGACATTCCTAATGTTGACTCAAAGTTTTCTACAGGTCCTATAGCTTTTATTACTATAGGTACTCCAATTGCTTTATTATTAAAATTAATGTTATCCCCTGCAATTGTCATCTCAGAAAATGATGTATACCTTAAATCATTAATAGAAATTGCCTCTGCACCTGAAACATTTAAGTAACTGATAATATCTAATAAATATGAGTAATAATCTACTATAGTTGTATACTCTGTCTGTTCACCATTATACTCTGGATTATTTATTTTTATTTCTATTCCAGGTCCTTCAACTTTCTTATATCCAGCAAACATCTTGTATTTAAGTAATGACTCTGAAAGCTCCTTTACATAGTCACTTTCTTGAGATGCCTCATTTTCATATTTCTTTACCTTATTTTCTAAATTGGTTAACTCATTCATCAAAGTTTCCTTTTCACTTTCAAGTTTTGTCAATTCTTCGACTAACTCTCTATTTTTTTGAGTCGGAATAAATCCTTGCCCTACAATACTATTAACAGTTTTATATTGTATAGCTATTATTACTCCTAATAATATACATACTGCTATTATTAATCCCTTAGATATCCAACTTTTCATTAATTACCTCCTAGTCCTATTTTACAATAATAGGATTCTTCCCCTTATTTAAATGAATTTCTTTAGCTAAAATTTCTTTTTTCTGTAAATCATTAACTATTTCATCTATAAGTCTTAATTTATATTCTATATCATTTAACCTACCAAATGCAATATTTGTTCCACTATTTAGTACTAATGTAATATCATCTTCTTTCTGTACTATGCTCTGAATTACAAAGGAATATTTGTTTTTATTACATAAATTTAACATTTGTAGAATCTTTTTTATAGGTGCAAATTTTTCAAAATTAATTTTTTCAGAAGTTTTAACAATTATTTTCTCATCACTTTTTAGTATTGGTAACTGTTTTTCTTTCAATTCTGATAAGATATTGAGCACATAACCTTCATTGTCAATATATATATAAGTTCCATTATTATTATATACTAATGTTTCTTTTCTTTCTTTTAATTCTACATTGACTCGATCAGGAAATCTCCTGTTAATTTCAACATCTTTAATATAAGGATGTCTTAATAAATTATTTTCTGCTGTATCTATATCAATTTTAAAAACATTTTCTCCTATATTTAAACCAGAAGCCAATAATACCTTTTCATCATTTAATACATTATTGCCTTCAATATCTATATTTTTAATATGAAAAAAAGTTGTCTGGGTTAATACAATAATAAATAATATAGCTAATAAAAGTAGTGACAATATTAATAACGTTAACCTTTTTTTCTTTTTAACTTTTCTATCAACTCTAGATTCTCTTCCCATGTTAAATCCCCCTATGGCTTGTACATAATCTAATAAGCAGCTAAAAGCTGCTTATTCAATCCTCCTAATATTAGCTCCTATGGAAGTAAGATTTTCTTCTAATTTTTCATATCCTCTATCAATATGATATATATTATCGACAATTGTAGTACCTTTAGCCGCCAATCCAGCTAATAATAAACATGCTCCACCCCTTAGGTCCTTAGCTGTTACTTTTGCTCCTGTTAATTGACTAACGCCTTTAATGACAGCTACATTACCAACAGTTTTTATATTTGCTCCCATTCTAACTAATTCTGGAACATGCTTAAATCTATTCTCGAATATCGTCTCTGATATGATACTAGTACCATTGGCTATAGTTAATAAAGACATAACCTGAGCTTGCATATCTGTGGGAAAGCCAGGATAAGGGATAGTTTGTAAAGACTCAATAGGACTTATTATTTTTGGTCCTATAATCTTTAGAGTAGTACAGTTATTATAAATGAGACATCCAGCTTCCCTAAGTTTTGCTATAATTGATTGGATATGATCTACTTCAATATTTTTTAACACAACTTCTCCACCGGTTATACCTGATGCCACCATATATGTTCCAGCAACAATTCTATCAGGAATTATGGTATGTTCTACACTATTTAAGTGATCAACTCCATCTATTCTTATTATACTTGTTCCTGCACCATATATCTTCCCACCCATAGCATTTAAATAATTCTGCAAATCAATTATTTCAGGTTCCTTAGCAGCATTTCTAATTATTGTAGTACCCTTTGCTTTAATGGCTGCTAACATAATATTTTCTGTAGCTCCAACACTAGGATAATCTAGTTGAATATCGGCACCTTTTAAGTTATTTCCTTTACAATAGATGAACCCATGAGACTCCTCTATCTCTGCACCTAATTCTTTTAAAGCTTTTAGATGGAAATCGATAGGTCTAGGTCCTATTTCACACCCACCAGGATAACTTACTTCAACCTCTTGACATCTAGCTAGCATTGCACCCATTAGTATAATTGAAGATCTCATTTCTCTTACAAGTTCCTCAGGTATTCTTACTGTATTTAATGTTCTAGAATCTACAGTTACTATATTATCTACTCTATCCACTTTACATCCTACAGCTCTTAATATTTTTATCATTACCTTTAAATCACTAATATCAGGCACATTGAACACAGTATTTATATCGTTATTTAATACTGTAGCAGCTAAAATAGGTAACACAGAATTTTTTGCACCACTTACTGCTATTTCTCCTGCCAGTTTTTTTCCGCCTTCTATTATATATTTAGACATCATTACACCTCCATAATATGCAATAGTTCTATGTAAACTATATATATATTTTATGCATATCTTAAGGAGGTGTGACATTGACTATATAAGTTCCAAAATTATATTATATATTCTGTCAGTGGAATCCCTATTTCCTAACTTTTTACTATTAATAGCCATTTTATCTAATTTATCTTCATCTTGCAATAATGTAGTCAATTCATAATTTAATTTATCTCCAGTAACTTCACTATCTAAAATCATTATTCCTGCCTCAGCTTTTTCAATAGCTCTAGCATTAAACTCTTGATGATTACCAGTAGTATAACCTTTTGGGATTATTATACTTGGTATACCGGTTGCTGTAACTTCAGCTAAAGTTATAGCTCCTGCACTAGTTATCACTAAATCAGCTATACTTAATCCTTTTGGCATGTCATAAAAATATGGAAGAACCTTTATATTTTCTGGTAATGTTTTGATGCCTTTACTTCTTAACTGTTTCATAAAAGTTTCATAATGTCTTTTTCCCGTAATATGAAGTAGTTGAATGTCATGATTATTAATATTTTTCTCTATAATTCCTACTACTGAATCATTTAAACTTTTCTGTCCTCCACTACCTCCTAGTGAAATTACGAACTTCCTATGTTTATCTATATTTAATTCTTTATATGCTTCATCTTTATTAACATTAAAAAAATCTATTTTTACTGGGTTTCCTGTGATTGTTACTTTTTCACTATTTTTGAAGTACTTTTTACTTTCTTCAAAACTTGCCGCAATTCTATCAACAAATTTAGAAAGAATTCTATTTGTAGCTCCCGGAAGCGCATTTTGCTCATGTATTAGGGTAGGTATGTTCTTTAAAGATGCCATAAACACCACTGGACCACATACATATCCACCTGTACCTACAACTACATCAGGAGAGAATTCTTTTATTACTTTTCGAGCATCATTTAAGCCTAAGAATAGTTCTTTTACCGACTTGGCAGTATCTATAGATAGCTTTCTCTCAAACCCTTTAACTCTTATTCCCTTAAAATTAAAACCTTCTCTCGGTACTAATTCTGACTCCATACTATTATGTGTTCCTACATAGAGGATCTCCGCTTCAGAGTTTTTTTCTCTTATCTTTTTAGCAATGGCTAAGGCAGGAGATATATGTCCTCCTGTTCCTCCTCCTGTAATTAAAAATTTCATCTAGTTTCAACTCCTATCTAACTTTGTATGTCTAGAAATATTCAATAATATTCCAATTCCTGCCATAAATACCAATAGAGATGTTCCCCCAGCGCTAACAAAGGGTAGTGGTATTCCTGTTGGTGGTAATGAACTAGTAACAACTCCGATATGTACTAAAGTTTGTATGGATATTAATGCAGTTATTCCTGAGGCTAAATAGCATCCAAATAAATCCTTTGCTGATAGTGCTATCTTTATTCCCCTCCAAATAATAATTAAAAAAAGTAATATTATTATTACGCTACCTATAAACCCTAACTCTTCTCCAATTATAGAAAAAATAAAGTCATTATAAGGTTCTGATAAATAAAAAAACTTTTGTTTGCTTTGACCTAATCCAGCTCCAAACAATCCTCCAGAACCTAATGCATACAATGATTGAATTACTTGCCATCCGTCTCCTGTAGGGTCTTCAAATGGATGTAAAAACACTGTCATTCTTCTAATTCTATAACTTTCACCTATAATTGCAAAACCTAAAGCAGTTACTCCAATCATTCCCAATCCTATTAAATGACTCATTTTAGCTCCTGCAATAAATAACATTGCTATTAATGTAACTGCCAAAGTGGCACTAGTACTTAAATCTGGTTGTATTATTATTAGTCCAGCAGAAAAAGAAATTAACATTAGAGCAGGCAAAAGACCTTTTTTAAATTTTCTAATATCATCTTTTTTCTTGGCTAAAAAAGTGGCCATTAAAATTATTGAACCTAACTTTATAGCATCTGAAGGCATTAAAGTATATCCAAAAACTTTAATCCATCTTGTAGCACCACCAGCTTCAAACCCTAAAGGTGTAAATAAAAGAGCATTTAGAACTATACACCCTAGAAATATTATTTTCGATAATCTACTTAATATCCAATACTTAAAATTCATAAAAAAAATCATAACAAAAAAACCTAAAACAGCAAAAACCAACTGCTTTATTAGATAATGATAAGGATTACCTAATTTATAATCGGCATCGGGGTAACTAGAACTAAATACCATTACAATCCCTATAAACACTAAAATGATTGTAGTAATCATTAATGTAAAATCACTAGCCTTTTTGGGCATTGTGAATCCTCCTTATATCATGTATAAGATTTTTAAACTCATTTCCTCTTATTTCATAATTACTATACATATCCCAACTAGCAGATGCAGGAGATAATAATACATTACTCCCCGGGGTAGCTATAGCATAAGCCTTATTTACTGCTTCTTTCATGTTATTAACCAAGTAAATATTCTCTATCCCCTTTACTTTTGCAATTTTTTTAATCTTATCTTTTGTTTCTCCTAATAATATTAATGATGAAACTTTATTATTGAAAGAATCAACAAACTCATCATACTCTGAGTTTTTATCATATCCTCCAGCTATGAGTATTATAGGTGAATCAAGTGCCTTCACAGCCTGAATAGATGCATCTGGATTAGTTCCTTTAGAATCATTATAATATTTAACTCCATTAATCTTTTCCACATATTCTAACCTATGCTCTACTCCTTCATAAGAAGAAATTGAGTTTCTCAAATTATTGATATCTATATCCATAGCTAAGGATATACCTATTGTAGTCATTATGTTTTGTATATTATGCTTACCAGGTATCTTGATATCATCAATGTTTATTATATTAATATTCTTAATACCGTCACTATATACAATATTATTACAATCTATAAAAATACCTTTTTCTAACTTTTTATTTTGACTAAACCAAATAATTTTAGAATGAATTTTATCTTTCAGTTTTTTCACATCTTCATCATCATAATTCAATATTGTAAAATCATTTTCATCTTGATTTTGAAAGATTTTTGCCTTCGACATTATATAATTCTCATAATTACCATGCCAATCAATATGATCAGGTTTAAGATTTATTATAGCACTAACGTCAGGTTTAAATTCAACAGTATTTTCTAATTGGAAACTGCTAGTTTCAATAATAAAATAATCTTCTTCATTTGAATTAACTAGTTCCCATAGAATTCCTACTCCAATATTTCCTGTTACATGAGTTGGTTTATTATCTTCTTTAAACACTTTTCCAACTAATGTGGTAGTAGTTGTCTTCCCATTAGTACCTGTAATTGCAATGAATTTATTATTGAATAGTCTATATCCTAGTTCAATATCAGTAATTACTTCAATATTATTTTTAATTGCATTCTTAATAATTGGAACTGAACTCCTTATACCTGGACTCTTAATAATTAAATCTATATTGTCTAAATTTATTTCATTGCAGCCTAAATAATATTTAATGTCTATATATTCTAATTCTTTTATATACTTTTCTAATTCTTTTTCATTTTTAGAATCATTTATTATAATATTAGCTCCCAATTTATTCAATGCTTTAGCAGTAGCTACTCCACTTATACCTAAACCTAATATTAAAATATTTTCATTCTTTATATTCATAGTATCACCTACTCTATATATAATATCTTAGTGCTAATAAACCCACTAAACATAATCCTACAGTCGCCAACCAAAACACCGTAACAACTTTAGTTTCTTTCCAACCAGATAATTCATAGTGATGATGAAGAGGACTCATTTTAAATATTCTCTTGCCTGTTAATTTAAAACTTAGTACTTGAAGAATAACTGATAAGGTCTCTGCAAAATATATACCTCCAACAATTGGTAGTATAAGAGGTATCTTCATAATAATTGATATAGCAGCTATAGCTCCACCTAATGCTAATGACCCTGTGTCACCCATAAAAACTTTTGCTGGGTGGGAGTTATATTTTAAAAATCCAAGACATCCTCCAGCTAAAGCAGCACTAAATACTGTAACTGTACTGTAACCCATTTTTAATGCAACTAAACTAAAGAATGATAATACTATTAAGGTTACTCCCGTTGCTAAACCATCTAATCCATCAGTTAAATTAACACTATTAACTGTTCCAACTACTACAAATACTATAAAAGGAAGATAAATAATCCCTAAATCCAAATAAAAGTTATTTAAAAAGGGTACTATTACCTCAGTTCCTTCTGATGCTGTTCTAGTTTGATATATAACTAAAATCACTGCTATAAAAATTTGACCTAATAATTTTTGATATGCCCTTAATCCTAAATTTCTTTTAAGTACAACTTTTATAAAATCATCTATAAATCCAATAGCTCCAAATCCTAAAGTAGCAAAAATTAAAATAATTAAATCTTGATTCACTATTCCAGAAGTTAAAGAAGTAATAATTGCTGCTATTAAAAACATCAAACCTCCCATTGTTGGAGTTCCGCTCTTTTTTATATGACTTTTTGGTCCTTCAGCTCTTATGCTTTGTCCTACCTTCAACCTTCTTAATAATGGAATAGTAATAGGTCCTAATATTAATGTTATTATAAATGAAATCGCAATAATTCTAATTATATCTAAATAGTCTATCATTCTTGTTTCTCCTCTCAAGTTATCTCAGTTTTTTATGTCTCTAATTTTTATCTAGTTTATTAAGTATCTGTGTAACAATTTTAAATTCATTAAATTCATAGGTTTCACCATTAATTATTTGATAGGTTTCATGTCCTTTTCCAAGAAGTAATATAATATCCTTGGGTTTAGCATTTTTTATAGCATATTCAATCGCCTTTCTTCTATCTGGGATTATTTCATATATACAGGATTTTTCATCTAGCCCTATAAGGATTTCTTCTATAATATCTTCAGTTTTTTCCGATCTAGAATTATCACTAGTTAATACACAAAGATCTGAATAATATGAAGCAATTTCTCCCATCTTCGGTCTTTTAGTCTTATCCCTATCTCCTCCACAACCAAATACAGTAACAATTCTTCCTTGTGCAAATTCCTTTACAGTCTTTAGTACATTATCAAATCCGTCAGGAGAATGTGCGAAATCTATTATAACATCAAATTCTCTATTTATAGGTAATACTTCAAATCTGCCCTTTACCCCTTTTATTTTTTCTAACCCTTTTTTAATAGTTTCTAAACTAACCCCCATTGCTACAGCACAGCTAGTAGCAGCTAATGCATTGTAAATGTTAAAAAGTCCAGGGGTTGTCATGTTAATATCTATGGTGCCTTTAGGGGTTTGTATGTCAAATTTAATTCCTTTTACTGAAAGCTCTAGATTTTCAGCCCTTATATCTCCAGATTGAAGACCATAAGTTATTAGTTTAGTATCTACATTCTCAAGTTCTTTAATCATTTGCTTGCCATATATATCATCCGAGTTAATTATATTAAAATCTTTAGTCATGTAAAATAATTTAAGCTTTGCTCTCATATAATTTTCAATAGTCTCATGAAAATCAAGATGTTCTGCAGATAAGTTGGTAAATACTCCAATATTAAAATTTATTAAATCTACTCTATTTAATTCAATAGAATGAGAAGAAACTTCCATTATGCAATTACTAATTTTCTCTTTAATCATATTATTAAAAAACTTCTGGAGGTGTAGGGATTCTGGAGTAGTATTATTAGTTTTAATTGTTTTATTTTCTATATTACTTCCTAGAGTACCTATAATACCAACTCTATCTTTTTCTTCTAGAATAGATTTAATAAAATATGTTGTAGAAGTTTTGCCATTTGTTCCTGTAATACCAATAACGTTTAGATTTCTGGAAGGATTATTATAAAAGGAATCAGATATATGTGCCAACGCCTTCCTTGAATTTTTAACTTTTATGATAGGTATATCTCTATCTAATTCAATACTATTCTCTACAACTAAAGCTTTGGCTCCATTAGCTACTGCCTCTTCTATAAAATCATGTCCATCTACTTTAAAACCTGATATAGCTACAAATAAAGTATTTTCCTTTACTTGCCTAGAATCAAAAACTATTCTATCTATTTCTACATCTGTATCTCCCTTTATTTTTGTATAGTCCATATTTCTAATAATTTCAAATAGGTTCATGATTACACCTCTCTAAATTATACTAAATAAATAATATCAAAAAAAATGATTATATTCTATTATAACATTATTAAATTATATTTATAATAATGAAAATTTCCATATATTTTAAAAAAGGCAACTATCAAACATCCGTCTGAAGTTGCCTAAGCTTTTAATCTAAATTAATTTCTTCTAAACTTATTCTAACCTCTGTATTATAATCCACAATTGTACCAGCTTTAGGTGATTGCGAAACTACATTACCTTTTCCATCAAATTTAAAGTTTATATCAATACTGTTTAGTATCTCTATTGCTTCATTTTGATCTTTACCTATTAAATTAGGTACTATACTGCTACTTTTTTCAATAGGTGTTGACTCTATATATAATTCAATAATTTGACCTTTTTTAACTTTTGTACCTGCTTTAGGTAATTGATCCTTAACAATATCTTCTGATTTAGGTGTTACTATATCTGTTACATGTTTTAATCCTATTTCATTTAATTTTTTAGAGGCTTCAGATATACTTAAACCTTCCATATCGGGTATTTCTATTAAGCTAACTTCAAATTCTTTCTTTTCTTCCTCAGTTAATACAGGTTGATAGTCTAAGTAGTCTAAAGTTTCTTGAAGTATCTGACCAGCCACTGGCGCCGCTATCTGACCCCCATAATAAACCCCAGCACTAGGTTCATCTATAACTACCAACGCTACAACCTTTGGGTTATCTACGGGCGCAATCCCTGCAAAAGATGCAATATACTTACCTGGTGCATATCTTCCATCTACTACTTTTTGAGCTGTACCAGTCTTCCCTCCAATTTTATACCCTGGTTTATAGGCTTTACCACCAGTACCTTCAGATACTACGGACTCTAATATTTGGAGTAAATTTTGTGAAGTTTCCTCTGATATAACCTTTCGAACTACTTTATCTTGAAATTGATGTATTACATTTCCTTCATTATCAGTAATTTTTCTAGCAATCTTAGGTTCCATTAGATTTCCTCCATTTGCTACTGCAGATATGGCTGTTACCATTTGTATTGGAGTAACAGATATACCTTGCCCAAACGATATCGTTGCTAAATTAACTTCTTTCATGCTTTCAAGACTTCTTACAATTCCAGATGTTTCTCCAGTCAAGGAAATTCCTGTTTTACTGCCAAATCCAAACTTCTTAACATATTCATGCATTTTTTCTTTACCTAATTTTAAACCTACACTTACAAATACTTCATTGCATGAATTTAATACTCCTTCTACAAAACTTTGACTTCCATGAGGATTATAATATCTCCAACATTTTATCCGTGCTCCCTTTATCTGTCTTGCAAATCCATCACAATAAAACTCAGTATTATTTGTTACGACTTTTTCTTCCAATCCAGCAGCAGAAGTTATTATTTTAAAGGTAGAGCCAGGTTCATAGTTATCATTTATAGGGAAATTTCTCCAGCTTTCGTAGAGCAAATTAGATTTTGTATCCCATGGAATTTTATCATATTTTTCTTTTTCAAAATCTTGTAATGGCTTCCAGGGTTCCTCAGGATCAAAAATTAATGTATTTCTATCATTCGGATCATAATCTGGTTTTGTTGCCATGGCTAATAATTCCCCATTGCTAGGATCCATCAAAATAACAGATACTTTTTTTGCTTTATTTTTTACCAAAGCTTCTAATGCTGCTTTTTCAGCTAAATGTTGTATAGTCTCATCAATAGTCAATACTAGATTCATGCCTTTTTGTGGTTCAAAAAAACCTTGATTGTCATAGGGTAACTCTCTTTGTTTTCCATCAACTGTCTTTATCCATCGTCCATTTATACCAGTTAGATACTTATCATATATTTTTTCTACTCCGTATAATCCAAAACTATCAATATCCGTAAATCCTAAAATATGAGCAGCAAAATTCCCCATAGGATAATATCTTTGATTATCATCAACAATTTCTATGCCTTTGATTTTTTTGGTTCTTAATGCATCAGCTACATCTTTACTTATCCACTTTTTAATAATTACAAGGCTTTGCTTTTTGGTTATAGATTTATAAATATCATTTTTTTCCATATCTAATATATTTGCTAATGTGTTAGATATATTCTCAGGATTTTCAATATCTGCTGGTCTACACCATACTGTATAACTACTTACACTAGTCGCAATAACATTATTATTCCTATCATATATAATACCTCTTTTAGCTGGAACTGGTATATCTCTTGTCCATTGCTCTAATGCATCTTCTCTAAGTTTTTCACCTTTAATTATTTGTATTTGTGCTAATCTACCCATTAATAAAATTAATGAAATCAAACAAAAGAACAAAGTAAATACCAATCTTTTTTTAGTAGTTACACTTGGTGAAGACACTTAAGAAGACCCCCTTGATTAATTAACTATATTATTTATAATTTTACCTATTAGGTTATTATTTTCAGCTGTGTTTTGGAGGTTCTCTTCTGTTGTATTAGCTAAAGCTATAGTACTACCCTCATTTACATCTATATATACCTTTTGATTTTCACTAGGATAATTCATATTTAGACTACTTATAGCAACTTCTTCTATCCATCTAGAATCTTTAACTCTTTCCAAGTTTATTGTAATGTTTTGCTTTTCCTTTTCTAGATTAGTCACTTCAGTTTGTAAAGAAGAAAAATCATATTGTAGTTTTGATATATGTGCAAATCTTAGTAATACCACTATTGCTATAGTTAGTAAACCAGAAGCATATAAAAATAATTTCAGTTTTATAAGGGTATTATTTTTTTTGGGTTTTTTATTCCGCTGTGGCTTTTTAATCTTTTCTTCTTTATACTCATAGTTTTGAAACTCTTTTCTTGCTACTACCAATTTTATTCACCCCTTTGTTTTTTTAGAACCCTATATCTTTTCTGCTATTCTAAGTTTTGCACTTCTTGACCTTGGATTATTTTCTAATTCTTCTTCTGATGCTATTATAGGTTTTTTATTTATTATTTTAATTTCTCTTCTTTTATCACACTTACATACTGGAAATTCTTTGGGACAGACACATCTTTTATATAAATGTTTATATGTTTCTTTTACAATCCTATCCTCTAAAGAATGAAATGTTATTATACACAATCTACCACCTGGGTTTAAGAATTCCACTATATCATTTATAGTATCCTTTAATATGTCTAACTCTTTATTAACTTCAATTCTTATAGCCTGAAAGGTTCTCCTTGCAGGGTGAGGCCCATCTTTTCTTGCTCCTTTAGGAATAGCTTTTTTTATGATATCTACAAGATCTCCTGTTGTTCTAATCTCTTTTTCTTTTCTCTCTTCTACTATAAACTCAGCTATTCTTTTCGCCCATCTTTCTTCTCCAAAATCTGAAATTATTCTATTTAATTCATCTAAACTGTAATTGTTTACTACTTCTTTAGCTGATAATTCTTCTTCTTTATTCATCCTCATATCAAGAGGAGCATCTTGATGATAGGAAAACCCTCTCTCCCCTGTATCTAATTGATGAGAAGAAACCCCTAAATCTAGTAACATTCCATCGATTCTATCAATATTTAATTCTAATAATATATCTTTTATATTTTTAAAATTATTATGTACTAAAATAGATTTATCTTCATATTCCTTTAGAACTTCTCTAGACTTATTTATTGCATTCATATCTTGATCTATTCCTATGAGCTTACCATTATCAAGATGTTTTACTATTTCTTTGGAATGTCCTGCACCTCCCATAGTGCCATCTACATATATTCCATCCTTCTTTATATTTAATCCTTCTATACATTCATCCAGCAACACCGATATATGCTTAAATTTCATCTATTTCACCTCAAGTATATTATTCTCAACTATTTTATCTATATCCCTAGTTCTGCCATTTTTTCAGCTATATTTTCATAACTTAAATCATCATCATCATTATAGTCTTCCCATTCACTACTACTCCAGATCTCAACTCTATTTGAAACTCCAATAATTGTAGTTTCTTTATCTAGCTTAGCATGATCTCTTAGATTGCTAGGAATCAATATTCTTCCTTGTTTATCTAATTCACATTCTGTTGCTCCCGAAAAGAAAAACCTTACAAAAGCTCTAGCATCTTTCCTTGTTAATGGTAATGTTTTTAATTTATTTTCAAGAATATTCCATTCTTCTAGAGGGTATACGAAGAGACAATTATCTAATCCTTTGGTTAAAATAAAGGACGTTCCTAAATTCTCTCTGAATTTAGCGGGTATTATTATTCTTCCTTTTTTATCGATAGAATGATTATATTCACCTATAAACATACTCTTACCCCACTTTTATGATTTTTACACCACATCTCTCCACTTTATACCACTTTATATTACTTCTATAATTGTTTGTAAAATCCTTTTAATTATTTAATATTTTTTTAATTTTTTTATGAGTCTTTAGTACTAAATAACCAATTTACCTTAATAAATAAAAAATTCAGATTTTTTTATTTACCATTGAATTTTACACACAATAAAAAAAGGATATTTTGATAGCTATCAAAATATCCTTTAATTCTTTATATTATTTTTTTTATAGTTAGCATAGTATTTTATGATTAAATCATCTAAGGCAACACTTAATCTGTATATTTCGTCATAGTTTGCATTATTTAATATAAGTCTATTAAGCTCGTCCCTTAAATAGTCAATTTTGTCGTCAATTGTCATATTATCACCCACCAATTTTAAAGGTGACTTCATTTTATTACTGAAATAATATATTGTCAATTTCATTTATCGTCAAAATTATTCAATATTATTATAAAAACATAAAGTATCTTCAATATACTTCATATTCTTTCATTTTTCTACCTATATTCTATAATAAGATCCATTGCTTACAAAAATCGACAGTTATCTACATCTTTCTTTTTCTTTTTACAAAAAAAACGCCTAACGAAACAACTATCAGTCCTATGCTTATTAATTGAGCAACTCTAAAAGGACCATACATCAAACTATCAGTTCTTAATCCTTCAATGAAAAATCTTCCTACTGAATAAAAAGCTAAATAAAGTAAAAATACTTCTCCCTCAACTTCTTTTTTATTTTTACGATACCATAGTAAAAATATAAACACCAGTACATTCCATATTGATTCATATAGAAATGTTGGATGAACATTAACACCCTCTACTGTTATAGCCCAAGGTAAATCTGTTTCTCTACCATATGCCTCTTGATTCACGAAATTTCCCCATCTACCTATAGCTTGACCTAATATTATGCTAGGAGCGGTTATATCTGCTACTTTCCAAAAACTAATACCCCTTACTTTACAAAAAATAATAGCAGTTAATACACTCCCTATTATTCCTCCATGTATTGCTAACCCACCAGATCTTATATTTATCATTTTCATAATATCACCTTGGTAGTAATCCCATTGGAATATTACATAATAAAGCCTCGCTCCTACAATTGCCATAGGTATTGCAAACAATAACATGTTTATTAATTCTTCTTCATCAAATCCAACCCTCTTAGATTCTTTAATAGCTAGAATAGTACCTAGAACCATCCCTGTGGCTATAAAAATACCATACCATCTAACTCCCACTCCAAATATTTCAAACGCTATGGGGTTCATATATATACCCTCCCTAATATTTAGTAGCTACCAGTCTTAACTAGTAGCTACTAATAAATTATAATATTTTTATATTAAAGTCAATCCACCTTAATTAGGTTTTATAACAGATAAAGTATAATTATCCTTGGTAAAGTGAGTTTTAAATCTATTTTCTATATCCTCAAATTTAATATCCTTTAATATATTTAAATAATTCAATAAAGTTGTATTATTAAACGTATATTTTATAAAACTATTTGCTATATATTCCAAAGAGTCAAAATTCATGATATGATGACCTATCATTTTATTTTTAATTCTAATAAAATCCTCTTCATCTAGACCCTTCTCTTTTAAATTAGTAATATTTTCTATTATTTTCTTTGCTACTTCTTTAGGATTATCGGATTGACCTCCTATAATTGAATGAGAGTATGTTTTGCTTGCTATAAATTGAGCACCAAAACTATTATTAATAATTCCACTCTCATACATTTCTTCATAAAATTTTGTTCCTGCACCAAAAAGCATATCTAATAATAGATTTGTCATTATTTCCTTTTTTACTAATTTATCTCCATCATATCCGATGTCATAATCCTTAAATCCAATATTAAATAAGGGAGTAGAGACACTAAGATTTTCTTCAATATACCTATCATTTATTTCTTTAGGTTCAATAGGATATTGTCTATCAATCTCTTGAATATCATTATTTCTATCTCTCTTTATAGTATCGTCCACTATTTTAATTGCTTTCTCGAAATTTATATCTCCCACTATAAATAGAGCCATATTAGAAGGATGATAAAAAGTGTTATAACATTTATATAATGTTTCTTTATCAATATGGGATATACTATCCACAGTACCTGCTATATCTATTCTAACAGGATGGTTTTGATACATACCCCTTAAGCAATTAAAGAACACCTTCCAGCTAGGATTATCTTCATACATTTTAATTTCTTGAGCTATTATCCCCTTCTCTTTATTTACATTCTCATCTGTGAAATATGGACTTTGAACAAAAGAAACTAATAGTTCAAGATTCTCATAGAATTTATCTGTACAAGAAAACAGATAAGCTGTTTGATTAAAATTTGTATAAGCATTTACATAGGATCCTAATTCGGAAAACCTATTAAATATATTACCTTCCTTTTCTTCAAATAATTTATGTTCTAAAAAATGAGCTATACCTTCAGGAACTGTTATTGGATCCTTTTCTCCAATAGGAACAAAAACATTATCGTTCGAACCATAATTTGTAGCAAATACAGCATATTTTTTAGTAAAGCCTTTTTTGGGTACAAAATATACTTTCAATCCATTTTCTAATACATGTAAAAAAGATTCTTCTTTCAAATTTTCGTTTTTTATAGTACTTATATTGTCCAATTAAATACCTCCTATAGTTACTTTACTGATTTTTCAAGAAATAAACAGTATCCAACATTATCTTATTCATTGCAGCTATTATATCTTCTTTGTTCACCTTATTAATAGAGTCTATAAGCTCATCTATATCTTTATCATCTCCTGATAATACTTTACTTAAATAAAATTCTGATATAGAGAATGTATCATCTCCGACAGTTTTTATAGATGTAATTATTGCCCTTTTAGATTGCTCTATATTTTTTTCTTCAAATTCTCCTCTTTTCATAGACAGTACTTGTTCCTTTATTATTCTTAATGCATTTTCATATTTATCAAATTCGATACCAGCAGAAATTAACATTAAAGATTTGTACTTATATGCTTTAGAATAAATATAATATGCTAAGCTTTCTTTTTCCCTTACATTTATAAATAGCTTAGAATCAGGTCCTCCTCCTAGAATATAATTGCCTACAAGAAAAGCACTATATAATTCATCCTCATAAGGAATATTTGTTCTATAACCTAATGTGAGTTTTCCTTGATTTATATTCATTTCTTCCTGAACTATCTTTTCTTCAATATTTTCAAATACCACTTTTTCTCTTTTTAAAGTTAAGCTCTTTCTTTCATTGAAGGGAAAGAATCCTTTAATCATTTCTTTTATCATATTATTATCTACATTACTTACGATACTAATTTCAATCCTAGCTTTCTTTAAAATATCTAAATAATGTTTATATAAACTTGTTGAAGTAATATTATCTAAATCTTCAATATATCCAAATTTATAGATACTATAAGCTTCATCCTTACACATCTCTTCAATACATCTAGTAACTGCATGTTGTTTCTTATCATTTATTCTAGAAGAAATCCTATCCTTAAGATTCTTTTCTTCTTGAGTCACATAATTTTTATTAAATCCATCTCCCTCTAACAAAGGATTATAGATTACTTCTTTTAGAACTTCTAATTTGTTTTTTAATATTTCATCAGATGAAACAAAATCTTCCAGTGGTCCTTCTATTGAAAATCTTATAGCGTGTTTTTCTCCTTTTTTTGCAACACTGACACTCATATCTGATCCATATAACTCCTCTAATCTTCTTTCAATATCCAATGAGGTTTTATACTTTTTTGTACCTCTTTTTAGAATTAGGGGCACTAGTGTATTACTAGTTACTTCATTTTTATCTAATGGTAGTATCAAATAAAAACTAATTAATTCAGTTTTAAACTTATCCGTATTAATAACATTCAAATATACTCCATCATTTATCTTTTCTCTAGTTCTATTTAACAAAATTAACCCTCCTATTTAATTCCAGTTTTGAATATAAACATATTCAATTCTACTGACTATCTCATTTAACAAGTTATTATCTACAAGAAAACCATCTATTACCTTTCCTTCTACTCCCTCAGGGAATTCAATTTGATCCTTTATTTCATTGTATATATCTATCTTTACTAATTCATTTAATTGAGGATCTACTACTACGCATACCATTTCAGAAATTCCATATTCAAATAATTCATTACTTTCAGATATGAAGTCTGGATCTAAATTATTATACCATGATAGTTTTATTTTAGAAGAATCGATCTTTAATTCTTGAATCAGCTTTTCTTTAATTTTACTACGAAACATTATGTTTTGCTTTATAGCATCTACATTATCAATCTTATTATTAATATTTTTATCTATTCCTATCAAATTAATTCCTACTTTGTTCATATTTTCAGAATTAATTTGAACTAAGTTTACATAAGATTGAATAAGCGACTCACTAGACCACAATGTCTCTGTGTATTTGGTTTCCACATCATAATTATATAATTTTAATTTAGATATTCTTTCTTGTAAATTTATCATATTATCATCTTCAACCAAAAACATTGGAACAACTATTATTTTTTTATACCCATCTTTTAATATTTCTAATATTTCATTTTCTAAGTAATTATCATCATATAGATAAGTTAGATATAATTTATAATTATCCTTTAAAATATTTTCTAATTTATTATACATAATTATACTTTTCTTTTTATAGTCGCTTTTTCCTAAGTCTTTATATAATTGTTTTGTCTTATATAACCTATAAGGATAAATTAATATATCTTTTTTTTGTTTTCTCAAAATAATATTTCTCATTTCTTTATCAATTGAATACCTAGGTGCCTCCCCTGAGTAAACCATTAATACAGCGGTTTTATCTCTTTTCTCATTTGACTCTTCAATTTTATCAGATATATTATAAGCATTAATAAATAGTATAATAAAGATTAACAAATATACTAATAGAAATATTGATATAGATTTTATTATTGAAAAATACACCTTTTCCTTTAAAAATTGTAATAGTTTAGTTACAGAGAACATGAAAGTCAAAATGAAGAAATTTTCAATCGGGTCTTTGTAACACATATACATTAATAAAGATAATACAATAAGAAATATCAACGTATATTTATAATATTTTCTATTCTCATCCATACTATTCCTCCAAAATATCTAATACTTATATTTATGTTATGAAACAAAGCTTTTATGAAGAAAATCCAGCGAAATCGCTGGATTTTCTTCATAAAAGCTTTTTAGTTTTGGATTATTATTTTTATTCTGCTCCATTAGGAGTTAATCTATCAATTAAATCTTCTAGATCATCCCCAAAGTCTTCTATAGGATCTCCTTGTCTAACGTTTTGTGCTATTTCATTAATCCTATCAAATAAATCTTCTTCAGCAGATATATAAACTTCTGTAATATTTTCATCTTCCTCTTTTACTTTAGTTTCTATATCTTGCCTCATTTGATCAGAGACTTCTCCATCTGTAGTATCTGCAGCATCAATCCCTACAAATGCTGTATTGTCTCTTACAACTACAGTTGCATCATTAATACCTTCCATTTCTACTATACTGTCTGCTATCATTTCACTATTATCATTCATAGCTCCATCCATATCTTCCTCAGTATCATCCGTCATGTCGTTATCTTCCATGCCTTCATCAACGCCTTCATTCATATCATCATCAGTTTCTGGATCATCATATGAATCTACATTGTCATTATCCTCAGGCTCTTCTTCTTCTGGTTGACAACCTATACTTATAGCTGTAACCATAAGTATAATTAAAAGTATGATACTAAATTTATTAAATTTTATTTTCATATTTACACCTCCTGTAATTATTATTTCATAATTTCTAAAATTTATTATTGTATTTTAAAATCAGAGTATAAAAAAAGACTCTACTTTTAAAGTAAAGTCTAATATTCAACCCTAATTCCACTTACCATATATATTATTCTTTCGCATATATTAGTAGTATGATCTGCAATTCTTTCAATATATCTACCTATAAACAATAAATTAACAACTTGAGTCATTATTTCTTTGTTTTGTGTTAACATTTCTAATAATTCTAAATAAATTTTTTCATATATATCATCTATCTCATCATCCATTTTAGCAGCTTCTTTTGCTAATTCTATATCTTTTTTTACAAAACTATCAAGACTTTTCCTTATCATTTTTTTAGATATATTAGCCATTCTAGGAATATCTATCAAAGGTTTAATATAATCTTCTTTACTTAACTTTTTAGTAACTTTTGCTATATTAACTCCATGATCTCCTATCCTTTCAAGATCTGTGATTATCTTTAGAATAGCACTGATATCTCTTAAATCTTTAGCCATAGGTTGTTGCAAAGCTATAAGTTCTAAACATTTCTTTTCTATTTTTATTTCCATTTCATCAACTCTATCATCTAATTCTATAACTTTATCAGCTAATACATCATCTTGTTTTAACAATGAATCAATAGAAATATCAATCATTTCTTCTACCATAACTCCCATCTTAAGCAAAGAGTCATGTAAATTTTCAAGTTCTTTATCAAAATATTTTCTCATATAAACCCTCCTTAACCAAATCTACCTGTAATATAATCTTCTGTTCTTTTATCCTCTGGACTCGAGAATATTCTTGACGTTTCACCGTATTCTACTAAATTACCCATTAAGAAAAAAGCTGTATTGTCTGATATTCTTCCTGCTTGTTGCATTGAGTGAGTCACTATTACTATAGTGTATTTATCTTTTAGTTCTTCAATCAATTCTTCTATCTTTGATGTAGCAACTGGATCTAATGCGGATGTAGGTTCATCCATTAATAAAACATCAGGTTTCATAGCAAGTGCTCTAGCTATACATAGTCTTTGTTGTTGTCCTCCAGATAATGACCATGCTGAAGAATCAAGTCTATCTTTTACTTCTTCCCATAAAGCTGCATCCTTCAAGCTAGTTTCAACTATTTTATCTAATTCTGATTTCTTTTTAATACCATGTCTTTTTGGCCCAAATACTACATTTTCATATATAGATTTAGGAAATGGATTTGGTTTTTGAAATACCATCCCTACTTTTTTTCTTAATTCAACCACATCTACTTTGGGAGAATATATATCTTGACCATCATATATTATTTCTCCAGTGTGTTTAGTTCCATCTATTAAATCATTCATACGATTCATCGTTCTAATAAATGTAGATTTACCACAACCTGAAGGTCCAATAAATGCTGTTACTTTCTTTTCTTCTATCTCAATATTTATATCATTTAAAGCTTTAAAATCTCCATAATAAAAATCTAAATTCTTAACGTTTATTTTAACACTCATCCTTAATCCTCCTGTTCTATCCTTTAATACGATTCTGATATTTATTTCTAAGAATTATAGCTACTGCATTGGCTCCTAATAATAAAACTAATAAAATAATTATAGCTCCTGCTGCTAAATCATGAAATTCAGCTTTAGGCATACTTGACCAGTTATAAATCTGAATTGGTAATATAGTAAATTTATCAAAAACACTTTTAGGCGTAAATGCTATAAATGAAACTGCTCCTACCATTAGTACTGAAGCAGTATCTCCTAAACCTCTAGCAATAGCTAATATGGATCCTGTTAAAATTCCAGGCAATGAATAAGGTAATACTACGCCTTTAATTACTTGCCATTTAGTTGATCCTAAGGCATAGGCCCCATGTCTTAACTCTTTAGGTACGCTTTTTATAGCTTCCTGGGCTGCTACTATAATAATAGGTAATATAAGAAGTGTTAAAGTCAAAGCTCCAGATAAAATACTTCTTCCAAACCCAAATAAATGTACAAATATTCCTAATCCTAATATACCAAAAACAATAGATGGAACTCCTGCTAGATTAGCAATATTTAGTTTTATAATTCTTGTTAATAAATTTCTATCATCAGAATACTCTTCTAGATAAAGGGCTGAACCTACACCTATTGGTAATGAAAAGATAATTGTAAGTCCTATAATCCATATACTTCCTGATAATGCAGCTTTTATTCCAGCTTTTTCTACAAATCTCGAAGTATAATTAGTAAAAAAATCTATACTTAAATATTTAAATCCATCCTTAAATATATCAAATAATAATATACCCAGTATAATCAAAGCAAATAAAGTTACCGAGAATACTAAGCCGTGAAAAAAATTATCCATTAATCTTCTTTTCTGTAGATTAGTCATTAATATTCCTCCCTGTACTTCTTAATTATCATTCGAGCAATAATGTTCATAAATAATGTCATTAAGAATAATAGCATTCCTACAGCAAATATAGTTTTATATATAAGTCCACCATGAGTAACATCTCCTTTAGCTACCTGTACAATAAAAGCTGTCATTGTTTGAACACTCTCTAAGGGGTTTAATGTTAATTTTGGTGTAGAACCTGCTGCTAATGTAACTATCATTGTCTCTCCGATTGCTCTAGAAATTGCTAATACAAAAGAAGATATTATACTAGATAAAGCCGCTGGTATAACTACCTTTGTAGACACTTCAAACTTGGTGGATCCTAATGCATATGCAGCATGTCTTATTTCATCTGGGACTGCTTTCATAGCATCCTCACTTAGGGATGAAATCATTGGAATAATCATGATTCCTACTGCAATACTACCACTTAACGCATTGAATATATTAATAGTTGGGAAAAAAATCTTTAATATTGGTGTGATAAATGTCAGAGCAAAATATCCATATACTATAGAAGGAATACCTGCCAATATTTCTAGTAAAGGCTTAATAACTTTCCTTGTTCTATCAGAAGCATATTCACTAAGATATATAGCACTTCCTAATCCTATTGGTATTGCTACAACGCTACCATATATTGCAATCATCAGAGTTCCTGCAACTAGGGGTAGTACTCCAAACTTAGGATTTGCAAATAATGCAGTCCATTCAGTCCCAGTTAAAAAGTCTATAATTGAAACCTCTCCGAAAAATGCTATTGTTTCTTTAGATAAAGTAGCTACAATACCTATTGTAGTGAAAATAGATAGAGATGCTAATACTAATAAAATCGTTGATATTGATTTTTCTTTCATTCTTCTTCTTTTTTTCTCTTTATTATCTGTCATATTTGACTTCTCTTCATAAGTAGCCATATTTAAATCCTCCCTTATCTCATCAAGATACAACCTTATTATATTTTATTTAATTGCTCTTGTTGTTTACTGAAGGTTAATGATGTGTTAATTCTAGGTAAAGTACTGAATATGAATGAATATTCTTTATAAAAAAAGTAAATATATATAGAATAAACTTAAAAATACTCTTTTAATTGTTAACTATATTGTATGTAATCCTACCACTTTCTAAACAAATAAAAGAAGAACCCAACTGGGTTCTTCTTGCTAACTAATTACTTTAATTTATCTAATTCTTCTTTATATCTCTCAGGAGATAAAGCAACATATCCTGTTGTAGGTACTATGTCTGGACCATTGTTCATATAGTACTCTACAAATGCTTGTACTTGTGATTCATTATTATAATGTTCTGTATTTACATAGATAAATATTGGTCTTGCTAAGGGAGTGTACTCTCCACTTCCTATATTCTCTGGAGTAGGCTCAACTCCATCTATTTTTAGTGCTTTTAACTTATCTTGATTTTCTTCATAATATGCAAATCCAAAATATCCCATTGCATATTCATCACCAGCAACACCTTGTACTAACACGTTATCATCTTCACTTGCAGTAAAGTCAGTTCTTACTGCTCCTCCTTCTCCATTTATTGCTTCAGTAAAGTAATCAAATGTACCGGAGTCAGTTCCAGGACCGTATAATTTAATTTCTTCTTCTGGCCATTCTGATCTTACATCGCTCCATAACTTCACATCACTGTCAGGTTCCCAGATTTTGTTTAATTCTTTAACTGAGATGTCATCTACCCAGTCATTATTAGGGTTAACTACTACAGAAATACCATCAAGAGCTACTGTTAATTGTTCAAATTCAATACCATTTTCTTCAGCCTTTGCAGCTTCTTCATCTTTCATATTTCTAGAAGCATTACTTATGTGTGTCTCTCCTGTTGTAAATCTTTTCATTCCTCCCCCTGTTCCAGAAACTCCTACTGTTACTTGTACCTCAGGATTTTCAGCTTGGAATTCTTCTGCTATAGCCATTGTTATTGGATAAACTGTTGAGGAACCATCAGCTTCTACTGATCCACTTAAATCACCATTTGTTTCCTCTTTATCTGTTGTTTCACCATCTCCTGTGTCTTGTGTTTCCTCCCCCTCATCAGTTCCACATCCTGCGAATATTGATACTGATAATAGTAATACTAAAAATAATGCAATTAATTTTGAACTTAATACTTTTCTCATTTAAATAACTCCTCTCAACATTTATTTTTTTATCTGACATTAAGAATTATAACACCTTATTTTTCCCTATATGTTGTGTACAAGTTAATGGGATGTTAATTAAGTGTTAATTGGGTTTGTATTGAAGTTAATCTGTATATACTGTATAATTTACACTAGTGTTAATTTATATGTATTGAAGGAATTAATTGAAAGGAGATTTATATATGAAATTAGGTATAGTTGGATTGCCTAATGTAGGAAAGTCTACATTATTCAATGCCATTACAAAAGCAGGCGCAGAATCTGCTAATTACCCATTCTGTACAATAGAGCCTAATGTAGGTGTTGTATCAGTCCCTGATGAAAGACTTGATAGACTAACTGAAATGTTTGGATCACAAAAAAAGCTACCTACTGCTATTGAGTTTTTTGATATTGCAGGACTAGTTAAAGGAGCAAGTAAAGGTGAGGGGTTAGGTAATAAATTCTTATCCCATATTAGAGAAGTAGAAGCAATAGTACACGTGGTAAGATGCTTTGAAGATGAAAATATAACTCATGTAGAAGGAAGTATTGATCCATTAAGAGATATTGAAATAATTGATTTAGAGCTTATTTTATCTGATCTAGAAATAATGAGTAGAAGATTATTCAAAACAGAAAAATTAGCCAAAAGTGATAAATCATTATTGAAAGAACTAGACATAACAAAAAAAATTGTTGAAGTTCTAGAAGAAGGAAAACCAGTAAGAAGTATTGATTTCAATGATGATGATAGTATTTTTGTTAAGCATTTAAATCTTTTATCAAATAAACCAGTATTGTATGCTGCTAATATATCTGAAGAAGATATAATCAGTGGTAGTGAAAATGAACATCTATTAGCTTTAAAAGAGCATGCTAAAAACGAAGTATCTGGCTTAATAACAGTCTGTGGTAAAATTGAATCAGAAATAGCTGAACTAGAAGATGATGAAAAAGAGATGTTCTTAGAGGAATTAGGACTTAAAGAATCTGGACTAGATAGATTAATAAAAGCTAGCTATGATTTACTAGGATTAATATCCTTCCTAACAGCTGGACCAAAGGAATCTAGAGCATGGACCATTAAAAAAGGGTGGAAAGCACCTCAAGCTGCTGGGAAAATCCATACTGATATGGAAAAAGGGTTTATAAGAGCCGAAATAGTAAGCTTTGAAGACTTAGATAATGCAGGAAATATGGCTAAAGCAAAAGAACAAGGACTTGTTAGACTTGAAGGCAAAGAATATATAATGAAAGATGGCGATGTAGTAGTATTCAGATTTAATGTATAAAAAAATTCCCTTTACAATTAATTGTAGAGGGAATTTTTTTATACATATATATTTAATAATAAACCTTCTATTTCACCAACTATTTTCAATAGATTTAATCTTTTATTTTCTCCTTCTAACATATCATCAGTTAAATCCATTAATTTATCATCTACTTTAGATACAATCTTTAATATCCTAGATCTCCCACCTCGCCTAAACCCACCTCTTTTATCTAAGTCTAAGCCTGACTCTACTGCTTCATCTAGAAAAGCTTTAATCTTTTTTTTATAATCAAAAAGATTTTCAATAGTTCTTTTTTGAGCCAATTGTTTTCCTGATTCTGTAATCTCTGATATGATTTTATATATACGTTCTAAACTAGCATCATTAGTTTTTTTCTCTATAACTTCTTGAAATGAAATCCCAGTATTGTTCTTTGTATTATTAATTACATCTATATTTTTCATTCCCACTCTATCTACTTTCACTATATCACTCCTATGCCTCTCCCTCTAAATCCTGTAACAATAAAAACACCTCTGCTATTACAGAATATAATTGAGGAGGTATATTTTCTCCTAAATCCATGTCAAGTAAATTTCCTAATAAAGATATATCTTCTTCCAATGGAATATCTCTTATTTTGGCAATTTCTATAAGTTCTTCTGCCATTTTTCCTTTTCTTCTTGAAACAATTTCCGGTAAGGAATCAGTGGCATTATCATAATGGACTGCAATGGCTCTTTTCTCTTTAAAATTGTTCTTAAAATTAAACCTTTTATTATTCATATTCTTATGTCTAACCCCTTTCTAGAGGAATTATATTCATCCTGTATGCTTGTAGGTAACATTGATGATTTATCTTCTTCTTTCTGTACCTTTGATAATTTCTCATATCTAATTCTTCCTACATTATATCCTATATCTTTTAATTTTTCTATGAATCCATCTTCTATAAGTGTTATCTTATCTTTTATTTTATTATCATCATTTCTTATGGTTATCTCCAAGTTCCTATTTTTTGAATTTATTAATATACCAGTTTCTCCTAATTTATTAGTCTCTATTAAAAAGTATAAACTACTATTTTTCCAATCTAATTTTTCATTTTCTTTATTTGAATTAATAAGTAATTTAATATTTTCAATCTTACCTACTAAATTAATAGGTATATCAAAAAACATAGTTTGCACGGGATTACTGTTTTCTGATTTGTTTAATAGTTGTTGTCCATTAAGGTTGTCTAATACTTTTACTATACTTGATATATCCTTAATACTTTTATTGTTCTGATTGATAATTTTTAATAAATTTCCTTTTAAATTATCTTCTAAATTATTATTTTTTAAATTAAATAATTCTTCATTCAATATATCATTTTCATAATTTAATCCTAGTCCTTTTATATAATCATAGGCTTCTCTAGATCCTGTAGGAGGACTCTTTATAAAATCATATAAAGAACTAATAATATTTTTCTCATCACTAAAATTTTTGTTTATTTCATTTGTAATCCCATATACAACTTTCTCTTCAGAGGCTTTAAACTCTAATCCATTTAAATCTTTCTTTATTTCTCCTATTAGAGTTTTTGCATCATTTATATTATTTTGTAATACTAAAATTTTTGCCATATCAATTTTGCTACTTATTTTTATTAATTTTTTCTCGGTCATCATATCTGTATATAGGGTAATATCACTTTTAAGTAATTTTCTATTTAAAAGATCTAGACTGTTTTCTAGATTTTGTTTTACTTCCTCTTTTGCAATAGTATTATCAAATAAGACAGTATCCATATTTCTTACTAAAGTTTGTTTTAATTCTTTAAAATTCTCAGTTATAAGATTCATTTTTTCAGTAACTACAGTCATTATTATTTTGTTTTGTCTATTCGTTTCCATATTAGTTATGTTTTTAGGTATTGAATTCATACCTATACTATTATCTATATTTACTTCTAAGTCTTTGGTTAATATGTTATTATCTAAAAAATTTTCATCATTATCCTCTACAATTTTTTCTATTATATGATTGCTTATATCATCGCTAACCTCTTTAACTGATTTTAAGTCTATTATATTTTCTTCTTCTACCTCTGTTATAGATGTATCTATAGGAATGCTTAATTCTTCTATAATATTGTTTAAACTTACATCTATACCTTCTCCATATAATGCTTCCTTAATGGCAATTATATTTTTAAAAGTTATATCTATATCTTTATTAATTAATCTATTGATTATATCTATCTTTTCTTTTAAAGGCAATGAATCTTTTCTTATAAACTCTTTAATATGCTCAATATCTTTTTTAGTAAGATTAATTCCCTTATTCTTAAGATTTTTAATTATTACTTCTAATTCCTTTTTATCTATTCCTTCAAGATTATCCAATACTTCAGTGTTATTTTCTACCTTATTCACTTCCACAAAATCTACAGATATGCTGTCTGAGTTAATATTAGTAATTTGTATCTTCCCTCTATTATCATTTACTCCTTCTAATCCTTTGTTAAAAGTTGCTTTTATGTCCTTTCCATTGATATTAATTATAGCGGTATCCTTGGATAATTTTTCTTTTAAAGTAAAGCTTACTATACTTCCAGTTTTAAGTTTAGTATCGGTATTTAATTTCTGATATTTGTTATTTAATAAATTCATTATATTCATGTCTTCACTCCCTAATTTGCTTCATTAAATATATCGACAAATTTAGGTATTATGTTTAGTATATATAAAATAAAATAGTCAGGTCTAAAGACCTGACTAAATATATTAATAATCTGAATTTCCTTTTTCACCTTTTACTATAGCTACTGAAGAACTGGCTCCTATTCTTGTTGCTCCAGCCTCAACCATCTTTTTAGCTGTTTCTATATCTCTAACTCCTCCAGAAGCTTTTACACCTAATCCCTCACCTACAGTTTTTCTCATAAGGGCAACGTCTTCAAATGTAGCTCCCCCTGTTGAAAATCCAGTGGAAGTCTTAACATAGTCTGCTCCTACTTCTTTAGATAATTTACATGCTATTTCCTTTTCTTCATCTGTTAAAAGACATGCTTCTATAATTACTTTTACTAACTTATCTCCTGAAGCACTTACTACCGCTTTAATGTCTTCTTTAACTAAGTCATAATTTTTATTTTTTAGTTCTCCAATATTTATAACCATGTCTATTTCATCTGCGCCTTTTTTAATAGCTTCTTTAGTTTCAAAAGCTTTAACCTCTGGAAGAGTACTTCCTAGAGGAAATCCCACTACAGATGTTACCTTAACATTACTACCCTTTAACTGTTCTGCTACATACTCCACATATGAAGGATTAACACAAACTGAAGCAAAATTATACTCCCTAGCTTCATTACAAACTTTTTCAACCTGTTCTTTAGTCGTATCAGGTTTAAGAATAGTATGGTCAATCATTGATGCTATATTATTCATTATATAACCTCCATTATTTAATTAATTCTACACTCATACCATTTTTAGCTCCACATGCATTTCCCTCTTCTACGTCTACATGCATTTCAAGAGCATAACTAGGGCTTACTCTTACTAATACATTCTCAAAAGTAACACCTCTATCTCCTGGAACTCTAACTTTAACTCTATCCTTATCTTTTACATCGAACTTTTCTGCATCATCAGTATGCATATGGATATGTCTTAATGCTGCTATTATACCATTTTCTATTTCTACTTCTCCCTTTGGTCCTATGATTTTTGCTCCTGGAGAACCTTCTACATCTCCAGAATCTCTAACTGGAGGTACAACTCCAATTTTAAATCCATCTGATAAAGATATTTCTGCCTGTGTATTTCCTCTTGCTGGTCCTAATACTCTAACTCCTTTTAATGTACCTTTTGGTCCTACAATATCAACCTTTTCTTGAGAAGCATATTGTCCTGGTTGAGAGAGATCTTTAAATTTATTTAATTCATATCCTTCCCCAAAAAGCTTGTCTATATGTTCCTGGGATAGATGAATATGTCTGTTAGATAATGCTATTGGTAATTCCTTTTTCATATTAAATTCCTCCTAGTTTTTTATTCCTATATTTATTGTTTACCCAAAAAACAATTTAATTTATCTATGTAACAAATATTTTATATTATTTTGAGTATCTTCTTTTTTCATAACTTACATTATAAAACTTTTTATTGTAAAAATCAAATCATTATACTTTCTGTTTTATAATATAAATATAATATTGATTTCTTCTCTCTTAAAGTGATACTATTAAAAGAGGTTATTAAGCAAAATCAATATTATACTAGGAGGTAATTATGAATATTAAAATTTTAGGTCCAGGTTGTAAAAAATGTGAGAAACTTTATAATCTTACTAATGAAGTTTTAGATGAACTTGAAAAACAAGCCAACATTACTAAAGTAACAGATTTTAACGATATTGCTTCCTATGGAGTCATGAAAACTCCAGCTTTAGTAATAGATGAAAACGTTAAATTTTCTGGAAAAGTTCCTTCTAAAAAAGATCTGAAAAAATTATTAAAATAAAGGAGGTAATATAATGGATATTAAAATTTATGAAATGGTATGCTGAGGTGGTAGTAAAATTGCGCCCATCGTTGATGAGGCTTTAGAAAAGTTAAATTATGACTTTGATTTTGATATAATCTCTGATATTCAATTAATCGCTAAGTCAGGAATAAATAAGCCACCAGCAATAACCATTAATGATAAAGTGGTAGTTGAAGGATATATACCTACAGTTGAAGAATTAGTTGAGAAGTTAAAAGAGATATAGGCATTTGCCTATATCTTTTAATTTATTAATTCATTTAAAGTCTTAAAGAAATCTGGATAGGATGTTTTAATAGATGATATATCATCTATTTCTGTTACTCCCTCTGCTTTTAACCCAGCAATTATCATGGACATTGCTATTCTATGATCCGTATATGTTTCTATTTTTGAAGCTTTTAATTCAGTTGTACCATTGATTATCATTCCATCTTTTGTTTCCATTATATCTACTCCCATAGAGGATAGATTATCAACCATTGCCTTTAACCGGTTGCTTTCTTTAACTTTAAGCTCCTCTGCATTTTTTATTACAGTTATTCCTTCAGCGCAAGCTGCTGCCACTGCTATTATAGGTATCTCATCTATTAATCGTGGAATTATATCCCCTTCAATATCAACACCTTTTAGTTTAGTTGTTTTTACTTCTATATCTACTAATGGCTCATTATTTACTTCTCTAAAATTATATGTTTTAATGTTTCCCCCCATATCCTTTAAAACATCTATTATACCTATTCTAGTCACATTGAACCCTACATTTCTTATTATTACATGGGAATCTTTAAGTATTAATGCTCCCACCATGAAAAATGCTATAGAGGAAATATCTCCTGGGACAAATATTTCTTTTCCTATTGGTTTCTCTTTGGAATCAATAATTACACTATTCTCTTCTTCCTTTACATTTACACCAAAATATTTCATCATTTTCTCAGTATGGTCTCTAGATTTTATTGGTTGAACTATTCTTGTCTCTCCTTTTGTATATAAGCTTAGAAACATAATGGATGACTTTACTTGAGCACTTGCTATCTTTTGATAATAAGTAATAGGTTGTATTTTTTCTGAGGGAGTTATTATCAAAGGTGGATATTCACCATTTTTCCCTTTTATATTTGCCCCCATCTGACTTAAAGGCTCTATGATCCTTTTCATAGGTCTTTTTTGAATGGATTTATCACCAGTTATAGTACTTTTAAAATCAAGTCCTGAAAGGATTCCAGAAATTATTCTAATTGTAGTTCCTGAATTTCCTACATATAATTCTTTTACTGGTTTCTTCAAACCATTAAGTCCTACTCCTTCAATTACTACTTTAGTATTATCTACTTCAATGTTTACTCCCATATCTTTGAAGCAGTTTATTGTATTTATACAATCATCTCCTAAGAGAAAATTGTAAATTACAGTTTTTCCTTCAGAAATAGCTCCTAACATTATAGCTCTATGAGATATAGATTTATCTCCTGGTGCATCTATTTCTCCATTCAATGAAATATTTCCACCTTTTATATTCATGTGTCATCTATCCTCTCCTAAAGATTTAATGATTAAATCTCTATTAATTACTTTATCAAATATGTTAACCTCTCCATGGTTTGTAGGTAAAATTATAACTATATTATCATTTACATTTTTCTTATCATTTTCTATACTATTAAGAATATCTTCCTTCTCTTTTTCTGAGAATTTTTCTAAATCTATAATTCTAAGTATTAATTTTTTTATTTCTTCATAGTATTCCTTTGATATATATCCTATTTCCTTTGCTATGTATGCCTCACTTATCATTCCTAAAGCTACTGCCTCACCATGTTTAAACTTACTAAACCCGTATAATGATTCAATTCCATGACCTATTGTATGTCCAAAATTCAATATCTTTCTAATACTTTTTTCATATGTATCCAAATAAACTATTTCTTCTTTTATTTCTAGTGATCTTTTTATGATTTTCTTAATCTTTTCATATTCTAAGTTTTTTATATTATCTATTTCCTTTGATAACCATTGAAAAAACTTATAGTCCTTAATTATTCCATATTTAATAACCTCAGCTAATCCTGAGTCTATGTCTCTATCCTTTAATGTACTTAATGTATCTATATCAATTAATACTTTTTTAGGTTGATAGAAGCTACCAATAATATTCTTTATATTATTAAAATTAACTGCTACTTTTCCTCCTACACTACTATCTACTTGGGATAAAATTGTTGTGGGAATTTGTATAAAATCAATACCTCTCATATAAGTAGATGCAACAAATCCTGATAGATCCCCGATTACTCCTCCACCTAAACTGATGATTAGTGATTTTCTATTAAACTTTTCTTTTAATAATTTATTATAGATATTTTTTGACATATCTATTGATTTACTTTCTTCACCTATTGGAACTATATATGAATATACGGGAAAGTCATTCAGCCTCTTCAAGACTGAACCTAGATATAGCCTAGCTACATTCTCATCAGTGATAATTAAAATTTTCTCTTTTTTATACTCTTTTAAATAAGCTGGTAATTCCTTTAAAAGATTTTTTTCTATATAAACTGGATAGTTTTCTCTCAGAGTTCTTATATTCAAATCCAAAGAATATCACCTCGTTTTAATGTAGTTGCTATATTTATCATAATTAAACTTCATCTCTTCGATACTATCTCCACCAAATTTTATTATAATTTCACTAGCAATTATCCATGCTAAAGTACTTTCTGCTACAATACTAGCAGAGGGTACTGCACATACATCCGCTCGTTCTTTATGAGCTAAAAACTCTTCTTTTGTTTTCATATCTATACTCTTTAAAGGAATTCTTAAAGAAGGTATAGGCTTCATATAACCCTTTAATTCAATATTTTCTCCATTAGATATGCCAGCCTCAATACCTCCAGCATTATTTGTTTCTCTATAGTATCCATCATCATAATATAACTGATCATGTACCGTAGATCCAAAATTTTTAGCTGAAATTATTGCTTCACCTATTTCAACGGCCTTTATTCCCTGTAGGCTCATAAGCCCTTGAGCTAATTTCCCATCTAATTTTCTATCCCAATGACTATAGCTTCCTAATCCAATAGGAATATTCTTAGCAACAACTTTAAAGGATCCTCCTAAGGTATCTCCTTTCAATTTACATTCATCAATTTTCTTTATTATTCTATCTTCCATTTCTTTATCTAATACTCTTATAGAGGAATTATCTGCTTCTGCTATTTCCTCTAAACTATGCTCTTTAGAATCTTCTATATCACCAATTCCTGTTACATAGCTATATACTTCTATATTAAATTCTTTTAATATAAGTTTAGCTATAGCACCCACAGCTACTCTCATTGCTGTTTCTCTAGCACTTGCTCTTTCTAAAATATTTCTTATATCATTCTGTCTATATTTAATAGCACCAGCAAAGTCTCCATGGCCAGGTCGTGGTTTTGTTATTATTTCTTCATCTATTTTCCCAATACTTTTCATCTTTTCTTCCCAATTTTCATAATCTTTGTTCTCAATATATAGAGATAAAGGGCTACCAATGGTATAACTACCTCTTACCCCAGCTAAGATGTCGATATTATCCTTTTCGATGTCCATTCTTTTACCTCTACCATACCCTCTTTGCCGTCTTTTTAATTCATTATTTATAAATTTTATATCAATATATAGATTAGAAGGCAATCCTTCAATGATTCCCATCAATCCTTTCCCATGGGATTCTCCTGCATTTAAATATCTTAGCATAATTTTTTCTCCTTTATATTTATATATAATAAGGCTGCCACCGGCAGCCTTATTTGGTATATTTAAAGTATTTTGAAAATATAAAAATCAATACTGTTTCCATTGGTATAGTAACTAAAGCTGTTAATACTCTAAATGGAAATATAACTATAAATCCTAATTTATACATAATAATCAACCATAAGGTATTAAGTATCAATGACGTAATAATTGTAGTTATAGATATAGTGAAAATTAGTTTGTCAAATCTATATCCATCATTATTCTTTTTATATTTTTTATTTAATCTAAAAGGAATTAATATAAATCCTAATATTCCTATCATATATACTATAAAAAATTCAAAAGATATATTGTTTCCTGCCTGTAAATATATTATTGCAGAAATGGAAGAGAGTAATACAACCATAATTCCATTGATGATATTAAAATTTAATTTAGAATCCTTTTTAAAGATATAATGATAAAATAATCCCGGTATAAAACCACTTAAAGCGGCAGATAAAGTGAATCCTGGGAAATACGGACCTCCCATGGGATTAAGCATAAACCCTATTAAATCTGCTACAGTTCCTGTTAATGCACCTATAATAGGTCCAAATAAGATACCAGAAATCATAACAGGGATTCCTCCAAAACCTATTCTTAAAGCTTGTACCCCTGCTATAGGAATAATTAATGAGAACATTCTTGTAAGAATAATACTTATAGCAGTAAGTAAACTTGCAGCGACTAAATGTCTTGTGTTTATTTTACTTGTTTTCATATGTACACCTCCTTTTTTTAGTATGATAATGGAGTTGCATCACACTAAAGAAAAAAGAGACCTTTAATGATCAGCGGATGCAGTAAGATATCGCGGTTATAACCTTCGTTTAAGGGCTACTTCCCATCCCTTAACACTTAACGCACCTTACCTACTCTGACATTACATGCTTATTTTATTACATATATTATTCTTTGTAAATAAAATCATAAGCATATTTATTATCTTCTTCTTTTTTATACCCATTAGTTGATAAAATAATTTTTTTAATTAAAGATACCAGTCCTAAAGAAATCAATATGATGGATACTATTAGATAATAAATATAAAAATTAGTAAACTGTCCAAATATCCACAAAACTAATCCACTTACAAAGTATTTTTTCCATTTAGATGGTGATATCAAATTATTGCTATATTCACTTATATTCTTTTTTTCTTTACTAAGTTTATTCAAAATATAACCTTCTATATCCTTTTCTTTAGGAAACATCGAAGTTTCTTTTAAAATTTTCACTATATCTCTCATGTTAATCAAATAAATTTTCATATGCTTATCTATTTTTTTCAATAAATTATTAGCTTCCTCAGTATAATCAGTAGTAGTTATTATTATTCCCTCATCAAAATTATTTCTTCTAAGATCCATAAAAAATTCTCTAACTATTTCTTCATTTACATCGTATCCCCTAGTATACTGTAATGTTTTGACTGCTATCTTTTTATAGTCTTTTTCTAATTCTATGTTAAAATCTTTTAATTGTGATTTAAATAAATTAACAAATTTTAAATCCTTAAACATATTAAAAAAATATTCCATAAACTCTTCAGGAGATTTATTTAGCAATTCATTATAAATCATATCTATAACTATATTTTCTTTAATCCATACTTTAGATTTTTCTAATTCTTTATATTTTTTTATTTTTATTAGAATAAAGAACGATATAGTAATAAGCAGACTTATAATTACAGATAAATAGATATTTTTTGATTTAACTATAAAAAACATTGATAAACTGATAAATATTATTATCGATAAGAAAAGTCTATCTACTTCTCTAGCTATTAATGTTTTACCTCCTTTAGTTTGACTAATATAAAAAGATTTTAGTTTATATTTATTAGCTTTCTTAAAAATATATTTTTTTGTTTTACTCCATAATAAATTAATGTCCATAATATCCTCCTTTTTGAGGTATTATAGACATTAACTCATACTTTTATTCCATTTTATGCTTTTCTCTTAAACCAATTCCTAAAAGAAATAGTATTATCAATTGTAATATAAAATATGTTAATATTCTCATAGAAATACTGTAAAAAAAGTCTAAAGGAAGCATTTGAATAAGAATATCTGTTTTGGGATTTAGTAGCCAAAGATCATTTGTAAATAAAATTTCATGAAAAATAGTAAAATATTTATTGAAATTTATGCTTATTGCTATGCCAAATAATCCAAGAATTAATATCGGTACAATAGAAGATATCATCAAAAGCTTATATAAAATTTTAGGATAAAATTTAATTATGAAAAAAAGACTTATTATTAAGATTATTATTGCTATATTTTTAATGATAAAACCTTTTTCAAATAAATCCTTTACATCAACCATATGTAGTCTTTCTCGTTCTTCAAACACAACTTCTTCTTTTCCATTTACTTCTGCTCTTATAATCAGATCATCTCTTTTCCCTTTCATGTACTTAAGTAATTCATCAGTTACTTCCATTAAAGTATCTTTTTCTATTTTTGTTATTCCTTGTATATTATACTCATCAAATTTATTAGAATAAAATTCTTTATCAAAAGTTGATATTTGAACATCAATAAATAAAATAGTTATTATTAAAGAAATTACAAAAATTATACTTATAAAAATTCTCTTCATTCTTTTTCCCCCATTAATCAAATATTTTTTTCTTTATCTTCATAATAATTAAATAAATAAATATTAGTGGTATAATTAACATCAACATTTGTTTATTATACATCTCAATCTTCCTAAATACATAAGTCCAATTTTCTCCTAATACCTTACCTAATGTAATCAAAGCAATATGATGAATACTTGTAATTATAAATATAGAAGTATAAGCTACTTTCCTTTCCACCTTAAAAACTCCAGCTGATAATACAGCTATTGAATATATACCAGGTATAAACTTACTTACTATAATAACAACTGATCCAAATCTATCAAATAATCTTCTTAATTTTAGTACTTTGTCAGTTTCAAATAATCTATTAATTATTTTTGAATGTAAAATTTTTTCTCCTTCTTTATTTCCTAATAAGTATAAAGCAACAGATGAAAAATAGGTTGCAGAAATGGCATTAATAATCACTAAAATAATATTTACTCCTGCTATTTCTGATAAGTATCCCTCTAATATCAATACCATATCACCCGGATAGGGTGGAAATAATACTTGTAATGCTTGAGATAAAAAAAAGAAAATATATGATAGTAGTATATTTTTAGAAACAAGATTTTTTGAAAATTGTATAATTAATTCTTCCATACTAGCACTCCTTACTTAAGTGAATATAATAAATATACCCTACATATAAAATATTACTTTATATTATTTATTATAATATCATATTACTTAAATCTGTAAAATAAAAAGGCGGACAAATTATAATCAGTCCGCCGCTAAATTATATCATTAAAGTATACTTTATCTGATACTATGCCATAGCTTTTTCTAATTTACTCAAATGTTGAACTGGAAACATTTTTAGTAATTCTTTAAATTGATCTACTGTCAAACCACTGGTAGTAGTATAAATATTGATCTTTTCCTCTAGATTTGCATTTTTAAAGTCATTTTTAACTTGTTCAAAGGTTTTTTTCATTTTCTCTACTCCCTTCATTGTATAGTCATAATAATTAATAACTATAATTTAGTTTAAGTCATAATAAATAAATTTATTCTTACCAATATATAATATATAAAATATTTTTTATAAAATTACATATCCTAAGATTATATAACTTTTAGGAGGTAAACTATGAAAAATGAAGTTCATGTATATAGCGAAATAGGTCAATTAAAAACTGTATTGCTTCATAAACCATATCATGAAATAGAAAATCTTGTTCCAGAGTATTTAGAAAGATTACTTTTTGATGATATAGCATACATTAAACAAGCAAGAATAGAGCACGATGTTTTTGCTGATTTATTAAGAAAAAATGGTGCAGAAGTATTGTATTTATCTGATTTAGTTTCAGAAGTTCTTGAGAATGAAGAAATAAAAAATAAGTTTTTAGATGAATTTATTGATGAAGGAAATGTTTCCTCTGTACAACTAAAGAAGACATTAATAGAATATCTAAAAAATTTTGAGACTAAAGATATGGTTGAAAAAATTATATCAGGAATTAGAACAAAGGATATACCTGAGATTAAAAATAAGTCTCTAGTTGATATGGTAAATGAAAGAGAAGACTATCCATTTTATTTAGATCCATTACCTAATCTTTATTTTCAAAGGGATCCATTTGCTACAATTGGGTCAGGAATTACATTAAATAGAATGAGCACAATAACAAGAAATAGAGAAACAATCTTTGCTAAATATATCTTTGATTATCATTCTAGATTTAAAGGTGTTCATAAATGGTATGATAGAAATGAAAAGTATGCTTTAGAAGGTGGAGATGAATTAGTTTTATCAAATAAAGTTTTAGCTATCGGAATAAGTCAAAGAACAACTGCTAAAGCTATTCAATCAGTTGCTAAAAGAATTTTAGGTAAAGAATCTTTTGAAACAATTTTAGCATTTAATATTCCAAAAGCTAGAGCTTATATGCACTTAGATACAGTTTTTACAATGGTAGATCATGATAGCTTTACTATACATCCAGGAATAGAAGGTCCATTAGAACTGTATAGTATCAGAATGGATAAAGATAATTCTTTATCTATTAAATTCGAAAAAGAAGAGCTATCAACAATTTTAAGTAAATACCTTGATCTTCCATCAGTTAATCTAATAAGATGTGGAGGTGGAGATTTTATTGATGCAGGTAGAGAACAATGGAGTGATGGTTCTAATACTTTAGCTATATCCCCTGGCAAAGTATTATGTTATGATAGAAACTATGTTACAAATGAAGCCTTAAGAAAAAACGGGATAGAAGTAATAGAAATGCCATCCTACGAATTGTCTAGAGGAAGAGGTGGCCCAAGATGTATGAGTATGCCATTGGTAAGAGAAGACTTAAATTAATATAAAAATATCCTAGCATTGATATGCTAGGATATTTTTATAGAGATAATGCTTTATGGCTTTCTTTAAGTTGATGAATTATTTGTATTTTTTGAGGGCATTTCTCGATACATTTCCCACATTCAATGCATACGGAAGCATTATGTCCTCTATTGTTTTCACCATTTAATTTTTTATATTCCTCTTTTGAATAATCTTTAATATCATATAGTTTATAATAGTTCATTAATTCAAATACCCTAGGTATATTAATATCTTTAGGACAAGGAATACAATACTTACATCCTGTGCAGTAAAGATCTGATAACTTTTGCATTTCCTTCATTGACTTGTTTACTATATCTAATTCTTCATTGTTTAAATAATTACTTTCATTTGTAATTCTCACATTTTCTTCAAGCATTTTTATATTTTCCATTCCAGATAAAGCACATGTAACATATGGGTTTGCCAATACAAATTTTAATGCTATCTCATTACTGCTATATAACTTTTTTGGTAATAAATTTTGAATTACTTCAGAAGGAGTTCCTAGCCTCCCACCAGCTATAGGACCCATTATTGCAACCCCTATTCCTTTTTCATTAGCATATTTTATAGCTGTTTCATTTTTCTTATCAAGTAAATTGTATTGTACCAACATTGATTCAAAATTATCTGTATCTATAATTTTAAATAAATTTTCTGGTGCATCGTGAAAGGAAAAGCTTAAATGTCTAATTAGTCCTTCTTCTTTTGCTTTTATAGCTTCATATAGAGCTCCATCTTTCTTATCAATTTTTTCTTGATACATTTTAAGATTTATCCCCCATAAATGATAAAAGTCTATGTAATCTGTATCTAATCGTTTGAGAGATTGGTTTAAATACTTTCTAAAGGTTTCAACACTCCCATCTTCGATAGGATTTTTAGTAGATATATATACATTTTCCCTAAAAGGGTTTAGTGCTTTTCCTACGATTTCTTCACTTTGACTATTACAGTAAAAGGGTGCTGTATCAAAATAATTAACTCCTAATTCATAAGCCCGTCTTAATAATTCTATCGATTTTTCTTCATCAAGATCAGATTGCATATTTTCTTCGTCTATTCTCGGTAATCTCATACAACCAAATCCTAATCTCGATATCATCTTACCGGTAGTTCCATATTCTTTATAATTCATTTTAATCCCCCCTAATATTAATAATTGTATCTCCTTATAGTCAAAAGTGCAATTGATTAAATATTAAATTTTAAGGTATAATAAATATGTATACATATTGTTGTTATACGTAATAATACGAGGAGGAATTATTTATGAAAAAAAATCTAAGCATAGAGTACTGTACTTCATGAAACTATTTACCTAAGGCCGTGGGTCTTACACAAAGCTTATTAGCAGAACACACTAACAATATTGAAAATTTAACCTTGATACCTTCTTCTGGAGGAGTATTTGAAGTTAAATTGAATGATGAGTTGATATTCTCTAAAAAAGAATTAGATAGATTTCCTATTGAAGATGAAGTTGAAAAAATAATAAGAGAAAAATAATAAAATATACTAGGATATCCTAGTATATTTTATTAAAATAATAAGAATTGAGTAAATAATCTTGTCTATATTTTACTGTTAATTCATAAAGATATTTCTTAACTTCTGATATATGAATATCCTTTTGTTTATAGTCTCTTACAATATTAAATAGTTTTTCTCTTTCCTCTTTTGTAGAATCTTTCTTAAAATATCCCCATATATGATTTATTGTATTAATTTCGTCTCCTATGGATTTTTCTTTATTAAGGCTCTTGTCTAACATATATATAAATTTCTGTAATTCAGGGGAATCTGAATTTATATATTTACTTATAGTCTTATAATCATAATAGGACTTTTCCATGATATTATATTTATACTTTCCCCATTCGTTTCTTAAGACATTAATATCATTATTCATTAATGTCATTAATTTTTCTGTAGAAATATTTTTATCCTTTACTTCTAGCATTATATCTACATCTTTACTCATGTTATTAATATATTTTAAAAAACTATAGGGCTCTATAGTTTTTGTATGAGAACCTATCCTTTTATAGGGTGCTTGCTGAGAATAATGAGACTTAGGATTACCATCTTTTGCATCCCAAGTTTTATAAACCTTATTTAAAATATCATTAATTTCATAATTTCCATTTATCTGATTGTGTAAATTATCAAATACCACAGGTATATTAATTATATCACTTATATATAATACATCTTCTATTGTATAATTTTTTTCATCATTCTCTATAATCAATCTATTCTTTACATTATTAGATAAATTATTGAAATTTTCAATAAATCTTTCGATTGCTTTTGATTTATCCCCATAGATACCTCCGATATGTAAAACTATTTTATGAGTATAATCATCTGTAATCTCATCTAAAAATTTACCATGATATTCTAATTCTGATATAGCATTATCTACTACAGTCCTATTATTAGAATCTAATACAGTATACTGACCTGGATGCATAGAGACTCTAAAATCATTTTCTTTTATTATACTCTTAATATTATCAAGTTCATTCTTAAATTCTTTCCACCACTCTATATTATTTATTTTATGAGAGCCAAAAGGAATTATATCAGAGCTAATCCTATAAAAATTGATTCCAACGTTTTTATTATATAGTAATATATAAATTAGACTATCTAAGTTATACTTTATTAACTCTTTTAATCTATCTTCCGATGCATTCTTTAATCTACAGGTTTTAAAATTTGTTTTATTAATTGATTTATTTAAACAAGCATATCCTAATCTTATAATTGACCACCTCTTATCTTTTTAAATATAATAACATTTCTATTTGGAAAAAACACTTTATAATTAAACTTATTTGCAATCCATCTCATAGTTTCTTTACTATAAAAGCTTATATGAGTTAAATCATTTTTATAATGCCAATTTTTAAAATTCTCCTTGTCATTTAATAAATTAGTCATTATTGCTAAATAACCATTTTTCTTCAATAACTTATTTAACCTTATAAATTCACCATAAGGATTGTTGAAATGTTCAATTACTTCAGAAGAAGTAATAAAATCAAATCTTTCATTTAATACTCTTTTTCTTCTATAAAAATAGGGATCATAAATTTTCATATTATATCTCTTATTTCTCATTATCATAGATAAAGCTGGCACTGGTCCACATCCATAATCTAAACCTAACATACCCTCATTTAAATATGGTATCAATTCCTTTATTAATCGACTAAGAAATTTTCTGTATCCCTTATCATTAGGATCATTATTATGTTCTTTATACCTACTGAGTTCATCAAATTTATTTAACTGTTGCCATTTATCAACAAATACTAAATCACAATTATTACAACAGAAATAAGATCTGTAATTATCTCTCTTTTTCCCTTTATAAAAGAATTTAGTATTTATTGATCTACATAAAGGACACCCTCTTGTTTTATAATGATTAAGTTTTCTATGCTTTTTACGAATAGTAATTTCCAAGCCCTCCTATTTCATCAATACAACTCCAACCCATGTTATATTTTTTGTTCCAAAAATAATCTCTATACCTTTTGTTTTCATAGTTTCTACTACATTTACTCCTACTGCTTCTAGTGAAGTTCTTGCTTTGTTAGGATGAATACATTCATTATATCCTTCTACTAATTTACAAGGACTACAAAGCTTACATTCTCCTGCAATAAAGCCCAAGGATTTATTATATCCATTTGAAATCAATTTCTCTTCCACTTCTAATACTATTTGATGTAATTTTTTTTGAGAATTATAATGATCATTTATATTAGGCTTATTAATAATATCCTTTATTAATAATATATATCCTTTATTATAAGACTTAATTATTTCTTTATATTCTTCTACCGTTCCAATTCTAGGAGGGCACATAAAATTCTTATTGTATCTCCCACATTTATTTTCTTTACAATAATCTCTAATTGAATCATCAAATATTATTTCACTAGGCTCTATTTCATATATTTCTATTCCTCTACTTATATAGTCATTATTATTTAGCATTTTTCCACCTACTTACTTATTAGTTTATTTATCAATTCATCATAACTAATTGGCAATTCAATATCAAATTCTCCATACTGTATTTTTCCAGTAGCTTCTCTTACTTTTAATCTATCTAAAAAACTCTCTTTGCTTTCTATTATATTAAGTTCATATAATCTATCTATAATTTCTGTTATTGTTTCTCCTTTATTAATGATGAATTTTACTTCTTTAGCTTCTTCTTCCATATCTTCTGTTTTATCTTTTGATTCATCTTCATTATTATCTTCTAAAGATTCATTTTTTCTTTCGTCTCTTAATTTTATTTCAGTATACTTGGCTACTATCTCCTCATCTGTATATTCCTTATACTGTATAGTAGGATTATAATAGAAAATTGAAGCTGTTAGTATAATGCCACTTCCTAATCCTAATAATAAAATAGCTATATCTGTTGTTTTAAATTTTTTCATATGTACCCTCCTTCTATTACTCATTTAATTATACTATATATTTTTAATAAAGTTAAAATGATTAACTTATTTTTTTTATGGTATATGTGATATATTAATTATATATGGAGGTAATTAAATGGATAGAGAAAATAAAAATAGAATGGGTACTGAAGCCATAGTACCACTATTATTCAAGTTATCAATTCCATCTATTTTGTCAATGGCTATTCAAGCCCTATACAATATAGTGGATAGTATATATATAGGTAATTATGACCAACAAGCTTTAACAGGTTTGTCTATAGCTTTTCCTATACAGATGATACTTATAGCTATAGCAGTAGGAACTGGTATAGGAACTAGTTCATTAATTTCACGAGAATTAGGAAAAGGTAATAGAAAAAAAGCATCAAATGCAGCAGAACATGTATTATTGCTTTCTATTGTTTATGGAATAGTTTTAGCCATATTAGGGTCTTTATTTTCTAGAAATATTATTTCCATTTTTACTAATAATGTAGATATTATAGATTATGGTACTCGATACATACGAATTATTCTTATTGGATCCACTGCCATGTTCGTTCCTATGATAGCTAATAATATTCTAAGAGGAGAAGGCAATACTTTAGTACCTATGATTTCAATGTTAATTGGATCAATAATAAATATAATATTAGACCCATTTATGATTTTTGGTATAGGAATATTCCCTGAATGGGGTATTGAAGGTGCTGCAGTAGCTACTGTAGTCTCAAGACTTCTAAGTGGTATATTTATTGTTTTTATGATTTTCAAAGCAGATAATGAAATAAATGTTAATTTCAATAAATTTGTATTTAATATAAATATAATTAAGGATATATATATAGTAGGATTTCCTGCTATGGTAATGCAATTTTTAGCATCCTTTATGATAGGTGGATTAAATATTATTGTAGGTACATACAACGAAACAGCTATAGCTGCTTTAGGCATATATTTTAGATTGCAATCATTTGTGTTTATGCCTGTATTTGGACTTAACCAAGGGTATATGCCCATAATAGGATATAATTATGGGCATAATAATCCTGAGAGAATGAAAAAAGCAATTAAATATGGTTTTATTGTAGCTTTCACTTTTACAACTTTAGGTTTCATTTTATTTCAAACCATACCAACTCATTTAATCAAATTGTTCATTTCTAATTCAGAAGATAGTGAGGAACTGATACTATTAGGATCTAAAGCATTAACTACAATTAGCATAGCTTTTCCAATAATTGGACCGGCAATTATTGGCTCTACTACCTTTCAAGCTATAGGTAAAGGGTTGCCTAGTCTTACACTTTCTTTTCTAAGGCAAATAATTTTGCTATTACCTTTAGCATATATATTAGGTAAAATAGGTGGAGTAAATAACATATGGTATTCCTTTCCATTATCAGAATTTATATCATCTCTTGTTATGGTGTTTTGGTTGAGAAGGGCCCTTAAAAATATATTTGAAGATATGAACAATACTAAAAAAAGCTAGACATTAAATGTCTAGCTTAAAATATGCTTATTAATAAAAAAGTATAATGAGCTGTAACCCCAGCGAGGATACCCCCAACTAAATGACTTGTTATAGCTTTTGAAATCAAATTTCTATGTCCCAAAGCATCTAACATAGCAACATGAGTACTTAAAAATCCACTCCAACACATTCCCATTGCAGTAAATACTGCAATTTCATTTCCACCAATTATATTACTCTCTAAGAATGTTGGTACTAAACTAAGGGCAGCTCCTACAGCACCTAATGCTGTAATTGGAAAAGCTATAGCTTCAGGACTCTTAAAGCCGAATAAAGGAGTTAATATTGGAGATAGCTTCTCTCCAATCCATGGAAGTAATTCTACTCCTTCATAAGCCAAACCTTGATATCCTTGGATAGCATCAGAGGGACCAAAGGTTAATATCATTATTATAGTACATATAATTAATACACCAGGTATAATACTCAATCCAATATCTACACCCATTTTCCCACCTTCTAGAAAAGCAGTTAAAAACCGTTCAAAGAAGCTCACTTTTTCGTCTTCTGAAGTATTTAACATTTCTTCTAAATCAAAATCTTCATTTCCTTGAATTTTAGAACTTCCCAAAACTTTTTTACTTCTATAGGCCATAAGTCTTACACTTATTATACTACCTATTAACGCTCCAAAATTACCTATTAAGGCTTCTTTAAAGTACCCTTGTCCTATCATAAATGTTGTAACAATTAAACCCATACCAAAAGCAGTTCCTAAATTACATAGGCAAGGCACTTCATTCCTTTTAAAATAACTCAGATATCCTTTATCCTTAGCTAAAGAAATAATAGCTGGATTATCTGATAAATAAGTAGTAATAATCCCCAAGAAACTAACTCCTGGCAAATTATATAACGGTCTCATAAAAGGTGCAAAAATCATATTTAATACTTGTACTAGTTTGAACTCAGTAGCCAACCTACCAAAAGCTCCTGCCAAAACAGCAATAGCCATAATATAAAATACAGTTTCAAGTAAAAGTTTATATGCTGTATTCATTATTGTAGAAAACATATTGCCTACACCCATCTTAAATCCAATGTATCCAAAGAATAAAGAAATGATTGCAATAAAAATAATAGTATCAAAATAGGCAAATGTTTTCTTCTTGTTGTTTATGCTATCCATTTAAACTCCCCCCTTCATTTAATTAACTAATATTCATTATACTAGAGTGATAGGTATAGTATCAATAATTTTTAAATGAAATTCTAACTTAAATAGATTAATAATTCTTAACAAAAAAAGATCCCCTAAGGGATCTTTTTAATATATTATTTTCTTGAATAGAATTCGATGATTGAATGCTCATCTACTTCTACTGGAATCTCTTCTCTTTTAGGTAATCTAGTTAATGTAGCAGACATATTATTTTCGTCTCTGTCTATATAATCTAATTGGAAAGATGGATTTTCAAAGTTTTCTTTAAACATATCTATATTTCTTGCTTTCTCTTTTAGTGTAATCTCATCTCCTGGGATTATTTCATAAGAAGGAATATCTACCTTCTTACCATTAACTAACATATGTCCATGGTTCACCATCTGTCTAGCCTGTCTTATAGAACTTCCGAATCCCATTCTATATACCATGTTATCTAGTCTTCTTTCAAGTAGTTCTATCAATACTTCACCAGGTATTCCATCTGTTTTCATTGCTCTATCTACATATCTCTTCTTAAATTGTTTCTCCATTACTCCATAATATGATCTTAGCTTTTGTTTTTCTAGTAGCTGAATACCATAGTTTGATAGTTTTCTATCTGCTCTACCTGTACCTCTTTGTGCACGCTTCATTGCTTTTGGATGTCCTACTACATTTACACCTAATCTTCTACTTAGTTTAAAACGTGGTCCCATCATTTTTGCCATTTTCAATACCTCCGTATTAAGAATATATTTGGCCGCGGTATATATTCTGTAACGAATTGCCAATTATATTGTAGCATATTTATATATCTTTGTAAATGATAAATATTATCATTTACAAAGATATATATAACTAATTATAAGAATTTCATATCTCTATAATTTATAGTTTATATTCTCCTAAAATACTGAAAGTTATACCATCTTCCTCTTGAATATCTCCTTCTATAAAATCCCAGCTGCTTTTGAAACCAATACTTTTTGCCATTTCTTCAAAGTAATACATCATAATACCTGCATCTGTTAAATTATTTTTATCTTTAGGATCTATAACTGCCAAATTCACTTTATTATTTTTTAGTATGAATCTCCATGGTTGTTTATTCTTATTAGAAGGGGCATATCTAACATAATAAAATAACTCATCTAGCCCTCTCTTATCTAGTTCATCTGGATCTATTGACTTCCCAAATTTACTATCAAAAACAATATCTTTTACTGATAATCTACTACTGGTAGACTTTTCAACAAAATACTTTTTTTCTTTAAAAGGTCTTATTGTATTTAAATAACCTATGTCTTCATTCTCTAACCCATTAGAATTTGCTATTTGTGAAATCTTACTTTTGTCTTTTGAATAACCAATAGCTACTATGTAATTAATATGTTTGTTTTTCCCATTAAAAAGTATCTCTTTTGAATCATAGGGTGTATCCATTATATTTATCCAACAACTCCCTAAGTCTAGTTGATAGGCTTTTGTTAATAAAGTTTCCATAGCATAAGCTGCTTTAATAATAGTTTCTTTATCTTCATTATCAGTTTGGAGACCGATATAATGAGGACTATTAATCATAACACCTGCATAACCTGCTACTCCTTTTAAATTCTCATAGATTTTTTCACCATCTTCGTAAAGAATAAATCTTATTCCATCATTACCGTATCCAGATTGTAGCTTTTCAGCAAAATCCATAAGCATCTCCAATTTATCATTTTCAACCATCTTATCACTATACTCCCTAGTAGAACGTCTATTTTCTAAAAATTTACTAAATAACATAATCTTCCTCCCTTAAAATAAATAATGTATTTTATTAATACCCAAATACTATATAATTAATCTAGATTTCTTCCATTCCTTTATTAGCTAGTTGATCTGCTTTTTCATTTAATTCCACACCTGAGTGTCCTTTTACTTTAATAAACTTTATATTATTAAATCTCTCAATCAAATCTAATAATTCTACCCATAATGCCTTATTCTCTACTGGTTTTTTCTTAGAGTTAACCCATCCATTTTTCCTCCAATTAACATACCATTTTTGATTTATGCAATTGCATAGGTAAGCTGAATCTGTATATATTTCAATTGGAATATTATCTTTCTTAATTAACTTTAAAGCTTCAATTGGTGCCTTTAACTCCATTTTATTATTAGTAGTATTCTTTTCTCCACCATATACTTCTTTTTCATGATCTCCATAAATCAATATAGCCCCATATCCTCCAACATTTTCCTTGTGTTGATTTCCAGAACAGGCTCCATCTGTATAAATTATAATTTTATTCATTTTAAATATAACCTCTTTTCTATAATTCTAATTCTATCAAATTATACACTTTTATATTATAAAAAGTATAATCCTTCAATATTTAATCTATTATATAAATAAATTTAAATTTAATGCAGTAAATATAGTTACCAATGCCTATTTTTTTGATATAATATATCTATAATCATATCATAACGAATTCAATCAAAATATTCTAGAAAAGGAGAGTTCTTTATGTCTTATAAAAAGTTAGCTAAACTTATTTTATCACCACTAGCTTTTTTAGCAATTATGGTTAGTTCTACCGCACCTATTACTACTTCCATATTTTATACTAATCAAATTAAATGCCCTAAAGAGTTAATTCATTAATTAGAAAAGGATGAGGGATGAGAGATGCAATCATACATATTAATTAACGAAATAATCATGTCATTCTTAGAAGGATTTATATTACTTTATCTATTTTTATTTATCTCTAATAAAAGAGATTTATTCATGGATAAAAAAATAATAAACTTTCTATTCATTATTACTTATACTATTTTTTCTTATTGGACAACCTTATCCCTTCCTCCTGGCTATCATACTGTTGTAATTATTTTGTTCTTAATACTAAGTTTATCATTTATTACTAATACGAGATATCCTTTGACTATTGCTACTATTATTTTTATATTACTAGGTATGATGATAATAGAGATGATTTCTTTACAACTTTTATCCTTAATGATAAAAGAATCTACTCAAACAATATTAACTAATCCTATACATAAAATAGCATTTTCTATCTTTGTTAAGTTTAATGAAATCATAATTATTACCATGTTATCTAAAATAGAAAGTCCTATAATTAAATCCTTTCATAAAGAATTTAAGTACTCTCTTATAAACTATTGGTTTTTTGGTATATTCCTTATGGGAGGACTGATTCTTAGTATAAGATATATAATATATCAGCCAGAAAAAATTATTATTTATGAAATTTTAATATCCATAATATTTGCCTTATACATTATGATTGGCTATTTGGATTATAAAGAAAAAATCAAATTAATTAGTATTCAAAAAAAGTATGAGGTACAGGATGATTATATCAAAAATTTAGAGACCTTAATAAATATTGTTAGAAGAGAAAAACATGATTTTTCTAACCATATAAATACTATTTATGCTATGTGTACCATAAATAAACCAAATACAGTGGAAAGAATTAAAGAGTATTTAAGTAAAATTTCAGAAAATCTTAAAAACTCTTATCATATTTATAATAGTGGAAATGATTATATAGATGGCTTACTTGCCATTAAAAGTAATTTTGCATATGAGAATAATATCATTTTCGATGTTAACTTTGAAATTTCAATTGATAAACTAAGTATTAATGATACTGATTTGATAAGTATTATTAGTAATATTTTAGATAATTCCTTTGAAGCTATACTTTTTTCTGATTCTATAATTGAAAGTCCAATAGTTTCCTTTTGGACTTACTTAGAGAATGACAAATATATAATTTCAATAACTAATAACGGTCCTAAGATATCAGAAAGTAATTTAAAAAAGATTTTTAAAAATGGTTATTCTACAAAAGTAAAGGAAAAAGATGACCATGGATTAGGATTATATATAGTAAAAAATATAACAGAAAATAATAATGGCATAATTAAAGTTCATAGTAATGACTTGGAAACAGAATTTCAATTAATATTTGAATATCTTGAGGTGAAAAATGAAATTGATAAAAAGAGTATCTCTATATCTAACTAATCAAATAACTGCTGATAAAGAATATACTTCTCTTGAAGTTATAAAAATAAAATATGGATTAGAATGTATTTTAAGTGAGTTATCGAAATTTATTCTATATTTAGCTGTCTTTAGTTTTCTAAATTTAACTAAAGAATTTATTGTAGCAACTTTATTCTTTAGTATCTTAAGGATATTCACAGGAGGTTTTCATCAAAAAACCTATTTTGGTTGTCTACTAACCTCCTTTGTTATACTTTTACTGATTATTAAAATTCCCTATATTATAAATATTGAATATATAAGTAAATTAACATTAATATTTCTTGCTTACACTCTTATAATTATATTCGCTCCTATGGATCATCCTAATAAACCTATCCCCTCCCTTAAACGAAGAAGACAACTAAAGATAGTTTCCATTTTTTTATACAGTTTTTTATTATTAATTGTTGTGAATTTACCAAATACCTTTTCTAATATAGGCTTAGTAGCTCTATTTATACAATCCCTTACTCTACTATTAGGAAAAATAAAGTTAAAAAAATCTCAGCATACTTAATAAGTATACTGAGATTTTTAATATTCAAATATAAATGATAATCATTTTCATTTATATGTTTAATAAATTAATTAGTGGATATATATTAATCATGCTTTGTATACAATGTTCAATACATGGTTTTATATTATAGAGAATACCCTATTTAATCATGGGTATAGTTAAAATAAGTTATTAAGTTAAAGGAGTGGAATATATGAGATATAATATTTTAATTGGCGGATCTGCTGGTCAAGGTATGGATACATTTAGTGTTCTATTAGAAAAAATTCTGAAAAGAAAAGGCTATTATGTATTCTCTAATAAGGACTATATGTCAAGAGTTAGAGGTGGTCATAATTTTATTCAAATTCGCTTCAGTACAGAACCTGTCTATTCTTATGATGATGAATTAGATATTATAATTGGGTTCGATCAAAATACAGTCAATTTCCATTCAGATAAACTAAAGGAAAATGGCGTATTCTTATGTGATGAAAATGTGAAATGGGAAGATAATAGAACGATAACTATCCCTATGCTTAAAATAGCTAAAGAAATCGGTCATGCTAGAGTATTTGGTACTGTTGGAATGGGTGCCGTACTTAAAATATTGGGAATGAGTGATTCTAAAGTAGATGAAGTATTTGAAACTAAATGGGAAAAAGAAACATCAGAATCAAATAAAGAAGCTTTTAAAAGAGGATATCACTATGTAGAAAGTCGATTTGAAAGTAAAGAAGGTACTGCTGAAAATACTATCTTAATTAATGGCAATCAAGCAATAGCTTTAGGTGCAATTGCAGGAGGTGTAAGTTTTTATTCAGCTTATCCAATGACTCCATCAACAAGTATTATGACTTATATATCATCTAAAGAAACTGAAGCTAATTTAGTCGTAGAACAAGCAGAAGATGAAATAGCTGCAATCAATATGGCAATTGGTGCTTCCTTTACAGGAGTTCGTACAATGACTGGTACCTCTGGGGGCGGTTTCTCCCTTATGACTGAGGCCCTAGGCTTAGCCGGTATTACTGAAATACCATTAGTTGTAGCTAATGTGCAGCGTCCTGGACCAGCTACAGGCTTACCTACTAGAACTGAGCAAAGTGATTTAAGCTTTATATTAACGGCATCTCACGGTGAAATACCTAGAATGGTTTTAGCAGTGAAAGATCCTGAAGATGCATTCTATCAAACTGTTAGAGCTTTAAATATAGCAGATAAGTATCAAATGCTTGTAATTATATTAAACGATCAATATTTAGCTGATGCTACTCAAACAGTTGATGAATTTAACTTTGATAATCTATCTATTGATAGACATATAGCTACTGCTAGTGATATCGATCTGGAAAACTATAAAAGATATGAAGTAACAGAAAGTGGAATAACTCCAAGAGTTATACTAGGAAAAATAGAAGGTCTCACTGTTATTGCCGATAGTGATGAGCATACTGAAGAGGGTCATATAACTGAATCTAGTGAAGTCCGTATAGAACAAATGCAAAAAAGAATGAAGAGAATGGATTTACTAAGAGAAGAATTAATTGAACCTGACTACTTTGGTGATGAAGATCCTGAAACATTACTGATTGGATGGGGATCCATGTATGGAGGCTTAAGAGAAGCTACAGAACTATTACAAAAAGATGGTCATAAAGTAGGTTCTTTAGTATTTGGAGATATCTATCCCCTACCAACAAATCTTTTAGAACAATATAGTAAATCCGTTAAAACTATCGTAAATGTAGAACAGAATTATACTGGTCAATTAGCTAAATTAATTAGACAAGAAACTGGAATACACTGTGAAAAAAATATATTAAAATATGATGGACGTCAGCTATATGCCAAAGAAATATACAGTAGAATTAAAGAGGAGGTACTATAATGGCTACAGATATTAAACTATTTAATTCAAATGATGAGAATGCATGGTGCCCTGGTTGTGGTAACTTCGGTATACTAAATTCTTTAAAAAAAGCTTTTTCAGAGTTAGATCTGCTTCCTCACCAAATCCTAATATCTTCAGGTATTGGTCAAGCAGCAAAAACTCCTCATTATATAAATGTGAATGGATTCAATGGACTTCACGGCAGATCTCTTCCCCCTGCTTTAGGAGCTAAGATTGCTAATAAAGATCTAAAAATATTAGTTACTTCTGGAGACGGTGATACCTATGGTGAAGGTGGAAATCATTTTATCCACAATATAAGAAGAAATTTAGATATTACTCATTTAGTACACGATAATCAAATCTATGGCTTAACTAAAGGACAGGGCTCTCCTACTACTGCCAAAGGTCAAGTTACCACAATGCAATTGGATGGTGTTAGAGTCGATCCCTTTAATCCTTTAGCAACAGCTATTACAATGGGTGCTACCTTTGTAGCTAGAAGTTTTTCCGGAGATGTAAATCATTTAGCCCATTTAATCCAAGAAGGTATGAAGCATGAAGGTTATGCCCTTATCGATATACTTCAACCTTGTGTAACATTTAATAAAGTAAATACTTTTAAATGGTATAAGGATAGAATCTATAAACTAGATGAAAACTATGACCCAACAAATAAAATGGAAGCATATAAAAAGGCAAATGAATGGGGTGACGAAGGAATACCTATTGGTATCCTTTATAGAAATGAAGATGCGACTTCCTTTGTTGACAGAATCCCTCATTTAAGAGACGGAAAACCTCTAGTTGATAGAGAATGGAAACCACTAGATGCAAAGAAATTTATGGAAGATTTTAGATAGTAAAAAAATGAGCCTAAAAGGCTCATTTTTTTAATTATATATTATATTCGAAAAATATTAGAAATATATTAATTAATATATTAAAGATCTATGGGTATAAAAAAAATAGTATTTGATAAAAGGAGTGCTTAGATGAATTATAATATATTAATAGGTGGTGCTGCTGGTCAAGGAGTAGCTACTACAGGTAAAATTTTAGAATCTATATTAAAGAGAAAAGGATATTTTGTATTTACTAATAAAGATTATATGTCCAGAGTTAGAGGTGGTCATAACTTTACACAAATTAGGTTTGGTAATGATGAACTTTATTCTCATAATTCTGATTTAGACATTATATTAGCTTTTAATAAAGAAACTATAATAAACCATTCTTCTCGTTTAAAGGACAATGGTATAATAATATGTGATTATAATATTGATACGGATAATTATACAGTAAATAAACTACCACTCATTGAAACTGCTAAGGATGTAGGTAATGCAAAGGTTTTCACAAGTGTAGCTATAGGTGCTATATTGAAAGCTTTTGATATAGAGGTGAATAATACTACTAATCTGTTAAATAAGTTCTTCAAAGATGAAAATTTAATTAATTTGAATTATGCCGCTTTAGTTAGAGGCTATGATATGTTTAAAAATGTATTTACTGTCTCTGAACCAAAATTAATAAATAAAGATACTATTTCCATAAATGGTAATCAAGCTATTGCTTTAGGCGCATTAGCTGGTGGAGTAACCTTTTATTCAGCATATCCTATGGCACCTTCCACTGGTATTATGAAATATCTATATAGTAAAAGTAATTCCATGAATATTTTAGTTGAACAAGCGGAGGATGAAATAGCTGCTATAAACATGGCTATAGGTGCATCTTATGCTGGAGCTAGGTCTATGACTGCATCTTCAGGAGGAGGTTTTTCTCTTATGGTTGAAGGCCTAGGATTAGCTGCAATAACTGAAACCCCTCTAGTAGTAGTCAATGTTCAACGACCTGGACCAGCTACAGGATTGCCTACCAGAACTGCTCAAGGTGATTTAGGTTTTGTTATAAATTCTTCACAAGATGATTTGCCTTTAATGGTAATCTCTTTGAAAAATCATCAAGATGCATTTTATCAAACTATTAGAGCTTTGAATTTAGCTGATAAATATCAATTATTAGTTATAATTTTAAGCGATCAATATTTAGCAGATTCAAGTAGTACTATAGAAAAGTTCAATTTTGATGATATAAAGATTGACAGAAATATAGCTAAAAAAAATAATTGTAAATATTCTGATACATACAAGAGATATGAATATACAGATGATGGTATTTCTCCTAGATTAATTCCTGGTAATCACAATAATATAACAGTCCTTGCCGATAGTCATGAGCATAATGAATATGGTAATATCGATGAATCTAAAAAAAATAGAATAAATATGATGGATAAAAGAATGAATAAAATAAAATTAGTAAAAAAAGATTTGATTGAACCTGAATATTACGGTATGAATAATCCTGAAACTCTTTTAGTTGCATGGGGTTCATCAGAAGGGTCAATAAAAGAGGCACTAGAACTACTATCTAAAGAAAATGTATCAATAGGAGCATTAGTCTTTGGTGATATATGGCCTTTACCTATTAAAAAAATGATACAATACAGTAATATTGCAAAAACTATTATAAGTGTAGAACATAATCACTCGAATCAATTAGCAAAGCTTATATCTCAGGAATTACAAATAAAATTTACTGATAACATTAATAAATACGATGGTCGTCAATTCTCTGGATATGAATTGTATAAGTCGATTAAGGAGGTATTATAATGAATTATAATAAAGAATTTGATAACAATACAGAGATATCATGGTGTCCAGGGTGTGGTAACTTTGGTATATTAAATGCACTTAAAATATCCTTTACTGAACTTGATTTATCTCCCAAAGATATATTAGTAGTTTCTGGAATAGGTCAGGCAGCTAAAACACCACATTTTATAAATGTTAATGGATTCAATGGTTTACATGGTAGAGGACTACCCTCTGCCTTAGGTGCCAAGTCAGTTAATAAAAGTTTAAAAGTTATAGTTACTTCAGGAGATGGAGATTCTTATGGAGAAGGAGGTAATCATTTAATACATAACATTAGAAGAAATATTGATATAACCCACCTAGTTCATAATAATCAGATATATGGTTTAACAAAAGGTCAGGGCTCCCCCACTACTGCTATGGGTCAATCTACAACATTACAAAGTGATGGTATGAAAGTAGATCCTATAAATCCTATTTCTACAGCTATAGCCTTGGGATGTTCTTTTGTTGCTAGAAGTTTCTCAGGAGATATAAATCATCTTAAAGAAATGATAAAAGCAGGTATTAATCACAAAGGATATGCTCTAATAGATATATTACAGCCCTGCGTAACATTTAATAGGATAAATACTTTCAAATGGTATAAAGATAGAATCTACTATTTAGACAGTGAATATGATCCTTTTAATAAATTGAAAGCATTTGAAAAATCATTAGAATGGGATGATAATATTCCTTTAGGCATTATATATAAAGAGGAAAAAATAGAATTTCTTGATAGGTTTCCCCACCTAAAAGGTAAAAAATCATTAGTAGATAAGAGTTTAGATCCTAAGGAAGCAGAACAATTTATAGAAGAATTTATATAGATATAAAATAAAAGTGAGGTATACCTCACTTTTATTGATGTGCCTTAACTTCTGTCCATAATTTATCGTATACTTTTAAGAAATCTCCTGGATCTAAAAATACTTCACTATTTTTTACATCATCCTCAGAAGGATAAGCTACAGGATTATTTTGTAATTCTTCATCTAATTGTTCTTTAGCCTCTTCATTAGGGGTTGAGTAACCAATATATTCAGTATTTTTTAAAGCGATCTCAGGTCTTGTCATAAAATCAATAAATTTCTCAGCTAACTCTTTATTATCAGATGTGTTTGGAATAACCATATTGTCATACCATAGATTAGAACCTTCTTTTGGTACAAAATAGTTTAAATTTTCATTCTCTTCCATTAAATATATTGCATCTCCAGACCAAGCAACAGATAATGCTGCTTCTTCTCTAACCATCATATCTTTACCTTCATCTCCAACATATGCTAATACTAGATCCTTTTGTCTTATTAATTCTTGCTTTGCTTTTTCTAATTCTTCTTCGTCTTTGGTATTTATTGAGTAACCAAGTTTCTTTAGAGCTACAGCAAAAGAATCCCTTTGACTATCTAGCATTAAAATTTCATCATCATATTTTTCGTCCCAAAGAATGTTCCAACTATCAACTTCTTCATCTACCATTGTTTCATTATATAAAATTCCTACAGTACCCCACATATATGGTACTGAATATTCATTATTAGGGTCAAAATCTAAATTTTTAAACCTTTCAGATATATACTTATAGTTTTCAATATTATTCATATCAATCTTATGTAGTAAATCTTCTTTTATCATTTTTTCAATCATATAATCAGAAGGTATAGCTACATCATAGCCCGTTCCCCCCTGCTTGATTTTTACATACATATCTTCATTAGTTGGATATGTTTCATAAACAACATCTACATCATATTCTTCTTCAAACTGGTCTAATACTGTCTCATCTATATAGTCACCCCAGTTATAAACGTGTAATTGAGCTTTATCTTCACCACATGCAGATATCATAGTTACAGATAAAACTATTAATATTAATAGTAAAAAATTCTTCTTCAACTAATACACATCCTTTCTTTTGAAATCTTTATTTGTTCTTTTATTTATAATGATCATCAAAATCAATACACTTAAAAACATAAGTGTAGATAAAGCATTAATTTTTGGATCTATTCCTCTCCTTGCCATTGAATAAATAGTTATTGACAGATTACTTATACCAGAACCAGTAGTAAAGAAACTTATTACAAAATCATCAATAGATAATGTAAATGCTATCAATGCACCAGTAATAATACCCGGAGAAATCTCTGGTAACATTACCTTTCTAAAAGCATAAAAAGGTGTAGCACCCAAATCTAATGCCGCTTCTGTCATATCCTTTGGTAATTGTTTTAATTTCGGTAAAACAGCTAATATTACATAAGGAATATTAAAAGTTATATGAGCTAATAACAATGTCACATAACCCAGTCTTACTTTAACAAATACGAAAAGTGTCATAAGGGCGATACCTGTTACTATATCAGGATTCAACACTGGTAGATAATTAACATTAAGTAAAATTTTCTTTTTATAAGATTTCATATTATAAATCCCTATAGCTGATAATGTTCCAATTATTGTAGCTATAACTGAAGATAATAATGCTATACTGATTGTATAATATAATGATTTCATTATCTCTCTGCTTTTAAATAATTCCCTATACCAATTAAGAGTAAATCCATCCCAAGATCCTTGTAACCTGGAATCATTAAATGAAAATACTATTAAAACTATTATAGGCGCATACAAAAATAAGAAAATAAGAAACATATAAAATCTCTTAATACTCTTTTCTACCATAATCCTGCACCTCCATCCTCTTTATTATCATATTTGCTCATAACTCCCATAGCCAATAATATAATAACCATAAGGATTAATGCTATTGTAGATCCAAAATGCCAATCGTTTATTCTTAAAAATTGCTCTTCAACTAAATTACCTATTAACCAAAATTGTCCCCCTCCTAATAATTTTGATATAACAAAAGTACTAACAGCAGGCATAAAAACCATAGTTATACCAGATATAACTCCTGGTAAACTCAATGGGAAGACAATTTTTAAAAAAACTACAAATCTATTAGCCCCTAGATCTTCGGCTGCTTCTAATACACTTTTATCCATTTTAGTGAGAACTGTATAAATTGGTAATATCATAAATGGTAAAAAGTTATACACCATACCTAGTATAACCGCTCCATCATTATATAATAAATTTAAGGCTGGTAACCCTATATCCCTTAATAAGTTATTTATCAGACCTTTTTTTCCTAGTATAGTCATCCATGCATAAGTTCTAAGCAAAAAATTCATCCACATAGGTATAATTACTAATAAAAGAAGCATGTTCCTCTTTTTTACATTAGTCTTAGCTAATAGCATAGAAAAAGGATATCCTATGATTACACAAATTAATGTAGATACTATGGCTAACCAAATAGATCTCCATAACACCTTTATATAAATAGGTTCTAAAAACCTCTGAAAATTATCCAAAGATAATTTAAGTCCAAAAATTGAAGTTTCTGATGGTATGGTTATTCCATATAAAAAGACAAGTATTAAAGGTATTACAATAAAAATAGCACTCCAAATAATATAAGGATAGGAAGCGAGTTTTTTCATTTAATTTCTCTCCTTATTCATTACATGTATATCTTCTGGATTAAACAATATACCAAGCTTTGAACCTACATCTTTTTTTAATGTATTGTGAACCAACCATTCCCTTTCGCCCTCTTTTATTATCATTTCATAATGAACACCTTTGAATATTACAGAAGTAACAATACCTTTTAACATACCTTCACTTACAGATACTAGTTTTATATCCTCTGGTCTTATAACCACATCTACTTCTTGATTATTTAAAAAACCTTTATCGACACATTTAAACTTCTTACCGCAAAATTCTACTAAATAATCTTCTATCATTACTCCTTCAATAATATTACTTTCTCCAATAAATTTAGCTACAAATCTATTTTCGGGTTCATTATAAATATCTACAGGTGTTCCCTTTTGTTGTATTTTTCCTTTATCCATAACTACGATTGTATCTGACATAGTAAGAGCTTCTTCTTGATCGTGAGTTACATATATAAATGTTATTCCTACTTCTCTTTGCATACTTTTAAGCTCTATCTGCATCTCTTTTCTAAGTTTAAGGTCTAGAGCTCCTAATGGTTCATCAAGTAATAAGACTTGAGGTTCATTTACTAAAGCTCTTGCTATAGCAATTCTCTGTTGTTGTCCACCACTCAAAGAATTAATTTCTCTATTTTCGTATCCTTCTAATCCTACTAATCTAAGCATTCTACTTACTTTTTGCTTAATTTCCTTTTGAGATATTTTTTTTATCTTTAATCCAAAAGCTATATTTTCAAAAATATTCATGTGTGGAAACAAAGCATATTTCTGAAACACTGTATTTATCTGCCTTTTATAAGGTGGAACATCATTAATCTTGTCACCATCAAAATATACATTTCCTTTTGTGGGGAGTTCAAATCCTCCAATTATCCTTAATGTAGTCGTTTTACCACATCCACTAGGACCTAGTAAAGTTAAAAATTCATTTTTCTTTACTTTTAAATCAATATTTTTTAGTACTTTAGTACCACTATATTCTTTTTGTAACTCTTCTAATTTGATTATATGATTCTCCATATAAAAACCTCCTTAAAAATTAGGTGGAGTTGAAACCCATAGTATCTTAGCTTTGTTTTTTCCAGCATTACTTATATAATGATTTACATTTGCCTTATAGTAAAAGCTATCCCCTTTTTTAGCTTTATATCGTTTCTTACCTAAATATATATAAACAGTACCACTTAAAACATATCCAAATTCTTCTCCTTCGTGAGGATGATCCTCTTTATACATTCCATTGGGGTCTAAAGTCACTAGGATAGGTTCCATTTTATTTTTTTGAGCATTTGGTATTACCCATTTCAACTCATATTTATACTCATCATCTTCACTTATAAACATATCTTCATCAGTAAAAACAATTTTTTCATTTTCTATTTCATCAAAAAAATCCTTTAAAGTTGTTCCTAGACTTTCCAAAATGTCAATAAAAGTAGCTATTGAAGGAGACGTTAAATCCCTTTCAACTTGAGATATGAAACCCTTTGAAAGCTCGCATCTATTAGCTAATTCTTCTTGAGTCAAAGAATTTTTTATTCTCAATTCTTTGATTTTTTTACCTATATCCATCTTATACACCTCATAGTTTATCAATTATACTAAACTCATTGTTTATAACTACTAAACAATGGCAGTACATATTATAATGTTTAATCTTGTATAAGTCAATGGTATTTTATATTTTCCTACTATATCGTAACTAATTATCTTAGTTTTCATATATATATAATACCTTAAACCTACTTATTTAAATGATTATTTATAAATTAAAAGTCCATTTTTCAGAATGTTAAGTCATTAGTTTAGATGTTTACTTATTATTTATTTAGTGTAAAATAAATATAGTGTTAATTTAAGGAGGTCTATAATGGATAATAGAAAAAAAGGAATTATTCTAATACTGTTATCTGCTTTATTTTTTGCATCCATGGCAGCTACTGTGAAATTTCTCGACAGAATCCCAGTTGTAGAGAAAATATTTTTCAGAAATTTATTAGGTCTATTTGTCGCTAGTTACCTAGTTATTAAAAATAAAAAGCCAATCTTAGGTAATAATAAGAAATTTTTAATTCTTAGAAGTATCTTTGGACTTTTAGGTGTTGCTGCTTATTTTTATGCTTTATCAAATTTACCTTTAGCAGATACTGTTATACTTAATAAAATGTCACCATTTTTTGTGTTAGTACTTTCAGCATTCTTTCTAGGGGAGAAAATTAAACCCTTTCAAATATTATCATTAATTTTTGCACTAATAGGAGCTAGCTTGGTTGTAAAACCTGAATTCGATATATCAGTTATTCCATATATCATAGCTTTATTATCTGCTTTCTTTGCTGGCAGTGCATATACAATCATAAGACATTTAAGACATACTGATTCATCTGAAACAATTATATTTTATTTTACTTTTATTTCAACTATAACTATGATACCTTTTATGCTTTCTGGTCAATTTGTCATTCCTAATTCTATAGAAATAATAGGTTTATTAGGATTAGGGGTTTTTGCAACGACTGCTCAGTTTTTGATGACAAATGCATATAGGTTTGCTCCTGCAGGAGAGTTAGCTATATATACTTATACTAATATTGTCTTCTCAACTATAATAGGAATTATTATTTGGTCTGAATTTCCCGGTATTTTAAGTATACTAGGCGGATTGCTTATTATTATTGCAGGCTTTATAAACTATTATTCCAATAAGAAAAAGGCTTAAGATATCTTAAGCCTTTTTATATTCTAATATCTAATATATCCATTTCTTCAACCGCTTCATTTATAAGTAATTCTATATTTAAAGCTTCTTCAGATCGTTCAATGTCTTCTAATTTTGGTCGTGTAACAGGGTGTTTTGGTAAAAACACAGTACAGCAATCTTCAAAAGGTAATATAGAAGTTTCAAAGGTTTCTATATCTTGAGCAATTTCTGTTATTTCTGTTTTATCTAACCCTATCAAAGGTCTAAATACCGGAATATTAACAGAAGAATTGGTTACATTTAACCCTTTCATGGTTTGACTGGCTACTTGACCAAGACTTTCTCCTGTTATTAGAGAATCTATATCATTTTCCTTTGCAATTTTTTCAGCTATTCTCATCATAAATCTTCTAGATATTATTGTCATCTCTTCTTCTGGACACTTTTTATTAATCTCTTTTTGTATATTAAGTATATTAACACTATACAATTTAATCTTACCACAATACCTTGATAAAATTTTAGCTAAGTCCTTCACTTTTTCTTCTGCTCTCTCACTAGTAAATGGATAGCTATGGTAGTGAACCGCTTCAATTGATACACCTCTTTTTGCAATCATAAAGCCTGCTACAGGACTATCAATACCTCCAGATAATAATAATAATCCTTTGCCATTAGTTCCTAGTGGTAATCCTCCATAGCCCTTTATTTTTTCTGAGAATATATAAGCATTATCTCTTATATCTACATAGATATAAATATCTGGATTATGAACATCTACATTTAATCCTTCTGTATTTTCTAAAATATGTCCACCTACTGATCTTGCTACTTCCATAGAATTCATTGGGAATTTTTTATCAGCTCTTTTACAATCTACTTTAAATGTCTTTATTTCTCTAGATTTTCTTGCCTCTTCCATAGCCTTTACTGCAGCATCTTTAATTGTTTCTATATCTTTTTCTACTTTGTATCCTGGACTAACATGGACAATTCCAAACACTTTTTTCACTCTATTAATAAGAGTATCTAAATTATCTTCATTTGCTTGTACGTACATCTTTCCCCGTTCTCTATAAACATTAGGCCTTCCTAAATCTTTAGTAGCTATCTTTATTTGGCTTAATAACTTTTTTTCAAAAAAGTTTCTGTTTCCTTTCTTTAATGCAACTTCTCCAACACTTATACTAATAATTCTTTTCATTTGATCACCTCATCATTATATCTCTTATTTCTTCTACTCTAGTTTTTAATCTTATTACAGCATAATCAATTTGTGCTTTAGTATTATAAAAACTGAAGCTAAATCTAATTGCACCTTCTATCTCTTTATCTGATAAACCCATAGCTCTTAAAACATGACTTCCTTTACTATCTTTTGAAGAGCATGCAGACCCAGTAGATACATATATATCATCTCCCTCAAGAAAGTGAAGTAAAACCTCTCCCCTTGTGTTCATAAATGATATATTAACAATATGACTTGTTCCCTTTTCATTTTCTAAACTATTTAATTTTATATTTTCTATGTTCTCTTTAATTTCTTTAATAAAATATTTTTTCAAATCTTTTATAGTATTTCTTTCTTCAAGTCCTGATATATTTAATATCTCTACAGCCTTTCCTAATCCTATAATTCCTGGAGTATTTTCTGTGCCAGATCTTAATCCCATTTCTTGATTTCCACCATGTAAAATGGGCTTTAGCTTTAAATCTTTTTTTATATACAATCCACCTACACCTTTTGGTCCATGAATCTTATGACCACTAAAAGATAAACTATCTATGTCTAAGTTTTTAATATTCAAAGGGATTTTACTAAAGGCTTGAATTCCATCTACATGGAGTTTAGTTTGTAAATTTCCTTCCTTAATTATTTTCTTAATTTCAGATATAGGTTGAATTGCTCCAGTTTCATTATTCACCATCATAATTGAAACTAAGATTGTATCTTCCTTAATTTCTTCTCTTAATTGCTCAATATCTATAATTCCATCTTTGTTTACATCTATATATGTAACAGAATATCCTTCTTTCTCATATTGTTTAAAAACATTCAGTACTGAAGAATGTTCTATTTTAGAAGTAATTATATGCTTTCCTTTTTTATTATATCTATTTATAATCCCTTGTATCGCTATATTATTACTCTCAGTACCTCCAGATGTAAAAAATATTTCATCATTTTTAACGTTTAGATACTCCGCAATCATACTTCTTGACTTTTTTATTTTCTTTTCTATTATAAGACCCATTCTATGAAGTGATGAAGGATTGCCATACTCCTCTTTTAAAATTACATTCATTTCTTCAATAACTTCATCTCTAGGCCGTGTAGTGGCACTATTATCTAAGTATACAAACATCTTTTCACCTCTATTTAATATCCTAAACTTTCATTTACTAATATAATATTAATATCAGTTTTTGCAGGTTTACTTTCTATTATAACCGTAACGTTACACATTCTATCATCAGATTTGCAGTCATGACATTTTCCTGTATGTCTACAGGGGGTATTCAGTCCTAACCTTTCTGCATTTTTAGGACAAGCGTCTGTCTTAATTCTTTTTATTCCATCTTCAATATTTTCAACTATTTTATTTACACCTGCTATAATATATACAGTATCATGACCATAAAAAGTAGATGCTACTCTATTACCAACACCATCAATATTAATAATTTTCCCATCCTGAGTGATAGCATTAGCACTAGACATATATATAGGAGTTCTAGATGCCCTTTCTAAAGCCATGTATTTATCCTCAGGCTTTTCTAACCAATGCCAGGATATACCGTTACCTCTATCCATTAAATCTGTATGTAAGCCACTTTCAAAGATTGTCATTGATCCACCTATACCTACATCAACTTTCTGATCAATTTTTTCTAGAATATGTTTTTTTGCTCCATTAATATCTTCGAAATAATCTACTATAAATCCATTCTTCTGTAAACTCTCAATAGTCCTATTTATTAATCTATCCATAAGTATACCTCCCTATCTAAATCTCTAGTCATATATTATATCATATAAAGTAATCAACCAATATATCTATATTCTCAGAGTTCATATCTATTTTTTGTAAAGGAATTTTTATTATTTTATATTTCTTAAATACTTGACCAATTTCTGTAAGATATCTTTCTTCAATTATTTTCTTCTCTCTCCAAAAATCATCCATTATAATGTTTGGTAATACTCTGTTCACAATAATTTTATTTGTTTTAATTTTATTTCTTTGCAAGATACTTAATGCTTTTTTTGTTTCCTCAATAGCTAGTTTTTCTGGATTTAATACAAATATAAACTCTAGCATATTTTTATTAATCAATATTTCTCTAGCTTTTAATATTTTTTCTCTTCTTTTAATTAAAGTTTGAATTATAGGATCATTTTCTATAATATTCTTATTCCCTCTTTCGTCTTCTCTAACCATTTGACGAATTTTAAGAGCCTTTTTTCTATTATTTATTAAGGAGTTTATCCAGCTTGACAATAGCTCAGGTAAAGACATTAATCTTAGAGTATGTCCAGTAGGAGCGGTATCAAATACTATTCTGTCATATTCTCCATTTTTATCTATTATTATCTCTATCATTTTATCAAACAATGCAGCCTCTTGGGTGCCAGGAGAAATATATGCAATATCCAATTGTCTATTAATTTCTTCTAATATAATTGGGCTTAGAATATTTCCTAGATTCTTTTTTATAGCTTGTATATATTTTTTACTCTCATAATTTGAATCTATTTCTAAACAATCTAAGTCATCTTTTATATTAACAATTTTAGGTCCTATTTTAACCGATACAAGATCTGATATAGAATGGGCTGGATCTGTTGATATTAATAGTGTTCTAAATCCTAATTTTGAAAATTTATGTGCTTGTGCATAGGAGCATGTAGTCTTACCTACCCCTCCCTTACCACCAAAAAATATAATTTTATTCATGCTCTACCTCCTTTATATTTAACTAAAGTGTTGTATTTAAATTAGGGATCCATATCATACTCACCGAATTTCTCTAGCCATATATCTTTTCTTTCAGCCATTCTTCCCACCCATCTATCCATATCTTTCTCTAAATAAGGTAATAATTCAAGTGTATAATAACTAATAGGTAGTGGTATTCCTAGATTATCTGCAAAACATATCAATAAAAAATTATCCATCTCATTATTTGCTTCTGTATTTAGTATTGATACTGATTTTCTTTTTATGTTAAAGGCTCCAATGAAAAACAACTTAATATTATCTATTATAATTTTCATATTTATTGCTTTTATCACATTATCCCTCCTAATCTATAATGTTAGAAGGGATCTTGCAAGATCCCTTCTAACATTATAGATTATTTTTATTTAATAGCACTTTATATGATTGTAATATCAATATTATAGCTAATAAAAATAATGCTATCGCTAGACCTACTAATAAATAATTTGCTACCGCTATATTATTTATTACTAACATAATCAGTGCAGTTAATGTTACTATAAACATAAATATCATAGGAATTACTACAGCTTTTATAGACATTTTCTTATTTTTAAGATAAGCTGCTAAAGATAATAAAGCTAAGGCAGCTAATAATTGGTTGGCAGATCCAAAAAGTGGCCATACCTTGCTCCATCCCATTAAAGCTAGCCAACCACCAAATACTACTGTTATACCTGTAGCTACATATCTATTAGTTACAAATATACTCTGTTTTTCTTTTGCGCTATCTTCAAAGAATTCTTGAAATATGAATCTAGCTAGTCTAGTCCCCGTATCCAAACTAGTTAATGCAAAAGCAGATATAGATAATGCTACAAAAGATTTTCCTGCATCAAAGTCAATACCTATTTTTGTCATAAATGTGCCTACACCATCTGAAAATACATTTACTGGTCCTCCATTGTCAAGTAGTAATGATAATTTATCCTTTCCAATATAAGCAGCAGTAATTAGAGCTATAGTAGCTAATACCCCTTCAATAAGCATTCCACCGTATCCAATTAATTTAATATCCTTCTCACTATCAACTTGTTTTGCAGTGGTACCAGATGAAACTAGAGAATGGAAGCCAGATATAGCACCACAAGCTACTATTACAAATAACATTGGAAATAAGGTTGATCCATTAATGTTAAAGCCTGTAAATGCAGGTAGTTGCAATTCTGGTCTATAAAAAACTAATCCTAATATAGCACCTATCATCATCACATATAATAAATAAGAATTGAGATAATCTCTAGGCTGTAGCAATATCCATACTGGTGTAACTGATGCTATAAATATATAAACTAGTATAATACCTATCCATGCACCTTTAGATAGTACTATAGGGAATTCCATACCAAGCCATATAGCAAGTGCTAGCAATATAATTCCAAATATAGTACCAATTATTAAAGGTACTCCTCTTCTATACACCAAATATCCAAATAATAATGCTATAATAATAAAACATAATGATGTGGTAGCCACTTCAGGAACATTTACAAATGTATCTGCTACTATATTTGTAAATGCTGCTACTACCAAAAGTAATGTTAGCCAAGCAAATATTGCAAATAACCTCTTACCAAATTTCCCTATATTAACTTCGATAACTTGCCCTACTGATTTACCGCTATTTCTAATAGAAGTAAATAATGATCCAAAATCATGTACTCCTCCAAAGAATATAGATCCAATTACAATCCATAACGCCACTGGAATCCAGCCAAATATAGCAGCAGCTATTGGTCCCACTATTGGACCTGCTCCAGCTATCGATGCAAAATGATGTCCTAATAATACTGGTGCCTTCGCTGGTACATAATCAACTCCGTCATTAAATACATGGGCTGGTGTCTTTCTATTTGAATCTATCCCCCACTTTTTACTAAGCCAAGCTCCATAAGTTACATAGGCTACTAAAAAAATTACGATTGAAGTAATAATTAAAACTAATGCACTCATTATTATCCCCCTTTCTAATTCTATGGTTCATAAAATGATTTGATCTTTTTAGCTTTTTTACTACATATCACCTTCCCATCTCTTAAAGTAATTAAAATTAATCTTATTTCTGACCACCCCCTAAGTCCCAAGCAATAAGATTGATAATATTTGAATTTTTTAATTTTATTATGCAATTGAATATTATCATTTTTATCAGTTACCAATATCCCAGTAAAAACTGTAGACATGTGATTTTCATCTTGCACTGTAGCTTTGTCCATATTTTCTTTAATGCTACATATAAACTCATCTAAACATACTTCATCTATTTCTTTTGTATACTTAATTAAGCATACTTCATTATTTTCATAAGAATATATTACTGATTTTTTTGTTAAAAAGAATTTTTCATTTTTAATATTTGACTTTGCAACCATATCAAATGTATTAAAGATATCGCTGTTCTTCTCTATATCAAAATATACTTTATACTTATCTTTCATTTTATTTTTATAAGTGATAAAGTCCATTTTTCTCATCTCCTTTTCTTTATATGTATTTTAATTTTCTATATAGTGTACTTTAATAAATTATATTGATTAAATCATCATAGTATTCGGATAACTTTAGTAATAGGATTTAATATTTATAAAATTTAAGTCATTTATTTAATATAATAATTTTAATAAAAACACTTGCGAACTTTGTCGTATTTTGTTATAATTTGTATTGGTTATCCCCCTGGTAACCTCAAATTAAATCTCTATTCCCAATACCCCTTTTGAACGGTTTTAATTACTTCGCATTCTTACGTGAATGCAGTAAAAAAATAAAGGATGGCTTAATTAAGCCATCCTTTATTTTTTTACTATATTATTAATTTCACATTTCCCATAACTGGATGTTATTATTTCATAATCATTTTTGTATAATATATATCTAAAAAAACCAATAATTTTATTGTGAACTTTATTTAATACTATTTTCATAACATTCATTCCTTAAATCTAATGAAATTTATATTATATTCTGTTAGAATAATTATGTCATACTATTTCGATTGGAGGGTTTATTTTGAAAAAAATAGCTGTTATATTTACCGGTGGAACTATATCAATGAAAATAGATCCAAGAATAAATGCTGCAATTCCAGCTTTAAGTAGTGAGCAAATTATGGCTATGGTCACTAATATAGAAAGATATGCAGATATAGAGATAATTAACTTCTCTAAACTTCCTGGACCTCATATGACACCTGAATTAATGCTCGAATTATCTAATTTAATTAAAGATGTATTGAAAAGAGAAGACATTAATGGTGTTGTAGTTACCCATGGAACAGATACTTTAGAAGAAACTGCCTTTTTCTTAGAATGGACTATAAATTCAGAAAAACCTATTATTGTTGTAGGGGCTATGAGAAATGGCTCTGAATTAGGTTATGATGGTCCAAGTAACTTATCTGCCGCAATTTGTACTGCAATTTCTGATGAATCAATTAACAAAGGTGTCTTGGTAGTTATGAATAATGAAGTTAATGCTGCTACTGAGGTAACCAAAACAAATACATTGTCATTAAACACTTTTAAATCTCCTGAATTTGGACCATTAGGTATAGTAGATAATGATGAAGTAATCTATTATAGGGATAAAAGATCCCATGATCATATATTGGATATTGAAACTGTAGAATCAAAAGTTGGTCTAATTAAATGTGGTGCTGGTATGAATTCTGATATTATTGATTTCCATATTAATTCTGGTTATCGTGGTTTAGTCATTGAAGCCTTAGGTAGAGGTAATGTTCCCCCCGATATGTTAGAGGGTATTGAAAGGGCAATATCTCAAAATATTCCTGTTGTTATTGTTTCTCGTTGCCCAACTGGTAGAGTCTTAGATACTTATGGTTACTTAGGTGCTGGAAAAATGCTAAGAAATTCTGGGGCAATATTTGGCTTTAATCTTCCAGGGCAAAAAGCTAGGATGAAGTTAATGTTAGCATTAAGTGTTACATCAGATATGGATATAATAAGAGATTTATTTGAAAAAGGAAGATTTAAATAGGGCTTATATAAGCCCTATTTATCCTCTTGGTCCAAATATTCCGTTTCTTCTTCTCCTTGATAAATAATCTTCAATATCTTGTACTCTCTGTTTTAGATTTTTATAACTTTCATCTTTTTCTAATATAGAATTTGATTTTATTTTACTTTCCAGATTCTCTATTCTTTCAGTAAGTTCTTTATACATATCTTTTTCTTTTATGGTACTCTGTAATAACTTACCTAAAAGTCTTTTATTTTCTTCAATGTCTCTCTTATATTCTTCGAAGTTATCATCATATCCTGCTACATCTTTTTCATAATATCTCTGAGGCTTTACATACTCATCATGGTTATTTTTTTCCGTCATATCTTCATAGTCCCCCCCATCCTCTGATTTTTTTTTTAATGGTACCTCTTTAACATCATTTAAATTTCCAAACCCTATAAAGGATACATTAGGCGGAGCCATTCCAAAGGAGTAATTCAACTTATACCTCTTTTTAATATTTCTATTATTAGAAACATAACCATATCTTAATATATCTTTACCTTTTGAGTTATTCCATAGATAAGGACCAGTAAAAACTTTTGAATTACTTCTTTTAACAGAACTCATTATTCCTTGATATTCATGCCATATCACCCATAAATCATTTTCATCATACACTAAAGTTGGATATATACAGTTAGAAGCATTTGATAGTACTGCTCTAGCTTCTAATTTTGGTATTGTGTCATTTAAAGCTATATAATCACATATTACTTTATAATTTCCTGCTTCTTTTCCACAATATGTTATTAACAAAGTAGTGTTGTTTATAATTAAGGAATCTAAATAAAACTTTTCATATTCATCATTATTTGTAATTACTTCTTCCATTATTTCATTTGTATTTATATCAAAATATCTTAAAATGATTTTGTGATAGTATTCTTCCGAACTTATATAAGTAATGAGTACTCCATTTTTATATTTATTTATACTGTAAGGGCTTAATATCCCATTTGTTTTTATATGGAATAATTTATTATTCAATATTATATTCTTAGAAACTACTATATGTATAAAATCGTAATTATCTATATTTTCATTATTTCTTTTAAGATAAAAAATGTGAACATTATCTCCTATATGAACTATTTTCGGTTCATATATTTTTTGTTTTTCTTTATCCTCAACTACAGTTTTAGACCATTGACCATTATTGTAGACTAATAAATATACTTTTTTTTCATTCAGTTCCTGACAAATTATATATATATTATTTTTTTTATCTATGGTTGCAAAAAAGTGTTCATTGCAGTTTTCGAATAATTTTCTTTCTTCATTACCTCCCCTTGATTTATCATAGATAATGGAGATAAGTGTATTATCCTTGTATAAAATATGATAGATATTATTGAAAGAATCTGTTAATAAATAGCTTGGGTTCTTTAATAAAGACATTTATGTCCTCCTTTCTAAAATAATTTTACTTAAACTATATTAAATAATATTTGAATATCTTTTAAATTATTACAATTCGAAAAAAAAGTAGCAGAATACAGTGATAAGAATATATTAAAAGTAGGAAGAACATTTCCAATTTGTATTAAGGAGGAAAAAAGAATGAAAAGAAATAAAAGCGATCTTTTAGATTTAACACAACCTGAACAATGTTGTGATGCTACTACTGGGTGTGATTTCGATGGTTCTTTAAGAAATGTTGTAACTGAACCTATATATGTACAGAAAGTATACGATGCAGCCCTATTCAACTTACAAGGCTTAAGAACTATAGCTGGTCAAGGTTTTAGACCAAGACTTCCTGTAGGATCTAGAATATTAAGAGTTATAGATATTAGATGTAAAAAATTCTTTAATCCTGCAGATATTAAGGACCCTAAAAACTTGACAGTTACCCCTGAAACAGAAATTTCAGGCGCTGATTTTGTAAAATGTGGAGATAAAGATGTTAAAGTTATAGGTCCAGATGGAACAAGAAGCGAAAGACTAGTGTTTGTTGATACTACTGATTGTGATGAAGAAGATAGAGGAACTCCTATTTTTGGAACACAAAATATTAAAATTACAGGAAACGTTATAGTAGAAATAGATATACTTTATACAGATGACTGTGGCGAAAGATGTAGAGCTACATTAACTGCAAATGTACCAGTTGCACCAATTAATGATCCATTAATTTTAACCAACTTCTTCCAGTTATGTTTACCTTCAGTATTTGAAGGAGCATTCTTGCCAAGATTTACAGAGTTCTGTAATATAGCTTGTGAAACAAGATTAGCTACTCAGAATATAACTAGAGATTTAATGGTAAATCCTGAAACTGGAGCAGTTAGAGGTAATCTATTAGTTTCCTTATGTGTAACTTGTGAGAAGAAAATAGTAGTACCTGTTCAACTATGTGTACTATCAACAGGTTTCCCACAATTAGCAGCAGAAATAGCTCCAATATGTGAAACATTCCCATCTCTATTCCCTAGACAAATAGATGAAAGTAATGAAAAGCACGGATGTGCATTAGGTCAAGAAGACTTAGATCCAATAGATTAATATCAAAAACAAGGACTCTAAATATTTAGAGTCCTTGTTTTATTTTATCTTCTTTGATAGATAATATTTTATCTATATTTTTAGATGCTAATATGGTTAATATTAACGCTACTACAATTCTAAATGATAATAATAACCAACCATTAGCTCCCATAGCTACGAATAGTAACGTATCTTCAATAACTGAATGACATGCTACTAAAAAAATAAGTAATAAATATAGATCTTTTTTTGATAATTTTCCTTCTTTAGCAATTTGTATTATTACCCCTGCTCCATAGGCTAACCCCAATGTTAATCCTACTACTAAGGGAAATATAGTCTTCTTAGACATCCCTAATAATCTAGAAAGAGGGCTTAGCAAATTGGAGAGTTTATCTATAATCTTATATTCCTTTAAAAATTCCATTGCTATCATTAAAGGTATAATAACCTTCGATATTGTTAAAATAGAAGAAAAACTTTGGGATATACTTTCCCCAAAATACTGTAACATAATATCCATCCCCTTTATAAAACTACATTAAGAACGATTCCTGAAATTAATGCTAAACCTATTCGTAATGATAGTACTACCATTACACTTAATCCTGTTTTTTTAGCAACTGCAGTTTCCATAAATAAGCTATGGGAAAAAGATAACATCACCGCTAAGATAGTAATTTCTTTACTAGTTAGACTAAGTCCTGATATTACTGCTAAGGCTGCATATATATTGACAAAATTCCCAAAGACTAGAGCTATAGCTGCATCTCCCGGTAGTCCAAATATACCCATTATAGGCGCAAGGTATGTAGATATCCAACTTAATATACCAGTGTATTTTAGTAAAGTAATAAAAAAATAAACTGGAATAATTATTTTTGCCAAAAATAAAGTAGTAGATAATCCTTTTTTTAAACCTTTTATGAATGTTAATTTAATATCTACTTTTTTATCATTTATATTGTTTGATTTATCTAAATTATTTTCTACCATTTTAAGTCCTCCTTAACAAAATATCCTATATATTATACCATAAAATAAAGCACTGATATCAGTGCTTTAAGCTAATTTATCATTATTATTAATATAGTTTGAATGTTTACCACATTTATCTTGCCACCTTGCTAAAACTTTATTATCTGCAATTATCTCTACAACCTCACACATATTTGGGCAGTCATTGCACTCGAATCCACGAACCTTATAGTCTAACTTAATAGAATCAAACCCTCTAAACCTAGTGTGTTTAGCCTTTTTAATTTTTTCTTTTGCAAGTATAGCAGCCCCTATAGCTCCCATAACATCATGATATTCAGGAATATATATTTCTTTACCTAAGTACTTTTCAAAAGCTTTCTTTATTCCCTTGTTAGCAGCCACTCCTCCTTGAAATACTATTGGTTCTTTTATATTTTTTCCTTTAGCTAAGTTATTTAAATAGTTTCTAACTAAAGCTTCACATAAACCATTTATAATATCCTCCTGGTTATGCCCTAATTGTTGTTTATGTATCATATCTGATTCTGCAAAAACAGCACATCTTCCTGCTATTCTTACTGGGTTTTCTGATTGAATTGCTATATCTCCAAAATCCTGTATTTCTATCCCAAGTCTTTGGGATTGCCTGTCTAAGAAGGATCCCGTACCAGCAGCACAAACAGTATTCATTGCAAAGTCTGTAACTATCCCATTATCAATTAATATAATCTTGGAATCTTGACCTCCAATTTCTAAAATAGTCTTAACATCCGGTATAAAATTAATTGCTGCAATAGCATGGGCGGTGATTTCATTTTTTACAATGTCAGCTCCTAAAATAATATCTGCTAAATTTCGTCCACTACCTGTGGTTCCTACTCCTTTAATATCATTATCTTTATATTTATTTCCTACTTCCTTCATTGCTTCTGTTATTACTTTTATAGGATTTCCTCTAGTCCTTACATACTTATTTTCTAATAAATTGTTTTTATCATCTAATATCACTATATTTGTACTTACCGAACCAACATCAACTCCTACAAATAATTCTTTCATTTTCAGACTCCTTTCTTTTTCTAACTAAATCAATGAACGCTTCAATTCTTGTCAAGTAACCGGCTTCTCCAGTCATTTCATCTACTATTAAAGTCATTATTGGAATATTATAGTCCTTTTGAACAGAAGGCAATACACTCTCTGCTACTATCTCTGGCATACAATTAAAAGGAAGGATCTGTATCAACCCATCAAAATTCTCCTCAGCATATAAAATAGCACTTCCCACAGTTTCTCTTCCATGTCCTCCTACTAAAGTTGGTAAATAAGGTTTAGCTTTTTTCCATTTCTTTCTTTCCTCACTTATTCCTATCTGACCTAACCCTATATGATGAGAGACCCATTTACTAGGTGTCAAAGATTTCTCAACAATTACACCCATATGTCCCAATTTTTTTTCAATATTAAGATTAACAAAAGGTTCTATTATCGTATATATTTCACCAATTATTCCTATTTTTAAATTGTCTATTTTATTATCTTCTTTTAAAATTTTTAATTTATCATAAGATGAACTAATCAACGAATTTATTTCATTTACCCCTTTAGTTCCTTCAATTTTAAAATAAAATTCATCCATAATTTGATCAACTTTATTTTTGTTTATAGCAACTGCTCTTTTATAATTTGAATAATCTAATAAATTATCAGCTGAGTACAATACTTGTTTTCCTCTGGATACTGCTTTCATAATTTTAAATATATTTTTTGTTCCTGCTGCTTTTAATATTTCAGTTAATAAAGCATTTGGATTTCCTTCTGGAGGATCAAAACTTATAAATTCAACATCATATCCTAAATCTTTTAAAATTCTCTTCTCCATACTTCCATAAAATCCAAACCTACATGGTCCGCAGCTTCCTGTTATAAGTATTGTATCAGCACCTTTTTCTATACTTTCGATATAATTTCCTATGTTAATTTTCAATGGAAGACAAATTGATTCAGGGGTATACTTAGTTCCTAATTCTAATGTTTTCTTTGTTATAGGGGGAGGAAGTACTACTTCTCTACCTATTTCTTCTAATAGTCCTTTAGCTGCAATATATACATTACCCATATGTGGGAAAGTGATCTTCATCTTTCATCCTCCATTCTAACATATCTATAAAAGCTTCAATTCTTGTATTAATACCTGCTTCACCAGAATGTTCATCTAGTGTAATTAGATTAAAAGGAACTTTAAAACTTTTTGCTTCCCTTTCTACTATATCTATTAATATAGAATCTAATCCACATCCAAAAGAAGAAATAAAAATTATTCCATCAACTTTTCTTTGGTTTATTAAAAAAGAAGTAGCACCTACTATTTTCTTCCCAGATGTCCAAAACATCCTCTTAGGCAAATGTGAAATATAATTATTAATCTGTTTCCCATCTACCATATTAGGTGTTAAGATATTTATCCCTCTCTTATTTAATTTTTTGAAAATATTCATATTTATATAATCATCATATATATTATATTGATGACCTAATAATATAATATTTAAATTATTTTTATCATTTTTATGATTTTTATTAAAACTAGTAAATTGATTTTTATAATTACTAATAGCTAATTCACAATGAGCACCTTTGTTTAGTAACTGCTCATATTTTCTGTATTCATCTTTTGCTTTTCTATATGCTTGTTGTATTTTTATTGGATTTTTAGTGATTTTTTCTGCAGCTTGATATATTTCTCTAGAAAGATGAATCTTATTTTTTCTAAAATTGATTTCTACATCAATTATCTCTGGCATATTAGGTATTGTATTCTTAACCATTGCAGGTAATCCTAATATTTTGGGACATTCGAATTCTCTCTTGCTCAAACTTATCAATCTAGGTATGAACATATAATCAACTTTATCCTTTATATTACATGCATGACCATGAAATACTTTTACTGGTAAACAAGCATCATCTACACAATTTAATACTCCCATATTTAATATATCTTTATTTGTTTTTTGTGATACTACAACCTCTGCTCCTAATTCATTAAAAAATTCATACCAAATAGGAAAGAAATCATAATAATTCATTCCTCTTGGAATACCTATTTTTATCATGTCAAACCTCCAATCCACTCATTATTATAGACAACTTTTCATATTTTATTACACATAAATAAAGAGAGACCATATTATGGCCTCTCTTTATAATTTGATATTATAGTATATATTTCATTAAATATGTATTTTATCTCTTCTTTATCATTATTAAACTCTATACTACTTTTCAGATAATCGAAAAATTCATCAGGAGTTCTAAAAGGAGTATCTAATAATGATAATATTTTTTTCATTCTAATTTTCCTATTTACATTATCCATATTTCTAACATTTCTTTCAATAAATTGTATAAAATTATCAATTGTTTTATTCAAATAAGATTGATCTACTATTTCATCCTTACTAAAAATCAATTCTTCACTTTCAATAAAATAATCTTTTAAATATCCGATAACTTTCTCAGTTGTACTATATAATGATTGCAAATCATCATCTATATTAATATTACTATTTATTATATCTTTTGTTATATCCTGATATTCTTTTGTAGAAGAAATCAATAACTTCTCCATTGTATCTATTCTATCTTTCAATGTTTCTTCAGAGTTTTTATTAATTTCATTAATAAATTTTGTTATATCTTTCTTTTCTGAAGAACTCATATTATTCTTTAAAATATTGATTATTATAAATTTATTTGTTATCATACCCAATTCTCTAATATAATCTAATAATATCTCGATTTCTTTAATAACCTCTCCACTACTAATATATTCCTTTTCTAATTCTTGAGTTGAAAGCTTCTTATAATCAATATCTTTATAATACTGACTCAGTCTGAAATATTTATCAAAAGAATCAACATAACCCCATTCTAAGGTCCCATTAAAGATACTTTTGAACCTTTTAAATAGTATATCAACCTTTTTCTTGCTACTATTTTTAAAACTATATTTAAATGAATTCTCTATAATGTCATAATACTTCTTTTTAGATATTTTAATAGGTATAGTCCATACTATTTCAGATATTTTTTGATTTAAGAGAGTCTCATCTTTCATTAAAAAAGAGTATATTTCTTTGTAGAATTCTTCAAAATTAATTCTAATATTACTATCAAACTCACTCCTACTTATAATATCATAATAAATATTATTATAGTATGATATCTCTGTAAGATACCTAGATAAGTCTATTAAAATATTATGTATATCATTTCTTATATTTTTAAAATACTCTAATCCAATATTTTCATCTACTAAATTTTCTTCATAAATTATATCTATCTTATCTATTTTATCTATCATTTTATGTTTAATTTCTTTAATGTTTTCACCTTTCAAACCTAAAGTATCTAATATTCTATTTATATCACTCTCATATTTATTTGTTAGTTTTTTTCTATACAATATTTCTAAAAAAGATAGTTTTATTATTACAGAATTTTGATTCTTAGAAGCACTTTTAAGGCTATTCTTTAGTTCGTTTTTATTTATGTCCATGTTTACACTCCTCTAATATAGCTTTTACTCCTTCTATAGCATAATATACCATAGGTAAATTTAATGCATCTTTTGGTTTAATCCACTTATAATCAATATGCTCATCATCAAGTTTAATATCTCCACTGTGATATTCACATAGATATATTAATGTTATAAATTGCTTGTCATTACTTTTATTTATTGATGAAGTTGATGCGATAGTTTTTTTTATGTTTATATCAATATTAGTTTCTTCTTTAATTTCTCTTATAATGCTTTCCTTAAGAGTTTCACCAAATTCTAATTTTCCTCCGGGAATATCCCATAGTTTTCCACCAAAACTTGAATTTTCAGATCTCTTTAAAATTAGAATCTCCTTATCTTTTACAATAATACTTTTTGTCAAAATTTTAAACATAGAATTCTTCCTTTCCTTATGTCAACACAAATAAAGGGAGTTTATCTCCCCCTCTATAATATCATATCTTATTATTCATTTTAATTTTTTTTTACTCATCATTCATAAATTCATCTTCAATACCCATAATAACATTATTTCTGCTAAAATCTTTCATTTTATTTAGTATAATCCCTTTTAATTGTATTTCATCTATATTTTTATCTGATTTTACAGATTTCATTCTATCTATTATTTCTTTATTATACTTACTTATGTATAATGTATAATACCTTATAGAAATATCATCAATATCCTTTTCAAATTCTAACTCATTATTTAAATTTTGTATATACTCATTTAAAAAATATTTTTTTCCATTTCCAATTAAATTGAGTCTTAAACTTTCATCATTCTTATATATATTTTTACCTTTTCTATACATACTCCAAGATAGACCTAAAAACATTGAACACATTATTTTAATCAATCTATAATCTAGCAATATACTATTATCTAATAAATATGATACATTTTCATGAATAAGCTTTATTATTTCATCTTTTGTATCTTCTCTATAATCATTAAATACCAACATTATATCTTTAGTAAATCGTTGATTACATATCTTATCTACATATTGGATTAAATAATCATTCATATCGATAATTGTCACTCTATCACTCCTCAATGATTTAATACATAATCTATAAACCTACTAAACAGATGATTGGCTACTAATAATTATTTATACCCAATTCATATTTCTATAATCCATGGTCAAGTATTAATAAGTCATTATTTCATTAATTAAATAATATGCATTATATTGATGTTTTACTATAATTATAAAATACTCTATAATTATATATGCACCCTTAAAACTAATATAGGAGGAATTATGTTGGAAATCATATCTAAAGAATTGAATTCTTTTATTAATATTCCTAATGAAAAGAAATCTATATTTAGAAATAAAACTTTTTGTTTTTTTGATATAGAAACAACTGGATTCAGTAGATTGAAAAATAAAGTGATTTTAATTGGTATATTATACCCTACACAAACTGGTATTAAAGTTATACAATTCTTTGCAAATAAATTAGAAGATGAAAAAAATTTACTTATAAAATTTGTAGGCTTTATTTCAAAATTTGATATTATAATATCCTTTAATGGAGACACATTCGATATTCCATTCTTAAATAAAAGATTTGAATATAATAATATTGACTACTCAATTGATAAAAATATCAATATAGATCTCTTAAAAGAGGTTAGAAATCATAAGACATTATTAGATTTAGATAATTGTAAATTAAAAACCGTTGAAAGAAAACTTGGTATTTTTAGAGATGATTTTATATCTGGTAAAGAAAGTATAGATCTCTATTATGAATATATCACTAATAAGAATCAGGATATTAAGGAATTAATTTTGAAGCATAATTACGATGATATATACTATCTGCCTGAATTATTGAAAATATATGACTTGATTGAGAAAATGTCTAGAATAAATAGTACACAAAATATTAATAACTGTATAATACAATTTGATTCAGATATAAGAAATATAACTTTAGAAGGTGAAAGACTAAGTATCAAAGGAACATCTAATATTCTAGATCTAAAAAAGCAAATGTATTTTAAAGATAATTACACTTTTAAATGGCTACCTAATAAAGGAACTTTTGAACTATCAATTTCAATTATGAAAGGAAAGCTATCCACAGGTAAATCTTGTTCATACTTAGATCAGAGAATGTATTCCTTTTCTTCGTTATTAATCGATCAATCGAAATATAAATTGCCAAAAGAGCTTATACTTTTAGAAGAAAATAAAAATATCATTTATAAAAATATAGAACCACTATTTGATTCTTTTATTAATCAGATTTTCAAAGACCTATATATAACATAGTATTGAGTTTTACTTGATATTATAATAAACAGCTCTAAACTATATAGTTTAGAGCTGTTTATTATAATATCATTATTTTTTGTTTTTCACATTCTTTTATCATATCTTCAGGCCATATTGCAGCTTGAACTTCTCCTATATGAGCTTTCTGTAAAAAGAACATACATATTCGTGATTGACCTATTCCTCCTCCAATTGTATAGGGAAGTTTACCTTCTAGTAGCTCTCTGTGATATCTTAAGCTTTTACGATGCTCACATCCAGCTACCTTTAATTGTCTTTTTAACGATTCCTCGGAAACTCTTATTCCCATAGATGATACTTCTAAAGCAATATTCAGCACTGGATACCAAAAAATAATATCTCCATTTAATTCCCAATCATCATAATCAGGTGCTCTTCCATCATGCTTAATACCAGAATTTAACATGTTCCCAATTTGCATAATAAAGACTGCTCCCTTTTCCTTTGCGATAGCATGCTCTCTTTCCTTTGGAGTAAAATTGGGATACCTATCTTCTAATTCTTGACTACTAATAAAGTATATTTCATTAGGTAGAAAACTTTTGAGTTTGGCATATTTATTATTGATATACCTTTCTGTATCTTTAAATACATAATAGATTTTTTTGACTATTGATTTTAAAGATTCTATTTTTCTATCCTCTTTATTAATTATTTTCTCCCAATCCCATTGATCAACATATATTGAATGAATATTATCTAAGTCTTCATCCCTACGAATAGCATTCATATCTGTATACAAACCTTCTCCAATTTTAAAATTATATCTACTTAATGCCATACGCTTCCATTTTGCTAGAGAATGAACAATTTCAACATCTTTACCACCAACTCCTAGAACATCAAAAGATACAGGTCTTTCAACTCCATTTAAATTATCATTAAGTCCAGTATCTGATATTACAAATAACGGAGCTGATACTCTCGTCAAATCAAGCTTTTTAGATAAAGATCTTTCAAAATAATCCTTAACTTCTTTTATAGCTACCTCTGTTTCTAATAAATCAAGTTTTGCTTTATAGGTTTTTGGTATTATTAGTTTTTTTTCTATAGCTTCCATTTACATTCCTCCATCTTATATATTGTTAGTACAGTATAATTTGCTGGCCAGCAAAACAGTATTACAATAAAGTTATTTAAAGATAATACTTTTATATTAATAATAAAAAAAGTCTTTCAATCCTATATATAGGACGAAAGACTTGTCTTCGCGGTACCACCCATTTTAGCTAGTTTAAATAGCTATCTTAATAAGTACAGAATATAATTATATATTCGATACTTGTCAATTTGATAACGGGATTGATACCGTCTAAGCCTACTTTATAAAATTTCGGTTAGAAACTCCGAGATGTTCTTCAGTATATATCTTCTACCAGTCTCTCACCATCACTAGCTCGCTAAAAGTTAATATTATACCTACTCTTCTCTTCACTGTTTTTTTATTATTAATATATTGTAATAATTATAATCCAATTTTAAAATTATGTCAATAGGTTACCATAATTTTATAACAAAAAAAGACTTCCAAATAAATTGGAAGTCTTTTTTTATGGTGCCCAGAGGCGGAATCGAACCACCGACACGGGGATTTT
>NZ_WSFT01000036.1 GCF_016820655.1 Anaeromonas frigoriresistens
AATTGGTAGAGCAACTGACTTGTAATCAGTAGGTTGGGGGTTCAAGTCCTCTCATCAGCTCCACATAAATTAAAGAAAAAGGCCGGAGAGCGCTGTGACCTCTCTGGTTTTTTTCTATTCTTTTATTTTTTAACAAAAAAAAAGAGTCTATATTAGACTCTATGCTTCCCACCTTAGATCATCCCCAAAAAATTTAAGAGGTACAAAATTACTAAATATTCTAGAAAAAGTTCTATCAGTATACGTATCTGCAAACTCTTTTGGTGAAAAATTAGTAGATATTATCATTTTTTTACCATTCAATAAGCGAGTATTAACAATATTAAATATCTCTGTATTAGTAAAGGAATTTGTAAATTCAGTGCCTAGGTCATCAATGATTAATAGATCCGCATCAAATAATAAACTATATTCTTTTTCTCCAATATCATCATTATTTCTATTGAATTTATGAGAACCGATTATATCCATAATCTTAAAGGCCGTTTGGTACACAACAATATAACCTTTATCTAATAAAGACTTAGCTATACAATTAGCCATAAAAGTCTTTCCTAGGCCAGTCTGGCCATAAAATAATAGATTCTCTCCATTATCCTTATCAAAGTTTATAACAAATCCTTCGGAAATATTTAAGATATTCATCATATTTTCTTGAGGTGTTCTATCTTCACCTTCTATAGGATTATTACTAAAAATATTGATATTAAAATTATTAAAATTCTCTTTTTGAAGCATTTTAGAAAGATTGGACATCTCATATGATTCATTTATGAGAGCTTGTTTAAAACAACTACATTTTTCGCCATTTTTAAAATATCCAGTATCATTACATTTATTACATTTATAATTTACATTTAAATATTCTAAAGGTATATTATTTTCCGTAAGTAAGATTGCTTTTTCTTTTTTTAGCTCTTCTAATTGAAATCTTAATTTACTTATTTTATTCTCATAACTAAGAGGGTCTTCTATTATAACTTTTGATATAGATATACTTGCCTCAGTTATTTTCTTATCAATATCTTGGAGACGGGGAATCTTACTATATACCTCTTGTCTTCTCATTTTTTGATTGAGGATAGCTTTATCCCTTTTCTTATCGTATTCATTAAGAATCTTTTTAATTATATTCTTATTCAATATAATCACCCTTATAAAGTTTATTATCCGTTAATTTTCTCTTCGAAATTTTTTCTGATTTTTTTCTCTAACTCATCAGCTGAGTACTTAGTAGTACGTTGCTGAAAATTATGAAACTGTGTATATACTTTTTTCTTTTTTGTGGGAGTTACTTTCTTTTTTAAAACATCTTCTTTATTAGTTTTAAAATTTTCTTTTCTTTTTTCCACATCTTCTAAGGAGTTCACGTTTTCATTATTCCAATTCTTTAAAACACCATCAATATAATCGAAGCTAATTTCACTAATTTTAGTAGTTTCATCACAGGCCCTTAGGACTAGTTCCATACTAAAGTTCCACTCATCAAACCATCTATCAATATATTTCTTCTGAGGTTCACTTGCCATACCTTTTAGACCAAGGTATCTTATTACCTTATTATATCTATAAAATCTTTCATCTCTTTTGCTCATATAAGCATCTAACTTCTCGATATTTGTAATATCATCAGCATACCAGTTCCGGATAATTCCTTCCACAAAGGATATATTCCTTCTATTCTTTTTTTCTAAAGAATACTGAAATGCTCTTACTATCACTTCAGGGCTCATATTATAATTATCTATCCATTCATAGATACGCTTATATTCATTAGGAGTAATATATCGTTTTATAACTAATCGTATTTCGTTAAACATTTCATTAATAGCTGGCACTTTCTTTGCTTCTACTAGTTCTTCTGAAGTAGCTGTATAGGGTTTAGTATAGCTTTCTTTTCCACTTTCTATTTTAGTATCAGTTGATTTTGGTTTTATTAAATTATTAATGTAGAGTTGTTTAAGATTCAAGAACTCAATATTATAATCTATGTTATTGCTCTCATCTTCAAAAATTTTTTTTATTATTCCTTTATTTTCCCAAAAATCCCATGCACTAAGAACATCACCAAGGGGAACATCTAAATGTTTAGCAATAGTTCTATTATCTACATTTATATTATCATCTTTATCCTTGGCGTATTTATATCCTAATAAATACACTTTCACATAGGTACCGTGAGCCATAGGCATGAAATCATTTATAAAAATATTTTCTATAGGGGTATCCCCTAAATCTATATCTGTAGTTTCAATATAAAAACTCAATTTAACTCACCTGCCAAACTTTTATTAATAATTATTATATCATAGGAAATACTTATACTATTGTAATATTTAAGTAACATAACCAAAATATAATAGACATCATAAATTACTTTAACATACAATATCTTAATAGACAATATGGAGGAAATACCATGGAATAATTTTATAGAGACATATTTACTAGGTTAAGAATTATACCTATTTTATACAGTTACAAACAAGTTTATATGGAAATAACTTTTATAGATTATTGGGAAATTATCATAAAAATATTCCTCAAATAAAAGAGGAATTAAGTAATAATAAAAAATTAATAGAATATTATGTATTATAGACATGCTTTACACAAAAAAATATTTGCTTATTCGTAAAGCAACTGATATAATTGAGGGGTACTTTATTACGATTGTATTACAAAAGTGTTATCAGTAGATTACTAGTGAAATAATTTTAGCAAATAGTCGCAGTTTTTTATATACCATTTAAATACCCAACAAACGAAAGTTAAATCACAATATATAAAAAAATATAGAGGATTTTCTTGGGGAGGAAGTTTTATGAATGATTTTATTAAGAGAGCCATTGGCGTTATTGGAAAAAAGAGTTCTCGTTTTAAAGACATAAGATTTAGCATTATTGTTGTAGCAGTTCTTATAATAGGAATATTAAGTGGCGCAACAATAAAATCTAATATTGAACATAAAAAATATACAGAAGCTTATGAAGTTAGCCTAGGTGAAGAAAAAATAGGTATGGTAAGGGATAAGCAATTAGTATTGAATACATATAATCATATAAAAGATAATTTTAAGAAAGAATCTGGATTTGAATTATTACATAATGAGGAATTTACTTTCCAACAGACCTATGCAGAGGATGAAGAATTAACTTCCAAAACAAACATTTATAATAATATCAAAAATAGGGTTGGAGAAAGTGTATTAGCATATGGACTAAAGGTTGATGGTAAACTTGTAGGTATTGTTAAAAGTGATAAAGTAGCTAAAAACATAATAGAAGATATAAAAAAGCCATACATAGAAAATTCAAATGAAAATTCAAAAATAGAAGAAGTTAAAATCCTTGAAGACATTAAAATAGAACAAGTTAAGGTAGACGTATCTCAAATTCAAAATTCAAATGATTTAATAAATATCCTTAAAAAAGGAACTAATGAGGAAAAGACTCATATAGTTAAAGAAGGAGAAAGTTTTTGGGAAATTGCTAGCAATAATAAAATTACAGTGGAAGATTTGGTAAAAGCTAATCCATCTCTAACTCCAGAAAGTATTAGAGAAGGAGATGAAATAAGTCTAATAGCACCAAAATCATATATAACTGTAGTTACTTATGAAACTAAAACCTATACAGAAGAAATACCATATGAAGTAAAATATGAAAAATCTGATAGTTTATATTCAAATCAGAAGAAAGTTAAACAAGAAGGAACAGAAGGAAAAAAAGAGGTAGTAGTAAAATTAGAAAAAAGAAATGGAATAGAAATAGCTAAAGAAGTAATATCTCAAACAATAAAATCTCAACCTATAGCACAAATAATTACAAAAGGAACAAAGGCTATTCCTTCTTCTAGAGGTACTGGGCAATTCTCAATGCCTGTGAATGGAAGGTTAACTTCCTCCTATGGACCTAGAGGATCAGGATTTCATTCAGGTATAGATTTAGCAGCTTCTACTGGAACCACCATAAGAGCAGCAGATAATGGTGTTGTAACATTTGCTGGGTATAGTGGTTCATATGGTTATATGATTAAGGTTGATCATGGAAATGGATATGCTACTAAATATGCCCATAGTAGTAAATTATACGTTAGTAAGGGACAAAAAGTTGCTAAAGGTCAATCTATAGCAGCAGTAGGAAACACAGGTAGAAGTACAGGACCTCATCTTCATTTTGAAGTTCTTGTAAATGGAAGGCATCGTAATCCATATAATTATTTAAGATAATAATAATAATAAGAGAGTTAAGACCTAGGAATTTTCCTAGGTCTTTTAATTTATATATCCCATAGAAATAAAAGAATTATCAATAATATAATTATTATATTATCATCAATAAATCCACCAAAGACTCCCTGACTGTCAAATTTTTCAGGGTCATTGAAAGATATAGTATCATATTTACTGGCATAGTCTTTATCAAATAATTTTTCTAAATCTATGACTCCTGCACCTTGTTCGTTTTGAGAGAAACCTATGTTGCTACAACAACCTACAATCATTTTCTTTGCTTTTTTTGGAGTTAAATCAGCATGCTTTTGATGTAATAAAGCACATGCTCCTGTTACAACTGGAGTAGCCATAGATGTTCCACTTAATGATATATATCCAGAAGAATTTTTATTTGATAAGCTCATAATATCAACTCCTGGAGCCACTACGTCCGGTTTTTTGTAACCATCTTTTGTAGGACCTCTACTAGAAAAATTTGCTATAAAATCATCATTTATCTCTGGAGTTTTATTATCATCTATTGCGCCTACTGTAATTCCTGATGGAGCATTTCCAGGACATAAAATTGTACCCTTTGAAGGACCGCTATTTCCTGCTGCACAAACTACAGTCAATCCTGACTTTACTGCTTCTTCTACAGCCTGAGCTAATGGACAAGATGTATATGAACTATTAGCTGGTGTACCTAAGGATAAGTTTAATATTTTAGTATTATATTTGTCTTTAGTTTCGATAACCCATTGTATCGCTGATACAATATCAGAAGTACTTCCACTACCAGAACTATCCAAAGCTTTTACTATTAATAAATTAGCTGAAGGAGCTATACCTGTGTATTTACCATTAGATGAATAGCCACTGCCTGCAATTATTCCTGCGATATGAGTTCCATGGCCATTATCATCATAGGGTTTATTACGGTTATTTACAAAGTCTTTAAAACCTAAGATCCGATTTGTAGGTCTAATTAAGTCTACATGAGGTGAAAATCCTGTATCTACTACAGCAACTGTTACACCTTCACCAGTAAAATTTTTTTCTTTAGGAAAATTCGTTTTTATAGATTCATTTACAATATCTAACTGAGCAAATACTTTACCATCAAATGATATGAATTCTACATCAGGATCATTACTTAATGAACTTATATCATTGAGATTCATACTGCAGGCAATAGCTCCTACAATAGGAAGCTCATATTTTAACTTTGAAGACATAGTAGATATCTTACTAGTGTTATTATTTTTAAACCTTATTATAATCGGAATTTCTCCCTTAGATATGGAGTTCAATTTAGCACTGACTAAAGGATCAATCTTAATTCTTTTCCCCCGTCTCATAAAATCACCTTCCTATGATTTAATCTATGCGGTAGGTGATTAAAAGGTTATTACATTTTTATTTGTTCTAATTAAGTTTGGAGATACTATGTTATAATTATATAAACTTGCAAATTAAGTACTAGAGATTCAAAATATTAAATTATTATTTTGAAGGAAATTCGTATAATATATAGAATAGATATAAGAGTTCCATTAATTGTAATTAAAGATAGGAGGATTTTTATGGCAAAAAAAATACTGGTTGTAGATGATGAAAAACCAATCGCGGATATATTAAGATTTAACCTACAAAAAGAAGGTTATGATGTTTCCTTAGCTCACGATGGGGAAGAGGCAGTAAAGATAGCTATGGAATGGGATCCAGACTTGATATTACTTGACATAATGTTACCTAAAAAAGATGGATTTGAAGTTTTAAAAGAAATTAGAGAAAAGAAAGATACTCCTGTAATTATGTTAACTGCAAAAGAAGAGGAAGTAGACAAGATTTTAGGATTAGAGATGGGGGCAGATGACTATATTACAAAACCTTTTAGTATAAGAGAGTTAAGTGCAAGAGTTAAAGCTAATATTAGAAGGGGAGAAATGGTGAAGAATGTTAGTGAAAAAGAGCCTAGAAATATAATAAAATCTGGAAACCTAGAGATAGATTTAAACAAATATGAAGTAATAAAGAATGGTGTAGTTATTGACCTCACATTGAGAGAATTTGAATTGCTAAGATTTATATCGACTAAACCAGAACAAGTATTCTCTAGGGAAAAACTTTTACAAGAAGTATGGGGATATGAGTATTATGGAGATATAAGAACTGTAGATGTAACGATAAGAAGATTAAGAGAAAAAATTGAAGATAATTCTAGCAATCCTCAATATGTAATAACAAAGAGGGGAGTAGGCTATTACTTCAGGAGGGCATAGATAATGTTTAAAAGCATTAGAATTAAATTTATAACTGTTTATTTTTTATTGGTATTTATAGCAATGATTATAGCAGGAATATTTATAGTAACAGTATTTGAAAAAAATCAATTAAAACAGGTAGAGAGCTCTATGAAAGCTCAAGCGCAAAGTATATTGGCTTTTTCTCCTACGATAAAAGAAGGAAGTTGGGATAAGTTAGGGGATGAGGAAAAGAGTGATTTATTAACTAAATCCCCTATCTATACTACAGATAATAGGGTTTATATTGTAGACACTACTAAAGTTTCTCCAGAAATAATTTCAACTAATATAGGCCAAGAAGAAAGACTTATAGGAGAAAGTGCCTATAACATACCACAGATATCTCCTACTCTAATAGTTGAAGCTTCCAATGGAAATGAAATTTTCGAATATAATGAGGAAATGACATTAAGGGATCTAGCATATCCAATAAAAAATGAAGAAGGAGAAGTACGAGGAGTAATATATATAATTTATGATCTAAAAAATATAAATGATACTATTTCTGAGACTAAAACTATATTTATTGAAGCTACATTATTAGCTTTGGCAATTACAGTAATACTAGGATTTATGATAGCTAGTAGTATAACAGAACCAATAAAAGATGTTACAGTAAAAGCTGAAAAGATGGCGGAAGGTGACTTTAAACAATATGTTGATGTAAAGTCAGATGATGAAATAGGACAGCTAGCAAGTATGTTTAATCTACTAACTAGAAAATTAGATACTACTATATCAGAAATATTTAGAGAAAAAAGCAAGATGGAAACTATTTTTAACTATATGGCGGATGGTGTTATAGCAGTGGATATTAAAGGTAGAATATCTCATGCTAATCCTATAGCTAAAAACATTTTAAAAGTTAAAGGTGAAGATTTAAAAAATAAAGATTATGATGAAATAATATCTTCAGTGAACAAATATTTAACATTAAAAAATATAATACAAAATGAAGATTTAAAAGGAAAACAAATGATAGAAACTGAAACATCCACATATATGGCAAGATTTGCACCCTACTTAAATGAAGGGGATGAATTTGGAGGAATAATTATAGTATTTCAAGATATAACAGAGCAACAAAATCTAGACAATCTTAGAAGAGAATTTGTTGCAAATGTATCCCATGAACTTAAAACTCCTATAACAACAATAAAAAGTTATACAGAGACACTGTTAGATGGAGCATTAGAGAGTAAGGATTTAAGCATACAATTTTTAGGTGTAGTAAATGATGAGTGTGATAGGATGTCTAGAATAGTAAGGGATCTTCTTCAATTATCAAATTTTGATAATAAGGAAGTAAAATGGGAAAAGGAATTTATATCTTTGTCTGACTTATTATTAAAGAGTTATACGAAGTTAGAAATTTCGATAAAAGAGAAAAAGCAAGAAATTAAAATAGATGTAGATGATAATGTACCCTTAGTGTATGCGGATAAAGACGCTATTGAACAAGTTATTTTAAATATATTGAGTAATGCTATAAAGTATACTCCTGAAAATGGCTTTATAGAAGTCAAAGGGGTAAAGCAATCTGAAGCAGTTAAAATTATAATAGAAGATAATGGTATTGGAATACCTAAAGAAGATTTAGAAAGAATATTTGAAAGATTCTATAGAGTTGATAAAGCAAGATCAAGAGATTTGGGAGGAACTGGATTAGGACTTTCCATCTCAAAAAGAATAATAGAATCTCATAATGGAAAGATAAACATAGAAAGTGAATATGGCAAAGGTACAAGGGTGAATATAACATTACCAATAAAAGATAATTTAGATAGTTAACATGGTTTATGTAATTTAATTTTAAAGCCTAGGTAATATCTCTGTAATATAACTCTTATATAATTGTAGTGTTATATTAAACACAGATTATATAAATATATAAGGACATTAGAAATTAAAGGATATAAGGGATCTATTATATAAGAAGATAATTACCTTGATTTTTGAGGAGGATAAACCATGATAAAGAAAATATTATCTAGTACATTAATAATGATTATGTTAGGTAGTACCTATACAACAGCCCATTCAACAAACCCAATAAACCCAACAAATGTAATAACGATTCCTAATAATAATTATAAGATCATAATGCCGGAAAATAATTTAGTGACTTCCCAAAAAATTATACTATTATCAGGAAAGGCTGAAGAGGATAGCAGTATAATTATAAAAGTATATAATTTTGATGAGCTATTATCTATTAATAAATCAAAATTAAATAATGATACTTCTTCTATTGAGGAGGAGCCAATTCTAACTACAAAAACAGAAGTGGGAGAGTTAGGTCGATATAACATAGAATTAAAACTTCCCCAGGGAAGAAATAAAATTATTGTAGAAACTAATAATGATGATAATACTTATATCTTTACTAGAGATATAAGTGTTACCAGTGAAGATATAGCTAAAGAATATCTTAGTAAAGCAAATATATTAAATGACGTAGATATTAAAGAACTATTAAAATCAATAATAGAAAGTGATTAGAAGGTGAGGTGGCTATCCTATGGATAAAGGTAAAATTAATACTTTTATTTTAACCACTTTGTTCATAATGAGCCTATTTCTTGCTAGTAAAACCTTATTTGATACTAATAATGATTTATTCTCATCCTTAGGAGACAATAAATATGATTCTTCTAAGGATTTAATCATATCTCAAATTATTTCTCCAAAGAGAATACTAGTAAATTATTCTGAGGGTACCCATACTATAGTATATTCTAATGAAAAGGATGATTTATGGGGTAAAGCAACAGTAATTATTAAAGATACCTTTATGAATGATATGCTTAATATTACTGAAATTACAAGCAAAGAATTAATAGATGAAAAAAGTGAAAAGTCAATTAATCTTGAATTCCCTGATGAAATCCCTATTAGATTACTATCAAAAGCATTAGATATGCCTATACCTACCAACATAGAGGGGAATATAGAATCTATAAAAGATGTATATATAAGAATAGGTAATGAATCATATATAATCTTAAGCAATGAAGAAAAGGTTATTAAAATAAATGACTTAACCTATGATAGTGATGACTTAGATAAATCTATAGAAAACCTTAAGAATTCTAGAGATTTCGTAAATTATTGGCCCGGTAGGATTATTTTAGGAACCAAAGAAGATGTATATATACCTACTAGTGTACCAAGCAATAAAAAGAATATCAAAGTAAAAAATGATATAGATGTAATAGATACTACGAAAAAAAAGAATGAATATAGTGAAAAAATACCACAAAATAATTTAGAAGACATTCATAGAGCAGAAGATAATAGTCATATTGATAAAATTGCAGAGGGTTTCTTTGATAAGGATTTATCTTATTTAAGAAAAATAGTAGATAATAGTGGTGCAATTGTTTATATGTATAATCAAAATACAGGATTATTAGTTTATCCTAATGGGTTAATTGAATATTCTAATACATTAGATAATGTAACAATAGAAAGAAATCTTTATGAAAGTTTTAATACTATTATTGAGTTTGTAACTACTAAAGATAGATTACCAGAAGAAAGTTACTTATCAAATATTGAAGAAATTGAATCTGAAGATGGTAGTAAAGGATATAGATTTACTTTTGAATATAATATACAAGGCAGACCAGTATATATAAATAATATAAATAGTGAAAATAAACAATTAATGAAACCTTTAATCGTTGAAGTATTTAATGATCAAGTAAAAAGTTATAAAAGATTTTATAGAGATAGTATATTTGAAGAAGAAACTCGTATTTATGGGGAAGAACGAATGACTCCTGAAGAAATAATTGAAAAGAATATGGATGAAATAATAAGAGATTTTATTAACGATGAGAATTCTATAGCAAAAAATATGGAGCAAAAAATTCGGGAGATAATAGTATCTTCTATAGATAATGTATCTCTAGGCTATTATGATAACGCTAAAGAATATTATAATACTCCCTTAGATGATGTATGGGTCATAGATATTGGCAAGAAGAGATATATATTTGATACTAGTGATGGAACTAAATTAGATGTTGAATCTATAGATTAAATAATTAAATTATATTTTCACGGAGCACTCTTTTAAAAAGGAGTTGTAGAATTTAATGGATTGGTCAAAAGCTAAAAAAATATTAATTATTGCTTTTTTAATAATGAATATTATACTACTATCTACTTTTCTCTATAGATCAAAGGGAATGAAGCAGTATATAACTACTGAAGCTGATGTAATAGAAAAGCTTAAAGAAATTAATGTTGAAATTCATACAGAAATTCCCAATGATATTCCAGATGAGGGACTTCTAGAAGTGGAGTTTGAAGATTATAGAACAGACAGTGAAAAAATTGAGATGGCAAGGAAGTTTTTAAATATAGGAGATATAATAGATACCAATAGTGTAGAGACTAAAGAAGATGAAATAATATTCAATAATGGAAATGAAGTATTAAAGATAATAAAAGAAAAAGAGTTAGTATATATAAATAAAGACAGAACCAAGGTAGGAAATTCTGAATATGATCCCTATGCGGTAGTAAATAATTTTGTAAGAGATAAAGGATTTAGTACAGAAGATTATGTGTTAAGTGAGATGAGAAAAAATGATGATTCCTATTATTTAGTGTATTCAAAGAAATATAAAGATACTATAATAGAAAAGAGTTATATGAAATTTACAATATATTCTTCAAGAGTAGTAAATTTTGAAAGATTATGGATAGAACCTATTAAAGAGAAAAAAAATAACATTGACTTAAGACCAGCCACAGATTCTTTATTAAAACTTTTATCCCAGAAAGAAATTTATGGAAAAAATATTGAAGATATTATTTTATGTTATTATTTTGATCCCACAGATACAAAAGTTTATGATTTTAGAGAACCAAGATCAGGAGATGCAATACCTGCATGGAAAATAGAATTTACGGATGGAACAATTAAATATCTTTATGAAAATTAAGAGTCCAAATTAATGGACTCTTTTTCTTTTATATAGGTTATAATATAGAAAATGAGACTAGATATTTAGATATAATCTAGTCGTGAGTATTTAAAAATATGTATAAATTGTATATAATAGATGTATAGGCGAGAATATTACTAGAAGATAATACTGAAAGAGGGGTGAACAGCTGATTTCGGTCAGCTTAAAATATGGATAAATTTATAATTAAAGGTGGAAATAGATTAACAGGTGAAGTAAATATAAGTGGATTTAAAAATGCTATTTTAGCAATAATTCCTGCTACATTGTTAGCAAAGGATAAATGCAGAATCGAGAATGTGCCGCTAATAAGCGATGTATATATATTAGTTGATATGATGAAAGAATTAGGTGCAGAAGTGTATTTAGATGAAGCAAATAATGCAATAGATATAGACACTTCTACTATAGAGGATTGTGTAGCATCCTATGATATGGCTAAAAGACTTAGAGCATCTTACTATTTAGTAGGAGCTGGATTAGGAAGATTTAAAGAGGCCCATGTGGCATATCCTGGAGGATGTGATATTGGTTCAAGACCGATAGATCAACATATAAAAGGGTTTGAAGCATTAGGAAGTACAGTTAAAATTGAGCATGGAGTTATAAATTGTGAAGTTGATAAATTAATTGGAAATGATATCTACATGGATGTAATAAGTGTAGGAGCAACTATAAATGTCATGTTAGCAGCAGTTATGGCTGAAGGTAAAACTATAATAGAAAATGCAGCAAAGGAACCTCACGTTGTAGATACAGCAAACTTCTTAAATGCAATGGGAGCAGAGGTTAGAGGAGCCGGTACAGATGTTATAAAGATCAGAGGAGTTAAAGAACTTCATGGGTGTACATACAGTGTAATCCCCGATCAAATTGAAGCAGGAACATATATAGTAGCAGCAGCAGCTACAGAAGGGGATGTGCTGATTAAAAATATTATTCCAAAACATTTAGAATCAATTACTGCTAAATTAAAAGAATTAGGAGTAGAGATAATTGAGAATGATGATTCTATTAGAGTTATAGGAAAACCTAATCTAAAGAGTATTAATATAAAAACACTACCTTATCCAGGATTTCCTACAGATCTTCAACAACCTATATCAGTATTACTTACTAAAGCAGAAGGTACTAGTATAGTAACAGAAAGCATATTTGAAGGTAGATTTAAGTATGTAGATGAACTAAAAAGAATGGGTGCAAATATAAAAGTAGATGGTAGGTCAGCTATAATAAGAGGAGCTACTCCATTAAGTAGTACAAAAATAACTGCCACTGACTTAAGAGCAGGGGCTGCTTGTGTAATAGCAGGGTTAATTGCAGATGGAGATACAGAAGTTTATGATATAAATCACGTAGAAAGAGGATATGAAAGAATAGAAGATAAATTAAGAGGGTTAGGTGCAAATATTAAAAAAGTGACGGAATAGCCTAAGGGTTATTTCGTTTTTTATTTTTTTGTTAATTCATCACAGAAACATCACAAATATTCTATAAAATAAATCATGACAGTATGGAGGAGTAAAAATGTCTTTTAAATTTTGTTCAATAGCCAGTGGAAGTAGTGGTAATTGTCAATATATAGAAACAGATAAAGCAAAGATACTTGTGGATGCTGGGTTAAGTGGAAAGAAGATACAAGCAGGACTAGACTTAATTGGAGTAGATCCAAACTCATTAAATGGTATACTAGTAACCCATGAACATAAAGATCATATACAAGGGGTAGGTATACTATCTAGACGGTTTAACATTCCTATATATGCAAATAATAATACATGGGAAGTTATGAGAGAATACCTTGGAAAATTAAAGGAAGAAAATATTAAAATAATAAAAAATAATGGCGACTTTGAAATTGGAAACTTAGGGATAAATACTTTTAGTACTAGTCATGATGCTATTGATTCTATGGGATATAACTTTAATTACAAAAATAAGAAGGTAAGTATAGTTACTGACACAGGAGTAATAACAGATAATATAAAAAGTAAAATACAAGATTCTGACCTATTATTCCTAGAATCAAATCATGATGTGGAAATGCTTAAAGTAGGAAGTTATCCATATTATCTCAAGAAAAGAGTACTAAGTCATGAAGGTCATTTATCCAATGAAGATGCCGGGAATTTATTAGCGGAAATTTTTCAAGGGAGATTTCAAAAGATATTTCTAGCCCATTTAAGTAGAGAAAATAACTTTCCAGAGCTAGCCTATCAAACCGTTGTTAATATAATGACAGCAAAGGGTATAAAAATAAATAAAGATATAGAGATAGATATAGCTCATCGACACCAGCCCACAGTATTTTGTACTATCTAAATAGGAGGGATAGAAATGAATGATGATAACAATAGCATCATTAATGGATTTAGTGGAGATAGTGAAAGGGAAGAAAAAATAGAAAATAATGAAAATAAACAGTGGCATAGTCCAGCACCAAATACAAAAGCTCCTGTCTATAGAGAAAAAGAGAAGCCTAAAAGAGGATTTATATCTTATTTTATAGTAGCTTTGGTGGCAGCATTAATAGGTGGATTAATATCAGCATATATTGCTCCTCAATACTTATATGGTAATATTATACCTATACCAAATAATGGAGGAAACGTTAATCCACAAAATATAACTATAAATTCTCAAGAAGATATGAATATTGTTTCAGCTGTAGCTGAAAAATCAATGAATTCTGTAGTAGGTATAACCACTATGACTACTCAACAAAATTTCTTTGGTAATAATGTGCCTTTAGAAGGAGTAGGATCTGGAGTCATAATAGAGAGTAATGGATATATACTTACAAATTCTCATGTAATAGATAATGGGCAGGCAGACGAAATAACAGTACAATTTGCTGATGGTTCCAAATCAATTGCAGAAGTATTGTGGAATGAATCAGCATTGGATCTAGCAATAATTAAAGTAAATGATACTAATTTACCAGTGGCAGAATTAGGGGATTCTGATGATTTAATTGTAGGAGAACCAGCAATAGCAATAGGAAATCCTCTAGGACTACAATTCCAAAGAACTGTAACATCAGGAGTTATTAGTGGGTTAGATAGAACAATAGCCAGTGAAAATGTAATGATGGAAAATCTAATTCAGACAGATGCTTCGATTAATCCTGGGAATAGTGGTGGAGCACTTCTAAATAAAGAAGGTAAAGTTATAGGGATAAATACAGCAAAAATAACTTCAGCAGAAGGTTTAGGATTCTCTGTACCAATAAATATTGCAAAACCAGTTATTGAACAGATAATATCTGAGGGTGAATTTAATATGGCTTTCATGGGTGTATCTGGGATAGAGGTAAGCAAATATGAAAAAGCCTTAGGTGTTGATATAGAAGCAGAAGAAGGTTTTATAATAATAGAAGTAGTACCTGGATCACCAGCAGCAGTAGGTGGAATACAACAAAATGATATAATAACTAAGATTGGTGATAAAGAAGTAACTAACTACACAACATTAAGAAAAGCTTTATATAATCATAAACCAGGAGACACAACAGAAATAACTATAATAAGAAATGGAGAAAATAAAAAATTAGATATTACATTTAAAGAAACTCCTAAAGAGGCAAAAAACAAATAAAGATATGTAAGACTTGACAAGTTGTCAGGTCTTTTTCCATTTTTAATTTTAAAAATAGAATATATTTATAAAAACAAGGAATTATCTATTTCTAAATAGAAATACTAAAAATAGGATATAATAGAGTAAAGATATTTTTTAGGAGGGAAAACTATGTATGTTGTCTGTAATGACCATTTAACTGAAGCAATAGATGAATTCGTAGAAGTATATGAACAGCCACCAGATATATATGAATTAGATAGTGTATCCTTTAGTGACTGGATAGCACCATCTATATGCGATAAATGTGATAAGGGTCCAAAATATCTAGTAGTTTAAATACTAATTAGGTAGCTAAAATCTAGGACAAGCAGGTAAGATGAAAGGATTATAATATGAACATAACAATAATAGCAGTAGGAAAGATAAAAGAAAAGTACATAAATGGTGGAATAAAGGAGTTTACTAAGAGACTCTCAGGATATTGTAAATTGAAGATAGTAGAAGTGAAGGACGAGGCTACAAGAGAAAACATGTCCCAGACAGAGGAAGACATACTAAAGGATAAAGAGGGAGAAAAAATACTTTCCAAAATTCCAAATGGGTCATATGTGATAACCCTTTGTATAGAAGGCAATCAACTATCCTCTGAAGAACTCTCAGAGAAAATTGACAGACTTGCAGTCACAGGGAAGAGTAATATCACTTTCATAATAGGAGGATCAGTAGGTCTATCTGACAAAGTAATAAAAAGCAGTAATATGAAATTATCCTTCTCAAAAATGACATTTCCCCATCAATTGATGAGGTTGATATTATTGGAGCAGATATATAGAGCTTTTAGAATTAGTAGAGGTGAACCCTACCATAAGTGATAACGGTTTTTTATGAAAATAAGCAATTACATTATATATATGCTATTATATATATGTCAAATGAATAAAAGAGTCAGAGGTAGATGAGGCTTGTTTTATTAAAAAATATATAAGATGGTACAGTTAGTAATATTATAAAAGGTCTCCCCAGGTGGTAAGCAAACGAGGGGAGTTTTTTATATGTTTACAATGAGGTCCAGTGATGATCTTGATTAACTCTTTCATTTTAAATGAAAAAAATTTTATTATAAAATGAACCTTTTAGATAGTTTGAGTATCTCTTATTATATAGGAGCTCCTAACACTGAAGGAGGTAAAAAATTTGGATAATACAACTTTGATTAAGAGCTGTCAACAAGGCAATCTAGAAAGCTTTGAAGAGCTTTATAAAGACTATAGTAAAAATGCTCTAGGCACAGCTTACCTTATTGCCGGACATAAGGGGATAGCAGAAGATATAGTTCAAGAAGCATTTTTTCAATGTTATAGAAAGATAAAGAATTTAAGAGATACCAACGCGTTTGATGTGTGGTTTTATAAGCTATTAGTAAGGATAGCGTGGAAGATGTCATCAAAATACAAGCATACAGTACCAATTGAAGAAATAAGTTACAAAAACACTTGGTGGAAAGAAAGTTTAGATGCAGAACTAGAGTCGAGAGAAACTAGGATAGTGATACATGAAGCGATAGAAAAGCTCAGTCCTCCTTTAAAATCAGTGATTATTCTATATTACTTTAATGACATGACGATTAAACAAATTTCAAGAATACTTAGCTGTGTTCAAGGAACTGTAAAATCTCGTTTACATAATGCAAAAAAAATTCTTGAAAAAGAACTTGGCAAGGATATAGATAAAAATATCTATAAAACCATATACAAGGGGAAGGAGTGTAGTATAGATGATTAATAAGTCTAACCTTGAAAGCATGATAAAGAAAGATTTAATACAAAAAGCTAGTGAAGTCAAACCTTCAGATGAAATGATCTCAAAAATAATTGACCGAATTGAGGATGAGGAACGAACAAATCACAACATGTTAAAAGATAGAATATTAAATGTGATCTTGAGAAGATTTATTGCTGTTTCGCTATGTGGAGTTTTAGCCTTTACTGGGATACTGTTTATTTTTTCAGAGACAGCTAGGGCTCTGACATTAGATGCAGTAAACACTATAAAAACAATATTTGTACTTGAAAAATCAGAAGGAGATTACAAGATTGTTGAACAATCAACGACAGACCCTGTATTCACACCTGTATGTATCAGAACATCAAAACTAAGTGATGAGGAAATTTCCAAAAAGCTTAAATTTAATGTGTCTTATCCAGAAAGTCTATCTGGCGGGTATAAGTATCATTATAAAAGTGAGGGAGTAGGTATTCAAAGGCAAGTAAGTCAAGAAAAGTGGAGACAGCTTCAAGTGGATATGATTGAAGCTATCAATGATGAGACTGCACTCAATGGTCTCAGTGCATATAAACCATACAGGATTATAGTTGCAACCTATAGAAACAAAGAAGGACACAACATATTTATCCAAATGCAAGCTGCAGAGGTTCTAGTATCTACTGAAAATAATAGTACCGTTGTTAAAACAAATATAGGTAATGAAGATGCTATTTGGATTGAAATGATGACCCCTGAGTATGAACATATTATGGAAAATGGGATGGGCACATCAAATTTATTTAAGAAGCCAGAAAGGATAGTAAAAGTGCATTCCCTAATATGGGAATCTGATGGCGTTAGATATGTTATCAATACTATGAAAGGGCAGGAGCTCTTTATGGAAGAGTCAGTAAAAATTGCGGAGTCTTTTATGGAACAAATAAAATAAGATGGATACAGATAAGTAATATTATTAAGAGGATATATCCTAGAAATATAACGGGCTTATTCTATAGGAGTAAATCTTAAAACTACGCTACTTTTATAATTTTTTCTGAAATTAAAAGGATGTTAACTTCAATAATTAACATCCTTTTCAATATTTAATTATGAATTTGGGAAGCAACAATATGAGAATATTATTCATAAATAACTCTAATGATATTAAGACGATTACTAGTGAAAGAGAATAATAGGTTAGTGAGGTGAAAAAATTAATAGTGATAAATTGAAATAAACATTGGTCTGTAACTGCGGTGTTTTTATAGAACGAAATAAAGGAGTATATTTTTAGATGCATGGGGTAGGCAGTAACATATGCATAAAATTAACATACGTAATGAATTTTAAAAAACTTGCTATAAAATATTTTTTAGAAGAAGCTGATATAAACTCATTATATTTAGAAATACTTAACAACATTTCACCAATTATAGGTTCGTATATTCTCAATACTACAAAAAAAGACTTTTCACCTTACCCCAAAATAGACGTATCTATTACTGATAGTATTGATACAAAAATATCTAATAAAAAAAGGGTGAAAATTATATAATATTATGGTAGAATGACTACGTAGAAATTAATTTATGATGAAAAGGGGTTTTAGCATGAATAAACCAATATTATCTGCTCACTTTGAGTCAAGAAAACCATCAGCGGTTCGTCTTGCACAAATGAAATATGAAGAAAGAAAAATAAAGCCTGAAGCGGTTATTAACGTAGGTATTGGAAACGTTTCGCTACCAGCAAATAAAGCGATGCAAAAAAGAATGTTTGCCCTTGATGCACCAGACAGTCCGTTTGCTAATGGAGTTGTTAGATATACAACTACTGCTGGAACTCAAGAATGTCAAGATGCATTCAAAAACATACTAAAAAGTGAAGGCTTTGATACAAGTAAGCTTCACGTACAGGTTACAGATGGAGGATCTGCAGCAATGGAATTAATGCTAATTGGTGTATGTGGTCCAGCTGGAAGTGATGAAAAACCTTTACTTATGATTGACCCAGCATATACAAACTATATTTCTTTTGCTGAAAGAACTGGAAGAAAAACAGTTACTGTAAAACGTAACTTAAATGAAAATGGAAAGTTTACTCTTCCGGAGTTTGATAAAATCGAAGAAGTAATAAAAAAAGAAAAGCCAGGAGCATTATTAGTAATACCATATGACAATCCTACTGGCCAGATGTATGAATATGATTCGATGAAAGCTTTAGCAGAACTTTGCGTAAAGTATAATATGTGGATGGTAAGTGATGAAGCATATCGTGAACTTTATTATGGTGCTGATATACCATTAGTGAGTATTTGGGGAATAACTGATAAAGATGTTCCTGGAATTGAAGGTAGAAGAATTTGTATTGAAACAGCTTCTAAGGTATGGAATGCATGTGGCTTAAGAATTGGCGCATTAATTACTGATAGTGATGAATTTAATAATCGTTCCGTAGCAGAGTATACAGCTAATCTTTGTGCAAATGCTATTGGGCAGTATATTTTTGGAGCATTAGCTCATGAAAGCAAAGAAGGTATTATGGACTGGTGCCAAGAAATCAGAGAATATTATAGAGAACAAATATTGAAGGTATATAACGGATTAAAAGAACAAGAGCCTAGTCTTATTGTTTCAAGCCCAGATGCATCTATTTATACAGTTATAGATGTTAGAAATGTAGTAAAACCTGGATTTAATGCAAGTGATTTTGTATTATATTGTGCAGGTGAAGGGTCTGTAGATATAGATGGTGTTGAAACTACATTACTAGTAGCACCTATGAGCGGATTCTATGATATTAAAGAAGGTGAAGAAAACCCAGGAGATACACAATTTAGAGTTTCTTTTGTTGAAGAACCTGAAAAAATGGCTAAAATCCCTGAGTTATTTGTTAAATTACTTAGAAAATATGAATCACAGAGATAATTAATATAAGTATTTATTCCCCTAGTTAGGACTTATTAGTTTTAGCTAGGGGTTTTATATTAATGAAAAATATTTTAACTTTTTTAATTGTGGGGAGAGGTACTGAAATTAGTGAGTTGAGTATAATTAATTCACTATATATTTATACTAAAGAGAGAAAAGGTAAAGTACCTTTATCAATACAGTTATAGATATAAACCTATCTTAATATATGATAGAATGTATTAATTGGTACTTAAAAAAGGAGGATACATATGCAAAATTATAAGATGATGATAGCTTATGATGGTAGAAAATATACAGGATTTAATAAATCAAAAGGTAAATTAGAAAAGAGTATTCAAGGTAAGTTGGAATTAATACTGTCAAAGCTTTATGAAGAAGAAGTAGAGGTTATTGGTGCAGTTAGTACTGATGCTGGGGTACATGCAAAGGGACAAATTGTTAACTTTACAGCACCAGATAGGCGTCTAGATAAAAAGGAAATCTTTGATTATTTCGAAAAATATTTAACCGATGATATTATTATATTATCAATAGAAACTGTTGATGAGAGGTTTCATAGTAGATATCTAATGAAAAGTTTAACTTACGAGTATCGTTTATGGAAAAAAGATGCCCCAAATCGTCCGTTGTTTGAGAGACAATACGTTAACTTAATGAATCAAACAGTAGATGTGGCTAAAATGAAAAAAGCTGCAAACTACCTTGTAGGTGAACACGATTTCTTAGCATTTACTACTAATAAGAAAACAAAAAAATCAATTAAGAAGATATTTTCTCTAGATGTAAAAGAAACTAAACATGAGATTATTATTACTATGAGAGCAAACGGATTTTTATTATATATGGAAAGAATAATAGTAGGTACATTAATACAAATAGGTCTTGGTCAATTACCTATGAGTACAATTGAAAAGGCTTTTAAATCTAAGGATATGGATGATGTGGGTCATAAAGCTAGTGCAGGAGCTCTTTGTTTAATAAGTGTTGAATACTAGTCAATATAAAAGATTTTAACTGTTAAAACTATTATAATTATACAATCTTATCTAATTGATGAAAAGTCGCTCGCACACCCGTTACTTCAGTGATGGGTTAGAGCGACATTTTTTATGTAATTTAAAGGAACATTTGTTCCTAAAAGTATATACAATTAAGTTAAAACATGGTATAATATATGTAATAAATGTTAAATTAAAACAATAACAAGAAGGTGATTATATGCAGAAAGCTTTTAAATATAGAATATATCCAAATAAAGCACAAAAAGAATTAATACATAAGTCTATCGGATGTTCTAGGTTTGTATATAATCACTTTTTAGCTATCGCTAATGAAGAAGAATATCAAAGTTATAATAAATATAGCAAGAGACTAACTTCTTTAAAGAAGGAAAAACCGTTCTTGAAAGAAGTAGATAAGTTTGCTCTACAAAACAGTTTAAGAGCATTAGATGATAGTTTTAAGCGTTTCTTTAAAGGACAAAACAAAAGACCTGTTTTTAAGAATAAGAAAAAAGCTCATATGAGTTACAAGACTAGCCTAACCAACAACAATATCGAGGTAGGTGAAAATTATATTAAACTGCCTAAATTAAAGAAAGTTAGAGCTAGAATACATAGAGAATTTGAAGGACAGATCATTAATGCCACTATTTCCAGGACTCCTACGGATAAATATTATGTATCAGTCTGTGTAGAGGTAGATAAGCCGAAGGCTATGGAGAAGACTACGAATATGGTGGGATTAGATTTAGGTCTTAAAAGGTACTTAGTAACTTCCGAAGAAAAGATAATAGATAATCCTAGACATTTATCTAAGCATGAGGAAAAACTAGCTAAAGAACAAAGAAAGTTATCTAAGAAAAAGAAAGGCTCTAATAATTACAAAAAACAAAAAAGAAAAGTGGCTAAAATTCATGAGAAAGTTAAAAATGCTAGACAAGATTTTATCCACAAATTAAGCTACAGGCTAATTAGCGAAAACCAAGTTATTGCGGCCGAAAGCTTAAAGGTGAAGAATATGATAAAAAATAAAATACTAGCAAAACATATCTCTGATGCTGCTTGGGGTAAATTCACCTCTCAATTAGAATATAAAGCTGATTGGTACGGAAGGGATTATGTAAAAATAGATACTTTCTTCCCTAGTAGTCAAACTTGCTCAAAATGTAGGTATGTAAATAAAAAAGTTAAGAATTTAAAAATAAGAGAATGGCAATGTCCTGTCTGTGGCGAAAGCCACGATAGAGATATAAATGCTGCTAAAAATATAAAGGCCGAAGGCCTAAGAAATATATCGTAAGTATTATTTAGTAGGGTGGGGTCCACATCCGATTTTATGCCATAGGAGGCTCAAACAAGTCCTTGCTTTCATAGGAGGCGCAAGCCGTTGAAAAGGAAGCCCGTCACTTTAGTGATGGGAGGTTCACGACACACACATCTGGACTTAGTAGTGATTTTTCAGTAGTAGATCCTTATCTTATGCTTGGAAAACGTCTATGTACTCATGAAGAAGTGTTTAATACTTTTAAAGACATGCCTTTAGAATTTGAGCCAGGGGAAGGATGGAATTATTGCTATTTTGGATACTATCTACTGGGGGTTATAATTGAGAGGGTTACAGGGAAGTCCTACATAGAATTTATAAAAGAAAATATTTTTGAGCCTTTAGACATGAATGATAGTGGGATTGATGAGTATATTGAAATTCTTCCTAATAAAGCAAGTGGATATTATGTAAATGATAATAAATTAATATGCTGTGAAATAGATACAATGAGTACATTTTCAGCAGGAGCCATCTATTCAACAGTTGAGGATATGTTATTGTGGGATCAAGCTCTATACACAGAAAAGCTTGTATCAAAAGAGACCATAGATGAGATATTTACACCATGCAAAGAAGACTATGGCTATGGATGGGTTATAGATAAAAACCTTAATCGAAAAAGAGCTCGTCATAGTGGGGGAGGAAGCTGGGGTAATGGATTTAACCATCAAATACAGAGATACATAGACGATGAGGTTACTATTCTTGTATTAAGTAATTATGGATTTTCAAATTCCTTTAATATTAATGAAACCATTGCAAAAATAGTATTTAACGAGAACTATAGTATGCCATTAAAACCAGAAGCTTTTAAGCTGGACTTAAACATTTATGATAGTTATACAGGTCTGTATGAAGAAATGGGAGCAAAAGTGGAAGTAAAAAGGGATGGAGAAAAATTATATTTTGTACAAGAATTCGCAAAGCAAGGTGCCAAGTGGATAATGCCAATATACCCAATATCAGAAAATACATTCCATCACATTTGGATAGACCAGAAATATACCATTGAAAAAGATAATAATGGAGATCTGACTTTTGATGGAGTAAAGAAAATTTGTTAAAGGTTTTTTATAATCAAGAAAATCTTAGAACATTAGCTCCCCTCATAATAAACAGTTAAAATAATATAACTGTTTATTATGAGGGGAGTTCTTATTATGGGAAAAAAATCAAAAGGGTTAAAATTATATATACTATAATTAGAAAAACTTTAAAATAGAATATGGTTTTCTGTTAGTTTTGATTATTCTATAGAGTAATATAACTAAATGGTAGAAAACTGGTGATGAAAAGCATAAAAACCTTTCCATAGGGTATGAAAGTTTTGATAAATGAAGAATAAAGGAAGTGTAAAGACTATGGACTTTAGAGAAACTATTCTTAAGTATAAACCAATTAATGAACAAGAAACTAATGATAGAAAGGTAATTTTAGATTATATTGATAATTTTTATGAGAATATTTTAATAAGGGAAAATGAAATAGCACATATGACAAGTTCTGGATTGATTTTAAATAAATCTTTAGATAAAATACTGATGATTCATCATAATATATATAATACTTGGACCTGGACTGGAGGACATGCAGATGGTGATAGTGATATGCTTGAAGTAGCCCTTAAAGAAGCAAAAGAAGAAACTGGAGTTATAAATATATGGCCTCTAACAGATGACTTAGCTTCTATTGATATTATCCCAGTATATGGACATATTAAAAGGGGTAAATATGTATCATCACATCTTCACCTGAATACATCATATATCTTAATAGCAGATGAAGAAGATGAACTTATTATAAACAGAGATGAAACTAGTGGTGTTCACTGGATTGATATAAATAATCTAGACAAATATTCCAATGAACCATATTTAATAGATATATATAATAAAATTATAGAAAAGGCTAGACAAGTAAGATTATAATATTTAAAAGTGGAATAATAATAGAAGGATTTTAAACTAATAAGGTGAAATCATAAATAAGAGTAAAATTTGATAAATAGCAATAGCGACAACTAATGAAAATTTTATCCTAGTATTAAGGGAGAGATATAGATGAAAAAAAACAATAATAGTAGTAAATATAGGAATAAAGAGTATTCTCAAAAAAAGTCTGAACAAATAAGGTTAAATAAATTTATAAGTGAAACAGGAATTTGCTCTAGAAGAGAAGCTGATAAACTCATCGAACAGGGGAGAGTTACAATAAATGGTGCAAAACCAGAGCTAGGAACTAAGGTTACTTCAGAGGATGATGTAAAAGTAGATGGAAAATCTATAAAACCTAAAGAAAACAATGTTTATATAGCTTTTAATAAACCTGTAGGTATTATATGTACTACGGAGCATAAAGTTAAAGGCAATATTATAGACTTTATTAATTATCCAGAGAGGATTTTCCCCATCGGTCGACTAGATAAACCTTCAGAAGGACTTATATTTTTAACCAATGATGGAGATATAGTCAATAAAATTCTTCGTGCTGGTAATTATCATGAAAAGGAATATATTGTTACTGTTGATAAGCCTATAACCCCTGAATTTATTCGAAAAATGGGAAACGGAATCCCTATTTTAAATACTGTAACGCAGAAATGTTTTGTAAAGAAAGAAAGTAAATTCGTGTTTAGTATAATTTTAACGCAAGGATTAAATAGACAAATAAGAAGGATGTGCGAGTATTTAGGATACAATGTTAAAAAGCTTAAACGAGTACGAATTATGAACGTAACCTTAGATAATTTACCTGTAGGAAAATGGCGTTATTTAACTAAGGAAGAAATGAAGACTATAAATAACTCAGTTTCCAATTCAATCAAGACTAAAGAAGGTTCTCAGTTATAATAGATAGAATGTATTGAATATTATGATAGACAAGGCTAGTAAATAGGAGTTAATCATGTTAGTATATTAAAAGAACTTGAAGAAAAACTGGGTAATTAAAAACCAAAAAGATGATATCAAGATAATATACAAAAATATCAACTAAGAGAGATTTGTCAGTTGGACAAGACTATGATAGGATATAAGCCTATAAAGTAGCTAACAACAATGAATGGAGGAAATGACATTATGCATGACTTACCAAATTGCCCAAAATGTAATTCGGAATATACATATGAGGATGGACTTCTTCTTATTTGTCCAGAGTGTGCCCATGAATGGACTTTAGAATTAGAAAATGAAAAGAATGAAGATGATAAAGTCATTAGAGATTCAAATGGGAATGAATTAAATGATGGTGATTCTGTAACAGTAATTAAAGATCTTAAAGTAAAAGGAAGTTCTTCAGCTATAAAAATGGGAACAAAAGTTAAGAATATAAGATTAGTTGATGGAGACCATAATATTGATTGTAAGATAGATGGTTTTGGAGCTATGAAGTTAAAATCTGAGTTTGTTAAAAAGATATAAATAAGTTAGATGAAGCTAGGCATTAGGCCTAGTTTTTATATCTTAATAGAGTTTAAAGAGCTATTTTTAGAAATATTAATCAAGAAATAAATTTCAGAAGATTCAAACAAAACATTGACACTGAAAATCTATTTAAATATAATTATAATTAAGTGAAAAGAGGGAGTGCTAATTAATGATTATATTAGGTCTTAATTCTTTAAAAAACTGAATATTATCTGGATAAAATATTAGCTATCATATAGGAGATAGACTATTATATTTTGATTGAAAAAATTCAGAGGGGGAAGATTAAGAACTACTAAAAGATGCATACCTTAATTTAAGAAATATTAATATGCCTAGTTATACTCAATTTTATATGTTAAAAGTATTATAATAGGTGTATTTTTAAACCAGAAAATTCATAATTAAATATTAAGATATTAAGGATTGTAAGTGAAGGTATGTTCATTTACAATCTTTTTTTTGAAAAAATATAGGGGTTGGAGGGAAGAAATATGAAAAAAGAAGTTGAAGATTTAAAAACAGTTCAAGAAGAGATAAAAGATGTCTTGATTAAACTTCAAGAGGGATATACCAAAAGAGATATTAATCTAATTGATGAATATGTAGATCCATTAATATCTACTGATAGCAATGTATTTGCAGTTGGCACCGCTGATGATGAATGGTGCTTTGGATGGAAAGAGGTGAAGGAATTAATAGAATCTGACTGGGAGTATTGGGGAGATTTAGTATTTGATATAGAAAATATGGTGTTTTCTACCCAGGGAGATACAGCTTGGTTAATTACCAGGGCTTCAGTTAGTTATGAGTTTGGAGAAAGTCAGGAAACCTATGAAAGATATTTAGATGCATGTAAAGATTTTTTAGAGAATAAAGATGAAGACAAAGACTTATCTTCTCTATCTAAGATAACAAAAATTAATTATTTACTAGCTTCTCTTATGGGCAATAGAAAGGAATCGAAAAGAGCATATAAATGGCCTGCAAGGTTTTCGGGAGTATTAGTAAAGGTAGAAGAAAAGTGGGTATTCAAATACATGCAATTTTCCATGACAAATCCATCTAGATATCCTGATATTAGATTTATTAATGAAGACGAATATAAAGAAAAATTTAAAGATCTAAAAGCTAAAATGCTAATATTTAAAGAAAATTGTATCTCCACTGAAACTAAGGATATTGAAGAATTACTTATAAACTTTCAAAAGGTATATTTAGAAAATACTTATTCAACGAAAGATATCCTTACTAACTTCTTTGAAAGAAGAGAAGATGTTTTACTAGTTGGCCCAGAAGAAATGTGGCATAAAGGAGAATCAGAGGTTCGTGAATTCATACAAGACAATAGACGAAAATGGGATCAAATGTCTATAGGCATAGATGAAGCTATTATCAGTATAAACGATGATGTAGCATGGGTCACTACTAATGGGCTAGCTAGAAAAAGGCTAAGTATTGAAGATGCCTGTAATAGAGAAATAGATATTATTAAAGGTATATTTAATTATAATATTTCGGGAAGAGATAAGGTATTTAAGATTCAAAGGGATATAAGTATACTCCTTAAAGAAATATCCAAAGGAGAAGAATTCTTTTGGCCTTTTAGATTAGAAGGAGTATTGTTAAAAAAAGATGGAAGATGGCTAATTCATACATTACAAATTTCCTATCCATTTATGATGATATTAGAAGGCAAATATGACTAGAAAAAAATGTTTTATTATTAAAAATAATACTTTTAAATGAGGAGTGTGGAAAATGAAAATAGAATTTCTGACACAAGAAAGAGTAGAAGATTTTGTGGGGTATTGCAAGAAGCATAAAAGCGAGGTAGATGAATCATTTTTATATGATGAAGATTTAGAGGATTTTAAAGCAGATGAAGAAAATCCTACTTATATATTTACTAATGAACAGGGAAAAATAATAGCAGCTGCTTCTCTTATAATTGATGAATACAATAGACTAGGAAAAAAAGCTAGATTTAGAATATTTCATTCAGAGATTGAGGATTTTCAATATTTTAACATGCTTATGAAAGAAATACTAAAGCATACAGATGGACTAGAGAAGTTAGTTATCTTTATTCCTCTAGTAAATAAAAAATTAATGAAGGTTTTTGAAGAATTGGATTTTTTAATTGAGAGATATTCATTTCTATTAGTAAGAGAGGATTTAAGTATTCCTCAATTTACATTACCAAAGGGCTATGAAATCAGGGCTTTTAGACCAGGATTAGATGAGGAAGTATGGTGTGATATAAGAAATAAAGGCTTTGCGAAGCTTAAAGGAAGCGAAACTCCTATTACTCCTCATATTGTAACTCAGATGATGTCTGAGAAGGATTACATAAAAGAGGGCACAATGATACTGTATCATAATAAAAGGCCTGTAGGAATAGTTAGAGGATCTGATGATGAATATGAAGGCTCACCCATTATGAATATAGGACCCCTGGCTATCATACCAGAGTATCAAGGAAAGGGTTTGGGAAGGAGTTTGTTAAGAGCATCATTAAATATAGCTAACGAAAAAGGATATGATAGAACAATACTTTGTGTAAATGGAGAAAATGTAAGGGCAAAGGATTTATATATTCAAGAAGGATTTAAACAAGTAGAAGAAGTTGTATGCTTTAAATATGATATTAAGATGAAGTAAGTATTTTAAGGACAGTGAATTAATAAATAACAATAAAAATCTCAAGGGTATTTAAATAATGTCCTTGAGATTTTTTATAAAATTTAAAAGAACATGAACATAGATAGACAATTCTATGTTAAAATCAAATTGAAATGGAGGTTTTAAATATGAGTGAATATAAGTCTAACAATAAGTCATGTTGAAGTACAGATACTCCATCTTCCCGGAGGGAAGAAGTAAAAATTGAATCAACTAAAGAAGAAAAGTATGATAAGTCATTATATAAAGATATTAGTCATTTGATTGAAGGATATATATCTACACCTATAGGTGATATTAAAAAAATAAAAACTTATTTATCAAAAAAAGATATTTTACAGGATATTCATACAAGGATAAAAATTAAGAGAGATGATTTTAGAATAGAAACAGGAGTATATGCTATTGGAGATCCTGATAAAACTTCCCCAGTATTAATAACTGCAAACTATAAGCTCACCTTTGATAAGCTAAGAAAGGAACTTCAAAATCTAAATCTTTGGATTTTAGTAATAGATACTAAAGGAATTAATGTATGGTGTGCTGCTGGTAAAGGAACTTTTGGAACAGAAGAAATCATAAATAAAGTAGTACAAACGAAATTAGTAGAAATAGTAGCTCATAAAAATTTGATGCTTCCTCAGTTAGGAGCTCCAGGGGTTTCAGCTCACACAATAAAAAAATACACAGGGTTTAAAGTGATATATGGCCCAGTTAGAGCTGAAGATATACCAGAATTCTTAGCAACAGGATATAAAGCCACAGAAGAAATGAGAAAGGTAGAATTTAATCTATACGATAGATTAGTTTTAACACCTCTAGAACTAATAATAAGTCTTAGGTATTTTATTATGATACCTATATTATTATTTATCTTAAATCTTATTAGTGGACAGGACTTAGGAATTGAAAAGGTATTAAACTTAACTATACTAGAAAGCATACCTTATTTAGGTGCATTTATTATAGGAACTTTGGTAGTACCATTACTTTTACCTATAATACCTTTTAGATCTTTTTCTCTAAAAGGAGTAGTAATAGGTATTATATGGTCAATGGTAACTGCTTATATAAGAAACATGCTGATGTTGGACTTTCAATGGATAATTCTAATAGCAAACGGATTAATATTGACCTCAATAATAACAGTATTAAGCTTAAACTTTACAGGATCATCTACTTATACTTCATTTTCTGGAGTTATGAAGGAAACAGTATGGACATATCCATTTGTGATTTTAGCATCATTAATAGGAGTAATGTCAATGATTGTTGGGAAGATAGGGGATAGACTATTATGAGACATAAATACTTAAAGAATGTAGCAACTATAGAGTTAGATATAGAAAAGTGTATAGGATGTAAAATGTGTATAAATGTATGTCCTCATCAGGTTCTTACTATAAAAGATAAGAAAGCTTTTATTCAGAATAAAGACTATTGTATAGAATGTGGGGCTTGTGATAAAAACTGTCCTGTTGATGCTATTATGGTTAAATCAGGAGTTGGCTGAGCATATGCCATATTAAAAGGTAAGCTCACTGGAAGTGAGCCAAATTGTTGTTAGGAATTACAACTTAAAAATCTATTCCTATAAAATAGGGGGTAAATTACCATATGTATAAAAAAATAATTATAGATAAAAGTGAAATAAAAGGATTAAGAAACAAAGACAAAAAAATGAGAATGTTGATAGATTCTATTGGAGAAATAGATAGAGAATATATACCTGACTCATTTATTGCATTAGTTAACAGTATAGTATTTCAACAATTAGCATATAAAGCAGCTATTTCTATATGGAATAGATTTGAAGAATTCATAGGTGAAATTACTCCAGAGAATATACTTAATACTAGATTTGAAGACTTGAGGAAATGTGGACTTTCAACGACAAAAATTCATTATATAAATAATATCGCTAATGCTGTAAAAAGTGAAGAATTAGATTTTAGTAATTTCTCTAATCTTTCAGATGAAGAGATCATAGAAAAACTTGTAAAGATTAAAGGTATAGGAGTTTGGACAGCAGAAATGTTTCTTATATTTTCACTAAATAGAAAGGACGTCATGAGCTATAAAGATTTAGGCCTTAGAAAAGGAGTTCAATGGCTATATAATATGAAGAAAGAACCTACTAAGGAGCAATTTGAAAAGTATAAAAAGAAATTTTCACCTTATAATACTTTAGCCTCTTTCTATTTATGGGAAATTACCATTAATAATTATTTCAAATACGATAATATAGAAAAAGTTAACTTGAAAAATAACGTAGCATATATGGAGTCGTCTATAGGAATTATTGAGATTCAGTCTTATGAGGGAAAAATAATAAGCTTAGACTTTGTAAAGGAAAGGAAATATGATGAAACATTAGAACCTGTTTTAGAAGAAGCAAAGAAACAGCTAAGGGACTATTTTGATGGTAAAAGAAAGGCTTTTGATTTGCCTTTGAAAATAAATGGCACAGAATTTCAAAATAAAGTTTGGGTTGAACTTACAAAAATTCCTTATGGAGAAACCCAATCCTACAAAGATATAGCAATATGGATAGGAAATAAAAATGCAAGTAGAGCAATAGGAAATGCAAATAATAAAAATAAAATAGCTATTATTATACCATGTCATAGAGTGGTAGGGAGTAATGGAAAATTGATAGGGTATGAAGGTGGATTATGGCGAAAAAAATGGCTTTTAGAACATGAAGAAAGACATTTTTAAAAAATAGTATGAGCCGGTGACTATAGTCACTGGCTCGAATTATTATGGTTGATTAATATTATATTTTAAACTTCTTAACCATATCATTTAACTTAGCTGATAGTCCAGATAATAGATTAGCATTTTCAGAAAGATTCTCCACAGAACTATACTGTTGTTGAACTGAAGCCGCGGTTTCTTCTGTACTAGCAGAGTTCTCCTCTGAAATAGATGCTATATTTTGGACTCCTGAACTTATCTCTTTACTATTAGACTCAATATTATCTAGACTATCAGTTACATTTTCTATTTTATCTATCATTTGTGTTATTTCTGAACTTATATTATTAAAATACTCGCCGGAGACTGTAATTTGAAGGGTTCCTTTTTGAACTTGATCATATGTACTGTCTAGGGATTCTGTTACTAACTTAGATTCGTGCTGCATATTTCTGATTATTTCAGATATCTCAATAGCAGATTTACTTACTTGTTCAGATAAGTTTCTTATCTCTTCTGATACCACTGAAAATCCTCTACCTGCTTCTCCAGCTCGAGCAGCTTCAATAGCAGCATTTAAAGCTAAAAGGTTGGTTTGGTCAGAAATATCATTAATCACTTGGACTAATTTAGATATTTCTTGTGACTTTATATCTAAATTCTTAACTTTTTCCACTGAGTTATTTACTTGCTCATTTATTATCGCCATTTGATTAATTGATTTTTTCATTTCCTGTATACCTTCATTTGAAGCTTTAAAAACAACTTGAGAAGAGTCTGCTAATATTTTCCCTTCATAATTAGCTTTTCCTATAAGCTTATCAAGGTTTTGTACAGAATTTGATATTGATGTAGAAGAACTAGCCTGATCTTCTGATCCAACAGCCATTTCTTGCATAGTTACAGCTATTTGCTCACTACCCTTTTTGATTTCTATACTAGCGGTATTTAGGCTATTACTTTGAATATCTATTTCTTTCGATGTATGTAATGTTTCTTCAATCATATGTTTAAGATTATATATCATAGAATTCATTGAAGTAGCTAATTGTCCTAGCTCATCTTTTCTCTTAATATTGAACTCTTCTCTTAAATCTCCTTGGGCAACTTTCTCTGTTTTGTTTCTAAGAACAATAAGAGGATTTGCAATATTACGAGCGATAAAAATGGAGATTACAATAACCCCTAATAAGGTTAATGCTCCTAATAATAAATTGAAATCTCTTATTCCTTGAACAGATTGTAGCGCAATTTCTGTGGGCTCACTTACAATTAGACCCCATGAAAAACCTTTGAAGTCTTTATATCCATTACTCTTTACATATCCTATAATCCCTTCTTTTCCTGTAAAATCATTTCCTTTGAAATATCCAAAGTCTCCATTTTCAAGTTTATCAAGCTTTTGGTATATATCTGATCCATCATCTACCTTGCTTTCATTGGAATCAGTAGTTGTACTAGCTCCTGAAACCGTATCAGCTATTTCAGTTTCATCATTTTTTAGTAGTTTAACAGATGCTCCATTACTAGCGCTATTATTAACAATTGACCATATGATTTCAAAATTAAAAGAACCTTATATTACTCCAATACTTTGACCTTTTTCATTTTTTATGGCAATATTTATTGGCATAACATACTTTTCTAGTGTTTCATCGTATTCTAAATCTTTAAAGGATATACCCTCATTAAATGCTTCATTCCACCACTCCTCATCTTTAAAAGTATTAGTAGATACATCATTTGTTCCAAGATTAATTATATAACCATTTTTATCAGTAATAAAAAGTGATGAGAAGTAACTTGACTGTTTTATTACCTTATTAAGATATTTTTCAACTTCAATATTATTTGTTGTTGCGTCTTCATTTTCAGATGATGATTGATCTTGTACTGTATTAGAAGATATTGATTCAATAGCACCTATAATCGAAGGTGATATACTAATAGATTCAAGATCTTTTATCCTTTCATACATTAATTGATCAATTTTTTCCATATGCATAACTGCATAATTTTCTACCTTTGCTCCCACTTCATCTTCTAGTGACTTAGCTGAATTATTATAAGCAAAAGCTCCCATTAACATGTTATTTTTTTGTCATGATTAAAAATTTATGTAATTATTGAAGGAATGGACTATAGAAGAAAGGGCAGGGGAGCTATTAGACATTGTTTATATGCATTATTACAAACAATTAAGAATACATACATAGGAATAAAAAGTGTAGATGATTCTGTGAGAGAGTTTGCTAGAGGAGTTGTTATGACTCCCATGCAAATATTATTTATGTTAATTTACCACTATCTTTTCCGGTAATAAATAATGGAACCTTAGAAGAGGATCCGCGGGATGTAGTAAAAGAGTTTTTTAGAAATAAAGGATTAATTGATTAGAATATCTAAAATAATAATAGAAAGTATCCTAAAGGATACTTTCTATTATTATTTTAGATAAAATTAAATTGAACTTTTTTATAAATGTAATACTCTTATATATGAAAGAGAGGTGGGAGTTTGGAAACTAAGATACTGGTGAAAAAAGCCAAGACTGGAGATAAAGATGCATTAGTTGAATTAATTATGAAGGAGAAATCCAATTATTATAAACTTGCATTTTTATATTTAAAAAATAAGGAAGATTCATTAGATGCAATGGAAGATATGATTGTAATATTATATGAAAACATTTATAAGCTAAAAAAGAATGATTCTTTCTATAGCTGGAGTAAAACTATATTGGTAAATTGTTGTAAAAAAATTATTAAACAACGGAAAAAAACTGTTTCAATAGACTCTATTAAAGAGCAGTCATATAAAGAAAATTATGAACAAAGAGAGAATAAGATTCTATTAGAAAAATATTTATCACAGCTAGGAGAAAAATATCAAGAGGTGATTAAATTAAGATATTTTTTAGATTTAGAATATAAAGTAATAGCAGAAATATTAAAAATACCCTTAGGTACAGTAAAATCTCGAATATCTTATGGCCTTAATAAATTACAAGCTAAAATTGGAGGTGAGAATATTGAATAATATAGAAGATATGTTTAAGGATATAAAGAAAGACTTAGATGATATAGATGTGCCAAACAACTTAGAGAATAGATTAAATAAAGCACTAGAGGACAAGGTAATGAAAAAGAAAAGAAAAAATAGATTAGGTAAAATTGTAGCTGTATTTTTAGTGTTTTTGTTAATTGGATTTAATTTTGATGCTTTAGCTTTTTATGGTAAAAAAATATTAGGTTATGACAATGTTATGAATGGAGCCCTAAAAGAACTTAATGATGCAGGAAAAGGTCAAATTATAAATAAGAGCTATACTTTTAAAAATGGTGTCTCAGTAATATTAGATGGAATAATGATAGATGAGACACAACTATTAGCATTTTATACAATAGAAGATCCCAGTGGAAAAGATATGATACCAAGATTTGAATTAAAAGGACTAGTAAAAGAGTACTTTCCAGAAGGTGGATACGGAAAATATAATGATGAAAGAACTATAATAAAATATATACAGAGTTTTGACCCTCCCCATTTCTATGAAAGATCTTTGAAGTTCAATATTCATTTATATAATGAGGATATTAATGAAACAGGAGAAATAAAATTTAAAATTGATAGAGATAAAGCCATGGGACATACTCTAAAGAATTCAATTAATAAAACCATTGAAATGGAAAGAGAAAATATTCACTTTGATTCGATATTGGCTTCTCCTACTCGTACTGTAATAAAAGGGTCTATACAAAATATATTTGAACTTGCCAAAGATGTTATAAATAATGATAGATTAAGACCAAATAATATAGAAACAAAGTTATATGCTAATGGAAAGGAAATGAAATATCAAGGTGGTGGCATGAGTACAGATCATAAAGGTATAACCTTTCATAAAGAGTATGATCCATTGCCAGAAAATCTAAAATCTTTAAAATTAGAATTAGTTAGTTTTTCTGGAGATCATGATATAAACAAAGTTATAGATGTTGATATAAATGAAAAAGAACAAAAAATAGACATTATAGGTCAGGGGATAGTTATAAATGAGATAGATAAAAGAAACGAAGAAACTTTAATTACTATTACAACAGAAGAAAATACAATTCTCACTAAAGTATATCTGATAATAGATGGTGAAACGGTAGAGTTAGAGGAAACATTTAATAACAACTATAAAAAGTTAAAGAATGGAGAAGTACTTCATACTAGAACATTGAAATTTCACGGAGTGGGAGAAAAATATAAATTAGAAATAAAAAGAATGACTTATTCTAAAGAATACAATAAGACAATAGATATACCAATAGAATAGATTATTGATTAAACTAGATATCAAATTTAGATATCTAGTGTTTTTTATCCTAGGTAGATACTAGTCATAAATATTCAGATTTCTCAATATATAAGTATTGGGGTTTCAATTGGAATTAGGGAGTAAAGCTCCTTTGCTTCACTAGAATACATTCTCACACAGCCATTGCTAACAGCCTTTCCTATAGACCAAGGTTTATTTGTTCCATGTATTCCATAAATACCATAAGGAACACTGAGTTGCATAAAATAGCCTCCAAACTGTCTTCCCCATAGAGCTTTTTTAATAATTTTCCAGCTTCCTTTAGGGGTAGGAGTACTAGGCTTACCAACAGCTATATCATAATGCTTTTGAACTATATTATTTTTAAGTAATTTTAAGATCTTTTTATTAGTAACGACCTCTATAGAATATGGATTTTCTGGCATTAATATCACCTCTATATAATATATGAAAGTGAGATATAAAGTGCTACAGAATTAAGATATAAAAGTTTTATAATGCATACTTTTTATTAATAATGATAATATAGGGTATTTATTAAGTTGAGGTTAAATATTTAACCAAAATGTAATATAACAAAGGAAAGGGGCCAAAACGCCTATAGTTGAAATAGTACTGTAATATAGATTGTAATAGTTCAGAAAAATATTACAAAAAAGAGATTTTATGTACAAAATTTATGGACTCATTTATTAGGATGAAGGCATGTAAATAAGCGGTATAGGCAGGAAAAGTAAATATATAATATTAAATAAATTATTAAATATTTACTTTTGGTGATTATATACCTTCAAAGGCTCCGTTACGACATTTTAATATTATTAGCAACAATTGTAATTGCTATTTATAACTGTATCTTGTAGAATATCTTTAGTATTAACATAAATTTTACAAACATGTAGAAATAAGAGGGGATATTATGAAATTGAATTTAAGAGGGTTAGTACCCAACATAAAAAATAATATAATTTTAATACTCTTGATTGTAGGGGGTATTTTTAATGACCTAGCACTAAGAGCAATGACTATAGGAGATGTAGTTTATTGGAAGCCAATTGTGACTAGTATACCTATGATTATATTTGCTAGTATACTAGCTTTATTCCTATCATACAAAAATAGGAATTATATCTATATAACTTTATCAATATACTTTGGAGTATTAAATGGTATGAATTATATGTATTATAAGCATTATAATTCTTTTTTATCATTTTCATTATTAAAGCAACTTTCTCAAGTTAGAGAGATGGGAGATAGTGTACTTAAGACATTAGATCCTAGAGTGTTAATCTTTGCTATCCCAACAGTTATATTAATTATAACGATAATAAGGTTAAATAAAGCGAACTTTTTTGAAAAAATAGAAAGTAAAAGAAGTAAAATAGAATTTGTAACACCACTAGTAATAGGAATAGCAATTTTATATTTTGTATCTACTACTCTAACAGGTACAGATAAGAGTCGTATAATAAAACAATGGAATAGACCTTATTTAGTAGAACAATTAGGAATATACTCTTATACAACTGCTGATTTTGTTAAAAACTTAGCTTCTAATAACCATAAAATATCGGAAGAAGAAACAGAAGAAGTATCAGTGGTTTTAGAAGATTTAGTAGATGGAAATCTAAATACTGAAACTGTTAATGAATATTCAGATATATTTAAAGGAAGAGATATATATGTAATCCACTATGAAAGTGCTCAGGCCTTTGCTATGGACCAAGAATTTGAAGATGGCCCAGTAACACCATTCTTAAATAAAATGGCATCTGAAGGATTATATTTTAATAATTTTTACCCTCAACATTCAGTAGGAACAAGTAGTGATACAGAATTTACTTTTAACACATCACTATTACCTATAAACAATGGAACAGTATTTATGACTCATGCAAATAGGGAATATGTATCATTACAGAAATTATTAAAACAAGAAGGCTATTACTCAATGAGTATGCATGGGAACAATGGTGACTTTTGGAATAGGAATATGATGCATAAAACATTAGGTTATGATAGATTTTTTAGTAAAAATGATTATGTTATAGATGAAGAGATAGGATTAGGATTGAGTGATAAATCTTTCTTTAGACAATCAATTGAAAAGATAAAAGAAACTAAAGAACAGCAAAATAGTCCAGTAATATCTACATTAATAACTCTTACAAACCATTATCCTTTTGATGATGTAGATAAATATGGAGAATTTAATGTAGGACATTTAGAAGGAACTGATATAGGGAATTATCTTAAATCATTCCACTATGCTGATGAAGCTTTACAAACCTTTATAGAAGGCATGGATCAAGAGGGACTATTAGATAATGCTATAGTTGTTCTATATGGGGATCATCATGCTAAAATATCTAAATCAGATTATGAAAAAGTATATAACTATGATGAAACTACAGAGGATTACTATAATGAAGAAGATCCACAATATACTGCTATCAATGGAGTATATAAAGAGCAATTAAAAAGAACACCATTTATTATATGGTCTAAAGATAAAAAAATAAATGAAACTATAAATACACCTATGGGTATGGTGGATGCCTTGCCTACACTTTCAAATATGTTAGGAATTTTAAACCCATATCAATTAGGGGTAGATATGATGTCAGTAAAAGAAAATACGGTTGTTTTTCCAGATGGAGATTGGTTAAATAGTAATCACTATTACTCAGCATCATCATCAAAGCTTTATAGTTTTAATAACGATGAAGTTATTGAAGATCCTGATTTAATTGCCACAAATCATATGATTGATGAAAAAATAGAATTATCAAATAATATTATTCAAAACGACTTAATTAGATTCTTCAATGGACTATTAGCTCAAAACAAAGTTTTAACACCAGAACAAAGATCTATAATGTATACCGAACCAAATATATAATAACAGAGTGGCTCCCATGTAGAGCCACTTTTTTTATTTTAAATTGACTTATTTAAAGCCTTATGATTAAATCGAAATTATGAATAGATATTTTATATATATTAACAATATATATGAGATAAGAAAATTAAAAGGAGAAGGAGAAGGATTTATGGAAATTAAAATAATTCACGAAGATTCCCATATAATTGTAGCAGAGAAACCACCTAAAGTGCCTTCACAAGAAGATAAAAGCGGAGATGTGAGTATGCTTTTATTCTTAGAAAATAATTTAAAAGTAAAATATCCAAAAATAAAGAAACCTTATATCGGATTAGTACATAGATTAGATCGTCCTACGGGAGGAGTCATGGTATTTGCAAAAACCAAAGAGGCAAATGCTTATTTATCAGAGCAAATACGAGAAAAACAATTACAGAAATCCTATTATGCTGTTATATGTGGAAAACCTGATAATTATAAAGGAGAGTTAAGAAATTATTTACAAAGATTAAAAACTGTTAATATGTCAAAGGTAGTTAAAGAAAAAACAAAAAAATCTAAGGAAGCAATTTTAGAATATGAAGTAGTACAGAGCATAGAAACAGAGGAATTTGGTCTATTAACTCTTGTGAAGATTGATTTAAAGACAGGAAGACATCATCAAATAAGGGTTCAATTTTCCCATGTTAACCTACCTTTATGGGGAGATACTAAATATAACAAAAGCTTTGTAAAAAGAAGTGGTTGGACTCAAATAGCCCTGTGGGCTTCTAGGTTGTCATTTAAACATCCTAAAGATAAAAAAACCTATACATATATATCAAAACCAAAGGATCAATATCCCTTCAATCTATTCCAATATTAAAATAAGAAAAGGGAGTTTACTCCCTTTTCTTATTTACTTATATCATATTGTTCAGGCCATTGTATATCATATCCTAATTCTTGGGATGAATGAAGAGGCCAGTACGGATTTCTAAGGAGTGCTCTTCCTAGATAAACTAAATCAGCCCTCTCATTTTGTATAATTTCTTCTGCCATTTGAGGTGAAGTTATTAATCCTCCAGCAATAACAGGAAGTGAAGTAATGTTCTTAATAATTTCTGCATATTTAATCTGATATCCAGGATAAGGATTTATTTCTGCAGGAGCTACTCCTCCTGAGCTCACATTTACTATATCTATCCCTGAGTTTTTAACTCTCCCTAATATATTTCCTAAATCTTTTGAATGATTTCCTTCCTCTAAATAATCTTCAGCAGAAACTCTAACCATGAGGGGTTTATCCTCAGGCCATACAGTTCTTACCTCTTCAATTATTTCTTTTAAGAATCTACCTCTATTTTCAAAATTACCACCATATTCATCTGTACGTTTATTAGATAGAGGAGATAAAAATTCACTTATGAGATAGCCATGGGCTCCATGGATTTCTATAATATCAAAACCAGCCTCTTTAGCCCGGGAAGCTCCTTTTTTAAAAGCATTAATAACCTCTTTTATATCATCCTTAGTCATTTCATTTGGTGTACCATATTTATCATTATAGGCTATAGAGCTAGGAGCAATAATCTCTTCTGAATCTACAGCACATTTTCTACCGGCATGGGCTAATTGAATACCTATTTTAGCATCATATTTATGAGAGAGATCTACAATGTTTTTTAGTCCCTCTACATGGGAATCATCCCAGATACCTAAATCACCATCAGAAATTCTCCCACGGCTTTCCACTGCAGTAGCTTCTATTAATATTAATCCAACTCCTCCAATTGCACGGCTAGTATAATGAGTATAATGCCAGTCATTGGCATAGCCATCTTTATTAGCACTATACATACACATTGGAGCCATTACTATACGATTTTTTAGATTTAAATCTTTAATTTTTATACTTGAAAACAAATTAGACATAAAAAAACCCCTTTCTAATATTATAAATTTTACCCATATCTAAAGAATACCCTAAAATCTATTATTTAATAGTGTATTAAAACCTATTATATTAATAAATATTAGGTATAAGATAAATAGTTGTGAACAAATAACTATAATATTATACAATATATATTGAAAGATAAGAGGTGATAGAGTGTATGATAGAGTTATTAACTTATTAAAAGAAGCTAATGTAGAATATAATAGGTACAAGCATCAGCCAATACTAGACTATGATACTGCTAAAGAAGTAAAAGATAAATATAATCTATCTGGTGTAGAAAGTAAGAGTCTATTTATAAAATCAAAATCTGATGAATACTATATATTCATCACAGTAGAAAATAAAAAAATGGATTCAAAAAGAGTTAAAAAATTAATAGGAGAGAAGGTATCTATTGCATCTGGAGAGGAATTACTTAAAAAGACCGGGTGTATACCCGGGTGTGCATCTCCCTTTGGATATGATAAAGATATTTCAATTATTGTGGATAGGGAAATATTTAATTATAATAAATTTCTATTTTCTCCCGGTATTGCAGAAATAACAATTCAAATAAAGTCAGAGGATTTAAGAAAAATTCTTGAGGTATCTAATAATAACGTAATATATTATTAAAAGAAGCATTAGTACATTCTTATATTTCTTTTTATTAGAAATATATCCTAGTATGATATACAATATTATCATAGATTAATACAAAGATGTGGAGGGAATATTGATGATAAGACATTATAAAAATAAACTAACAATTTCATTAGGTATTATACTAATATTGATGATATCTATTATTTTTACAGGGTGTGATAAACAAACTGCTAAAGAGGCATTTAATGTTTATAAAGAAAAATGGGAGAATAATAACTATGAAGAAATGTATGAAATGCTATCCACCGATTCTAAAGAGTATATTTCAAAAGAAGAATTCATAGATAGGTATAAGAATATATATGATGGAATTGGAGCTGATAATATATCTATAGAATTAAATGATGATAAGGATGAAGAAGAAAACCCAATATCTTTTTCAATTAAAATGGACACTACTGCTGGAACTGTAGATATCAATGATTATCAAGTAAATATGATAGAAGAAGAAGTTGACAATGAGAAAGTATGGGCTATTGAATGGAATGAAAGCTTAATATTTCCTCAGATGTCTTCAGGTGATATAGTAAGAGTTAATACTCTGACGGCTAGTAGAGGAGAGATATATGATAGGAATGATAATGGATTAGCAGTAAATGGAACTATATTAAGTCTTGGTATACATCCTAAAGTATTTGAAGAAAATAAAGAATCAAATATATTAAAAATGGCAGAGATTTTAGATATAGATGCCAGTCGTATAGAAGATAAGTTAAGTAAGAATACAAATCCTGATCATTTTGTACCGATAGTAAAAATCTCTGCTTCAAGTAGTGAGATATTATCTCAGTTATCAGAGATAGATGGAGTGAAGTCTGAAAAGTTAGATGGAAGAATATATCCAGCAGGAGAAGCCTTAGGAGCTTTAATAGGATATATAAAGCCCATCACAGCAGAGGAATTAGAAGAATTAAAGGAAGAAGGATATACTACTTATAGCTTGATAGGAAAGACAGGTTTAGAGGAAGTATATGAAAAACGTCTTAGAGCTAAAGATGGAAAGGAAATATATATATCAAAGCGCCAAAATGGTGAAGAATTTGAGCGAGTAATCATAGCAAAAAGTCAACCAGTGGATGGAGAAAATATCAAACTAACAATAGACTCAGACTTACAAAAAGAGATATATAAAGAAATGAATAAAGATGCTGGAGCATCCACAGCAATAGACCCCAAAACAGGAGAAATATTAGCTTTAGTAAGTTCACCTTCTTTTGACTCAAATTTATTTAGTACTTATATAACAAATAGTCAAAGGGAAGAGTGGAATAGTAACGATGTAGATGAATTCCAAAATAGATTTAACAATGCATATTCTCCTGGTTCTACTTTTAAATTAATCACTGCAGCTATTGGGTTGGATAAAGGAGTAATAGATCCGAATGAAAAAATAAATATAGAAGGTAAGCAGTGGCAACCAGATGGATCATGGGGTGACTACAAAGTTACTAGAGTTAGTGAAAAAAAATCTCAAGTAGATTTAACTGATGCCTTTATTTACTCAGATAACATATATTTTGCAAGAGCTGCTTTAGATATTGGCGGAGATAAATTTATGAAAGATGCAGAAAAATTTGGGTTTAGTGAAAAGTTACCAATAGACTACCCAATCCAAAAATCTCAAATAGCAAATGATGAAGTAATTAATAAAGATACTTTGTTAGCCAGTACGGGATATGGACAAGGAGAAGTTCTTATGAGCCCTTTACATGTATCTTTAGTATATAGTTCTATAGTAAATGATGGAAATATGATGAATCCTTTATTAGAAGTAAAAGAAGATTTAAATCCTGAAATATGGAAGGAAAATGTAGTATCTAAAGAAAGTATAACTACAATAAAAGAAGGACTTATTCAAGCAATAGAAAATAATGATGGAACAGGAAATGATGCTAAGATTCAGGGTATAGAATTAGCTGGCAAAACCGGAACAGCAGAATTAAAGAAATCTTTAGAAGATAAGGATAGCGAAGAAAATGGATGGTTTGTAGCTATGAATACTGAAGATCCGAAGATAGTAGTATCTATGATCATAGAAAAAGTTAAAGATAGAGGACAAAGTCACTATGTAGTACCAAAGGTAAAAAATATAATAGAATATTATTTAAATAATAAATAGTAAAAAGGAAAGGGTCTCCTTTCCTTTTTACTATTTTATAAATAAATCTTCAATTTCTTCAAACTTATCAATAATATAATCAGGATTTTCAGCGAGTAATTCTTCCCTAGTGTTTGATCCTGTAGTTATTGATATTATCTTAGCCCCTAAGTGTCTAGCTGTTTTAATGTCTAGAATTGTATCACCTATAACGTAGACTTCATCAAATTTATTTCCGTATAGATCCTTAGCTTTACTTAAGGCGTTATCTGCTATATCAAATCTTTTTAGTCCATTTTCTCCAAATCCCCCGGTAGGGAAATACTTCCACACTCCTATTTTCCCTAGTTTATATTGGGCTCCTATACTTAATTCACCAGTTATTAAGGATAATTTATGATTTGTTTTAGAGAGTTTCTCTAAAATGCTCTTTGCATCTGCATTTTCTCTCCACACATTTGTTGTCTTAAATTCTTCCAATTGTTCTCTGTAAACTTGAAGAAATCCATTCCATTTCTCCTCAGAAAACTCTTGTCCATACTTATCTAGTACTTCCATAAAAACATCTTTATCTGAACGGGCAGAAGTATCTATTTCATCCATTCCATTTTCTACATTTAAATATTGATCGATAGCATTATTATAGGGTATATCTGTCCGATTATCTCTTTTTATTATCGTACCATTTATGTCAAAAAATATTAATGAGCTCATAATTTTTCTCTCCTTTGTTTAATTTGTCTTTATTAAATTTTATCATAACACTATTTATTAGGCTAATTATAACTATTTGCTTGATAATTGTATAGAATACATGAGATAATAAGTATAAATCAGAATATTGAGAAAAGGAGTAGTGATTTATGTTTAATACAAATTACACAAATATGTTGAGTGTGGGAGTTAGACGACTTAATAAATAAGTACGTTTAACTAGTTAATTAACGTGTCCTTATTTATTAAGTCGTCATCTATATTTAAGAAGACTTATAAATATAGGAGGAAGTATAATTGAATAATAATACATTGAAAACTTTAGAATATAACAAATTAAAAGAAAAAGTAAAAGAGTTCTGTATAAGTGGATTAGGAAAAGAATTAATCGACAATCTCACGCCCCATATGAATATAGATGTGATAAAGAAGAGGTTAGATGAAACCTCAGAGGCGAAAAATATATTTAATAATTCTAACCATATACCCTTTGATGGTATATATGATATTAATAATTTAATAGATAAAGTGGATAAAGTTGGACAATTAGATCCAAGTGAAATGCTAAAAATATCTGACTTTCTAAGAGGTTGCAGAAGGATTAAGAAATTCATGATAGAACAAGTATTTTATGCTCCAACATTAAGTGAATATGCTCTATCATTAAGTGAGTTTAGAGATATTGAAGAAGAGATAAATCAGGCAATTAGGAATAATAGAGTTGATTCTTCTGCCAGTAAAGAATTAAATAGGGTAAGGAGAAAGATAGACAATATAGAAGAAAAAATACAAGAGAAATTAAATAAATATTTAACATCTCAAACCTATAAAAAATATATACAGGAATTTTATATTAGTAAAAGGAATGAGAAATACGTAATTCCAATAAAATCATCCTATAAGAACAAAATAAATGGTACAGTTATAGATGTCTCAACTAAAGGATCTACTGTATTTATAGAGCCTAATTCAGTATCTAAATTAAATAATGAACTGAGTTCTTTAAGATATGAAGAAAAGCTAGAAGAATATCAAATTTTAGCCTATTTAACAGGCTTAATATATGAAAAGATAAGACGCATAAGTATAAATCTAGAGTTAATTAGTCAATATGATATGATTTTTGCTAAAGCCAAATACAGTAATAAAATAAAAGGCATAGAACCAAACATTAATTCCTATGGATATATAAATATTATAAAAGGAAAACATCCATTACTGGAAGAGGATTGTGTTCCATTAGATTTCACTATAGGAAATGACTTTAGATCTTTAGTAATAACAGGACCTAATGCAGGAGGAAAAACTATAGCTCTAAAAACTGTAGGGTTATTGACCTTGGCAGTTCAATCAGGATTCCATATACCAGCAGAAGAAGAAACAGAAATATCTGTTTTTGACAATGTATTTGTGGATATAGGGGATAATCAAAGCATAGAAAATGCTCTAAGTACTTTTTCTTCTCATATGAAGAATATATCAGATATTATGAGTAAAACTAATAAGGCATCATTAGTTTTATTTGATGAAATTGGTACAGGAACAGAGCCAAATGAAGGAGCTGGATTGGCTATAGCTATATTAGAAGAACTATATAAAAAAGGAGCTATAACTGTATCTACAACCCATTATGGTGAAATTAAAAATTATGCTGAGGATCATCCTGATTTTCAGAATGCTCATATGGTATTTAATCCAGAAACATTAGAACCCCTATATAAACTAGTTATTGGTGAAGGGGGAGAAAGTAATGCATTATGGATATCTAAAAGAATGGGTATAAATGATGGGGTACTAAAGAGGGCGAAGTCATATATAGAGAATAAACAATATAACTATGATATCCTTAAGGATAATAAAACTAGAAAAAAATCTATAGTAATAGATGAAAATTCTGATGGCAATAGAGAAGAAGAATTAAGGGTAGGAGATAAGGTAAAGATTCTAGAGACTGATGAAGAAGCTATTGTTTATAAAGAAAAGGATAAATATAATAATATTGAATTAATGGTAGATGATGATTTTATCACTTTGAACATTAGAAGGGTAGAACTCTCCATAAAAAGAGAACTATTATATCCAGAAGGATATGATTTGGATTCCTTATTTGTTTCTTATGAAAAGAGAAAGTTAGAGCGGGACATTGAAAGAGGCTCTAAAAAAGCATTAAAAAAAATATATAAAGAAATCAAAAATAAATAAACTAAGGACCATACTTATAAGTATGGTCCTTAGTTTATTTATTCATATCCATGTGTACTTTACCATCTTTTAATTCAATAATTCTATCTGTTCTTTCAGCAATCTTTCTATCGTGGGTTATCACAATAAAGGTAGTATTTGATTCCTTACTCATCTCTCTTAATAGACTATATACATTTTCTGTAGATTCTGAGTCAAGATTACCTGTAGGTTCATCCGCTAATATAATCTTTGGTCTGTTTATGAGGGCCCTTGCAACGGCAGTTCTTTGTTGTTGCCCTCCGGACATATCTGTTGCAAGATTGTTTTTTACTTTAGACAATCCAACAAAATCCATTAATTCATTAGCTCTATTTATTATCTCCTTAGAAGGTTTAGAGTTACCTATTCTATAGGGAAGAAGTACATTTTCTAAAGCTGTGAATTCTGGAAGAAGATAATGGAACTGAAATATAAATCCTATTGCTTGATTTCTTAAATCAGAGAGTTCATTTTTCTTCATAGTGTCAGTTCTTTTTCCATTAATATAAACTTCTCCATTACTAGGTTTATCTAAAGTACCAATTATATTTAATAGAGTACTTTTACCACTCCCGGATGCCCCTATTATTGAATTAAAAGATCCTTCCTTAAAGGATAAACTTATATCATGTAGCACTTTTGTTTTGACCTTAGTACCATATATTTTATCAATGTTTTTTATTTGGAGTATATCACCCATTTCTGATCACCTCTATTGGATTAAGTTTTGATGAACGTCTTGCTGGAATTAATGCTGCTACTATAGCAGATGATATTGCTATCAATGTGGATATTGCAATAAATGTATAGTCAATATATAGACTAACTACTGGGGTTCCATCGGGATTAACAGCAAATTTTGTAAATAAGAAGCTTAATAAAAGTCCTAAAGCTACTCCTAATATAGCACCAATAATACCTAGTAAAAGTCCCTCAAATAAAAATATAAGGCTGGCTGTTCTATCCTTTATTCCCATAGCTTTTAATATTCCTAATTGTTTAGATTTTTGTATTACTGTTATAGCTAGCACACTAGCTATTCCTAGAACTACAGCAATCATTACAAATACTTGGATCATAAGACTGGAAACACTTTGACCATTTAGACCACTTAAAAGCTCCTCATTTTGTGCTTTCCAATTGGTTATTTCTAAATTAGACTCTAAATTCTTCTCTATTTTATCAGCAATGGTATCAGATTCAAACACATCACTAACTTGCATTTCTATGCTGGTTATCTTATCTTGTATAGCAAATAGGTCTTGAGAAGTATCTAAAGTAGTAATCATCCAAGACTCATTTATAGATGCAACCTTAAGGTCAAAAAATCCTGTTATCATCATTTCTTTAGACTTTCCTGAATTAGTGACAATATCTATTGTATCTCCTATTTTAACTCCCAATTCTTCTTTTAGATCTTTACCTATTAGAGCATCATATTTATCTCTAGGTTTTTCTCCTTCATAAATTCTATCAGTTATTTCGTATATTTTATTAGAGTCTTCTATATTGAATCCTCTAATCAGTAGAGAATAGTTTTTATTACCTCCTTGGGTTAAGGCAGGACCATCAACAACTACTGAAAGGTTTTTTATTCTATCATCAGAAGCTTCTATTTCTTTTAGTTTTTCTTTATAATTTGTTATATAACCATCTTCTGTATCAGATTTTATTGTTATCTGAGAAGAGTTTCCTATAGTAGTATCCACCAAATCTTTTTGTAGACCTTGAATTAATGAGCCTATAAAAATTTGAACAGATACTCCTACTGCAATACCTAAGGCTATTAGTATTGTTTGACCTTTATTAGATTTTAAGAATCTTACTGCAATTTTAAAGGGAAGTCTCATTTTCTATCCTCCTTAGCTAAATCAAGTATGTCTTCAAAGGTATTTAGTTGCATATCTGCTCCTAATTCCTTGTAATCAACTCTATTATTTTTAAAAGCATTTCCTCCAACTATTATATTTACCTTGTTTTCAGTTCTCTTTATTTCTTCTATAGCTCTATAGGTCCCAATTAGATTATAATAATTAGATACACTAATAGATATATAATCTAAATCAATCTTTTCTAATGCATTTAAAAATTCCTTGGTAGGTGTATTGCTACCTACAAATATTGAGTCATAACCAGCTAAGGTAAAGAAATCTGTGATCATTCTTGCGCCTATCTCATGATATTCTTCTGCAGGGCATACTATAGCCACTCTTTTATTAGTTTGAATTCCATATTTAGAATCTCTCTCTTTTATAACATAAGGGTAGCAATTTTCTATTATGGTCCTAATGATAGAGCTTCTAACATGCTCTTTCCAAATATAATAACCATCTCCTTGATCTTCTTTAAATTCATTTAAAGATGGAGTAAGTACTTTAGTATATAAAGTTACTATATCAATCTCCCTATCATTAAGTTTCTTAATAATAAGGTCTAAAGCTTTTTTCCTATTTTCTTCTTTAAGATATAGAAGAAACTCATCATAAAAATCTTTCATAAAATCACTCCCCAAGATAATTTAAATATAATCAACAAATATAAACACATTACGTGATATTGGATGTGTAATTTAAATGTATTTAATATTAATACCACAAAAAGAATAGGAATATCACAGAACAGAATATTTTTTTAATATTTTTGATAGATTCCTAAATAATGTGGTAAGAAAAGATAGAGACTGGTACAATAATATTATTAATTAGTTTTAGGAGGCGGAAATATGAAATTAGTGTCATGGAATGTTAATGGGCTTAGAGCTTGTGTAAAAAAAGGCTTTTTAGAATATTTTAAAGGGGTAGATGCAGATATATTCTGTTTACAGGAGATAAAACTTCAGGAAGGACAAATAGATTTAGAATTAGAAGGATATCATCAGTATTGGAATTATGCTGAGAAGAAAGGATATTCAGGTACAGCTGTATTTTCAAAAGAGAAACCTATATCAGTACAAAAGGATTTAGGAATTGAAGAGCATGATAAAGAAGGAAGAGTAATTACTTTAGAATATGAGAAATTCTTTTTAGTTAATGTATACACTCCAAATTCTCAAAGAGGTTTGGCTAGAATTGACTATAGAATGAACTGGGAAGATGACTTTAGAAATCATCTAAATGAGTTAGATAAGAAAAAGCCAGTAATATTATGTGGTGACTTAAATGTAGCCCATAATGAAATTGACTTAAAAAATCCAAAAAATAATAGAAAAAATGCTGGATTTAGTGATGAAGAGAGAGGAAAAATGACTGAACTTTTAGATTCAAACTTTATTGATACTTTTAGATATTTTTATCCTGATAAAGAGGATGCTTATAGTTGGTGGTCTTATATGAGAAAAGCTAGAGAAAGAAACTCTGGATGGAGAATCGATTACTTTATAACTTCAGAAAGATTAAAGGATTCCCTAATAGACTCTCAAATTCATTCAGAGATAATGGGTAGTGATCACTGTCCTGTGGCCTTAGAAGTAAACCTATAGGTGGATAAAATATGAAGATAATAATATCACCTAGCAAAACTCAAGATTTCACTAGAGGTATGGATAAGAGAATAACGAATCCTTTATTTAAAGAAAAGTCAGATAAAATAGTAGAAAGAATACAAGGATTTAGTAAACCTGAATTATCAGATAGGTTAAATGTTAAAGGAAATTTATTACAAGAAACCTATGATAATTATCAAGATTACAAGAATTCTGAATCCACTGCAGCAATACTCGCATATACGGGCCAGCTATTTAAGGGACTAGATATAGAAAACTATGGAGAAAAGGAATATGAGTTTTTAGATAAACATCTATATATTCTTTCAGCCCTATATGGTATATTAAAACCCTTTGATAAAATAAATTCTTATAGATTAGATATGAAATGTAAAGTATTTGATAATCAAACCCTTTATTCCTATTGGGGAGAAGATATAACAAATCTATTTCAAAAAGATGAACTGATTTTAAACTTAGCTTCTAAAGAATTTAGTAAACTTATAAAAAGACCTATGATAACAATAGAATTTAAAGAAAAATCAAAAGAAGGAAAATATAAAACCATAGGTACCTATGCTAAACAAGCTAGGGGAAAGATGCTAAATTATATTATAAAAAATAAAATTAAAGATATAGAAAGTTTGAAGAAATTTAATGAAGACAGTTACACATTGAATAAAGAATTATCTCGAGAAGATGTATTAGTTTTTACTAGATAAATGAGAGTATAGCTAGAAATAATATGATATAATTAAGATAACCTAATTAAAAAGGAGCAAAGAAAATGGTGCCTATATTAATGTCTATAATATTAATTATATATAGTTATTTAATAATAAGCATAGGCTTTATTAGTAATATGTTACTTTTTTCTAATAAAGCTCCATTATCATGCTCTTTATTAGAATTATTTAGTGCATTAAATAAAGATATCACATACTCCTTAACATATTTAAAAGAATGGTTTATAAATCTCTCTAATATTATAAATAGGTTTATAAATACATCTAATCATATTATTATCAACCTTAATATTATAGTCTTACTTAATAATCTAATAATTATAAGACTTAATACATTAAAATTATCTAAAACTTTCTAAAAATAGTTTAAGAATTTGTTTTATTATGATGATGCATTTATACATAAATGCATTTATTTATCATAAATAAATTTAATTATTTTTAGGAGGTTTTTTATGCCCACAATATCAAAGATTTCAAATTTTATAAATAACATAGATAGTCCTGTAAACTATAATATAGCTGAATATATAAAAGTTCTTGATAGAGTAAACAATATTAATTTAAAGAATTTAACAGACAATCAACTAAAGGAAAAATCAGAAATACTAAAAAGAAAAGCTAAAATATCTACTGATGATATTATAGTAGATGCATTCTCCCTAGTGAGGGAAACATCAAGAAGAGTATTGGGAATGTACCCCTTTGATACACAAATTTTAGCGGGAGCAGCCTTAGATAGAGGGAAAATTGTGGAGATGAAAACTGGAGAAGGAAAAACCTTATCCGCCATAATGCCTGCCTATCTTAATGGACTAACTGGCAAGGGGGTTCACATATTAACATATAATGATTATTTAGCTGCTAGAGATGCTGAGTGGATGGGAAATGTGTATAAGTTTTTAGGAATAGAAGTCAGTTTTATAACAGAAAAGATGAGTAAGAATGAAAGGAAAAAAGGATATTTAGCCCATATCACCTATCTTAGTGCTAAGGAGTCTGGTTTTGATTATTTAAGAGATTTTTTAGCTATAGATAAGAAAGATATAGTTCACAGGCCATTTAATTATGCAATAATAGACGAAGCTGACTCCATACTTATTGATGAAGCCAGAGTTCCTTTAGTAATAGCAGGTAAGTTTGATAACACTACCGAGAATTATAGCTATTTATCTAATTTAATTAAAGAATTACATCCAATAAAGGATTATGAATTAAATGAATATGGAATGGAAATAACCCTAACAGAAGAAGGTTTATCAAAGATGGAGTATAGATTAGGATGTGATAATCTTTATGAGGATAAGAACTTAGAGCTTCTTACCCGTGTAAACTCTGCTCTACATGCTGAAGTTCTTTTGCAAAAGGATAAACATTATATAGTAAGAAATAATAAGGTAGAAATTGTAGATGAGTTTACAGGAAGAGTATCTGATAAGAGAAGCTGGCCTGACAATCTACAAGATGCTGTAGAGGCAAAGGAAGGCATAAAATCAAGTTCAAAGGGTAAAATCCTTGGTTCTATTCCTTTGCAATATTTTATTAATCTATACCCAAAAGTAGCAGGGATGACTGGTACAGCTCATAGTGCCGCAAGAGAGCTTGATGAGTTCTATGGTAAGGATGTCGTGATTATACCAACAAATAAAACTTTTATTAGAAAAGATAAACCTCACTATATATTTAAGGATATCCATACAAAGAAGCATGCTATACTTCATGATATAAAAAAAGAGCATGAAAAGATGAGACCAATTCTTATTGGTACAGGAAGTGTAGAAGAATCAGAGAATCTGGCTATGGAATTAAGAAATAACAGGTTAAGTTGTAATGTGATCAATGCTAAGAATGATGAAATAGAGGCAGATATAATAGCAAAAGCAGGAGAATTAGGTGCCATCACAGTATCCACTAACATGGCTGGGAGAGGGGTGGATATAAAGCTTGGAGGAAAGAATGAGAAGAATAAAGAAAAGATAATCTCCTTAGGAGGATTATACATTCTAGGCACTAACCTCAATGAGAGTAGAAGAATAGATAACCAACTTAGAGGAAGAGCTGGACGTCAAGGAGAGCCGGGAGAAAGTAGATTTTATGTTAGCTTAGAAGATGAATTAATAAGAAAGTACCGAATAGATAAATTAATTCCCTCCAAATTAATACAAAGAAATTTCAATATAGAAGATGATAAAATAAGAGAATATATAGATAGAGGCCAAAGGATAGTAGAAGGTTATAATTCAGACATTAGAAGACAGCTTATGAAGTATTCCTTTATATTAGAAGAACAACGATCAATTATTCATAAAAAACGAAGGGAGATTTTAGAAGAAAAAATTTCTTTAGAGTTATTATCAAATAAATCACCGGAAAAATATAAAGAAATTCAAGATGAATTAGGGAAGGATATTATTAAAAAAGTTGAGAAACAACTTACATTATATTACATCAATAAATGCTGGGCAGATTATCTAGAATACATCTCTTATATTAGGGAAAGTATTCATCTAGTAGTGGTAGGTAAAAAGAATCCTTTGGATGAATTTCATAAAATTGCTATCGAATCTTTTGATAAGATGTTAGAAGAAATCGAGATATCAATTGTTAATACATTTAAAACAGCAGAAATAACTAAAGATGGAATTGATATGGATAAAGAGCGATTGAAAATACCATCTTCTACCTGGACATATTTAATAGATGATAGTCAAAACCAATTTAGCAATGTAGAAGATGTGGTAAAAAGTATCAGTACTGCTATAGCTAAGCCTTTTATATCCTCTAAAACCTTATACAAAAAACTGCTAAAGATTTTTAATTAAAATAAAAAATAAGTAATAATATTCTCCTCTAAAATGAATAATAACTAAGAGTGTATTTATCATTTAATGAGAGGAGATATTATTATGAGTACAGTTCTATATATTAAAGCAGACCCAAAAAGAGAAGATGAATCAAACACTATAATGCTTTCAAACGAGTTCATAGAAGAATACAAAAAACATAATCCAAAGGATGAAATCATTACCCTTGATTTATATGAAGAAGGGATTAAATTTTTAGACAGAGAAATGGTAGATGGAATGATTTCAGGAGAATTAAATGAAGTATATGAGTATGCTAGACAATTTGCTGGAGTAGATAAATATGTTATTTCAGCACCTATGTGGAATATGAGTATACCAGCTATTTTAAAAGCCTATATTGATTATGTAGTATATTTAGATATTACATTTAAGTATACAGATCATGGGGCAGTAGGTTTATTAAAGGATAGACCTAGAAAAGCTATCCATGTAGTTTCTAGGGGAGGAGAATATAGCTCTGGTAAATCAGCAGATCATGAATTAGGAGATAAATATATAAGAACTATACTAGGATTTATGGGAATTGATGATGTAAAAACACTAAAACTAGAATTAACTAATGTATTAGAAGCCGAAGCATTAGATGAGGCTATATTAGAAAGTCATGAAGAAGCTAGAAGAATGGCAAGGGAATTCTAATTAAATAGAACTTTAACCTAACTATAAAATAGTTAGGTTTTTTATTTATACTTTTTTATATTATGGTAATACTTAATAAAGAAAGAAATTTAGGACTATAGACTCATATAATTTAGATATAGTTAATATACTTGTACTATATAAGAATGATAGGAACAACAAAAGCATAGGGGGTTGATTTAAGGGTGGGTTACCTTTTAGAAAAAATATTATATATTAATAAAAAACAATCTGAAGAAACAAAGATATTAATTGCCTATAGGTATTTATCTTTAATAGTTACTTCTCTATTTTACATATTTAGCAATACCGACCATAGTTTTAATAAGAGAAGTTTTATTGTGGCTTGTATATTTATATCCTCATTTATACTTAACTATTTGTATATTAAAAATAGAGAGTCAAAAATACAAATTAAATTCTTAGTATTAATAGAGACAATAGGAAACTCAATTATTTTAATCCCATCCGGGGGAATAAATAGCCCCTTTGTATGGTACTCATTAAATACTATACTAATAACCTCAATAGAGTTAGAAAGACTATATAGTTGGATTAATTTATTTGTTTATTTATTTGCTTCTTTAGCGATATCAGACATTTTTATAACTACGAATACAAGAAGCTTTATGGGTCTAGTATGGGAAGAGTCAAATTTGATTTTAAGTTTAGTGCTTATAACGGCTCTGGCTAGATTTCTATCTAAATATATATTAGAAATTAAGAAAAAGAGCAATAAACTTGAGAACACAAATAAACAATTACTATTGGCCAATGAAAAAATAAAGGAATCTATGAATTATACAATGGAACTTTATCATGCGGTAGAGTTGTTTTCTCACCAAAAAGATAAAGAAAATTTAGTAGACCATATAATCAATTATACTAAAAAGATAACAAAATCTTCTCAGGTTATATTTAGTATATATGGAGGATCTAATGATGAAGTAGTAATACATACTGAGGGAATAGATAATATCTTTTTAGAGAAGTTAAAAGTTAAAATATTAGATATAAACAACATCGAGGTAGTACCGCAAATTCCCATAGAAATAAAGATAGAGAATAATACATATCTTTTTTCTTTGATAAATTCTCATGATAAAAGTTACGGTGTATTAGGGATAGATACTACAGATATTATGAAAAATGATATTAATGATTTGTATTATCAACTTAAGTTTTTATCTGAGTTAACTTCAATAGTTCTAGAAAGATTTGAGCTAGATGAAGTGAATGGAAGACTTTTAAAAGCTGAAGAACAAAATAGGATAGCCAGTGAGATACATGATGGTGTGCTACAAAGACTATTTAGCATATCCTGTGGCATATTTACTTTAATGAAAAGAAAGAAGAAAGCCCCTAATGAAGATATCACTGAAGAGTTAAACCAGATGAGAAGCTCTATAGATGATACCATGAAAGAATTAAGAAAGACCATATATGGACTTAGCTGGAGTAAAGAAGGATCAGATAATTTTATTTCAGATATAAACAACTATATAGATGAAATTAAAAGGTTAACTACTATTAATATTAAATTTAAAGTACAAGGAAAGAGTGAGGTATTATCTACACTACATAAAAAAGCATTTTATAGAGTAATTAGAGAAGGGATAAGTAATGGGATTAGACATGGAGGGGCAAAAAATATAGATATTAATCTATATATATATAGACAACAAACTCTGCTAGAGATAATAGATGATGGGACGGGTTTTGATATAAAAGAAATTAGAAACAAGAAAGATAAAGGGATAGGGATAGAGAATATGTATCATTTAGTTAATTCGCTTAAAGGACAAATTTATTTTGATAGCATAAAAGAAAGAGGTACTATCATAAGTATTAAGGTACCTAATGTACATGTTATTGAAAGGGAGGAAGTTGTGTGAGAGTACTTGTAGTTGATGATCATCCATTAGTTAGGAAGGGGATATCTGCAACATTATCCTTTGAGGATAAGATAGAGAAGGTTAAAGAAGCATCAAATATAGATGAAGCAATAAATATATTAACTACTGAAAATATGGAGATTACTATAATAGACTTGAATCTTGGCAGAGAAAATGGTCTAGAGATAGTTAAAAAAGCTAAAACTAAAGGAATAAAGACTAAATTCATTGTATTAACCTCATCATCAAAAATAGAAGATTTTAATAGGGCTCAATCTTTAAATGTAGATGGATACATATTAAAGGAAGCCTTTGCAGAAGATATTATCTATGGAATTCATACTGTAGCAAGGGGTAAGAAGTTCTTTGATCCTGAAGTGATCAAATATCAAATGGGTAATCAACATAATAAAGAATTAGATGGATTAACTCCTAGGGAAAAGGATGTACTAGAAGAGTTAGGTAAAGGACTCAGCAATATAGAAATAGCCCATCATCTCTTTATATCAGAAAGTACAGTGAAAAAGCATGTAAGTAATATATTATCAAAATTACGACTAAGTCATAGAACAGAAGCAGCATTGTATGTGAATAATACATTAAATTTTGGACATTAGGATTTAAAATAAGATGAGGTGAAAATATGGCAAAGAGAAGGAGCAAATTTAAATCTAAGTATATTTTAGTTATAGTGGTTATAGTACTAATGAACTTAGTGGGTGTAAGCTATGCCTATTGGACGGATAGGTTAGAGATTGATGCAAGAATTAATACTGCATCTATGAATGTGGAGTTTGTAAAAATAGGGAATGTTAAAACTGCTCCACAAGGGAACAGTGATAAAGAATTAAATTTAGATATAAGAGATAAGGATGGAAAAGAAAATAATCATCTACATATTTCAGGGACTTTAAAAGAAAATCAAAAGGGATTTGTGCAATTTGGTATATTCAATAATAGCTCTATACCTGTAAAATATACAAGATCACAGCAAGAATATAAGGATTTCCAATTTGATAATGGACTTAAAGTAAGAGTAAATCTCCAATCTCCAAAAATTGAGCCAAAAAATAAATTGTTACCACCAAATAATAATAGTAATATTGGAAATCCAAAAATACAAATAAATTCACCTAAGTCTTCATTAGATGTTGGTATATATACTTTTGAAATAAAACTTCCATTTAATATTGCAATAGGAGATACTGAATGGACAGAGGATTTAATTGTAACTGGTAGTATAGAAATGATACAAGATGAACCACAAGTTCAATCAACCATTTCAGATGAAAATATTAATCCAAAAGAAAAACAACAAATGTCAAGTGAAGAAAATAAAAGTAAGGATAAAGTTTTAGAAAAAGATACTGAAGATAGTATAGAGGATACACAACAGAAAGAAAAATTAGATAATTCAAAAAACACAGAAGACTCCCAAGAAGATGGGAATTCCAATAGTAGTGACGATACTGGTGATAGTGGAGAAAATGGGTCTTCTGGTGAATCAGAAGAGTTAGAGGAAGATAGTACACCGAGTAATCCAGATGAAAGTGATAAACCGGAATAATATTAATTGGGGGACCAAAGATGATAAAGAGAGAGTATTTACCTACAAAGTCATCTAAGAAGAATTTCTTAATACTTATTATTACATTGCTCACTATATATTTTTTAGATAATAAATTTTTGGCTTCCTTTTTTGGTAGCCAAGTTTTTATGTATATATTTAAGCCTAGCCTTTGGATTGGAATATTAATTTTAATTTGGTTTTACCCGAGAGTTAGACCTAGTGAGAAATTAAGATTTAGAGGATTTACAAACTGGTGGGCTTTTAACTTTGCTATTATTTATATAGTCCTTACCTATATGGCAGGACTCGTAGATGGATTAGGAAAAAGTCCCTATGTTCATGATCCTGTTACATTAGCATCAAATCTATTTGCAGTAGGGGTAGCAATAGTTGGAAGAGAATTGATTAGAAACTATTTAATAAATACTTTAACTAAGAAAGAAAACTATACTTTATTTATTCTCGTAGCATTACTAATGACTATAACGAGTTTTTCTGTTAATAGATATATGAATATAGCTAATTTTCAAGAGGGAGTTATATTTACAGCTCATTATTTTGCTCCTGAATTTTCACAGAATATATTTCTTTCATATTTAGTATTTATAGGAGGACCTATACCAGCTATTATATATATAGGTATTTTACATAGTGTTCATTGGATATCACCTGTATTACCGGATCTTAAATGGATAACATCAGCTTTTATTGGAGTATTGTATCCATTATTTGCTCTGATGATATTTGAAGATATGTATAATAAAGAATCTAAAAAAGTAAAGAAGTCCCATGATAAAGAAGAAAGTCCGATAGGGTGGATAGTCACAAGCATGGTTTCAATACTAATAGTATGGTTTGCAGTAGGGGTATTCCCTATATATCCGTCAGTAATAGCAACAGGAAGCATGGAGCCTATGATATATCCTGGAGATGTAATATTAGTATATAAGGCACAGAGTATGGGAGATATAGAAGAATTAAAAGTGGGAGATATTATCCAATTTAAAAGAGATAGAATACTTATATCTCATAGGATAATGGAAATTAAAGAAAATGAAGAAGGACTGTTATATAAAACCAAAGGGGACAATAATTCTGGTCCAGACTCAGACTTAGTTAAACCAGAAGATATAAAAGGAAAGATAGTAAAGGTAGTACCAAAAATAGGCGTGCCTACACTTTTGATTAAACAGGATAAGAAATCAAGATTAGAGGGGATAGAATTTTGATCCATAGATATACGGGAGAGTAATCTCCTGTATTTTTTATTGTCTAGAATTATAGATATGGTACGAAAGTAGTAGTCCATATAATACAAAAATACTACATAAAAGCATACCTTTTGATGGCTTAAAAAAGCAAGATATTTCCTATAATTATAGATGTAATAATAAATAAAAAGGAGAGATGTAAAATGAAAAAAACAAAATTTTTAGCATTAGCATTAGCAGTGGCACTAATGACAATGGGAGCAGGTTATGCATATTGGACAGATACAATAGAAATTAAGAACACAGTGAACACAGGGCATTTAGATGTACATTTTGTAGACGAACATTCATTTAATTTTGATGAAGCACCATATGTAACAGGGAAAGTTTTATATTCACAGAGAAATTTAGCCAATACTAAAGAAGAAAACAACTGGGATGTAGCAAATGTTGAATTTAATAATATGTATCCAGGTGCATATGCAAAAGTTACATTAAAAATGGCAAACAATAGTACCATACCAGTAGGTATGGATGCTATTACCGATACTAGAAGTGCTGATTTTAATAATGTATTTGTACACCCAGGTGCAAGTCTTAGATTTTTTAAAGCAGATGGAACTCCTATAAGAGAATTTAGTGCAGATACTACTGAATATGCTAATCCTTGGATTCCTGATCAATTAAAGGACGCTGAAATTCCAGTAGGAGGATATGCAACACTTACATTTATGTTTAGAGCTAATGAAAACGCAAGAGAAGATGCAACATATACATTCAATCCTACAGCAGTATTTAAACAATTCAATGCACAATAAATAACCTTTTAAAATAAGTAGAGTGAAAACTCTACTTATTTTTTATCATTATCTCGAATAACAATGAATAGAATATTACATAGTATGTCCATAATCTAAAATAAGACTTAGTATATAAAAATACAGGGGGAATAGAGATGAACAAGAAACATATTAATAAAAAACTACGGTTAGGATTAATCGCAACTTCAATCATTATTTTAGCAATTATTTCATTCTTATTAATTAAAGGCTTAACCAACTCTAAAATCAAGGAAGAAAGTGTATCTTTATATGATTATACTATTAATCCTCAAGCAAATTATGAAGTGAAATTAAAGAATAATATGTTATTTCAACAAAGGACAATAGAGGAAGGCCAAACATATTTCGCTGAGTTTTTAGATACAATTGATACTACTTTTAATTATGAGTTTATTGGAGAAAAAGAAGCTGAGTTAAAAGGTGATTATCAAATAGTTGCAGTGGCAGAGGGATACAGTAAAGAAAATGAAGAAATTCAGACTTTATGGAAAAAGGAATTTCCTATAGGAAATAAAGAGATATTCAGTAAAAAAGCCGATACTTTATCAATAAATAAAAATATAAAATTTAATTTAACTGAATATAATAATTTTGCTAAAAGTGTTTCAGAAGCTGCAAAAACTAGTTCATATTCTAGGGTTTCAGTAATGATGAAAGTGAACTTAGAAGCTACAACTGCTGAAGGTGTTATAAAGGAAACTGCATCACCATCTATAGTTATTCCTTTAGAAGAATCTAGCTTCATAATAGCAAAAGTAGGAGTAGAAGAAAAGAAGAACAGTATTGAAGAGACAAGAAAAGTAGAAGTACCTTTAGCTAAGAGTTTTATTATTATCTACAGCATAATCATAGCTATGTCGTTATTATTACTAATATATTTGATTGTTTTCACTAAGAATGTTGTTGAAGTCGACTTACATGAAAAATACCTAGATAAAATATTTAAAAATCATGGCACTAGATTAGTAGCCCTAGAAAAAAATACAGACTCAACTTATGAAAATTATTATAAAGTAAGATCCATAGATGACTTGGTTCGAGTAGCTGATGAAATAGAAAAGCCAATAATGTATAGATATAGCTCTGATTTTCAGAATATAAAGGAATTTTATGTGGTAGATGATAGATCTCTTTATACTTTTGATTTAGAAAACTATATAAATAATTTAGAAAAAGATATAAAAAAGAAAAAATTGAAACCAGAAATAGTATAAACCATAAAAGCTTCACCTTTTCTTAAGGGTGGAGTTTTTATTTCTTCAAACCATATATTACTACACTAGTAATAGAATTATTCCTCTGATTTTAGGGTATACCAAAACTATAATACATGTAATATTATAAGAAGGTGATCATATAGAAAGTGAAAAGGAATTTAAAAGAGTAGGAACTCATCATGGAAGATTTCATGCTGATGATGTAATGGCTACAGCAATTTTAAAGGAAATTTTTGATATAGAACTAACTAGAACAAGAGATAAAGATATACTAAAGGATTTGGATATAGTTTATGATGTGGGTGGTGGAGAATTTGACCATCATGGAGTAGACAAGGTATACAGGGAAGATGGTACACCCTATGCTGCTTGTGGTCTAATATGGAAAGCGTTTGGAAAAAGAATTATACAATTTAAAGATAATACATTAAATGAAGAAGAAACAGAAGATATATATGGATATATGGATAGAGTATTAATAGAAGGAATTGATGCCTTAGATAATGGTGTCAGAATAGAATCAGGAGAGATACCTTTGATGCATATATCATCAATAATATCTGGGTTTAATCCTCCTTGGTTTTCAGATAAATCACAGGATGAATCCTTTAACGAGGCAATAGAAGTGGCTTCGTCAGTTTTTGATAATACTTTTAATAGGAGATTATCAGTTATAAAGGCTAAAGGTAATATTATAAAAGCCTTTGAAAAAAGAGATAATCCAAAGATATTAATCCTTGATACTTTCTCTCCTTGGGGAGAAGTTTTAAAGGAAGTGGATGAAAATGATGAAGTAGTATTTGTAATTTATCCTAAAGATGATAACTATGCTATACAGACTATTAGAGGTAGAGATGGCTCTGATAAGAAGAAACTACCTGCTTTTTGGGGTGGTAAAGAAAATGAAGAACTAGCCGAAATAACAGGAGTAGAAGATGCTGTGTTCTGTCATACAGGGAGGTTTATAGCTGTGGCGGGATCTATGGATGGTATATTAAATATGGCTGAGTTAGCCATAAACGAGCCAGAAGAAAGGGAAAGAAAAGAAAAAGGAATATTTAACTTTATCAAGAGATTATTTAACAGAAAATAACATCTTTAAAAATATCAAGGTACGCACCTTGATATTTTTTCTGAATATCTTGACTGTTTATGAATGGGTTTGATATATTACATGAGTGTTTATGAAATAAATTGAATGAAAATGATTGACTTTCAGAATATTATAAATTATACTTAATATAAAGAGGTGAATTCTAATGCTAACTGAAGAAAGACATAATATTATTTTAGATAAATTAAACAAAAAAGGAATAGTAAAGGTAAATGAGCTAGTTAAAGCTACTGATACATCAGAATCTACTATTAGAAGAGATTTAACTTATTTAGAAGAAATAAATAAGCTTAAAAGAGTTCATGGAGGAGCAGCCTTAGTAGAAGGAAGATACAATGAAGCTAGTTTTAAAGAAAAATTAATTCATAATCAGCAGGAAAAGGTTTTGATAGCTAAATATGCAGCTTCTTTAATAGAAGATGGAGATTGTATTTATCTAGATGCAGGAACAACTGTTTATGAAATGACTAAATATATAAATCAAAAGGATATTTTGGTAGTGACTAACGGTATAGACCATGTAGATCCCTTATTAGAAAAAGGAATCAAAGTTTATATATTAGGAGGTAAAATCAAATCCAACACTAAAGCAGTGGTAGGAGTAGATGCCATCACTAATTTATCAAGATTTAGATTTGATAAAGCATTCATTGGAATAAATGCTATTCATCTTGAGTATGATTTGACCACTCCAGATTCTGAGGAAGCTATCATGAAGGAAAGAGCAATAGAGCTTTCGGGAGAAGCTTTTGTATTAGCCGATCATAGTAAGTTTAATAAAATTAGCTCTGTGAAAGTTGCAGACTTAGATAAAGTATCCATTATAACTGGTAAAGAAAATGAAGAACATGATAAATATATACAAAAAACTGAAATGAAAGTAGTGACAGAATAATGATATATACAGTTACATTTAATCCAGCCATTGACTATGTTTTAGAAGTAGAAGACTTTAATCTGGGAAATGTAAATAGATCAAAAGATAGCTATAAATATCCAGGAGGAAAAGGGATTAACATATCTAGAGTATTAAATATTTTAGAGACAGATAATCAGGCTCTAGGATTTATTGGTGGATTTACAGGAGAATATATAAATAATTATTTAAGAGAACTAGGAATCCAAACTGACTTTATCTCTGTAGAAGGGGATACTAGGATAAATGTAAAGCTTAAGTCAGGAAAAGAGACAGAAATAAATGCTCCAGGACCAAATATATCCGAAAGAGATTTGGAAGCTCTTTTTAATCAGATTGATCAATTAAAATCTAAAGATTTTTTAGTATTAGCTGGAAATGTTCAAAAAACTTTGCCTAGAGATATTTATTCAAGAATACAAGCTAGGTGTATGGATAAAGACATAAAAGTAGTTGTTGATACTACTGGAGAAGCACTAATATCAACAATAAAAAATAAACCCTTTTTAATAAAACCTAATCATCATGAACTAAGTCAAATATTTGATGTGGAAATAGAGGATAGAGAACAAGCTATAATCTATAGTAAAAAACTATTAGAACTAGGTGCTCAAAACATTATTGTTTCCATGGGAGGTGAAGGAGCAGTATTAGTATCACAAGAGGGAATATACTATGGAGAAGCACCAAAGGGAATAGTGAGAAATTCTGTAGGAGCAGGAGATTCATTGATAGCAGGTTTCTTAGCCAAGTATTCTCAAAGTAAAGATACTATAGAATCATTTAGATGGGGAATAGCAGCCGGAAGTGCTACAGCCTTTTCAATGGATTTATGTTCTAAAGAAGAAGTAGAGAATTTAGTTAAAAGTATTAATATCAAGAAAATAAATTAAAATAAAGGGGAGTTAATATGAAAATCACAGATTTATTAAAAATGGACACAATCATTTTAGATTTAAATTCTTCTTCAAAAGCTAAAGTCATAGATGAACTAGTTAATAAACTAGATAATGCAGGAAGACTTAATAATAAACAAGAGTATAAAAAAGATATATTAAAAAGAGAAGAGCAAAGTACTACTGGAATAGGAGATGGAGTAGCTATACCCCATGCAAAGAGTAGGGCAGTAAAAACTCCAGCTATAGCATTTGGTAGATCAATAAAAGGAATAGACTTTGATTCTCTAGATGGTGAAGCTAGTCATCTATTCTTTATGATTGCTGCCAGTGAAGGAGCGCATAGTGATCATTTAGAAACTCTTTCAAGATTATCTACTTTATTAATGGACACTACTTTTAGGGCTGCATTATTAAAAGCAAATTCTAAAGAAGAAGTAATAAGACTTATTGATGAAAAGGAACAGTCTAAATCAAAGGATGAAGAAGTTGTAATTAAAAATAAAGGCAAATTATTAGCAGTAACTGCTTGTCCTACTGGAATAGCCCATACTTATATGGCGGCTGACTCTTTAAAAAATAAAGCAAAAGAAATGGGAGTAGATATAAAGGTAGAAACAAATGGTTCTACTGGAGTAAAAAATAGATTGACTAATGATGAAATCAAGAATGCAACAGCTATAATAGTATCAGCTGACACAAAAGTAGAAATGGATAGATTTGATGGAAAAGTAGTGATTCAAACTCCAGTGGCAGATGCAATTAAGAAACCAGGGGAATTAATCCAAAGAGGATTAGATAAAGATGGAGGTATATATATAGGAGATAATACCTCTGGATCAAATGAATCAGCAAAGGGTGGTAAAGGAATATATAGAAATCTAATGAATGGTGTTTCTAACATGCTACCTTTCGTTGTAGGTGGAGGTATATTGATAGCATTAGCCTTCTTATTCGACTTTAATAATGCAGGGGCCACAGATTATGGTTCAGGGAATGATTTAGCACAGTTCTTTATGAATCTAGGGAAAACAGCCTTTGGATTTATGCTACCAATTTTAGCAGGATATATAGCATTATCTATTGGAGATAGACCAGCTTTAGCTCCAGGATTTGTTGGAGGTGCTTTAGCAGCTAATGGAAATGCAGGATTTTTAGGAGCATTAGCAGCAGGTTTTATTGCTGGGTATTTAGTATTAGGACTTAAGAAATTATTTAGTGGATTACCTGACTCATTAGAAGGTATTAAACCAGTACTACTTTTTCCTCTATTTGGTATCTTAATAATGGGAGTTATAATGACATTTGCAATAGTACCACCAGTAGAAGCATTAAATACAGGAATAAATAATTGGTTATCTGGATTAGGTGGAGCAAATAAATTATTATTAGGATTATTATTAGGTGGAATGATGGCAGTAGATATGGGTGGCCCGGTAAACAAGGCAGCCTATGTATTTGGTGTTGCATCTGTGGCTGAAGGAAATGGGCACATAATGGCAGCAGTTATGGCCGGTGGAATGGTTCCACCATTAGGAATAGCACTAGCTACTACATTCTTTAAAAATAAATTTACTGTTCAAGAAAGAGATGCTGGTAAAACAAATTATGTTATGGGATTATCCTTCATAACAGAGGGGGCTATACCTTTTGCAGCAGCAGATCCAAAGGCAGTTATACCTTCAATTATAGCAGGGTCAGCTATAGCGGGGGGATTATCAGCAATATTTGGTGCATCATCACCTGCACCCCACGGAGGAATATTTGTATTTCCAGTAGTTACAAACTGGCTATTATATTTAGTAGCAATACTAGTAGGATCGCTAGTAACGGCTATATTACTAAATATCTTTAAGAAACCTGTAGAATCAAAAACAATATAGTAAAACTTATATAAGAAAAGGTGTAGAGGATATTCATGTCCCCTACACCTTTTAACTTTTATTGTAGATTTACATTATTAATAAATTTTTCAGAAAATTATTTTTTTCAAATCCTAAATTAGTGGTAATATTAATATATAGAGAAAAATAATAATAGGGAGGGGATATATGTGGCTATTGTAGAAGTGACTATTGTTCCTTTAGGAACAGAAAGTACATCATTGAGTAAATATGTAGCAGCATGTCATAAAGTATTAAAGGACTCGGGATTAAAGCATCAGCTTACACCGATGAGTAGTATAATTGAAGGGGATATGAATGAGATATTAGAAACAATAAAGAAAATGCATGAAGTTCCTTTTAATGAAGGGGCAATGAGAGTATCTACTCAGATTAAGATAGATGATAGAAGAGACAAAAAAGGCTCTATGGATCAAAAATTAGAATCAGTTAATTCTAAATTGTAGATAATAATCAATATATATTTTTAGTATAAAAAGATATTTACTTATAGTTATATAGGTGTTATGATAGAAGTACATAAACAATCGAATAGAGAATCAGGTTCAATAAGATTAAAAGGGAAAGAGGTTAAAATCCTCTGCAGCCCCCGCTACTGTAACCATAACGAAATCTCAAGTCCACTATTATTTAAGAATGGGAAGGAGAGAAAGTAGGATGATGGTAAGCCAGGAGACCTACCTGATTTTTAAAAAGTATACCTTCGGAGGGAGGGGAGTACTGGCTATATAGGTATTTATAGAATTAAACTTTGTTTAAAATATAACTATATATATTGATAGTCGTACATAAAATCCCATCTCGGAAGGTGGGATTTTTTATTTTGCACTTAATTAAAGATTATTCGGAGGGGATAAAAATGAAAAAGAAGTATTTAGTTTTAATTGGTTTAGTTTTAATGTTTATGCCACGATATGCAAATGCTATGCATATCATGGAAGGCTACTTAAGCCCTTTTTGGGCAGGATTTTGGACTATAGTTAGCTTGCCTTTTGTTATAGTCGGATTTAGAAAAATTTCTAAAATAGTAAAAGAAAATGGAAACAAAAAGATATTAATAGCACTAATGGGGGCATTTGTATTTGTATTATCTGCACTAAAATTACCATCAATAACAGGAAGTTCATCACATCCTACAGGAGTAGGACTTGGAGCTATAGTATTAGGGCCAGTTACAATGAGTGTAATTGGCATGATAGTGTTACTTTTTCAAGCGTTATTACTTGCCCATGGAGGAATAACTACCCTTGGAGCAAATACATTTTCTATGGGAATAGTAGGTCCTTTTGTAGCATTTGGTATTTATAAATTATCTGAAAAAATAGGATGGAAGAAAGAAGTATCAATATTTTTAGCAGCTTCACTTGGTAACTTAGCTACTTATACTGTTACATCTTTTCAATTAGCTGTTGCACATGCAGGAGCAAGTGAAGGAGTTATGCAATTGTTAGTTAAGTTTTTATCTATATTTGCTATAACTCAAATTCCACTTGCAATAGCCGAAGGTATACTTAGTGTTATTGTATATAATTTAATATCACAATATAAAGATGAAGGAGTTTTAGCTTATGAAAAAAACATATAAAAATCTACTATTATTATCTATAGTTATATTACTTATAATAGCGCCTATACTCGTAATAAAAGATTCTGAGTTTGCAGGTAGTGATTCTCTAGCTGAAGAAGCTATTCCTGAAAGTTATACTCCATGGTTTAAACCTCTTTGGGAACCGCCAGGAGGAGAAACTGAAACGCTTATATTCACATTACAAGGAGCTATAGGGACAGGAGTAATAGCATATTTCTTAGGCTATATGAAAGGCAAGACCAAAAATGTTAATAATTGATACATATGCTTATATAAATAAATTAAGATGTTTTAATGACGATTTAAAATTTTTATTTTTTACAATTATGATCTCTATAGCATTATTTGCAAATAATAGCTTTATACATTTAGCTATATTTTCTGTTATGAGCATTATTGTAACAATAATAGCTAAAATACCTATAAAAGTATATTTTAAAATGTATTTATTACCAATAGCTTTTATATTGTTAAGTCTAATAGCTTTTATATTTAGTATTTCAAATAATGATATAACAAGTTTATTTAGCATTAAAATCTCTAGTTTTTTTATAATTATAAGAGAAGATAGCTTAATACAAGCTATCTCTCTTATTACTAGAGCTTTTTCTACAATATCTTGTAGCTATTTTTTAATACTCACTACACCTTTTAATAGTTTAATCAAACTACTATTAAAGTACAAAGTACCAGTATTATTGATTGAACTTACAATGCTCACATATAGATTTATATTTATACTTTTAGAAGAAATATCAAAGATTTATAGAGCACAAGATTTAAAATTTGGATATAACACTATGAAAAATAGTTTTAATTCATTAGGGTTACTTTTAAGAACATTAATTGTTAGGATGATTAAAAGATATAAAGATATGATAGTTTCTCTTGAAAGCAAAAATTATGACAGTCAATTTTATATGTAGGTGAATAAATGTTAAAGACAGTGAATTTAAATTATAATTATGAAGATGGAAAAGTGGCATTAAAAAATATAAATATAGATTTAAATAAAGGAAATAAGATAGGTATAGTTGGAGGAAATGGTGCTGGAAAAACTACCCTCTTCTTAAGTTTAATAGGTTATCTTAAACCTGATAAAGGTGAGGTTATATTTAATGATAAAAAGATTAAATATAATAAAAAATCCCTTAGAAATTTAAGGAGAGAAGTAGGGATAGTTTTTCAAGAGGCAGATAAGCAGATATTTTATTCAAATACATATGATGATATAGCTTTTGGACTTAGAAATTTAGGGTATGATGAAGAAATTATAAAAAGAAAAGTTGATATAATAATAAATTTGCTTAATATAGAGGAATTCAAAGATAAACCAGTGCATTTTCTAAGTCATGGAGAAAAAAAGCGAGTTGCAATAGCAGGAGTTTTAGCATTAGATTGTAAAATAATTTTTTTTGATGAGCCTCTTGCAGGCTTAGATCCCAGTATGTCAGACAATATGATAAATACTATGAATAATATTGTAAGAGAAGGTAAAAAAACAGTTGTATCAAGCCATGATATGGATTTTATATATGAATATTGTGATTATGTCTATGTATTAAATAAAGGTAAAGTCATAGATGAAGGGATTCCAAGTAAAATTTTTTTAAATGAAAATACATTAAACAAAGCTAATTTAAAAGAACCTTGGCTTGTGAAAATTCACAAGAAATTAAATATGCCTTTATTTAAAAATGAAGAAGAATTATATAATTTTAAAAGAGAAAATATAAAGGGGTGATACTTTTGACAAAAAATATAATGATTCAAGGTACAGGATCTTCTGTAGGTAAAAGTATTATTACAGCAGCACTTTGTAGAGTTTTTAAAGAGGATGGATATAAGACTGCTCCATTTAAGTCACAGAATATGGCTCTAAATTCTTATGTGACTAAGAATGGAGAAGAAATGGGTAGAGCGCAAGTAGTTCAAGCTGAGGCTGCAGGGATAGATCCTATGGTTGAGATGAATCCAATTTTATTAAAGCCTACAAGCGAAGTGGGAAGCCAAGTTATATTAATGGGTAGAGTGCATAAAAATTTGACCGCATCAGAATATCGTAAAGAAGTGCCTAATATAAAAGGAATAGTTGATAAAGCATATAAAAAATTAAGTAATGATTTTGATGTGATTGTGATAGAAGGAGCAGGCAGTCCTGCTGAAATAAATCTAAGAGAGAATGATCTTGTGAATATGGGATTAGCTGAATTAGTAGACAGTCCTGTGGTTCTTGTAGGAGATATAGAACGTGGTGGTGTTTTTGCATCACTCTATGGAACTGTTATGATTTTAGAGCCTTCAGAAAGAGCTAGGATAAAAGGATTTATTATTAATAAATTCAGAGGAGATATTGAGATTCTTAAACCAGGAATTAAAATGTTAGAGGATAAAATTAATATACCTTGTCTAGGAGTTTTACCTTATTTTGATTTGAAAATAGATGATGAAGATAGTGTAACTAGTAAATTTACTAATAATAAAAATAATGATATTAATATTGGAGTTGTTAAGTTACCTTATGTATCAAACTTCAGTGATTTTACTCCTTTAGAGATGGAAGATAGAGTGAGTGTAAAATATATAACAGAAGAAGAAGGTTTTGAAAATATAGACTTGCTTATAATTCCAGGAAGTAAAAATACTATTAAAGATATGGAATTTATTATTAAATCTAGATTAGATCGTATTATTTATAAAAAGCATAAAGAGGGCATTCCTATTATAGGTATATGTGGAGGATATCAGATGTTAGGATATGAGATTCTTGATCCAAAAGGTATAGAATCTTCAATGAAACAAATTAATGGTTTAGGTTTAATGAAAACACAAACTATAATTCAGGAAGTTAAAGATACTAAACAAGTTAAAGGTATAATAGCAAATAACCCAATAAATAATCTAGAAATTGAAACTGAAATAATAAATGGATATGAAATTCATATGGGTCAAACCAAAAGATTTGATAAGTGTAAACCTTTTATAGAATTAGAAGATGGTAGATTTGATGGTGCAGTCAGTGAGACAGGATTAGTATTTGGTACATACCTTCATGGAATATTTGAAAACGATAATTTCAGAACGAAATTAATTAAACTCTTAATAGCTAAAAAAGGATTAAATATAGATTCCAAATCATTAAACTTTAAAGAGCTCAAGGATATAGAATATCAAAAATTATCTGAGACTGTAAGAAAATACTTAAATATAGAAGAAATAAAGAAAATTTCGGGACTTTATAGATGATAATGATCTGGGTGCTATTAATATCAACTATTCTAGACTATGTATTAGGTGATCCTTATTCTTGGCCCCACCCTATTATATTCATTGGTAAGCTAATATCCTTTAATGAAAAAAAGATTAGAAAATCAAAATATATTCCTTTAAAAATAGGAGGATTTTTATTAGTTATCATAACTTTAGTAACTGTGGTATTTATAATAAGTTTTATTCTTTATATAGCTAACAGAATACATCCAATTATAAATATATTCATAACAATTTATTTATTATATACGTCTTTAGCAGGAAGGTGTTTAGATAAGGAGAGTAAGAAAATATATGAAGCTTTACATAAAGAAAATATAGTAGAAGGTAGAAAATTAATATCATATTTAGTAGGACGGGATACAGATAAACTATCAGAAAATGAAATTTGTAGGGCAACCATAGAGACTGTATCTGAAAATACAATTGATGGAGTATTGGCTCCGTTATTTTACATGTTACTAGGATTTTTGATAGGTATGCCTGTTCAATTTGTATTTATATATAAAACAATAAATACCCTGGATTCCATGGTGGGGTATATACAACATCCCTATACTGAAATAGGATACGCCTCAGCAAAACTAGATGATATAGTGAATTTTATTCCAGCTAGAATAGGTAGCATATTAATGTTTATAGGAGGAAGTTTATTAGGTTATGATTGGAAAAATGGTTTCAAAATACTAATTAGGGATAGGAACAATCATAAAAGTCCTAATGCAGGCTATCCTGAAGCTACAGTAGCAGGTTTGTTAAATATACAAATAGGGGGAACGAATACCTACTTTGGTGAGAAAGTAGAGAAGCCAACTATAGGTGATAATATAAGTTCTTTAAGTGTAAAACATATCTTAGATTCAGTTAAAATTATGTATAGTAGTGAAATGATAACGGTACTTATTATGATACTTATTATGATATTTATTTCTTGATAAGGCTTTATGTAGGAGGTGTTTATATGAATAAACATGGAGGATATATTGGAGAAGAAAAGGATGAAGTTTTAGATTTCAGTGTGAATATTAATCCTTTGGGTCCTTCAGAGAAAGTAGTTAATAACTTAAAAGAATCTTTAAATGATATACATAGATATCCTGAAATTGACGGAGCTAAAAGCATAAAGCATATTGCTGATCAATTAAAAATTACAGAGAACTCAATAATCTTAGGGAATGGAGCAATTCAGTTAATTTATTTGTTCGCAAGGGCAATGAACTTTAAAAAGATATTAATTATTCAGCCTACCTTTAATGAATATGAAAGAGCATTTAAGCTAGCGGGTGGAGATGTTGAGTACCATATACTATATCCCAAATCTAATTTCATAATAGATATAAATAAATTAAAAGACAAGATGTATAGTACAAACCCGGATTGTGTGGTGCTTTGCAACCCAAATAATCCTACGGGAGTTTATTTCGATAAAGACTTTATAGAAGACTTGTTAAAAATATCAAAGGAAATGAATAGTTTTCTCTTATTAGATGAATCATTTGTTGACTTCTTAGAAAAGAAATCAGCTATAGACTTAATAGATGAGTATGATTTATTTATACTTAGATCTTTAACAAAATTCTATTCTATTCCAGGGATACGAGTAGGATTTGGATTAGGGTCAGAAAAAGTTATCAAAAGACTGTCAAAATATCAAGAGCCTTGGTCATTAAATACATTAGCATTAAAGGCAATCCCTGATATAATCAACGATCATAGTTTTAATAAAAAGACATTAGAGTGGCTTTATGAAGAGAGGCAATTCATGTTATATGAATTAAAAAAAATACGCTATATTAAAGTCTTTCAAACTTATACAAACTTCATTTTATGTAGACTTCGGAAAAGTAGTTCATATAAACTACAAGATTTATTACTAAAGGAAAAAATATATATAAGAACTTGTGAAGATTTTAATGGATTAGATAATAAATATTTTAGAATAGCTATAAAAAATAGAGAAGATAATATTAAACTTTTAAATGCATTACAAACATTAGATATAAATTAATAGAAATGAGTGATCATAATGAAAAGTTTAACTCTTGTAACCGGTGGAACAAGAAGTGGTAAAAGCAGCTTAGCTGAATCAATTGCAAAAGATAAAGGAGAAAAGATAGTTTATATTGCAACTGCAATTGCCTTTGATCAAGGTATGAAAGAAAGGATAAAAAAACATAAAGAAAGTAGACCGAATAATTGGATAACTATTGAACGCTATAAAAATTTTAATGACTTATCTGTAGACCAGTCCTTTATACAATCAGATACTGTGTTATTAGATTGTATTACACTTATGGTCTCTAATTTGATCTTGGAGAGTAATATAGATTTTGATAATTGTAGTATTGAAGAAATAAATGATTTAGAAAAAGATGTTTTAAAAGAGTTAGAAGATATGCTTAGTGTAATAGATAATAAAAATGTTATCTTAGTTACTAATGAAGTTGGAATGGGGTTAGTACCATCTTATAAACTAGGAAATATTTTTAGAGATATTGCAGGACGAGTAAATCAATATATCGCTAAAAAGTCTGATACTGTTTATCTAACCGTTTCAGGTATACCTATTAAAATTAAGGAATCATTATAAATGAAGGGTATTATGTTGCTCTTAACTTTTTTTACTAGAATTCCTATAAGAAAAGTATACTCATTTGATGAAGAAGAATTTATTAAAGGAATTAAATTTATGCCTTTAATAGGATTAGTTATTGGAGGATTTCTTTTAATAGCTGTGTATTTGGAAGAATATATTCATAGGCCTATTTTAAGTATTTTAATATGGATTATGTACATATGTTTAACCGGTGCATTACATATAGATGGACTTTCAGACACTATAGATGGTATATTTAGCAATCGAAATAAAGAACGAATGTTAGAAATCATGAAAGATAGTAGAATTGGAGCATTTGGAGTTATTAGTATTGTGACTTTATTAGCTTTAAATATATCTTTGACTGTATATATTCCTCTTAAATATCTCTTTATAATGCCAGTTGTAGGAAGAAGTTTTGGAATAATATCTTGTTCAATTAGTAAATATGCTAGATCTGAAGGAATGGGGAAATTGTTTATTGAAAACTGTGGTGCAAAAGAAGGAATAATAGCAATTATATTTTTGATTGTTTTTGGAATACCATTATATTCAGCTAAATTTATATTACCTATCGGGTTATGTTTTATCGCTACAATGTATTTCACTAGATTTTTTAAAAGAGTATTAGGTGGAATGACTGGAGATACGATTGGGTTTATTATTGAAATTACTCAGTCTATATTCTTAATAATTATTTATTTATTAAGAGGGTGGATGATATGAAGTTAATACTTGTAAGGCATCCTGAAACTGAAGCTAACTATCATAAGTTATATATAGGACAGACTGAATCTCAGTATACGGATAAAGGGAAAGCTCAAGTGGAAAAAATACTTAATGAAATTGATTATACTGTGGATGTTATATACACTAGTCCAATGTCTAGGTGTAAATTATTAGCTGAAGAGGTTAGTAAAAAACTTGGAACTAAAATTATGATAGAAAACCGTATTAACGAAATAAACTTTGGAGTATTTGAAGGTAAGGATTTTAAAGAAGTTAAAGAGTTATATCCAGATATATGGGAAAATTGGACAAGGGATTATATTAATTATTCTATTCCAAAAGGTGAGAGTCTGATTGATGTATACAGTCGGGTAGAAGAATTTCTAGAATCATTAAAAAATACAGAAACTACTAATATATGTATCACTCATGGAGGAATCATTCAGACTATAATAACTCTACTATTAGAATTGGATATAGATCAAAGATGGCATTTTAGGATATACCCAGGAACTATAGTAGAGATAAGTTATAACGAGAAATATGGTATTTTAGAAAAAATAAATAATACCTTTTGATAAATATAGTATTTAAGGGAGGATAGCCATATGAAGAATATCATGATTGCTGGGACTGCCAGTGGGGTGGGAAAAACAACTATCAGTTTAGGAATAATGTCAGCTTTATCAAAGAGAGGAATTAATGTAGCTCCATTTAAAGTTGGACCTGATTATATTGATCCTAAATTTCATAAATTTGTAACGGGTAATCCCTCTTACAATTTAGATAGCTGGTTATTAGATGAAGACACAGTTAAGTATCTATTCAAAAAAAACATGAAAGACAAGGATGTTGGAGTTATAGAAGGGGTTATGGGACTTTATGATGGGTTTGGAGTTGAAAAGGATATGGGAAGCTCTGCTCATATATCAAAAATACTTAAGACTCCTGTTATATTAGTGATAGATGGTAAAGGAATTTCCTTGAGTTCATCAGCTATAGTGTTAGGCTATCAAATGTATGATAAAGAAGTAGAAATTAAAGGGATTATTATTAATAGAGTGTCTGGAGAAAGGCATTATAATATATTAAAAACTGTAATAGAAAGAGATGTAGGTATACCTTGTTTAGGATATTTACCTTCTAACCTTAATATTAGTTTAAAAAGCAGGCATTTAGGACTTATACCGGCAAATGAAGTAATTGATTTACAAGAAAAATCTGATGAGTTAGCTAAAATCATAGAAGAAACTATTGATTTAGATGAAATTTTAAAGGTAGCTGAGACAAATATTACAGAGAATAATAAAATTGATAATACTATAAATGGAAAAAAGTTTGGTTTAAGAATTGGAATTTTTGAAGATGAAGCTTTTAGTTTTTATTATCAAGATAATATTGATTTAATGAAAAAAATAGGGGTTGAATTTATATCTATAAGTCCATTAAAAGATGAAGTTCTTCCTTTAGAGTTAGATGGTTTATATATTGGTGGAGGTTTTCCTGAAATATTCACAAATGAGTTGGAAAAAAACATAAGCTTTAGACAAGACTTATTAAGACGACTTCAAGAAGGATTACCTGCATATGCTGAATGCGGTGGACTTATGTATTTGACAAAATCAATAACAGATTTAGAAGGAAAAAAATATGATATGGTTGGATTCTTTGAAACTGATAGTCTCATGACTAAAAGATTACAGAGGTTTGGGTATGTGGAAGTTGAATATAATGAAAAAATCAGTATTAGAGCCCATGAATTTCATCGATCTAAAATACAAGATAACTCTAATATTGAATATGTATATAATGTTCAGAAGAAAAAGGAAGGTAAAAAAAATAAAGAATGGAAATGTGGACTTAAAAAGAAAAATGTTATTGCAGGATATCCTCATATTCATTTTTATAGTAATAATGATTTTTTGTATAACATGTTAGACCATTGGGAAAAAGTAAAAACTTTTGTATAGTTCATTAAATTTTAAAGGGGGATACATATGTTAAATCAGAAAGCTTATAACAAGAAAATTTCTACAACAAAATTAACTTATTCTGGTATGTTAGTAGCACTATCTGCGGTAGGGGCTATGATTAAATATCCAGGGACGAGTATTGCATTGGATTCAATGCCAGGTTTTTTCGCTTCATTATTTTTAGGTCCAGCCTATGGAGCTATAGTTGCTGCATTGGGACACCTACTAACAGCTACTACAAGTGGATTTCCATTGACTATTCCAATGCACTTAGTAATTACATTGGAGATGGCGGTAACAGCTTATATATTTGGTAAGTTGTATAAGAAAGGCTTCAGAATAATAGCTAATATTGTAGCAATTATACTAAATGGACCAGTTTCTTCTAGTATAGCAGCAGCTTTAGCTATACCCTTGGGACTACCATTATATGGATTGGGATTATTCTCGGTTATTATAATACCTTTAACAATAGCCTCTATCATAAATATAGTTTTTGCTACTTTATTATATGAGATTATTCTAAAGAACAGGAGATAAACTTTATATGAGATCAGAGCAATTTAGGGATTTGACATTTATAGATATAAATAAGGATCAAAAACTTGTGATATCCTGTGATTCTGCAGGAGCTATAGGAGAAAAAGAGAAAGATGTTATCACTGTGTCACCAAAAATAGTAGGTTATTTTACTGCTCATGTAGCATTGGCAGAGATCTATGCAATAGGCAGTAGTCCTATGACTATAATTAATACATTGTCAGTTGAGATGAATCCAACTGGGAAATTAATTTTAGAAGGGATTCAAGAATTGATTAAAGGATTAAATATATCTGAAGATATTATCGTAACTGGTAGTACAGAAGAGAATTTTTCAACACTACAGACAGGGATGGGAATAACAGCAATAGGTATTATAGATAAAAAGGAGTGGAAGTGTCCTTATACACCTAAGAATACTTCAATTGTGGTGGTGGGTATTCCTAAGCTAGGAAGTGAAATAAGAAAAGGTGATAATGAAATCATTTCATTAAATACTATTAAAAAGTTAAAGAAAATGGAGTTTGTTCATGAACTATTACCTGTAGGTTCTAAAGGAATTTTAGAAGAAGTAAAAGAAATGGCTAGGACTAATAATCTAAATTATCATATCAATGAAAATTCAACTATAGACTTATATAAGTCAGGGGGTCCATCAACTTGTTTGATTATATCAGTTAATAAGGATACTTATAAGGACTTAAATAAATATATACAAGAGCCATTTAATAATATTGGATATTTTTATTAGGTATAAGGATGATTAAATTATGATAAAAACAAAATGTCCTGCTTCTTGTGGGGAACTATTCCAAGGATATATAAATGGGAGTAATAAATTGATTTCATATCCTATTAATCTTTTTTCTCACGTAACATTGGAAGAGGGATATTCAACTAAAGACAAATATCCTAAAGTTTATAAAGGTATTGAGAAAACTTTTAAATATTTTAAATATGGTTCAAAGAAAGATATTGGATTAAAAATAAACATTTCATCAGATATACCTAGAGGAAAAGGTATGGCGAGCAGTACGGCAGATTTAGCAGCTACCATATTAGCTACAGTGAAATACCTAGGAAAAGAAATAAAAGAGGAAGAAATAGCTAAAATATGTACAGAAGTAGAACCAACTGATAGCATCATATTTTCACAACTAACACTATTTGATTATATTAAAGGTGATTATATAAAAAAATACAAAGGAAGTTTAGGTTGTAGAGTTCTATGTTTAGAAGGAAAAGGATTTATTGATACTGTTTCTTTTCATAAAGCATTATCAAAGAGTGGTAGTAATGGGAGGTTAGAAGATTATAACAAAGCCTTAGAGTATATTGAAAAAGGTTTAGATAGTCAGGATATGATAAGTATAGGTAAAGGAGCAACTTTAAGTGCTTTTATAAATCAAAAATATTTATATAAGAAAAAGTTGCATTCTTTAAATTCTTTGGCATTAAAATGTGGAGCATATGGATTAAATATAGCTCATAGTGGAACTGTTATTGGGATACTATACAAAGAAAAATCATTTGATAAAGAGAGCTTTTTATTTCAACTAAACAATATTATATCTTTTAATAATTACAGTAGAATTATGGATTATGAAATTATCTCAGGAGGACCCAAATTTATTGAATAATAAGGAGAGATAAAAATGTCATATGTTAAAAAGCCTGCTTTAATAGAGGAAAAAAGTTTTGAAATTATTACGAAAGAATTAGGTGTTAGAAATTTTGATGAAAAAACAAGTAAAGTTGTAAAGCGGGTGATTCACACAACTGCAGACTTTGAATATGCAGATTTATTAGAGTTTCATCCCCTAGCTATAGAGACTGGTATTGAGGCACTTAAAAAAGGTGGAGATATATATACAGATACTCAAATGGTTAAATCAGGTATAAACAAAAGAAAATTAAGCGCATTGGGAGGAACGGTATGCAACTTTGTTCATGATGATGACGTAGTTAAGGAAGCTAGAGACAGAAGTATAACCCGGTCAATGGTAGCTATTGAAAAAGCTATAAAAAATGAAAATATTAGGATTTTTGCTATAGGAAATGCACCAACAGCTTTATTTACTCTAAAAGAGAAAATTGACAAGGGTATGCCTAAACCTGATCTTATTATAGGGGTTCCAGTAGGATTTGTAGGAGCAGCAGAATCAAAAGAAATAATAAAATCACTGGATGTACCCTATATCATAACCAAGGGAAGAAAAGGTGGAAGTACTGTTGCAGCTGCTATAATAAATGCTTTGATATATATGATATAGGTGGCTAATATGAATCATTTTGTAGTTAAGAATGGTAAAAAATTACGGTTTGGATATACTACAGGATCCTGTGCCACAGCAGCTGCTAAAGGTGCTGCCAGAATGTTGATTACAGGAGATAAAATAGACAAGATTCAGATATTATCACCTAAAGGTTGGACTTTAGATTTAGCATTACAAGATATTTATATTGAGGATAATATAGTACGATGCAGTGTTATAAAAGATAGTGGTGATGATCCTGATATAACCAACGGTATTAAAATATATGCTGAGGTTGAGAAAATAAATGAAGATAATATCTATATTTATGGTGGTATAGGAGTTGGGAAAGTAACTAAGCCTGGATTAGCTATTCCAGTGGGAGAATATGCTATTAATCCCACTCCAAGAAAAACAATTATTGATGGAGTATCTGAAGAATTACCAAAAGGAGTAGGGGTGAAAATAACGATTTCTATTCCAGAAGGAGTGGATATTGCAAAGAAAACTTTTAATCCTAAATTAGGAATAGAAGGAGGCATCTCTGTTTTAGGAACTACTGGAATTGTAGAGCCTATGTCTGAAGAGGCATTTAAGGATTCTTTGGAATTAGAGTTGTCGATGTTGAAAGAACAAGGAATAAAAAAAGTGATTTTTTCTCCCGGTAATTATGGACGGGATTTTCTTAATGAATTATCTATAAAGGAATACTCTCATGTGAAAACTAGTAACTTCATTGGATTCATGCTGGATAAAGCTGTAGAGTATGAAATAGAAGAGATTCTATGGATAGGTCATATAGGAAAAATGATTAAAGTGGCAGGAGGTATATTTCATACTCATAGTAAAATAGCAGATGGGAGAATGGAGATACTTGCCTCACGATGTGCATTAATAGGAGCTCCTCAAAGTTTAATACAAAAAATCTTCGAGAGTACCACAACAGATGAAGCCATTCAATATATAGTAGAAGATAATATGGAAGGAGTATTTTATGATATAGCTAATAAAATAAGCTACAATTGTGAGATGAGAACATATAAAGAAGTGAAAATTGGAACGGTAATTTTCTCTCGGGATCATGGGCTATTAAGCATGTGTTCTATTGCAAAAGAGATGTTGGAGGAATATGAAAATGAATAAAATTTATGTAGTGGGATTAGGTCCTGGTCATAGAGATTATATTCTACCTATAGCTAAAAAAATAGTTTTAGAATCGGATGTAATAATAGGAGCTAAGAGAAACTTAAATAATATAGATACTAAAGGCAAGGAAATATTTGATATATCACTAGGATTAAAGGAAATGATTGTATATATAAAAAACAATTGGGATATCAGAAAAATAGTAGTTGTAGTTTCAGGGGATACGGGATTCTATAGTTTATCAGATTATTTAAAAAGGAATCTAGATAATAGAAGAATTAAAATGATTCCTGGAATTAGTTCTCTACAATATATGTTTTCTAAAGTAGGAGAAAGTTGGGAAGATGCATACTTATGTAGCTTACATGGCAGAAATAATGACTTTTTAACTGCAGTTAAAGAAAATAAAAAGGTGGGAATATTGACCGATAAAGTTTGGAATCCTCAAAAGATTGCTAGTGAGTTAATAAAGAATAATATGAAAAGTAAGATAATGTATGTAGGAGAAAATCTATCCTATGAAACGGAAAAAATATATATAGGAAAGCCAGAAGAAATTGTTTGTTTAGAAGAAATTGACTTGAATGTGGTGGTGATATTAGATGAAATCATGTAGCTTTGGCATACCAGATGATAATTTTATAAGAGGAAATATTCCTATGACAAAAGAAGAAGTTCGTGCTATTTCTATTAGTAAATTAAGATTAAATAAAGAAGATAGAGTAGTAGATGTGGGGGCTGGAACTGGGGCTATATCAATAGAAATAGCAGCTTTTATTCCAAAAGGAAAGGTTTATTCAGTCGAAAAAAATACAGAAGGAACAGATCTTATAAATAAAAACAAGAAGAATTTTAATATTAGTAACATTGAAGTAATAGAAGGGTTGGCCCCTGAAATCCTTAAGAGTATAGGTTCAATAGATAAAGTGTTTATAGGTGGTTCATCCGGTAAAATGGATGAGATAATTATGTGGGCTAAGAAAAACTTGACTGATAAAGGAAGAATAGTTATAAATGCAATAACTTTAGAAAATGTATATAAGGCTATTACTTATCTTAAAAAGAATACATTTAAAAATATAGACGTTGTACATGTCAATATTTCAAAAGGAAAAAATATTGGAGATTTAACAATGATGATAGGACAAAATCCCATCTATGTTATATCAGCTTCAAAGGAGTGATATTATGGCAGGAAAATTTTATGGCATTGGAGTAGGTCCAGGAGACCCTGAATTACTGACTATCAAGGCTACAAAAATATTAAAGACAATAGACATTGTAATATGTCCAGAAAGTAAAAAGGGACAAGGTAGCATAGCACTTAATATTGCAAAGGATTACTTACCGGTGAATGTTGAAATACTGTATCTTAACTTTCCAATGACTTATGATGAAGAGATTTTGAATAAGGCTTGGAGTGATAACGCAAATACCATTTACACATTACTAAATAATGATAAAAATATTGGATTTCTTACATTAGGAGATCCTATGATTTATAGTACTTATATGTATCTTATTCCCCATTTAAAATTAAAACATATTAGTATAGAAACTATCCCAGGAATAACATCCTTTAGTGCTTTAGCTAGTAGAGTTAATATTCCTTTAACATCTGGCGAAGAGACACTAGGTATAATTCCATTAAGGAAGAATATAGAAGGATTGGAGAAGGCATTAGAGAATTTTGATAATTTAATTATCATGAAGCCTTCAAATGAACATGAACAGTTAGGTGAAACACTAAAGAATAAAAACCTTGAAAATAATTTTGTACTTGTATCTAAATGTGGAACAGTAGAAGAAAAAATTAGTTATGATATTAGAGATTTAACAGATAAAAAAGTACCTTATCTTTCTACACTAGTTATAAAAAATAGGGGGTTAAAATATGAATAATGTATATTTTATTGGAGCAGGTCCTGGAGATCCTGATTTAATAACTGTTAAAGGTAGAAATATTATTGAAAAGTCAGATATCATCATCTATGCAGGGTCATTAGTTAATAAGGAAATAATAGAATGTCGCAGAAAAGAAAGCACATTATACAACAGTGCTTCCATGACTTTAGAAGAGGTTATAAAAGTGATAGAAGAAGGCGTTAAGGAAGATAAATTAATAGCTAGAGTTCATACAGGAGATCCAAGTATATACGGTGCTATCAGAGAACAGATTGATTGGCTAGAAGATTTAGGAATATCTAGTAAAGTTATACCGGGAGTAAGTTCTTTTGTAGCATCAGCAGCAGCTCTAAATAAAGAGTTTACTCTACCAGATATATCCCAAACGGTTATTTGTACTAGACTAGAAGGTAGAACACCAGTGCCAGAGTCAGAGAGTCTAGATAAATTAGCTAGTCATAAAGCATCTATGGCTATATTTTTATCAGTTCATATGATAGATAATGTAGTTTCTAGACTTATGAAGCATTATGATAAGGATACTCCAGTAGCAGTAATTCAAAAAGCAACTTGGGATGATCAAAAAATAGTCCAAGGAAAGCTATCTAATATTTCAGATAAAGTGAAGGAAGCAAATATAAACAAAACAGCTCAGATATTAGTAGGAGATTTTTTGGGAGATAAATATAGTTTATCTAAATTATATGATGCAAGTTTTTCTCATGGATATAGGAAGGCAAAAAAGTGAAATTAGCTATTATTACCCTAACAAAGGGTGGGATAATACAAGCTAAGAGGATAAAGTCATATAAGAATAATGCTGATATTTATACTTTAGATAAATATTGTATAGAGGAGTTATATGCTATAGAAGGAAAGTTATCTGAGTATATGCCTGTTCTATTTGAAAAATATGATACTCTTCTTTTTATTATGGCTACAGGAGTAGTCGTAAGAAGTATATCTAAGCATATTAAACATAAAACCTTAGACCCAGCTATATTAGTTATGGATGAAAAAGGTAGGTTTATTATAAGTTTACTTTCGGGACATATTGGGGGAGCAAATGAAGCTGCACAATCCCTTGCTAATTTAATAGGAGCTCAACCAGTTATTACAACAGCTTCTGATGTAAAAGGAGTTATCCCGATTGATATGTTAGCTATAAGATTAAAGTGCTACATTGATAATATGGAGGATGCTAAGGATATTACTTCTTTACTAGTGAATGAAGAACCAGTAGGAATAGAAACAGATATTTCTATAGATCCAGAAATACTAAAAGGATTTATTTTAAAGAATCAAAAAGAGTTTAACAGTATAAAAGGAATAGTAAATATAACTAATAAGAAGGAAGTTAAATCATCATATAAAAGTGTACAATTAGTGCCTCAGAATATTGTAATAGGTATTGGGTGTAGACGAGGTATTTCTAGAAATAAAATATTAGAAGCTATAAACTTATCTATGAATGATTTGAATTTGCATATTAAAAGTATCAAAGCTTTAGCAACCATAGATGTAAAAAGAGATGAAATAGGGATCTTAGATGCAGCTAAATGTCTACATATTCCATTAACTATTATAGATAGAGATAGGATTAAGAGAATAGAAAGTAAATTTAACTCTTCAGATTTTGTTAGAAAAACTATTGGAGTTGGATCGGTTTGTGAACCTTGCGGATATATAGTAAGTAAAAAAGGAAAATGTCTTATGAGAAAAAAAGCATATGAAGGTATAACCATATCTATTTGGAAGGAGGAAATGAATTGAACAAGAATGGAAAAATTTATGTTGTAGGTATAGGCCCTGGAGATAAAAAGCATATGACCTTTAAAGCTGTAGAGGCTATTGAAAAATCTGATATAGTAATTGGATATAAGAAATATATAGAACTTATCGAGGATATGATAGATAGTAAAAAAATAGTATCATCTCAGATGAAAAAAGAGGTTGAGCGTTGTGAGAAGACTTTAGAATATGCAGAGGATGGGAAGGTAGTTGCATTAGTAAGTAGTGGAGATGCTGGTGTATATGGAATGGCAGGGATAATGATAGAGGTACTATTAAAGAAAAATAGTACAGTAGATATTGAAGTAATTCCTGGAGTTTCAGCAGCGAATGCATCAGCAGCTTGTGTAGGAGCTCCGATTATGCATGATTTTGCTACTATTAGTTTAAGTGACTTACTTACAGACTGGTCATTAATTGAAAAAAGAATACATTGTGCAGGTGAAGGTGATTTTGTTATAACTATTTACAACCCTAGAAGTAAAAAGAGACAAGAACAAATAGTAATATCAAGAGAGATTTTATTAAATTATAAAAGCAAAAGTACACCAGTAGCAATTGTAAGAAATGCGAAAAGAGAAGATGAAGAAATAGTTTTAACTGATTTAGAGCATATGCTAGATCATAATATAGATATGTTCACAACCCTTATAATTGGAAACTCTAAATCCTATATCAAAGGAGGAAAAATGGTTACTCCAAGGGGCTATAGAATATGATATTAGTTTTATCTGGAACTCAGGATGGTAGAGATATAGTGGTTAAGTTGCTAGAACAAGGATATAGTGTATTAGCTACAACTGCCACAGAATATGGAGGGAAACTCTTTAAAAACCATCCTATGTTAGATACTATATCCCAACGATTAGATGAAAATGACATGGAAAAAATAATAGATGAAAATGATATTAAAATTTTAATTGATGCTACTCATCCTTATGCCAGTGAAGCATCAAAAAATGCTATGAAAGCAGCTAATATTAAAAACATCTCTTATTTAAGATTTGAGAGAGAAAAGATTAATGTAAAAGGAATCAGGCGATTCTCTGATTATGATGAAATAATAAAATTTCTACAAAATAAATCAGGAAATATATTACTTACAACAGGTAGTAATAATCTAGATAAATTTAAAATAGTTCCTTTTAAAGAAAGACTATATATAAGAGTATTACCTACTCATAATGTTATAAAAAAGTGCAATGACTTAGGCTTCTTACCTAAACAAATATTAGGACTACAAGGACCATTCAGTAGTGAATTTAATAGAGCAATTTATGAGTTTTATAAAATAGATTATATTGTTACAAAGGATAGTGGTAAAGTAGGAGGTACTTATGAAAAAATCAAATCAGCTCTAGATATGAATGTAGAGGTACTTTTGATAAATAGACCTTCAATTAACTATACTAATGTAGCTACGAATATAGAAGATTTATTAAAAAGCATTAAAAATATAGGAGGAAAATTATAATGAAAAAAGGATTATTAGTGGTAGGACATGGTAGTAGATCTGATGCAGCAAAAAAAGGATTTAATGAAATCGTTGATATATTAAGAGGTAAAACTGATCAATATATTGTAAAGGGTGCATACATGGAGATAAGTAAGCCATTTATTCCAGATGTGGTTAGAGACATGGTAGAAGAAAATATTAAAGATATAGTGGTAGTACCTTACTTTTTATATGAAGGAATTCACATTAAAGAAGATATACCGAATATAATAGAAAAGCTAAATAACCAGTATAAAGATGTTGAATTTAGAATAGCTAATCCCTTAGGAGTAGAGCCTGTTCTAGCAGATATATTACTCCAAAGAGTAAAGGATATAGATTAATAATAGCAATATGGAGGTCTATGAAATGAAAATTGCAGTAGTTGGTATAAATCATGATACAGCAATAACAGAAGTTCGTGAAAAGGTTTCATTTACAGACACAAAAAAGATCGATATCACAAATTATTTATTAGATAATGGAGTCAAAGAATGTGTGATACTCTCAACTTGTAATAGAAGTGAAATTTACATAGCTGATACAGAAGATAATATTGATAAAAGTATAGAATCAGTAAAAAAAGTATATGAAGAGAAGGCAAAACCTGAAGAAATTAACAAATATTTATTTATCAAAGAGGATATAAAAGCTATATATCATTTATATGAAGTTACATCAGGATTGAAATCTATAGTATTAGGTGAAGATCAAATCTTAGGACAAGTTAAGGAAGCTCATTTATTAGCTATGGAGCTAGGGGGAAGTCAGAAAACATTAAATAAGTTATTCAGAGAAGCAATTACAACCTCTAAAAAAGTAAAAAATAAGTTAAAGATATCTGAGCATCCTCTTTCGATTAGCTATATTGGTGTAAAATTTTTGAATGAACATATTCAATTGAAAGGTAAAAAAGCTCTTGTCATTGGATTGGGTAAAATGGGAAAGCTATCTTTAAAGTACTTAATTAATGAAAACCTAAGTACTCTATATATGTCTAATAGAAGTCATGGTAAATTAGTTAATATTCAAGATGAATATCCTAATGTAATACCAATATCTTATGAACAAAGATATGAAATATTAAAAGAAGTAGACATACTGATAACTGCTACAGCTTGTCCTCATCATATTATATGTAAGGAAGATATGCCTAAACTAACGAAAAAATTATATGTTATGGATATGGCATTACCACGGGATGTGGATCAGAGATTATCACAGTTGGATTTTGTTAATCTTTACAATATTGATAATTTGAAAGAAATAGTTACTTTAAATGAAAGTAAGCGAAAAGAATTATCGGAAAAAGCTAAAAATATAATAGATCAAGATGTATTAGATTTTATCCAATGGCTCAAAACCTTAAAAGTAGATCCAATCATAAAGAATATGTATGAGAAATGTCAAGAAGTAGAGAAAGATACCATGGAATATATAAATAGAAAAATAGATCTAAGTAAAAGAGACAAAAAGATAATAGAGAAAATAATCAGTTCATCTTTCAAACGAATAATTAGAAATCCAGCTATTAAACTTAAAGAGATTGAAGACAAAGAAAAATTAGAAACATATATTAAAGTGATGGAAGAATTATATGGATTATAGAAGTCAAAGTTATTTATAGGTTAGGTACAAGCCCTTCCTTAGTAGATTATTAAAATAACAATTAGAGTATATATACTAAATATTATAATAAATACTTATTTTTATTAGGAGATATTAAAGAAAGGAGGAATTTATATGAAAATAGTAGTAGGATCTAGAGGTAGTAAATTAGCATTAACTCAAACAAAATGGGTCATAGATCAATTAAGGTATAAGTTTCCCTATGTAGATTTTCAAATAAAAATTATTAAAACAAAGGGAGATATAATACAAAATATTTCTTTAGATAAGATAGGAGATAAAGGATTATTTGTTAAAGAGATTGAGAATTCTCTTTTAAGTAAAAGTATTGATATGGCAATACACAGTATGAAGGATATGCCTTCTGTGACTCCTAAAGGATTAATATTTACAGGAATACCAAAGCGGGAAGATCCTAGAGATGCACTTGTTTTAAAAGAAGGATATAAAAGTTTAGAAGATTTACCTAAGGGAGCTCGTATAGGTACTGGAAGTAAAAGGAGAAAATATCAATTATTAAAGGTTAGACCAGACTTAGATATAGTTTCAATAAGAGGTAATATTGAAACCAGAATAGAAAAAATCCATACTGAAAACTTTCATGGAATTATATTAGCGGCAGCAGGCTTACATAGGTTGGGATTAAATAATAGAATCAGCATGTATTTATCACCAGAGGTTATTTTACCTGCTCCAGCTCAAGGTTCCTTAGCAATTGAAATATGCGATGAGCGTAAAGATATATATGATATGGTTAAAGAAATAAGTTGTAGAGAAACAATGATCCAAGTTAAAGCTGAAAGGGAATTTTTAAAGGGAGTAAATGGAGGATGTCATATACCTGTAGGAGCCTTATGTACAGTTATAGATGATAAAATAATATTAGATTGTATTTTTGGAGATGAGGAAGGTAACAAATTAGTTAGGAAGACTAAAGAAGGTAAAATCGGTGAGGAGCAAGCATTAGGTATAGAATTAGCACAAGCTGTGATTGAGGAGTTGACAGATAATGAAGGGTAAAGTTTATTTAGTAGGTGCAGGTCCAGGAGATTACAAACTAATTACATTAAAGGGCTTAGAAGCCATTAGAGAAGCAGATGTAATTGTATATGATAGATTAATAAATGAAGAACTCCTTAAAGAAGCTAAAAAAAATTGTGAAATGGTATATGTAGGTAAAAAATCAAATCAACATACTATGAAACAAGAAGATATTAATACACTTTTAGTAAAAGAGGCAAGAGAAGGTAAAATCGTAACTAGATTAAAAGGTGGAGACCCTTATGTCTTTGGAAGGGGAGGAGAAGAAGGTATAGTATTATATTCAAATAATATTGAGTTTGAAGTTGTACCTGGAATTACCTCATCTATTGGAGGACTTTGTTATGCAGGTATTCCTATAACTCATCGTGACCATGCATCCTCTTTTCATGTTTTTACAGGACATTTAAAAAACGATGATGAAGAACTTGAGTGGGATTCAATGGTTAAATTGAATGGTACCTTAGTATTTTTAATGGGGATGAGCAACCTTGAAAAAATAGTAAGTAGGCTAATAGAGTATGGAAAGGATCCTAATACGCCAGTTGCGATAATTAATTGGGCTACTACACCTAATCAATATACAATAACAGAAAGATTAGATCAAATATATCAACTTGCTCAAGAAAAGAATATAAAACCACCTAGTTTGATAGTAATAGGAGATGTAGTGAAGTGTAGGGAACAACTGAACTTTTTTGAAAATAAAACTTTATCATAGAAGTTTATAGATATACTAATTGGGGAGTTACTAAATACCTTATAGCTAATGGGGAGGGATAAAATGAAGATAATTAAAAGACCTAGACGTCTTAGATCTAATTCATTAATTAGGGAATTGATAAAGGAGACCCGGTTACAAGTAGAAGATTTAGTATATCCACTATTTGTAGTAGAAGGAGAAAACATAAAAAAAGAAATATCTTCTTTACCTGGAAATTATCATTTTTCAATAGATAAACTAATTGAGGAAATAGATGAGCTTGAAAAATTAGGAATTAAATATATAATGCTCTTCGGAATACCTAATAAAAAGGATGAAATAGGTAGCCAAGCTTATAGTAAAGATGGCATAGTACAGAAGGCCATAAGGAGTATAAAACAACGACATAAGGATATATACATTATTACTGACATATGTCTATGCCAATATACAGATCATGGACATTGTGGGATTTTAGAGGAAACTGGATATGTTAACAATGATGAAACATTAGAGTATCTGTCTAAGATAGCAGTAAGTCATGCTGAAGCTGGAGCAGATATGGTAGCACCCTCAGATATGATGGATGGACGAATAGGACATATGAGAAGAAAATTAGATGAAGATGGATATGTAAATTTACCAATAATGTCCTATAGCATTAAATACTCATCATCTTTCTATGGTCCATTTAGAGATGCAGCTCATTCAGCTCCATCCTTTGGTGATAGAAAGACTTATCAGATGGATCCAGCTAATCCTTCAGAAGCATTAAGAGAAGTGCAGCTAGACATTGAAGAGGGCGCAGACATAGTTATGGTAAAACCAGCATTAGCTTATTTGGACATAATTAGGAAAGTAAAGGATAAGTATGATGTTCCTATGGCAGCATATAATGTGAGTGGTGAATATGCAATGTTAAAAATGGCTATAAAAAATGATTTACTAAGTGAAGAAGCTATATATGAGTCACTTTTATCAATAAAAAGAGCAGGGGCGGATATAATAATTACTTATTTTGCAAAGGAAATAGCACAGAAATTAAAGGAGCGGTATTAATGAATTTTAAAAAATCTCAACAAGCTTTTAGTGAAGCAAAAAGATATATTCCAGGAGGGGTAAATAGTCCTGTAAGAGCATTCAAGTCAGTGGGATTAGATCCTATTTTCATTGAAAAAGCAAAGGGGAGTAAAATCTTTGATATAGATGGGAATTGTTATATAGACTATATTTGTTCCTGGGGACCTCTTATATTAGGTCATAGCAATGATAGAATAATTAAAGGGATTGAAGAAATTTTTGCTAAGGGAACAAGCTATGGAGTACCTACTGAAATAGAAACATCTATGGCGAAAAAAATAGTAGAAGCAGTCCCATCAGTAGATAAAGTAAGAATGGTAAACTCCGGTACAGAGGCTACTATGAGTGCCCTTAGACTTGCTCGGGCTTATACTAATAAAAATAAAATCATAAAATTTGGAGGATGTTATCATGGTCACTCTGATGGATTATTAGTTAAATCAGGATCTGGTACATTGACTTATGGAATACCTACAAGTCCCGGAGTAAACAGTACTGTTATAGAAGATACCATAGTATGTGAATATAACAACATAGATTCAGTAAAGAAAGCCTTTCGAGAGTATTCTAATGATATAGCTGCTATAATTGTAGAGCCAGTAGCTGGAAATATGGGAGTTGTAGAAGCAGATTTAGATTTTTTAAAATATCTTCGAGATATAACGAATGAGAATAAGTCTTTATTAATATTTGATGAAGTCATCACAGGTTTTAGATTAGCTTATGGTGGTGCTGGGGAAGTATATGATATAAAGCCTGATATAACATGCTTTGGAAAAATTATAGGAGGAGGACTACCAGTGGGTGCCTATGGAGGTAAAGCTGAAATTATGGATATGATAGCACCCCTAGGACCAGTATATCAAGCAGGCACTTTATCTGGCAATCCTCTAGCTATGCATATGGGATATAAGACAATAGAAATATTAGAAGAGAATCCTAAAATATATGAAGAACTTGAAAGAAAAGCTGTAAAGTTAGAAGAAGGATTTAAAGAGCATATAGCTAGTTTAGATATAAAGGCAACTGTAAATAGGGTTAAAGGTATGTTGTGCTTGTTCATGGGAGAAGGACCTATGGATAGCTATGATCAGGTAATGAAATCAGATACAGATAAGTATTCTATATTTTTTAGAGAAATGCTAAACAGAGGAATATTGTTCCCTCCAGCTCAATTTGAAGGATTGTTTTTATCCACTGAACATAGCGATGAAGATATAGAAAAAACTTTAGAATTTGCTTATGAGGCATTGAAAATAGCCTATAATAAATAGGGTATCCCACCGGGATACCCTATTTACCTTTATTATTTATCCTTCAACTGTTTCTAGGAATTCATCATAAGTCATCATCTTATCAATCATTCCTTCAGGAGTAATCTTTATTATACGATTAGCTACTGTATCTATAAACTGATGGTCATGGGAAGTAAATAATACATTACTCTTATAATCTTTTAGACCATTATTCACTGCTGTAATTGACTCAAGATCCAAGTGGTTTGTAGGTTGATCTAGAATTAATACATTGGCACTACTTAGCATCATTTTAGATAACATACATCTTACTTTTTCTCCCCCAGATAATACTTTAGCTTTCTTTAGAGCCTCTTCACCAGAGAATAACATTCTTCCTAGGAATCCTCTCAGATAGCTTTCAGATTGATCTTCAGAGAATTGACGCATCCAATCCACTAGGTTAAGATCTACATCATTGAAGAACTCTGAGTTATCCTTAGGGAAGTAAGCTGTAGTTATGGTTACACCCCATTTGAATTTACCGCTATCTGCTTCCATTTCTTCCATTAAAATCTTAAATAAAGTAGTGATAGATATTTCATCTCCAACAAAGGCAATTTTATCTCCTTTGTTTACTGTGAAGTTTACATTCTTTAGAATAGTTTCTCCATCAATAGTTTTATTCAGATCTTCTACCATTAATATATCATTTCCAACTTCTCTTTCTGGTTTAAAGCCTACAAAAGGATATCTTCTATTAGATGGCTGAATATCATCTATAGTAATCTTATCTAAGAGCTTTTTACGAGAAGTAGCTTGTTTAGATTTAGAAGCATTAGCACTGAAACGAGCAATAAAAGCTTTTAATTCTTTAACTTTTTCCTCTTGTTTCTTGTTTTGATCCTTCAGCATTTGCTGAGCTAATTGACTAGACTCATACCAGAAATCATAGTTACCTATATATAATTTGATCTTTCCAAAGTCTATATCACAGATATGAGTACAAACTTTATTTAAAAAGTGTCTATCATGAGATACAACTAAAACTGTACCATCAAAATTAATTAAAAATTCTTCTAACCAGTTTATAGACCTTATATCTAAGTGGTTAGTAGGCTCATCTAGGATTAGTATTTCTGGTTTTCCAAATAGAGCCTGGGCTAAAATTACTTTGATTTTTTCAGCACCAGTAAGTTCTTTCATTAGCTTATCATGATAGTCAGTACTTATTCCTAAACCTTGTAGTAATGAAGATGCTTCAGACTCTGCTTCCCATCCATTTAATTCAGCAAATTCACCCTCTAATTCTGCTGCTTTGATGCCATCTTCATCTGAAAAATCTTCTTTCATGTATATAGCATCTTTTTCTTTCATTATTTCATAAAGTCTAGAATTACCCATTATAACAGTCTCTAAAACAGAATACTCATCATAAATATAATGATCCTGTTTTAAAACAGACATCCTAGCTTCTTTAGGGATGCTCACATCTCCTGTATTTGGTTCTATTTCTCCTGACAAGATTTTTAAAAATGTTGATTTACCAGCACCATTAGCACCTATAACACCATAGCAATTTCCTGGATTAAACTTTAAATTCACATCTTTAAAAAGTTGTTGGTCTCCATATCTTAAACTTATATTAGTTACTGTAATCAAGTTATTATCATCCTTTACATAAAATTTCGCAATTACACAATATTATATCATAAGTTAGTAAATAGTAATAGATATGAGAAAAATATTGTTTCTAAATTTACTATATCTTTACATTTTGGATTCATAGTCATCTTCTGGGAAAGGAAGAGTCTTGTTTTATAGTTTTTGAGTTTGATTAAAGTGGGGCTAATATATTTAGCATAGAATAGTAGCTATTTTTCAAAAATGTTATAATATATAATTAGTGAAGAAATTTTAGGTTAACTATAAGATAAAGATAGTGAGAGGGGATAAAATGAATCTATTAAGTATTGAAAGTGTATCAAAAAGATATAGTGAAAAAGAGCTATTTAATAATATAAGTTTTGGAATAAATGAAGGAGATAAGATAGGTCTGATTGGTATCAATGGTACTGGTAAAAGTACTCTTTTAAAAATAATTACTGGAGAAGTAATACCTGATAGTGGAAGAATTATTAAAGGAAATAATGTTAGGATAGAGTATTTAAGTCAAAATCCATATTTTAATGAAGAAGCTACGGTATTAGAGCAAATTTTTGAAGGAAATTCAGAAATAATGAAAACTATCAGAGAGTATAATAAAGCCATTGATAATACCGACACTCCTAATGAAGATATAATAAAACTAAGTCAACAAATGGACACTAAAAATGCATGGGACTTAGAAAGTGAAGCTAAAGCCATCCTTACAAAATTAGGTGTATCGAACTTTAAAGCTAATGTAGGGAATTTATCTGGTGGTCAGAAAAAAAGAATAGCTTTAGCATCTGCATTAATAAAGCCTTGTGATTTACTTATATTAGATGAGCCTACAAACCATTTAGATAATGATTCTATTGATTGGCTAGAAGGATACTTAAATAATAGAAAGGGTTCTCTATTAATGATCACCCATGATAGATATTTCTTGGATAGAGTAGTCAATAAAATAATAGAGTTAGATAACACAAATCTATATGAGTATAAAGGGAATTATAATTATTTCTTGGAGAAGAAAATAGAAAGAGAAGAAATAGAAGTATCTCAAGAGAAGAAAAAACAAAGACTATATAATCAAGAATTAAAATGGATAAGAACAGGAGCTAAGGCAAGAACTACAAAACAAAAGGCTAGAATTGATAGATTCGAACAGCTTAAGGATGAAGAAGTAAATACAACAAAAGATAGAGTAGATATTTCTGTTGGTAGTAGAAGACTAGGTAAAAAGGTAATAGAAATAAATAATATATCAAAAAGCTATGGTGATAAAAAGATAATTGAAGATTTTAGTTATACAGTTTTAAGAGATGATAGGGTAGGTATCATTGGACCAAATGGAATGGGTAAATCTACTCTTATAAATATAATCACAGGAAAAGTAGTTCCTGACAAAGGAACAGTTGATATAGGAGAGACGGTAAAGATAGGAGTGTTTTCTCAAGAAACATATCATATCGATGATAGTTTGAGAGCTATAGAATATATAAAAGAAGGTGCTGAGTATATCAGTACAGCCGATGGAGATAAAATAACTGCATCACAAATGATGGAGAAATTTCTTTTCCCTGGAGATCTTCAATGGACTTATATATCCAAGCTCTCTGGAGGAGAAAAAAGAAGATTACACCTTCTCAGGGTTTTAATGGAAGCTCCTAATGTACTATTATTAGATGAGCCTACCAATGATATAGATATAGAGACCCTTACAATATTAGAGGATTATCTAGAAGGATTTCAAGGAGCGGTTATTTCAGTATCTCATGATAGATATTTTTTGGATAAGATGGCAGAAAAGATATTTGTATTTGAAGGAGAAGGAAAAATAGAACAATATACAGGTAATTATACTGAGTTTAAATCAAACAAAAAAATTGATACTCTTTTTGTGAAAAATGAAAGTATGACTAAGGAAAATAAAAAAGGTACCTCAAAAGATAGTAAAAAGAATCAAAAATCTCTAAAGTTTTCATATAATGAGCAAAGAGAATATGATGAGATTGATGATATTATAGTAGAATTAGAAGAAAAAATAGAAAATATAGAAGAAAAAATTTCAGAGACGACTTCTGATTATGTATTACTTCAAGAGTACTTAAAAGAAAAAGGGAGTTTAGAAGAACAATTAGATCAAAAAATGAAAAGATGGGTATATTTAAATGAATTAGCTGAAAAAATTGAAGAGGAAAAAAAATAAATAAAAATACCTTTTTTGAAAAAAACTATTACACCTATGTGGCTAAAATTTCATGTTTATATATTTTATATAATACACAAACTATATAAGAATCCCAAATTAATTAAGGAGGTCAATATATGAGAAAATTAGCCGAAGGTGAAATGCTATCTTTGACAGGATTGTTGAAAATGGAGAAGGATGGTTTAGCAGTATCTAAAGCTATGAGTAGTTTAATAACTGATGAAGATTTAAAGAAACAAGCAGAAGCTAGTATATTAGCGATGGAAGGTAGAGTGAAAGGTATTCAACAATTTATAAATGAAAATAATGTCACTCCAACCCAGGAGGTTAGATAATATGAATACATTTCTAAACAACAAAATAAAAAACAATATAAATATTAATGATGAAGTTATAATAAACAATATGTTAGCTAGTGGTAAAGGAACTGCAGATGCATATCTTAATGCTACTATGACTTGCGCTACTCCAGAGTTAAGAGCATTGTATGGATCTAGCTTAAATCAAATAGTTGGTGGTCATACTGCTTTAACAGAATTAGCTGTTAAAAAAGGTTGGGAAAAACCATATGATCCTGCAAGTCAACAGTTATCTTCTGCATATAACAAATCTCAATTAACTATGAAAAGAGAAGATTAATCAAAAGTTTTTAAGAGCCCTTATAATAAGGGTTCTTTTTATATGCTAAAAATATATTAAGTAATATATTTAGTTCTAAAAGAGTATTGGAAAAATATTCTTTATATGATATTATGTTTTCAGATTTATTTTTGTAAAAATAAGTCAGAATTTGACAATTAATAAAATGTTTTTACGTCTGAATTAAAAAATTATAATTAACTTAACAAAGGCAAACTTATTGAAAAATAAGGACGCAAAGCTATGGGTCTAAGGATAAATCTATGACTGCCAAGCCGCTAAGTTGGATGCTATTAATAGAAGATGGCTCTACTTAGAGCTATCTTTTTTATTTTGACAAACTCCTTAGCAAAATAATAAACAAAAGGGGAGAGAATAATGTTTAGAAATGTACTAATTAGTGGGGTAGGAGCTTATAACCCAGGAAAGGAAGTTAAGAATGAAACAATAATTAATCATTTTAGAAAGTATCAGTTAGATGAGCATGTAACCAACTTATTAGATAAATTGGGAAGAGATATAAGGAAACAAGCAGATGATAGTGAAAGTATGATAGGTATGGGAGTTAAAGCTTCAAAAGAAGCATTAAAGGAAGCAAAATTAAGAGCTGAAGATATAGATATGATTATATCGGCTACAGATACACCTCAATATTTGATGCCTTCTTGTGCTCTAATGATAAGAAATGAGTTAAAGGCTAGTAATGCTACTTCTGTATTTGACTTAAACAATAATTGTGTTGGTATGATAAGTGCTATAGATGTAGCTAGTAGATATTTAAAAACAGATAAGAAGTTTAAAAGAGCTTTAATAGTAGGTTCATTGCATGTAAGTCCTTTTGCTAAGGAAGATGATATGATTACATATTCAATAGTAGGTGATGGAGCTGCAGCAGTTATATTAGAATCAAAGGAAGAAGAAATAGAAAGAGGATTGTTAGCCACTCAAATGTTTACTGATGATAATTACAATGATACTATAAGGTTTCCAGAGTGTGGATTACATAATATAGTGGATGATAATTTAAAAGGATATGATAGAAAGATGCAATGGAAACCCTTTGATTTTAGTTTCCTTTCTGACAAATGGTCTGAATTAGTAGTTACGCTGTTAGATGAAAATGAATATAAACCAGAACATGTCTCTCACTATTTTATGTCACAATTTTCTAAAGATGATATAAAAGTAACTTTAGAAAAACTAGGAAATAATTATGAACAAGCTACATTTATAGCAGATAAATATGGATATACGGGTAGTGCTAGCCCTATAATGGCATTGAATGAAAGGTTAAAAAAAGAAAAATTTAAGGATGAAGAACTAATAGTTTTTTGTTCGGTAGCTGCGGGATATACCATGCAAGCCCTAAGCTATAAATGGTAATAAATAAATGTTAATGGAGGTATATAATGAGTGAGAGTACTAATACAATAATTGATTACCAAAAAAAGACTTTAAAATTTGTTTTAGTTATTTATTCTATAAGTGGTGCATTAGCCGCTATAACTTTTTCATTAATGAAATTTCTAGGATTATATAAAACAATCAAGTGGACAAGCATTGGGATCTTTTGGGGGCTAGTTATAACTGAGTCTATTGCTTTTTATTTGATGCATAGAAAAACTGTATATAATGGTACATTTGATACAAAAGACTTTAAGATCCTAAAGTATATGATATTTTTTATGACCTTTATAAATTATTTATTTTTAGTATTTATGGTTCCTTCAAAAGAGTTATGGATGAGTATATTTTATTTTATTATTTTGGGTGCTTTGTTTTTAGACGTTAAGTTAAATATTGCATTTATAGTAGCAGGTATTTTAAGTCAGATAGCAATATTTACTTTTAATACTAATACATTACCAGCAGAAGAAGTAATTATTCAGGAATTCATTATCAGGGCAATAGTAATAGGTCTTACTTCCTTTGGAATATTTATGTTCACTCTATTTGCATCTAGAGTATTAAATCAAATACAACAAAAAGAAGAAGATCTAAAAATAAACAATAAGAAAATTTCAGATATATTTAATAAGACTTCTGAATTTGCTGATACTTTATTAGATTCCAGTAAAATTGTTTCCACTATTGCAGAAGAAGAAAGTACCTCTATGCAAGAAGTTGCTTATACAAGTGATAATTTGCTCCATTCTAATAATAATATGTTAAATAAATCAAAAGAAAATACTAGAATTCTAGAAAATTTACTTTTAAATAATGAGAATATAACTAATAAAACTAAAAGTAGTGAAAATTTAGCACTAAATCTTATAGAGAAATCTAATAAAAATGAAATTTTATTAAATGAAGCATCAGGAATAATGAAAAAAATTAAAGAAAGTATAGAGTTTACCTTTGCTGCTACAACAAGTTTGCAGAATAAAGCAAAAGAAGTGGATGAGATATTACATATTATTGGAAGTATAGCAGAACAAACTAATTTATTAGCACTAAATGCTTCAATAGAAGCAGCTAGAGCTGGAGAATCAGGAAAGGGATTTGCAGTGGTAGCTAATGAAATAAGAAATCTTGCAGAAAGTACTAAAGAATCGTTAAATGATGTGTCTGGTATAACTACAGAGCTGAAAACTAAAATTTCTGATGTGGAAGATTTAATGACGAAAAATAATAGTCAGATAACAGAAGGAAATGATATAGTAGGAGACACAGTAGAGAATGTAAAAATAATGATAAATGATTTAAAAGATTTTGCAGAGACTATAAAAGATATTAATAATAAATCTGAGGATCAACTTAATAAAACTAGGGAAGTAGTTAGTTTTAATGAAAATATTTATGAAAACACACAAAATACTATCGCAGAGTTCAATAACCTAATGCATTCAATACAACAGAGTGCAGCTATGAGCCAAGAATTATCAGCAAATGCTGAAAGCTTAAATGACCTTGCAATTCAAATGAATCAGCTAATAAAGTAAGATACAGTTATATAATCCTTTAGAACATAATTATCTTATCAAGAATCTATTTAATTTTCTTATATTTGCTGAATATTTAAGTATCATATGTATAAGTTATCAGGTAAAGAAAAGACCTTCATAAATTTAAAATGTACCCAATAGAGTAGACAATGAAAAAAAGTCTACCCTATTGGGTATTTTCTTTTATAATGAAATAAAGATAAATGATAGGAGTTGAGAATTTATGAGTAATATAATTTTTAATGAAGAAGAGATTAAAATATTATCTCAAAATAAATATATTAAAAAAGTAAGTTCAAAATCTATAACTTATACTGATGAATTTAAACGTATTTTTATTTGCGAATATGAGAAGGGAAAGCCTTCTAGAGAAATTTTTGAAACCTACGGTTTTGATGTAAATATTCTTGGTATAGAACGTGTCAAATCTGCAGGTAAAAGGTGGCGCAAAGCATATAAAAATAATGGTGTATTGGGGCTCAAAGATACGAGGAAAGAGAAATCTGGAAGATTAAAAGAAAAAGAACTTTCGCTAGAAGAAAAATATGAACGTCTTAAAGCTCAAAACAATTTACTTAAAGCAGAAAATGAATTACTAAAAAAGCTAGATATGATAGAGAGGAGGTCGATAAAAAAGAAATAAAGTTATCTTCTAAACAAAAATTCATGCTTATTAATTTGATAGTTAAGAAATATAAACTGAAAAGTATGATTAGTTATTTGTGTAAAATATCAGGTGTATCCCGTTCTGGTTATTATAACTATTTTTCATTAAAATCTCAAAAATCAAGAGAACAAAGAAATAAGGAAGATAAAAAATTAAGAGATAATATTCTAAAAGCTTACAAATTTAAAGGTAGAAAAAAGGGTGCTAGACAAATAAAAATGACATTAGCAGACCAATTTCAAATCATCTACAACCTCAAACGAATTAGAAGGATTATGAAAAAGTTTAATATTATATGTCCCATTAGAAAAGCAAATCCATATAGAAGAATGATGAAGGCTACTAAGGAGCACCGAGTAGTTTCTAACTTACTAAATAGAGAATTTAAACAAGATGTACCAGGCAAAGTATTACTCACAGATATAACTTATTTATCTTATGGGAAGGGAAAACGAGCATATTTATCAACAATTAAAGATGCTTCTACTAATGAAATACTTAGTTACAATTTATCTACTAGCCTTGCTCTAAATATAGCTACAGACACAATCCATAAATTAATGCAGAACAAAAATATACTAATAGATTCTAATGCTTTTATACACTCAGATCAAGGTACTCATTATACAAGTCCAGTATTTCAAAACGTGCTAAAATCATATGGATTAGGTCAATCTATGTCTAGACGAGGTAACTGTTGGGATAATGCACCGCAAGAATCATTTTTCGGTCATTTTAAGGATGAGTCCTATATAAAATCTTGTAATACCTTTGAAGAATTGCAAGAAGAAATAGATCAATATATGATTTACTACAATAGATATAGATGTCAATGGGGATTAAAAAAGATGACTCCTGTTAAGTACAGAAATCATCTTCATAATGCCGCATAGTCTTTTTTTATTTGTCCTTGACTAAGGGTACATTTTAATTTATGAAGGTCTTTTCTTTTATAAAAGGTAAATTTAGTATTAATGTAGAATATATATCTAAAAGAGGAGGATGATGAGATGAAAAATCTTTCAAATAAAGCATTAAATAATGCAGAAGAAGCTATTAAAAAATTTTCTAGACCTTTAGTTAAAAGTATTTTTCAAAGTGAGTTTTATAGTGGAACTACTAAAAAGATAATAGAGGAATTAAAAAAATATCAGAATGAAGATGGAGGATTTGGTAATGGTCTAGAACCAGACTTTAGACTTCCAAATTCATCTCCAATGGCTACTTCTGTTGGATTGAGATTGTTATCTGACCTAGACTATTTAAAAGAAGTAAAAGAAATGATAAAAAAAGCTATAAACTATTTAGAGAAAACATTTGATAAAGATAGAATGGGATGGTTTGCAGTACCAAAGGAGGTTAATGATTACCTTCACACTCCCTGGTGGCATTATAACGAAGAAGAGGGCATGACAGTGATTGATAGAAATTGGGGAAATCCTTCTGCTGAAATAATAGCATATTTATATAAGTATAGAGAATATATTAAGACATTGGATATAGATGGTTTAGTGAAATACGGGATAGATTATATACAAAATAAAGAGAAATTTGATTCAGAAAATGAAGTTTTTTGTTATATCAAATTATATGAAGTTTTACCTGTTTCTTTACAAGAAGAGCTTAAAGAACCTATTGCTAAAGGGATAAATCAGACAATAGTATATGATGAAAATAGATGGTATGAATATGTACCTAGACCTTCAGACTTTGTAGATGATCCTAATAAATTTAGGTTTGGGATAAAAGAATCTCAAATACAAAAAGACTTAGATTATTTAATAAGAGAATTAGAAGATGAAGGTAAAATACTACCCCCTTGGGGAAAGTCCTTTTATACAGATGAATTCAGAGATGCGTATAATCATTGGATAGGAATATTAACTTTAAAAGCTTTAAAGAAACTTCAAAATCACGGAAGAATAGAATAGGAAGGTGATTTAAGGTGAACAATGGTCTAATTGTATTCTTTGGAACAGATAATCTAGAAGAAACAGATAAATTCTATAGAGGTTTATTGGGCCTCCAATTATATAAAGATCAAGGAGTATGTAAAATCTATAAAGTATCTGACAATTCGGGACTTGGCTTTTGTAATCATATAGAAAAAACAGTAAAGGATAAAAGTCCAATAATAACATTACTTACTGAAGATGTTGATGGGGTATATAATAATTTGGTAGACAAAGGATATAAAGTAGACAATCCTCCTGAGAAGAATGATAAATTTAATATATACCATTTTTTTGTAAAAGATAATAATGGGTATACAGTGGAGATTCAGAAATTTTTATAATAAATGATATTGATTTTATAAGAAAACTATGATAGATTTAAGACGAGAATTGAATAATGTTTAGGGGAGCCTGATTATAGGCTGAGAGTGGGATTAATCCCAGACCCTCATAACCTGATTTGGATAATGCCAACGTAGGGAGATAGAATAGTGTATATGCTATTTTAAAGGGATATATACATATTTATGATTATGAGGGAGCAAATTTTTTGCTCCTTTTTCTTTTTTTCAAAGGAAGTAAATGAACAATAATTTCTTTTGGAGAATAGAAGAATGATAGTCATAGCTCATCACCTAGGTGATGAGCTTTTTTTATACCTAAATAAGAAAGGAGGTAGACATATGATTGTAAATGGCAAAGAAATGGAGTTGGCTAATGGAATAACCATTTTAGATTTACTAGATAAACTAGAAATAGAACCAGATAAGGTAGTAGTGGAGGTAGATTTAGAGATTATTGATAAGAGTGAGTATAACAATAAAAAGTTAAGTAGTAATTCTAAAGTAGAGATAATTCGTTTTGTGGGAGGGGGTTAATATGGAAGTTTATATAAATGAAAAACCTAGAGATATTGCTAAAGGGACAATGCTATTTGATTTAAAAAAACAAATAAAAAAAGATTCAGATGTGATAGTGTATAACGGATTTATAGTAAAAGAAAATCTAGAACTAAAGGAAAAGGATAGAGTTGTATTCATCAAAAGAGGAGAAATACCATCAGAAGAGGATATGGAGGCTATGCTTGTATCTAGACATACTCCTTTAGTCCATGAAAAAGTTAAAGGTTATACTGTGGGCATTGCTGGATTAGGAGGATTGGGATCTAATGTAGCCCTTTCTTTAGCTAGATTAGGGGTAGGAAAGTTAGTTCTAATAGACTTTGATGTAGTTGAGCCTAGTAATCTAAATAGACAACAATATTTTATAAGACATATCGGCATGAATAAAACTGATGCCTTAGAAGAGTTAATCAATGAATGCAATCCCTTTGTAGAGATAGAAAAAAGGAAAGTATTCTTGGATGAAAATAATATAGAAGATGTGTTGAGAAATGTAGATATTATAGTAGAAGCCTTTGACAACCCAATGTCTAAAGCAATTATTACCAATACAGTATTAAGAGATATGAAAGATAAGAAAATAGTAGCTGCCTCAGGAATGGCAGGGCACTTTACAGGAAACACAATAGTATCAAGAAAAATAAGAGGTAACTTCTATTTAATAGGAGATGGAGAAAATGAAGCTAGACCAGGACAAGGGCTGATGGCTCCTAGAGTTGCCATAGCAGCAAATCATCAAGCAAACACTGTTTTAAGAATAATATTAGGTGAAGAATAAAGGGAGGATTATATATATGAATAAATTAGTAATCGGAGGAACTGAGTTAGATAGTAGACTTTTTATAGGTACAGGAAAATACTCTTCTAATAATATATTACCTAAGGTAATAAAGAGCTCTAAGACTCAAGTAGTGACTGTTGCTCTTAGAAGAGTAGACTTAAGTAATGAAGAAGAAAATATTTTAAATTATATAGATAAGGATTGTATATTATTACCTAATACTTCAGGGGCAAGAACTGCTGAAGAAGCAGTTAGAATTGCAAGATTAGCTAAGGCTGCAGGGTGTGGAAATTGGATTAAAATTGAAGTGATTTCTGATAATAAATATTTACTTCCTGATAATAAAGAAACCATAAAGGCAACTGAAATTTTAGCAAAGGAAGGTTTTATAGTTCTTCCCTATATGAATCCTGATCTAATGGATGCTAAGAGAATGGTAGAAGCAGGAGCAGCAGCAGTAATGCCTTTAGGTGCTCCCATTGGAAGTAATAGAGGTATTAGAACAAAAGAAATGATTAAGATACTTATCGATGAAATAGATGTTCCTATAATAGTAGATGCCGGGATTGGTAAGCCATCAGATGCCACATTAGCCATGGAAATGGGAGCTGATGCAGTATTAGTTAATACAGCTCTAGCTACAGCAGGAGATCCTATATTAATGGGGGAAGCTTTCGCACAGGCAGTAGAAGCTGGTAGAAAGGCTTTTATTTCAAAGGTAGGACCAGAAAGAGCAAAAGGAGAAGCATCTTCACCACTGACAGGATTCTTAAGATAGAGGAGGTAAGATATGAGTTTTTATGAGAAAGTCAAAGACTTTAATGGTTTTAATTTTAATAACTTTTTTAATAGTATTACTGAAGAAAAAATAGAACATATTTTAGTTAAAGATAGGGTAAATGAAGAGGATTTTCTTTCCCTTTTATCTCCTAAGGCTGAAAAATACTTAGAAGAAATGGCACAAATAGCCCATGATATTTCTATTAACAATTTTGGAAGGGCCATATTATTATATACGCCAATGTATTTATCAAATTATTGTGTAAACAAGTGTCTATATTGTGGCTATAATGTGGAAAATGGCATAAGAAGAAAGAAATTAGCGTTAGGCGAAGTGGAGGTTGAAGCTAAAGCCATATATGAAATGGGATATAGACATATATTGATATTAACAGGAGAATCAAGAAAACATAGTCCTATATCTTACATTAAGGATTGTGTAAAAATACTTAAGAAATATTTTAGTTCAATTGCTATTGAAATATATCCTTTAGAAGAAGATGAGTATCGAGAGCTTATATGTTCAGGAGTAGATAGCCTTACATTATATCAAGAAGTATATGATGAAGATACCTATAAATCAGTTCATGTGGCAGGAGCAAAATCTAATTATAAATATAGATTAGATGCTCCTGAAAGGGCGGCAAAGGCAAAGATACATTCTTTAAGTATAGGAGCTTTGTTAGGATTAGAGGATTGGAGAAAAGAGGCTTTCTTCACTGGACTTCATGGGAAATATATTGAAAAAAACTATCCTGATATTGAATTAACCTTATCAACTCCAAGGATAAGACCCCATGCCGGGAGTTTTGAATATGTAAGAGAAGTTACTGATAAGAATATAGTACAAGCTATGTTAGCCTATAAAATATTTATTCATAGAGCAGGAATAAATATTACCACAAGAGAAAGGGCTGAATTTAGGGATAACCTTCTGCCTCTAGGAGTTACTAAGATGTCTGCCAGTGTCTCTACAGAAGTAGGAGGACATTCTAACAATGAAAAAGGAGATAAACAATTTGAAATAGATGATAGTAGAAATTTAGAGGATATAAAATTTGCAATTAAGGCGAAAGGATATCATCACATCTTTAAAGATTGGGAGCCTATATAGAAATGAATAAAAATATGATTTATGTAGTTACTAATAGAAATTTAATTAAAGAAGAAAATTTTTATGAAGCAATAGAACGATGTTCTCAAGCTTCAATAGATGGACTTATTTTAAGAGAAAAGGATTTATCAACAGATGAACTTTTAGAAATGGCAAAGAGGGTAAAAGTGATAACTAATAAATATCATATTCCTTTAATAATCAATGGAAATATCGAAGTGGCTAAAAAGATAAATAGCTATGGTTGTCATCTTAGTTATAAAGATATTCCTAATAATTATCATAAAGAAGGTTTAAAGCTAGGGGCTTCAATTCATAGTGTAGAGGAAGCCATAGAATCAGAAAGGTTGGGAGTAGATTATATTATTGCAGGAAATATATTCGAAACTGACTGTAAACCAGGATTAATTGGAAAGGGAATAGAGTTTCTAGAGGAGATTAAGAGCAGAGTATCCATACCTATCATAGCTATAGGTGGAATAGATATTGATAATGCTAAGAAAGTTATCAATGCTGGAGTTAATGGAGTGGCTATAATGTCTTCAGCTATGAACGATATAAATAATAGGTTTATTAATAAGCTTAGAGAGGAAGTGGAGGAGAATATATGAAAAAAGTTTTGACGATAGCTGGGTCAGATAGTTGTGGTGGAGCCGGTATTCAAGCAGATATAAAGACTATGGATGCATTAGGTGTATATGGAATGAGTGTTATCTGTGCTGTAACTGCACAAAATACTATGGGAGTAGAAGATGTACAGGATATGACTCCAGATATAGTTAGAGCTCAAATAGATGCAATCTTTACTGATATTGAAGTAGATGCAGTAAAAATTGGAATGGTGTCTAGTCCTGAAATTATAAGAGTTATAAAGGAAAGACTTATTTTTTATAAAGCAAAAAAAATTGTAGTTGATCCAGTTATGGTATCGAAAAGTGGATATCATCTATTAAAAAAAAAGGCAATAGATGAGTTAAAAGGATTAATTTCTATAGCCGATATAGTGACTCCAAACATACCCGAAGCAGAAGTATTAACAGGATTAAATATCATAACAGAAGAAGATATGAAAAATGCAGCAAAAAATATAATAAAGATGGGAGTAAAAAGTGTATTAATAAAGGGTGGACATAGATGTAATGATGCTACAGATATATTACTTTATAAAGAAAACTTTTTAGTAATACCTGGGAAAAAGATAGATACAGAAAATACTCATGGTACTGGTTGTACTCTTTCTTCCTCTATAGCATCACAATTAGCTAAAGGGTTCAGCATTAAAGAATCGGTAATTCTATCAAAGAAATATATAACTAAAGCTATTGAAAATTCATTTGCTTTAGGAAAAGGTGTAGGGCCGGTGGGGCATCTTATAGATCTATATAAAAGAGGGGGAACTGATTATGGAGAGAATTAAGAATAGATCCATGACATTGTTGTGGGCTGGAGCAGCTATTTCAATTGCAGAGATTTATACTGGGGGGTTAGCAGCCCCCTTAGGATTTGCTAAAGGAATAAGTGCTATCCTCTTAGGACATCTAATTGGTGGAATACTATTAGCTTTGTGTGGAGTAATATCTTTTGATAAAAGAAAAAATGCCATGGAGACAGTAAAGGATACTTTAGGAGAATGGGGAGTAAAGATAGTTGCTTCTTTAAATGTATTGCAACTATTAGGTTGGTCTGCTGTGATGATTATTCAAGGAGCTAGAGGAATAAACGCTACATTGGGATTATCTTATAAACTTAGTTTAATAATAATGGCTATATTTGTTTTTATGTGGTCCTATTATTTTGAGAGAAAATCAAAGAAAATAAATGATTTTGCAGTACTCACCCTTTTAATATTAACTTGCTTAATATTTTTTAATATTGACTTTGAAAGGATAATTCCTACCGGAGCTAATGTGAGTTTTATAACTGTAGTAGAACTCTCTATAGCTATGCCTGTTTCATGGATCCCTTTAATAGGAGACTATACCATGAGGGGGGAGAGTAGAAAGGGAGTATTCTTATCTAGTTTCTTCGGTTATTTTATTGCCAGCTCTAGCATGTATGTATTAGGATTATTGATAACTTTATTTACCGGATTAGATATAGTTCAATTCATATCAAGTTTTTCAGTACCTATAGTTGCATGTATAATTATAGTTCTTTCTACTGTTACTACTACTTTCTTAGATATTTATTCTGCAGTAGAATCTTCCAAACAGATATTTAAATTTAATAGCACAACGAGAATGGTGGCAGTATATTGCTTTATTGGATTTGCAATTTCACTATTCTTTCCTATTGTAAAATATGAGAGTTTTTTACTTACAATAGGAAGTGTATTTATACCAGTGTATAGTATTGTTATCATTGAGTATTTCTTTATAAAAAATAAAGGATTTAATAAGGTTAATATAATTGGAGTTATATTTGCTGCCATTGGATGTATTCTGTACAATTATTTTATATATCAGGGATTATACATGCCTACGGTATTGATATTAGGAGTTATATCTATTAGTTATTATTTAGTAGCGAGAGGATTTAAAAACAATAAAAATTTTAAAGAACAGCGCAACCAAGGGTAGGGGTGAATGAAATGAAAATAGATTATAATTTATATTTAGTAATAGGAGAAAGTTTTTTGAATAATATTACTCTAGAACATGCAGTAGAACAGGCTATTTTAGGTGGAGTAAGTATTATTCAATTAAGGGAGAAGGAATGCAATACTATAGAATATTATAAAAAGGCTCAAATGATAAAAAAAGTAACAGAAAAGGATAATATACCCCTTATAATAAATGATAGAGTAGACATAGCACTTGCGATAGATGCAGATGGAGTGCATTTAGGACAGAATGACCTTCCTATTAAAGAAGCAAGAAAATTGCTAGGTAAAAGTAAAATAATAGGAGCAACTGTAAGGAGTGTTGAGCAAGCTATAAAGGCAATAGAAGAAGGAGCAGATTACTTAGGTATAGGAGCCACATATCCTACAAAAAGCAAGACTGATGTGAGTAAAGTTTTAGGAATAAAAGGCGTAAAAGAAATTGCATCATTGGTTGACATCCCTAAAGTAGCTATTGGAGGTATAAATATTACAAATGTAGAAGAAGTACTTACTACGGGAGTTAATGGAGTAGCTGTTATATCTGGTATTCTAAAGAGTAAAGATATAAGAAAGAGTGCTAAGGAGATAAAAGGAAAAATTTCATCATTAAAATAATAATAATAATTTTCCTTACTTGTCCATATATATGTTATAGGGGGGATTATATATGGCTAAAAATTATAGAGGTAACAATATTAAGAGGGAATCTGGTTGGAGAGGAACTTGTCCTCTATGTAAAAGGACAGGAGTAAAACTCTTATGGGAGAAGGTTATTTCAGAAGATAAAAAAATTAATGTTTGTAAAAGATGTGGTAAATAACATGATAAAAGCCCTCAATGGAGGGCTTTTATACATTACCTAAGACTACATTATTTAGATGCTTACTTGCTATTTCTTTAGCTTCATACATTAAATCAATATTTGTTGGAGGATTATCCATTTTATACATAGGAAAATATCTAGCAAGGTGAAGGGGTATGTCCCTATCAATACTACCTAAAAACTTTGAAAGGTCTTCTATTTCCTCCAAATTATCATTTTCTCCTGTTACTAAGAGGGTGGTTACCTCTACATGACATTCTTTTGCTGCAATTTCTATAGATTTAAGTACTGGATTTATTCTGCCTCCACAAATATTTTCATAATACTCATTACTAAAGGCTTTTAAATCTATATTCATAGCATCCACAAAGGGAAGAAGTTCCTTTAAAGGCTCCTCTGATATAAAACCATTAGTAACTAATACTACTGATTTGTTTTTATCTCTTTCCTTTATTAGTTTAGCTGATTCAAACACATATTCATACCATATACTAGGCTCATTATAAGTAAAAGCAACACCTATATTATCACTGGTATTAAAGACTGTGTCAGATAACTCCCTTACCGATACTTGTTGACTATGAGAATGGTAGTCAGTGAATTGAGCAATAGAATAATTTTGACAAAAACTACAGGTTAAATTACATCCAAAGCTACCAACAGATAGTATTTTACTATTAGGTTTAAAGAATTTTAAAGGTTTCTTTTCAATAGGATCAAGAGATAGTGCTGTTACCTGTCCATAATTAGTACTGAATAGACTCCCCTCTTCATTAAGCCTTACACTACATTTTCCTAGATCGCCTTCTTTAATTAGACAATTATGAGGACATAGATAACAGTGTACTTTATCATCATCAAGCCTCTTATAAAACATTGCTTTCTTTTTGATTTTATACACCTACCTTTCTATATATCTAATTACTTCAAATTTCTTTATATCATAATCTTCATTTTCATCTATTCCAGCTTTTTTTAGTACTATAGACAATTGTTGATCTACTGTATCTACACCTTCTAAGTCTGGCAGTAAAACTCCAGAACGAGTATCCTTAGAAATAATAACCCCATACTCTTTAGGGTTAAGCTCAGACTTTGTTGTAGGCTCTGGCTTTGTAAGTACGTCTACTGAAAAATCTATATCTTCTAATTCATCTTTTTCTACACTGAAGAATCTAGGATCATAAATCCCAGCTTCTATAGAATTTCTGATGATTTCTTCTGCAATAGATTCTGTTGTAGGGAATATGGTTCCAATACATCCTCTAAGTTCTCCTTCTTTCTTTAGGGATACGAATACCCCTCTTTGTTTATTTTTCATATCATCAGTTATATAAGAGGGAAGCTCAGTAAGACGACTTCCAGTTTTTAAATAATGGGTAAGATTTTCTCTCGCTAATCTAACATAGGGATTACTATTTTTCACTCTGTTTTCATAGGACTTTCTTTTTCTATCTAATATAGAATCTAGCTTGCTATTATCATCATTATCAAAACTAAATTCCATTACACCATAGCCTACTCCAAAGGTGCCTTCGTAGCTTAAAAGCTCCCCTTGGAATTGATATTTATCTAGTGCACCTAGCATGATAACAACAGATCTCCTACCACATTCCCCAGCATTATTTATTACTTCTTTATTCATATTCAAAAGTCCTAAAGTATCTCCTTTTTCTAGTAATTTTAAAAATTCTTTATCAAATTGTTTTCCATAAGGACTATAATCATAGGGACCTTCATCCTTTAGTCTATGAGACAAATCTCCACTGGCGATCATAAGTGCATTAACATCCATTGCTTCTAAGGCTTCACTAAGTACCATACCAAACTTGTATAATTCCATATCACTTAAAGGAGCATAAGTAATATGGATAATATTATAGTCGGTATAATATTTATTAATAAAATATAGGGGTACTATAGCTCCATGATCTAGTTTAAATGACGAATCATATTCATTTAATAACGAAGCATTAGATTTAACTATGGGGATTTCTTTATCAACAGCTAAATCATGGATTTTATCAGCTAGAGATATATCTATATTTACATTCATTGATACATCAGGAACTCCAAAATCGGATAAATCTCCTTGAATATCTTCTCCATAGGATATAGAAAGAGCATCTCTAAACATGCTGCCATGGGGAGTTATCAAGATTATAGCATCTGGGGATTTCGTTTTAATTTCATTTCCTATTCTTTGCATACTTCTGTAGGTATCGATTATTTTCATTTCTTCACCTCTTCCTACCTCTGGAACAACTATAGGCGGGTGGGGAAGTAAATAGAATCCGTTAATACTCAAAGTGACCACCTCCGATTAATATACTCTGTACATATATTTACCCTAATTATATGGATTTATTATAATAATGTAAAAGGGTAAATATTTATTATTTAATATAAAAAGAATAATCATGATTATCTATTTTTAAAAATAAAAGGGAAAAAATATATAATAGGGAACTATTAATATATAGTAGAATAGTAGTAGTATTACCAGAGAGGAGATGTAAAATTGCAGGAGCCAAAAGATATATATATAAGAAGAAAAGAAAAATACTCTATATTATCAGAAATAATCCATAGAACTATGAATATGGTTAGTTTACTAAGATTAGTAACAGCGATATCGATTTTCATTGTATTTATATTTTTGTCTAGAGATATGAGAGATGGAGTTATATGGGGGGTTACAGGAGTATTATCTGCTATATTTATATATTTGATAATATTTCATAACAAGTTAAAGCATATGTATAAATATTTTTTAATTTTCAAAGATATTAACTCTAAGTCAATAGATAGATTAGAGGGTAAATGGGTTTCTTTAAAAGATACTGGAGAAGAATTTATAAATGAAGAGCATAATTATACCTTTGACTTAGATATATTTGGTCAAGGGTCATTATTTCAATACATAAATAATACATGTACATCCCAGGGAAGAAATAGATTAGCTTATGTTTTATCTAATCCCTTTACAACAAAAAAAGAGATTGATGAAAGACAGGATGCAATTAAAGAACTTTCTAAGAAAAGATGGTGGAGACAACGGCTTTTAGCTGAAGGAATGACTATAGAAGAAAAGAATAGGGATAGCAAAAGTCTAATAGAGTGGGGAAAGAGTAAAAATACTTTGTATAGTAATAAATGGTTCAAAAGTATAGTCAGAATTCTTCCATTCATCACTATTTTGTCAATACTTGCTGGGTATATTCTAGGAGTAATAACTTGGATAATACCTACCTTGTTAATCATAACTCAATACTCAATGGGATACTTCAACAGAAAAAATATAAATAAGGAGTTCAATGAAGTTTATAAATATAAAGATGAAATAAAAGTATATTGGAAAATACTTAATAACTTTGAAAAGGCTAAATTTAAATCATCTTATTTGATTAAATTAAAAAACAGAATAAAAAATGATAAAGGATACTCTGCTATTAAACAATTTAAAGTTTTAGATAAAATAGTAGAAAACATATTAAATAGAAAGAATATTTTATTTATCCCTATCAATGTACTAACTTTATGGGATTATCACTGTTTAATAGCATTATATAAATGGAAAAACAATTCAGGGGATCTAGTAAGAGATTGGTTATATGTAGTTGGGGAAATCGAAGTTCTTTCAAGTTTATCTTCTATAGGATATGATAATCCCCAGTGGTCAATACCAGAAATAGCTGAAGAAGACTCTGTTTTCATATCAAGAGAGATAGCTCATCCTTTACTAATTAATAAGTCAGTAAGTAATAGTATAAAAATACAAGATCCTTCTAGAATAGTTTTGATAACAGGTTCTAATATGGCAGGGAAGAGTACATTTTTAAGAACTATAGGAATCAATCTTGTTTTAGCCTATAGTGGAACATATATTTGTGGTGAAAGACTCCGTTGTTCTTTGATGAACTTACAAACTTGTATGAGAATTAGCGATGATTTAGAAGCTGGGATTTCTTCTTTCTATGGAGAACTTAGAAGAATAAGCAATATAGTGAAAGCCTCTAAGGAAGATACTCAAGTTTTCTTTTTGTTAGATGAAATATTTAAGGGGACGAACTCCTATGATAGACACCTAGGAGCTAAAATGCTATTAAAACAAATGTATAAAAATAATGCAATGGGTCTAGTTTCCACCCATGATTTAGAGTTAGGAGAACTTGAAAAAAGTACTATGGGCAATGTTTTGAATTATCATTTTCAAGAACATTATAAAGAGGGACAAATACACTTTGACTATCTCTTAAGAAGAGGGGTATCAACTACAAGAAATGCAATATATCTCATGAAAATGGCAGGAGTTGATATAGAAAATTAATATAAATTAACTTAATTCCCTATTTACTTATCGGAATATATGTGTATAATATAAATAAGACTAAAATAGGAGGGAATTAACATGAATGATATAATATTAATCATTTTAAATATATTAGTATTTTCAGGTCTAATATATGGATTGTTTATGATGCAAAAGAAACATATATCCTTCACCAAAAGGGTATTGTTAGCTCTAGTAGGGGGAATTATTTTTGGAGGTATTCTACAATTAATTTATGGTTCAGGTTCAAATGTTGTTACGGAATCCAATACATGGATTTCTATAGTAGGATCTGCCTATGTTAGGTTATTAAAAATGATAGTAATTCCACTAATATTTGTAGCTATAACTAGTGCAGTAATAAATCAAGACTCAAAAAATCTTGGTAAAATGGCTGGCATAATTATATTAGTATTAGTTCTAACTACAGCTATATCAGCAGCAGTAGGTGCGGGAACAGCTAGTATCTTTAATTTAACAGCCGAAGGGTTGCAACAGGGACAAGATGAAATTGCAGCTGGAGAAAGATTAGAAGAAAGGTTAGGAGAATTTCAACAACAAAGTATTCCTGACCAAATAGTAGGGATTATTCCAACTAATCCATTTTACTCTATGACGGGACAAGGTAGTTCGTCTACATTATCAGTAGTTGTATTTGCTGCTATTATAGCGATAGCTACAATAGGACTTAGAAGAAAAAAACCAGAATCAGCAGAACACTTTGCTAAAATAATTAAGACATTGCATGATGTAGTTATGAGAATGGTAACTCTAATATTAAGACTAACTCCTTATGGAGTATTAGCTCTTATGACTAAAGTGATGTCAACAAGTAATTTTGAGGAAATATATAGATTATTAAAGTTCGTATTAGCATCCTATGTGGCTCTAATTTTAATGATGATTATTCACTTTATAATATTAGCTATATTTGGATTAAATCCTATGAAGTTTATTATGAAATCAGCCCCAGTTCTTGCCTTTGCCTTTACTTCAAGAACAAGTGCAGGAGCTTTGCCATTAAATATTGAGACTCAAATTGATAAACTAGGAGTTTCAGAGGGACATGCTAACCTATCAGCTTCATTAGGAACTAGTATTGGACAAAATGGATGTGCCGGTATTTATCCTGCTATGTTAGCCATTATGATAGCACCGACTATAGGAATAAATCCATTAGCTCCAGCATTTTTAATAAAATTAATTATAGTAACAGCATTAAGTTCCTTTGGTATTGCAGGAGTTGGTGGTGGTGCTACTTTTGCAGCTTTAATAGTTTTATCTACAATGGGACTTCCAGTAGGATTAGTAGGTTTACTAATAGCTATAGAACCATTAATTGATATGGGTAGAACAGCTGTAAATGTAAGTGGATCAATGGTGTCAGGCTTAATTTCAAGTAAGATAATGAATAAGATTAATACAGAAGTTTATAATAAATAAAAAGGAAGACCCTAGGGTCTTCCTTTTTAGGTGTAAAATTGAAAGATATTTTTCTATAGTTACAGATTCTCTTTGGAATAAATATATATATATAAACTGTGCTAAATTATATATATTATTAAGTTATGATTTGAAGTTGAATAGATAATAGAGCTGGAATTATTATGTGGTTAAATAGCATCCATTATAATTTTCTTCAAATATAGACAGAGCACCAGAATATTGTCGAACGATAAATTTGATAAATAAATTTACCTGTGATATAATTTTGATAAATAAATTTACTAATATTATAATGATAAAGGAATATATTGTTTGGACATTAAATAAAATTAAATAAAAATAATTTATTATAAATTAATCGAGCGATAAAGGATAAGTGTTTCATGCCACTTATTATTTAAATGTTCTATCATTGATTGAAATAAGGCCATTATATAAGTGACATAGTTAATTTTAGACTATAAGGATAGTAAAATAATAAATAAATTTTTAAAATAACTTATACAAAGTACTTATTTAGAAGAAATACTTAAAGGATTTGACTGCTGGGACATTAAAGGTAGCTCGAGATACCTTTAATATAGAAACTATTATAATAACATAGAAAGATAAGCGTAATCTCTAATGTATCTGATGAAATAGCTTTAAATATTTCTGAATATTTCGATAATTAAGTAATGCGTTTTAATACGCTAATATTCTTGATGTTATTTAATAGTAAAACATAAAATTCATTTATTGGACATGCTACTATTTTATAGCTAATTTATTATTACCAATAAAATTACATCTAGGTAGATTTGTAGTCCTGAGGGAATTATTCCTAAAGGATAGGTAAAATGGTTATTTTCTCAAATAAAAAACGTATCATTAAAATGTGAGCATAATATGTTATTTTAATAAGTTGAACAAAAATAAGGAGTGGTGTCAAAAAACAACCTTTTTTGAGACTACGTGTGAAGAAAGGTAGGATTTAAATGAAAAGAAAAAAATATGTTGCTTTTTTAATTGCCTTTGTTATGTGTTTAATTACTTTAATGCCAGCCGCTGCATCTGCAGATACTTCTAGTACATGGAGCACAAGAGGAGTTAAACATCTTGCTTGGACGAAAAATTATATATGGTGGTCTTATGATTCATCTAAGATTATAGCTTCTGATACAGACCAACAACGTAGCGGTTTATTTGTTATAAATAGAGGCATTACAAAATTAGGGTCACAATCTACAAGCACTAAGTGGGTTTTTAACTGTAAGAATGAATTTTTAGCAGGTGCAGAATTAGGTGGAGTAACTCTTGGATGGGCACAAACTATTATTGATCAAGCTAGAGTTTATGTGTCCGGTAATGGCTACTGGAGTTTTGATATTTAGTTTTTATTTGTAAAATAATCAATTAGATACATTAGTAGATTAATAAACTATTACATTTTATTGAAAAGACATATTTAAAAACCCATTCACTTTTAGACAATGGATATCTAGAAGTGAATGGGATAAATTATAAAGGAGATTGATTTATGATACAATGTACTAATTTTTCTAAGAGTTATTCAAATAAATGCATAATAGAGAAATCAAGTTTTGAAATAAGGGAGAATAAGATTTCATTTTTAATGGGACCTAATGGTTCGGGAAAGACAACACTTATCAAATGTATGATGGAAATGGAAAAATATAATGGTGATTTTATTTTTGAGGGTAAAAATATAAGTCAGATACGAGATAAGTGTATGGTTCTTTGGGATGATTGTCCTTTTTATATGAATCTTAATGGAATAAAAAATCTAATAATCTTTGGTGAAAATAAAAAATCTAAAAATGAAATTAAAGAAATCGCATCTAATTACTTAGATTATGGATTACTAAGAAGAAAAGTAAAGACATATTCTTATGGACAGAAAAAAAAATTAGCCTTAGTATTGGTGGAAATTTTAGAACCTAAGTATTTGATTATGGATGAAATATCAAATGGATTAGACTATGAGATGATAAGAATATTAAAAAAAATTATTAAAAGTTGGTCGAAGGATATGACTATTTTACTTACAGGTCATCAATTTAGTTTTTACAATGATATAGTAGATGATTTGTTTGTGTTTAAAAATAAACAGATAACATTACTAAAAGAGAATTTTTCTGACAGTGGTGAAAAGTTGGAGGATGTATATGATGAAGAAATATGTTAAACAAGAATTAAGGTGGGGAATTAATTCAAAGATTTATTACATAGTCGCAATTTTTTTAAGTTTATTATTTGTATTAACGTTATTTTTAAATTATAGTGCGGTTATTAATACATATGATAGCTATCTTAAAACTGAGAATTATTATGTGGAAAATGGACTTGATATTGAAAAAGATTTAGCTGGTGAGTATAACTTGGAAGAGAATGAAAATGGAGGGACAGTTTCTAATCCTATTTTGTATTACAAAGATACTGTAAGTAGGCATATTTATGCAGCAAGTCCTAAATATATGTTGTCACAACTTTTAGAGTCTTCAATTTTACTTTTTCCCTTAGTATTTGGAATTTTGGGACTGTTAGTTGCTAGCACTGACTTTAAGTATAAAACGATTAAGCTTAAGACAGTAAGAATGGACAGGTCTACTCTTGGAATTGTAAAACAGTTATCAATAGTATTTAGTAGTTTTATTATTTTAGTAATAACATTAATTATTTCTTATCTTATAGGATGGATTATGTACATTAAATTATCGAGTAGTATACCAATTGAAGAATTTAATGTAGGGACATTCAATGCAAGCTCATTAATTATAGTAAAATTCATTTTTGCATATATAATTGCTTTGATTTTCGCAGAAATTGGTTATACTTTAGGTATGATATTTAAGAATTCAATTATAGGAATGATTGTAATTATTGTATATATATATATATTGCCTAATCTTGGTAGGTTTGATTTAAAAAATTCCTATTTTTACTTTGCTAGAAAGGTTTTTGATTTTTATGGTGTGGTTTCTGTCCAATCTCCTAAAGAAACTTCACTTATAGTATCTACACTGATTATATTATCTGTTATTATCATATCATTTATTGCAAATATGTTTATCATAGTAAAACGTAGTTCATTTGAGAGTTGATAGATACCTTTTAATTAAAATTAATAGAATCTCATGTTATTGAGAAAGGTATATGTTTTATAAAATTGAAGTTTGGAGGAGAAAGAATGATAGAGAATAAATTGAAAGTTATTTTGGTTTGTTTTTTTATATTGATTGCATTAATAATACTATTAACAAAGGTATCTTCCTTTTTTTATAAAAATAATATAAATTATGGCTCATTGAGACTTGAGAAAGTAAATCATTCACTAGAATTGGTTGTGGGTGATTAACTCAAAAAAAATCTTTGAATAGCATTTCTGGATTAAGGTAAAGTTATTTCAATCTCTAAATAAAAAGGAAGACTCTAAGGTCTTCCTTAAACTGTTTTTGTAGTCCAATCTTCACAATTCCATATTTCAGTAGCAATCTCTCTATAAAATTCTGGTTCATGAGAGATTAATAGGATAGTTCCGTCATATTCCTGTAAAGCTCTTTTTAGTTCTGCCTTTGCATCCACATCTAAATGGTTAGTAGGCTCATCTAGAACTAAAACATTGGTTTCCCTATTTATTAGCTTACAAAGTCTGACTTTAGCTTGTTCTCCTCCACTTAATACAAGCATTTTGCTTTCAATATGTTTAGTGGTAAGACCACATTTAGCTAGAGCAGCCCTAACCTCATATTGATTAAACCCAGGGAACTCCTCCCAGATTTCTTCTATACAAGTGTTATAGTTATCTCCTTTAATTTCTTGCTCAAAATATCCTACATATTGATTATCGCCTTTTCCAACTGATCCTGATATAGGAGATATCTCTCCTAAGATACTTCTTAAAAGCGTAGTCTTGCCAATACCATTTGCTCCTACTAATGCAATCTTTTGCTTTCTTTCCATTCTTAAGTTTAATGGTTTAGATAGGGGTTCATCATATCCTATAACTAAATCATTAGTTTGGAATATTAATTTTGATGATGTTCGTGCTTCTTTAAAATCAAATTCTGGTTTTGGTTTTTCTTTGTCTAATTCAATTATATCCATTTTATCTAATTTCTTTTGTCTAGACATGGCCATATTCCTAGTGGAAACTCTGGCCTTATTTCTTGCAACAAAATCCTTAAGACCTGCAATTTCTTGCTGTTGCTTTTTATAGGCTGATTCTAATTGTTGTTTTTTAACTTCATGAACTCTCTTGAAATTATCATAATCTCCTACATATCTATCTAACTTTTGATTTTCCATATGATAGATAATATTTATTACACTATTTAAAAAAGGTATATCATGGGAGATCATTATAAATGCATTTTCATAATTATTAAGATATATTTTTAACCATTCTATATGTTGTTCATCTAAATAATTTGTAGGCTCATCAAGCAATAATATATCGGGTTTTTCTAATAAAAGTTTTGCTAATAATACCTTTGTTCTCTGACCTCCACTAAGATCATTTACATCTTTTTCAAAACCAATCTCTTCAAGACCAAGACCTCTGCCTACTTCTTCTGCTTTTGCGTCAATCATATAAAAATCATTGTTTGTTAATATATCTTGGATAGTTCCCATATCTTCTAATAGAGTCTCTAATTCTTCAGGGCTTGCCTCCGCCATTTTATCGCATATTTCATTCATCTCAGCTTCATAATCGAAAAGATATTGAAAGGCACTTTTTAATACATCTCTGACAGTCATACCTTTTTCTAAGGAAGTATGCTGATCTAAATATCCAATTCTTACCCTTTTAGACCATTCAATATTTCCTTCATCCGGTTGTAATTTTCCTGTGATAATATTCATAAATGTGGATTTTCCTTCTCCATTTGCTCCAATAAGACCTATATGCTCTCCTTTTAATAATCTAAAAGAAACATCTTCAAATAAGGCTCTATCTCCAAAACCATGGGTTAGATTTTTAACTGTAAGAATACTCATTTAATACGTCCTTTCTATTTACAAAATAATTAAATACCACAGAATATCTTATAATATATTACACATAAAGTAAACTATTTATGGGTTAAAGAGTATCATAAGATATATTGCTTTAAGATGGATACATATAATTTAAATTGCATATTTATGAATAAATTTATTGACAGTGTTTTTATACCATGGTATGCTTATGAGAACAACTTAATAGAATCTGTTGATTCAATTGTAGAGGAGCGACATTTAAGAGTACTTAGTGGAGTTAAGCAACGCTGAAACGAAAGAAAAGGAAATGTCGCCGAAATATATAACTGATTGCTTTAAGGTTATATATTGGGTCTAAATAGAATATATTTAGAACTGTCACAAAGAAAAACTTTGTGGAGTGCTATTGGTTGAATTAGAAGGTAATACATATAAGATTAATATAATAGTTTAATATTAATGTCTATTTATATATGTCTATTTAACCATTCTAATCCTTAAACTAATAGTTTAAGGATTTTTTTATGTCTTTAAAGTTTTTCCTAAACTAATCTTTAATATAATAAGAAGTTTTAACTTCCTATGAATTCAACAATCTATTTAAGTGAATGCTACAAAATTTAATAAATTTTGAACAAATAAAAAATTAGGAGGGGTTTTAGTGAGGAAAAAGGTATTATTAGTATTATTATTTTTAATCTTTATAACCAACATAGCTATGGCAGCCGAAGGAGATATTGGTCAAATGAATGCAAAAAAATATGGTATATGGACATTGATACCACCATTAGTGGCCATAGTATTAGCATTCATAACAAAAAATGTTGTAATATCTTTATTTATTGGGGTATTTTCAGGAGCATTTATTTTAGGATTAAATGACTATGGCATTTTTGGAGCATTTCTTCAAGGTTTTTTAAATGTAATAAATTATATGATTGGGTCATTATCTGATGGATGGAATGCAGGTATAATTCTTCAATGTTTAACAATAGGAGGATTAATAGCACTGATATCAAAAATGGGAGGAGCAAAGGCAATTGCTGAAGCCTTAGCTAAAAGGGCAAAATCTCCAGTGAGTGCACAATTAATCACTTGGATTTTAGGACTATTTATTTTCTTTGATGATTATGCAAATGCACTAATTGTAGGTCCTATAATGAGACCTGTTACGGATAGAATGAAAATCTCTAGAGAAAAACTAGCATTTATTATAGATGCTACAGCAGCTCCTATTGCTGGTATTGCATTGATTTCTACATGGATAGGTTACGAAATAGGGTTATTAAAAGATGCATATGAGTCTATAGGTCAGAATGTAAATACCTATGGTATATTTGTATCTACGATTCCATATAGATTCTATAATCTATTAATATTAGCATTTATAGTAGCTACAGTAATTTTTATGAAAGAGTTTGGTCCTATGTATAAATCAGAAAAAAGGGCTAGGATTACAGGGAAAGTATTGCCTGATGGAGCAAAGCCTATGTTAGCTGATGCTGAGGGTCATTTAGAACCAACAGAAGGAATAGATTTAAAGGTAAGAAATGCATTGGTTCCAATTTTAGTATTAATTTTTGCAGCATTTGCAGGATTTTATTATAATGGCTATACTGCCTTATCTGAAGATCCAGCAATGATAAATATGATTAAGAATGCTCCTTTATCGTTAGATGCAATAAGAGAAACATTTGGAGCCTCAGATGCAAGTATAGTTTTATTCCAAGCAGCTCTTTTAGGAAGTATAGTTGCTTTAATAATGGGAGTTAAGCAGAAGATATTTACAGTATCAGATGGTATTGATACATTTATTCATGGGTTAAAATCTTTATTAATCACAGGGGTAATATTAATATTAGCATGGTCCCTATCAGGAGTAATTAAAGATTTAGGAACAAGTAAGTTTTTAGTATCTATGTTAGATGATAAAATGCCCCAATTTTTATTACCATCTTTAATATTTATATTTGGGGCAGTTATATCATTTGCAACAGGAACATCCTATGGAACTATGGGGATACTTATGCCCCTTACTATACCATTGGCATTCTCAATATCTCCTGACAGTAACTATATGATCATGAATGCAGGAGCAGTTTTAACAGGAGCTATTTTTGGAGATCATTGTTCTCCTATATCAGATACCACAATCCTATCATCAATGGGAGCAGCTTGTGACCATATAGATCATGTTAAGACCCAGTTATATTATGCATTAACGGTAGGGGCTATCACTATATTATTTGGATATATACCAGTAGGACTAGGAATACCAGTATATATAGTACTACCAATAGCTTTATTAGCTATAGTAGTCACAGTATTCTTTTTCGGAAAATCTGTAAAAGAAGAGGATATTAAAGAGACTAGTACACTATAAAAAAAGTACCTCCTAATAGTAGCAATATATTGCTTAATGCATATGATATATTATTAGGAGGTGTTTGTATGTCAGGAAGAGCAGCAGGAAGAGGATTTTTTGGTATTGACGACGATTTATTACTTATTATAGGTGTTATAGTAGTAATATTCCTTCTATTCCCTGGATTCGGAAAAGGATTTTACTAAATAAAAAAGAGAGTTGATTTAATCAACTCTCTTTTTTATTTATAATCTATATTGCCCAATTACCATCTTTGAATATTTGTATCTTTTCTCCATCCTTAGTTTCACCGAAAATATTCATATCAGGAGATCCAATCATGAAATCTTCATGGATTAAGGAATCATTAGCACCCTTTGATTTCAATTCATCACTTGTCATATCTCCACCATTTTCTATACATGTAGGATAAGCCATTCCAAGAGCTAAGTGACAAGAAGCATTCTCATCAAATAAAGTATTGTAGAATATAGTGTCCATATTAGATATAGGAGAATCATCTGGAACTAAAGCTACTTCACCTAGAAAACTTGCACCTTCGTCAGTTTCGATTAATTTTTTTAAGGTTTCATATCCTTGTTCTGCTGTAAAGTCTACTACCTTTCCATCTTTAAAAGTTAAAGTGAAATTATCTACTAAACTACCACTATAATTAAAAGGCTTTGTATTTTTCACTACTCCATTTACTCCATTTCTTAATGGCATTGTAAACACTTCTTCTGTAGGAAGGTTTGCAACGAAATATGTACCACTGGCATTTTCTTCTCCTCCACCGGCCCAGACATGATCCTTAGGAAGTTCTACTTCTAAATCTGTTACTTCAGACTTAAAGTATAGTTTTTTAAATTTCTTTTCATTTAGATAATTAACTTTAGATTCTAGATTTGATAAATGTTCTTCCCAAGCTTTAACAGGGTCCTCTTTATCTATTCTAACTATTTTAAATATTTTTTCCCATAATTTCTCTACTGCTTCTTCTGCTTCTAAATCACTGAATACCTTTTTTGCCCAGTCTTCTGTAGGAACGGATACTACTCCCCATGCTATTTTACTAGCCATTAAGTAATTTCTGAAGTTTTTAAGAGCTAAAGATCTAGTTTTATTATTTGTAGCTATTTTTTTGGGATCTACATCCTTGAATAAATCAGGATTTGATGCTGATATAGAAAGGAAAGCTGCTCCGTTTTTAGCTAATTCTTCTCTTCCATCTGCCATCCATTGTGGAAATTCTTCAAAAGCTTTATCAGGGGCATTTTGATATCTTATTAGACTTGACTGTTCGTCATTCCAAAAAATAATTACATCCTTAGCTCCAGCTTTATATGCCTCTTTTGACAATGCTCTAGTATATTCTTTAGATTCTATAGGAGCATTGATAACAAGAGTTTGATCTTTTTGTATATTTACTCCTATTTTAATAGCTAATTCAGCATATTTTTGTAGAAAATCTTGAAAGTTTTCCATCATAATCATCCTTTACTTTTTTAGTCTATCTCTATTTTAACCTAAAAAATGAAATAAGTCAGTGAATAAACTAAAATGTTTCAATATTTTCATAATTCTGATATTCGAGGTATAATATATACATAGATTCATCTACATAAGAAAGGGTAAAAATTTGGTATAAAATTTAAAGGGGGAGATAAATTTGGAAAAATTAAAATTAGATAATTTTATAAAGTATAAATTTTTATCGGGGGTGAAGCATTCACCTAAAGGTAACTGGTTGGGATTTGTACTACATGAAATGGATAAAGAGGAAAATAAATACCTATCTAATATATGGATTTGTAAAGATCAACAAACATATCAGTTAACTTCATCTGATGAAGATAGAAGTTATTTATGGTTAGAAGATGGAGAAAATATTTTATTTTCTAGTAATAGAACTCTTAACGATAAAGAGAAAGCACAAGAAGGAGAAGAATTTACCCAATATTATAAAATTAATATAAATGGAGGAGAGGCAAGAAAATACTTTAATATAGATAAAAGAATAGAGTCAATTAAACAAATAGATGAAGACAGATTTATATTTACTGCAAGCTTTAATAGTACTACAAAAAATGATAAAAAAGACAAGGATGAAAAAGATTATATAGTATTAGATGAAATACCTTTTTGGTCAAATGGAGAGGGATACACTAATAAAAAGAGAAGTAGATTATATATTTATAATAAAAGAACCGGGGAGACAATAGAAATAACTGATGAATATACTGATGTTGAAGGTTTTCATTTGAATAGTGACAAAAACAAAGTAGTTTATATAAGTACGAATTATAAGAGTAAGATGGATATAGATAATGATATATTTATATATGATATTGATAAGGATAATATAGATAAGGTAAGTAGTGATGAGGTATTTGCATATAGTTATGCAAACTTTATAGCAGAAGATAAATTAATCCTTTTAGGTAGTGATATGAAAAGATATGGAATAAACGAGAATAGTAAGTTTTATATTATAGATATTAATAGTAAAGAGAGAAAATGTATAACTCCAGAATTTGAAAGAAGTACTTGGAATTCAGTAGGGTCAGATTGTAGGTATGGATCTTCAGCTAATATCATTATGGAAGGGGAGTATCTATATTTTATAACTACAGAAGAGGATAGCTCGTATATTAATAGGATAGACATAGATGGAACAATTGAAAAACTGACCTCGAAAAAGGGTTCTGTGGATGGATTTAGTGTATGTGATGGAGAGATTTTCTTTATTGGTATGAGAAATTTAAAATTACAAGAGATATATAAATTAGAGAATAAAGAAGAAAATCAAATAACTAAATTCAATGAATGGTTACATAAAGAAAAAAATATTGCATCTTTAGAAAAGTACACAATTAAAAATGGCCATGTAGATATTGATGGATGGATAATGAAACCTGTAGATTTTGAAGAAAATAAAAAATACCCAGCAATTTTAGATATCCATGGAGGTCCTAAAACTGTATATGGGGAAGTATTCTATCATGAGATGCAGTATTGGGCAAATCAAGGGTATGTAGTATTTTTCTTAAATCCTAGAGGAAGCGATGGAAAAGGAAATGAATTTGCTGATATTAGAGGAAAATATGGAACAATAGATTATGAAGACATAATGGAATTTACTAAAAGTGTGTTAGATAAGTATAGCTTTATAGATAAGACAAAAGTTGGAGTTACTGGAGGTTCCTATGGAGGGTTTATGACAAATTGGATTATAGGACATACAGATATATTTGAAGCTGCTGTGTCTCAGAGAAGTATATCTAATTGGATTTCTAAATTTAATACTACAGATATAGGGTATTATTTTGTAGAAGATCAAAACGGAGCTACTCCCTGGTCTGATCATGAAAAACTATGGTGGCATTCACCTTTAAGATATGCTGATAAAGTTAAAACACCTACTTTATTTATCCATTCAGAAGAGGATTATAGATGTTGGGTTGTGGAAGGAATTCAAATGTTTACAGCATTAAAATTTCATGGAGTAGAAAGTAGAATGTGTATTTTTAAAGAAGAAAATCATGAATTAAGTAGAAGTGGAAAGCCGAAGCATAGAATAAGAAGATTAGAAGAGATAACTGAGTGGTTTGATAAGTATTTAAAATAATATAATTAAAGACCTGTTTATAGCTAATACTATAGATGGGTCTAAATTTTATGTTATCATTGATAATTATTATCAATAATAACATAATTAAAAAGTAACAGGATAAAAATAAACTTCAAGGAGTTGACATATATGATTATAAAGCCTGAATTAAAAGGTAATGTTTCAAAAACTGCCCATCCCTATGGATGTAGAGAAGTTGTAAAGAACCAAATAAGATATGTAAAAGACAAAGGAAGATTTGAAGGCCCTAAGAAAGTGTTAATATTAGGAGCTTCATCAAGTTATGGACTAGCATCCCGTATAGCTTTAGCCTTTGGAGCAGGAGCTGATACAATAGGTCTATCCTATGAAAGAGGGATAGTAAATGAAGAAAAGCTAGCTACTGCAGGATGGTGGAATAATATTTTCTTTAAAGAAGAGGCTGAAAATGAAGGATTAATTGCTAAGAATTTTATTGGAGATGCATTTTCTGATGATATGAAGGAAAGGGTGATAGAATATATTAAAAAGGAATTTGGAGGTAAAATAGATCTATTGATATATAGTCTTGCCTCTGGAAGGAGAACAGATCCTAGATCGGGAAATACATACTATTCCGCCCTCAAGCCCATAGGAGAGTCTATTAAAGGATATAATATTAATATAGAGAAAGAAGAGTTATTTGAACAAGAAGTAGTTTCTGCTACTAAAGAAGAGATAGATAACACAGTCAAGGTAATGGGAGGAGAAGATTGGAGATGGTGGGTTGAAGCATTACTTAAAGAAGATCTATTAGCAGAAAGATTTAAAACCACACTATTTTCATATATAGGACCAGAGGTTACAGAAGGGTTTTATCGTTCTGGGACATTAGGAAGAGCTAAAAAAGATGCAGAAGAAACTTCAGATAAACTAAATAATTTGTTAAGAGAAAGGGTAAATGGAGAGTCTATCATAACAGTAAGTAAAGCTGCTACTACAAAAGCTAGTGCTGTAATACCTATTCTTCCTGTGTATGCTTGTTCATTATATAAAGTTATGAATGAAAAAGGGCTACATGAAACATTGATAATGCATCAATATAGGTTGTTTAACGATATGATCTATGGAGATAAGAGAGAAATAGATGGAGAGGGTAGACTACGTCCTGATTCTTGGGAGATGAGAGAAGATGTTCAGTCTGAGGTCAAAGATATATTGAAGGATGTTACTCCAGAGAACTTTAAAGATACGACAGCATTTGATGTATTTATGAAGGAATTTATGGAATTGAATGGATTTGGAATAGATAATGTGAACTATGAAGAGGATATTAATATAGAGGAGTTAAAGAAGTTCAAACCATAAATAAAAAATAAGGTCCTAGGACCTTATTTTTTATTTATATTAATTAATATTAAGTATAGATTTGATAAAATCCCAATAAGAGCTTATTAATATAATACCTACTGCAACAGGAACTACATATTTTATTAAAATACTCCATATACCAGCTAATCTAAATTTCACTCCAGAACTTTCAATTTCTTTAATAGCTTCTTTGGTAGTTAAAACCCAACCTACAAATATAGATAATAGGAAAGCTCCAGTTGTAAGAAGGATATTTGAAGCTAATTTATCATATAGATCAAAGAAATTTAGTGATCCTAATACTTTAAAATCCCATGCTCCGAGGGATAAAGAAGCAGGTATACCTATTAAAAATATTATTATACCTATGATTATTGCAGATGAAACCCTGCCTTTATTTTTCTCATCCACAAAATAGGATACAGCTACTTCTAGCATTGATATTGAAGATGTTATTGCTGCAAATAATACTAAGATAAAGAATAATACAAGGAATAAATTACCCATTGGCATTGATGCAAATACAGCAGGTAAAATTACAAACATTAAACCTGGGCCTCCTGTAGGCTCAAAACCAAGAGCGAATACTGCTGGTAATATAGCTATACCTGCTAATATAGCAATTAATGTATCCAATATTGGAATAATAGAAGAAGTAGTTATCAAGTTATCTTTTTTATCTAGATAGCTACCATATGTGACAATTGTACCCATTCCAATACTTATAGAGAAGAATACCTGACCTAAAGCATCCATAGCTACATTCATATTAATCTTTGAAAAGTCTGGAACGAATAAGAATTCTACACCAGCCATACTTCCCTTTAGACTTAAACTTCTAATTACAATGATAATGATCATTATGAATAATGAGGGCATCATAATTTTAGAAGCTTTTTCAATACCTCCACTGATTCCTTTTAATACAATACCAACTGTAATAGCCATAAATAAGAATTGATAAAATAATAATTCCGAGGGAGAATTGAAAAGATTGGCAAGTACACTATCTAAAAAATCAGGATTAGTACTATTTAATTGACCGAATAAAGAACTCTTTAAATAGTAGATTACCCATCCCCCAACAGTAGAATAAAAAGATAAAATAATGAATCCACAAATTACACCTAATCCTCCTACAAAGGACCATTTTTTGTTGATGCTTTTGTAAGCCCCAAAAACAGATAATTGTGTTCTTCTACCTAAGGTGATAGCAGCCAACATCAATGGCATACCTATTAAAATTAAAAACAATAGATAAAGCAATACAAAAGCTCCTCCTCCATTCATCCCTGTGTTATAAGGGAATTTCCATAGGTTGCCTAGACCTATAGCAGAGCCTGAAGCTGCTAAGATGAAGCCTACATTTGAAGTCCATTTGTCTCTCACTTAATAAAACCTCCTTTTATATTGATATATATAAAGCCTTACTAATAATATAGATAAGTAAAGCTTGTACATCTTAGGGTAACAAATATAAAAATTCTATATATAATTGCAAGAAAATTATTTAATATTAAGTATATAATAATATTGGGGAAATGTTAAGTAAATTTAATATTTAACAAAAAATAAGGAGCCATAGGCTCCCATATTTTAAGATTATATTATTCTTGATAATTTGATAATGTATCGTTAGCAGATTTTAATGCACTATTTACAGAGTTAAGAGTGTTTTGAATTTTTTGTCTGTTTTGAGGTTTTTCAACAGAAGACATAGCTTGATTTAATTCATTAACTGAAGATTGAAGCTGATTAGTAACACCTTGAACTCTTTGTCTAGCATTCTTTCCTGTGTTGTTATTCATATTATTTTGCAAAATACATACCTCCATTTTATTAGAGTTTTAAATTCAATACTTTCATTGAAAACTACTTTATTATTATGTGTATTATAGAGAATATAATTCTTAGAATAATTATATTAATAAAGCATATATTAGCATTTATATATTTTTTTGTTATAATCAAAAGTGAATTAAAATTTAAACGGAGGATAAAGAATATGAGATATGAAGGAACTGTTTATAGACCACCAAGTGAAGCTAGAAGTTTAATTGTACAAGTTACAATAGGATGTGCTCATAATAATTGTACATTTTGTAGTATGTATAAAGATAAAAAATTTAGAATTAGAAAATTAGAAGATATAATAGATGATTTAGATTCTGCAAGAGAATACTATAGAGATATAAAAAGAATATTTTTAGCAGACGGGGATGCTTTAATATTAAAAATAGAAAATCTTTTGAAAATTTTACAACATATTAAAACTATATTTCCAGAATGTGAAAGAATAGGAATTTATGCTACACCTAAGGATATATTAAATAAAAGTCTAGATGAACTTAAAACTTTAAAAGAAAATGGACTTGGTATTATGTATATGGGAATAGAATCAGGGAACAATGAGATATTATATAAAGTAAAAAAAGGTGTAACTAGTGAATTAATGATTGAAGCAGGAAAAAAAGCAAAAAAATCTGGCATAAAATTATCAGTGACATTGATATCAGGTTTAGGAGGAAGAGATAAGATAAAAGAGCATGCCATGGATTCAGCTAGAGTGATAAATGAAATCAAACCTGATTATGTAGGGTTATTGACATTGATGTTAGAAGAAGGCACAGAATTATACAATGAGTATAGAGAAGGTGATTTTGATCTTCTCTCTCCTGAAGAAGTGATGATAGAGACAAAAATTTTTATAGAAAATCTAAATGTTAATGACTGTGTATTCAGATCCAATCACGCATCAAACTATATATCTCTTAAAGGAGTATTGAATGAAGATAAGAATAGGTTGATAAAAGAAATAGATGATGCACTAAAAGAGAATATGTATAAACCAGAAGGTTTACGAGGATTATAAAAATAGGTAACTACAGTTTTGTAGTTGCCTATTTTTCTTTTTATTAAAAAATAATAAATTCCTATTTAAATACTCTGTAATATAAAATATAACCATTAATGAAAATTATTATCATTTAGTGATTATATTTTTTAAAAAAGGGTATTCTTAATATAAGTATATAAAGATTAATTAAATTCTTAACAATCAAAGGAGTGTTATATAAATGAAAATAGCAATTATAGGATGTACTCATGCAGGAACAGCAGCTACAGTAAATGCAGCTAAAATGTATCCTGATGCAGAAATTACAGTATATGAAAGAAATGATAATATATCATTTTTATCTTGCGGTATAGCATTATATGTAGGTGGATTTATAGAAGATCCTCAAGGGTTATTCTACTCATCACCAAAAGAGTTATCCAACCTAGGGGTTAAAACAAAAATGGAACATGATGTATTAAATGTTGATACTGATAATAAAACTTTAAAAGTCCGTAACATGAAATCAGGAGAAGAATTCGAAGAAGGTTACGATAAATTAATAGTTACCACAGGGTCATGGCCTATAGTACCACCTTTTGAAGGAATAGACTTAGATAACATTCTCTTATCTAAGAACTATAATCATTCAAATACTATTATAGATAGAGCTAAAGATGCCAAGAATATAGTAGTAATTGGTGCAGGGTATATTGGAGTAGAGCTAGTAGAGGCTTTCCAATTAAACGGAAAAAATGTAACATTAGTAGATATGGCTGATAGAATACTAAATAAATATTTAGATAAGGAATATACAGATAAAGCAGAAGAAGCCTTTAAGGAGCATGGAGTTAAACTAGCTTTAGGAGAAAAGGTTACTAAATTTGAAGGAAATGATGGAAAAGTTTCAAAAGTAGTAACAGATAAAGGTGAATATGAAGCTGACTTAGTAATTTTATGTATTGGATTTAAACCTAATACTGATTTACTAAAAGGCCAAGTAGATATGCTAGGCAATGGAGCTATTATAGTAGATGAGCATATGAAAACTAGTAAAGAGGACGTATTTGCAGCAGGAGATAGCTGTGCAGTAATATACAACCCCACAGGAGAGCATAGATATATACCACTAGCAACAAATGCAGTACGTATGGGTACACTAGCTGCTAAGAACTTAGTAGAACCAACTGCTAAATACATGGGTACCCAAGGTACATCTGGTATTAAGATATACAATCACAACATATCTTCATCAGGTTTAACAGAAGAAGCAGCTAAAGATGCTGGATTAGAGGTGGAAACAGTAACAGTTAAAGATAACTATAGACCAGAATTCATGCCTACTCATGAAGAAGCAACATTAAAGGTAGTATATGAGAAAGGCTCAAGAAGAATAGTAGGAGCTCAGATCATATCTGATGCAGACTTAACACAGCATATGAACACAATGTCAGTGGTAATTCAAAATAAGATGACATTAGATGAATTAGCATATACAGATTTCTTTTTCCAACCACATTACAACAAACCATGGAATTTATTGAACTTACCAGGATTACAAGGATAATAGTATAGACTATGACCGCCTCTATTGAGGCGGTTTTTTATAGCTTTAATAGATATTTTGATCTTATAATAATAGAATTGTAAAGAAATTAGAGCTAATAAACAGAAAAATTAAATAGAATAAATAGGAATATTATGGTATATTTAAGAATATATGATTTAGTTAAGTAAAATTTAAAAATTAGGGGGAGATATATGAAAATAGTGAACAAAACGATAAAGTGGATTATTACTATTATGATATATTTTTTATCAATGTTTTTAATTATAAGAATAATTAATGGAGTTAAACCTAAAATTTTAGTTGGTATTGCAATAGGTCTAGTAGGAGGACTAGATACATTTATTCTAGACAAGTTAGGACTTTTACCATTTAGGAGACAAGAAGTGGATAATGGATAATATTTAAAATTAACATTCTGGAAGAAGTTAGATGAAGGAAGTAAATAGAAAAAGATTAATTATCTTTATAAAATTATTTATATTATATACAGTTGTACAAATCTGTCTTATATATTTAGTTTAAAGAGAAATAGAGCTTTTAACAACTATATCGATTACTTTTGGTATGGCAGCTGGCTTAGCTATATTTTATGATTTCTCAATTAATGATAAGAGGGGCAGTTAGGGTCTCTAGAGAAAAATGAAATTTTCTAAGTAAGTAATAAAATAAATTACATCAAAACATATCATATAACATTATTTTTCTAGTTAGAAGATGGGACTAGATTTAATAAATCTATATATAAGTACATAAGGAGTAAAAATGAAAAAACTAGCTAAAACACTAAACTCTATGAAAGTACTAATGATATTAAATACTTTATCTTTTAGTGCACCTACAATGTGGTTATTATTAAATATCTATGATGGTAATACTGAAGATATATTGAGAACTTCAATACTATCAATAATTGGAAATATATTTATTATCAGCGGATGGGCAGTGTATTTTAAATGTTAGCGAGATGAAAACAATTAACTAAAAGGAGAAGTAGAACAGAATAATATAGTATATTATAATTTGTTAAATTTTAAATTACATCTAAAATAACTACTTTATAATAGATTTATTTTATAACTAATATTAGAAGGATATATAGGGAGTTCATTAATATATTTTATGGAGAGTGAGAAAATCAAATGAAAAGGGAAGATATATTATTCATACCTTATCTAGGGTTTTTAGCCTTGATTGCTCCAGAACCTTGGATACCTAGAGCTTTAGTTATTTTTGGAGGACTTGAAATATACTTTTTAATTGAAAAGGTATTAATAAAGAGAACTAATACTAAGTAATCGTTTCCCCAGAGACGATTATTTTTTATTTCATTAAATTGTTTGAAAATATAGAAAATTGGTATAAATAAATTGACAGAATATTCTGGGAGGGATAAGATGAATATATTAGAAGAGATAAAAAAGGAGCATGATCAGTATAGAGATTTATTAGAGGAATTAGCAGATACTGATCGTAGACATACGAATGAAAGAAAAGAAAAGTTTGAAGAGTTAAGGAGGGAGGTTAAGGCTCATCATGAAGCAGAAGAACATACTTTATTTGAAAGATTACAGAAAGAAGAAGAAGCAAAATTCGAAGTCCTGGAGTCTATTGAAGAGCATCATGTATTGGAAGATCTTTTAAAGAAGATTGAAGATACTGCAGAAGATGATGAGACTTGGGGACCAAAATTACAAGTATTAAAGGAAATATTAGAACATCATATGGATGAAGAAGAAGATGAAGTATTTGAAAAATCAAAGGACTTATTATCCGATGATGAATTAGAAAGTCTAAGAGAAGATTTTGAATCCAAAAAAAGTGAAGAAAAAGATAAAATGTAATTAGTGAAGTAGTCCCAGGGGGCTACTTTTTAGTTTGATAAAAAAACCGAAGGAGTGTTAGAATAAAGGATAAAATGATAAATGAACAAAGGAGAGATAAAATGCAAAAGATAAATGTGGCAATTATAGGTTTTGGGTTATCCGGTAGAGCTTTTCATGCTCCTATTATACATAGTATGGATAAATTTAATCTTAAAAAGATATATACAAAGAATCAAAGTTCAAAAGAATTAATAAATGATTTATATAATAGTGTTGAAGTAGTAGAGGATACAAGTCTAATATTTGAAGATGAAACAATAGACTTAGTTGTAATAGCTACCCCTAATACATTACATTTTGAATTAGCTAAGGAATCATTAATATCCGGTAAACATGTAATAGTTGAAAAGCCTTTTACTGTAACTTCAAAGGAAGCTGATCATTTAATAGAAATAGCTAAAAGGGAAGAAAGAGTAATTTCTGTATATCAAAACAGAAGGTTTGATAGTGATTTTAAGACGATACAAAAGATATTAGATAAAGGTTGGTTGGGGAATTTAGTAGAATATGAAGCACATTTTGATAGATTTAGAAACTATTTTAAAGATGCATGGAAAGAAAAGGATCTTCCTGGCTCGGGGATAGTATATGATCTAGGAAGTCATTTAATAGATCAAGCATTATGTCTATTTGGTTTGCCAAATGAGATATATGGAGATATAAGAAATCAGAGAAAAGGGGCAAGGGTTGAAGATAACTTTGAGATAATATTATATTATAATGAATTAAAAGTCACTTTAAAGGCTGGAATGTTAGTAAAAGAAGATTTACCAAGATATATTTTACTAGGAGATAAAGGTTCTTTTATAAAAAGTGGTATGGATGTTCAAGAGGGACACTTAAGGGAAGGCAAGTTACCTTTTAAAGAAGTAAACTGGGGTATTGAAGAAGAAAGAAAATGGGGAATAATTAATTCAACAATAGATGGTATTAATGTAAGAGGTAAAGTGGAAAGTGAAAAAGGGGATTATAGAGAGTATTATAATAATATCTATGATGCAATAGTTAATGATAAACCTCTATTAGTAACAGCAGAAGATGGAAGAAATATAATCAAGGTTATAGAATTGGCTATGGAGAGTAATATTAAAAGAAGAAGAGTAAAATTTTAATGGAAATAATGTTAAAGAAAAATAAATTGTAAAATATCAAAACTCCTCTATACTATATAATATAGAGGAGTTTCTATTATAAGAAATTAGGATAAACTATATAATATATTGAAATATAAAAATAGAGGATGAGTAAATAAATGAGCTTTTTACCTATATCAAAAAAAGACATGAAAAATAGACAATGGGATCAACTAGATTTTATTATTATTTCTGGAGATGCTTACGTGGATCACCCTTCTTTTGGGGCAGCAATAATAGCTAGGGTATTAGAAAGAAGAGGGTATAAAGTAGGTATAATACCTCAACCTGATTGGAGAGAAGTGGAGGATTTTAAGAGATTAGGAAAGCCTAGATTAGCTTTTCTTATAACTGGTGGTAATATTGACTCCATGGTAAATCACTATACTGTTGCCAAAAGAAGAAGAAAAGAAGACCTTTATTCTCCTGGTGGAGAAAGTGGGTTTCGTCCAGATAGAGCTACTATTGTATATAGTCATAAAGTAAAAGAAGCTTATAAAGATGTACCTATAATACTAGGAGGTATCGAAGCTAGTTTAAGAAGATTAGCCCATTATGATTATTGGGATGATAATGTAAGAAGATCAATACTATTAGACTCTAGAGCAGATTTATTAGTTTATGGAATGGGAGAAAAGCAGATAGTAGAGATAGCAGAAGCTCTAGAAAGTGGAATACCAATAGAAGAAGTAACTTATATAAAAGGGACTGTTTATAAAACAAAAGATAGAGATAGAGCCTATAAGCCCATAATTTTACCATCCTATGAAGAAATAATAAAAAACAAGGTAAAATATGCAGAGAGCTTTATGATTCAATATAGAAATATGGATTCAATACAAGGGAAACCTTTGGTAGAACCATATGAAGATAATTATTATATTGTACAAAATCCTTCTCAAGAGCCTATAAAGGGAATAGATTTAGACGATATATATAACCTTCCTTACATGAGGGACTATCATCCTATTTATAAGGATAAAGGTGGTATACCAGCAATAAAGGAAGTGAAATTTAGTATTATTAGTAACAGAGGTTGCTTTGGTAATTGTAATTTCTGTGCTCTAGGCTTTCACCAAGGCAGGGTTGTCCAGTCAAGAAGTCATGAGTCTATATTAGAAGAAGCAGAGAAAATAGTAGAAGATAAAGATTTTAAAGGATATATTCATGATGTAGGAGGACCTACGGCTAATTTTAGAAAAAGGGCCTGTAAAAAGCAGGAAAAGTATGGAGTCTGTACAAATAAACAGTGTCTTTTTCCAAATCCTTGTGATCAGTTAGAAATAGATCATAGAGACTATCTTAATCTTTTAAAAAGTTTAAGAAAAATGCCTAAAGTAAAGAAGGTATTTATCCGGTCTGGGTTAAGATATGATTATTTAATACATGATAAGGATGATACTTTCTTTAAAGAATTATGTGAACATCATATCAGTGGTCAACTTAAGGTAGCTCCAGAGCATATATCCCCAGAAGTGTTAGAAAAAATGGGAAAACCTAAAAAGGAAGTATATGAGAAATTTATAAATAAATATGAAAAGGTAAATAAGAACTTAGATATGAATCAATTTGTAGTTCCATACCTAATGTCTAGTCATCCAGGGTCTACATTGAAAGAAGCTATTGAATTAGCAGAGTATTTAAGAGATATTGGACACAGGCCAGAACAGGTACAAGATTTTTATCCTACTCCTGGAACCTTATCTACTTGTATGTATTATACAGAATTAGACCCAAGAACTATGGAAAAAGTATATGTACCTAAGTCTCCTCATGAAAAAGCAATGCAAAGAGCTTTGATTCAGTATACCTTACCTAGGAATTATAATATCGTCCATGAGGCATTATTAAAGGCGGGTAGAGAAGACTTGATAGGATATGATAAAAGATCCTTAATAAGACCAAAGAATAATAATAAACAAAAAAATAATAAGAAAAATATCAAAGGAAAGAAAACTGGAAGACGTAGATAACGGATAGGTTTCAAAAAGAGTATTCTATATTATACATTAAAATTTTAAGGAAATTTATATTGGAGCGAAAAATTATGAGAAAAAGATATATAAATATAATAAGAATTTTAACATTAATAGGATTAGTAATATCAATTTATTTAGTATATACAGAGCTTTCCAATCCTGGGTTTTGTCCTCCGTTTTTGGGAATACCAGCCTGTAATATTGTTTTATTTGGTTTTTCATTAGTTATGTTATCTACATTTATTTCCCATGATAAAGTAGATAAACTATTATTTTTTGTTGGATCTATACCGGGACTTTTGCTAGCTATATGGTTTTCATATAATGAGATAGTAGGTTTAAAGGAATGTCCAAGAATTTTTAATATCCCTTTATGTTATGGATCTCTAGTAATATTTGGAGTGATTATAATTTTAGGATTGAGAGTAAATAAAAATAAATAAAATTAACTAAAACCCCTTTAATTAACGTTAATTAAAGGGGTTTTATTATTGATATACTTTAAGAATGTTAAGAAAATTTAAAATTAATACAAAAAAACTATTGAAAAGTGGTATTAAACCATAGTATAATAAGTTGAAATTGTCAGATTATATTTAATATTCTAAAAACTGTGTTATTTATTTCACAAGACAATGAAAGGAGGAAATGGAAAGGTAATATTTTTTATTAAGAAAAGGTTTACATTGGAATTATAATTTTATAAGACATAACTATGGAATAATGTAAATTTAATTAGAAGGAGCTGATGGGTAGTGGAAAACAATGACAGAGGCCAATGGGGGTCGAAGATAGGTTTTATTCTAGCCGTTGTTGGTTCAGCGGTAGGATTAGGTAATATTTGGAGATATCCTTATCTATTATATTCAAATGGTGGAGGAGCATTCTTAGTACCATACTTTATAGCATTATTGACAGCGGGTATACCTCTAGTATTATTAGAGTATGGTTTTGGACATAAATATAGAGGATCATCACCATTATCCTTTGCAAGAGGAAATAGAAAATTCGAATGGCTTGGATGGTGGCCAAGTATTACATCATTTATCATTATCACATATTATACTCAAATATTAAGTTGGGCAATAAATTATTTATATTTCTCTTTTGGACAAACTTGGGGATCAGATACAAATGCATTCTTCTTTAATGATTTCTTGCAAATTAGTAGTAGTCCCTTTGACTTTGGTGGAATGAGATGGCCGATATTCTTAGGAATTACTGTTATATGGGCGATAAATTGGTTTGTATCCTATAAAGGAGTTTCTGGTGGTATTGAGAAATTAAATAAAGTTTTAATACCAACATTATTTGTAATTATGGTTATAATAGTTATCAGAGGTGTAACATTACCTGGAGCATCAGTAGGTTTAAACAAATTATTTACACCTGATTGGTCTAAAGTAAAGGATCCAAATGTTTGGATGGATGCTTATGGTCAAGTATTTTTCTCATTAAGTTTAGCTATGGGTATATTAGTTACCTATTCTAGTTATCTTCCAAAGAAAACTGATATAAACAATAGTGCATTCATTACTGCTTTTGCAAATAGTGGATTCGAGTTTTTAGCAGCAATTGGAGTATTTGGTATATTAGGATTTATGGCAACAAGTCAAAATATTCCTATTGAAGAAGTAGCTAGTCAAGGTATTGGTCTTGCCTTTGTTGTATTCCCTAAAGTTTTCTCATTAATGGGGTCTTTAGGAGTGGTGTTTGGAATACTATTCTTCCTTTCATTAGTATTTGCAGGATTAACATCAAGTATATCCTTATTAGAAGCATTTACAAGTGCTGTTATAGATAAGTCTGGTGCTAAAAGAGGAAAAGTAGTTACTATAGTATGTATAGTAGGATATGCAATAAGTGTTCTTTATGCTACGGGAGCAGGATTATACTTCTTAGATATAATAGATGCATTTATCAATTCCTTCAGTATTGTAACAGTAGGATTGTTAGAAGCAGTAGTTATTGGATGGATTATTGGTGGAGACAAAATCAGATCTCATACTAACTCTATTTCAATATATAGAGTAGGAAAATGGTGGGAGATTATGATTAAGTTTGTGACTCCAGCTATCTTAACTATAATATTAATTACTAAGATAGTTAATGAAATCAAAACTCCTTATGGTGGAGGAGATTATTCTACTGGTGCTTTAATGCTATTAGGTTGGGGTGTAGTAGGTGCAATAATAGTATTATCTTTCGTAGTTAAATCCACAAAGTGGAAAAAGGGAATATTAGAAGAGAACATAGAAAATGAGGAGGTGAAGTAGATGACTGGTACATCTATAGCATTCTTCTTATTTGGAGCAATATTTCTATGGGGTGGCTTAGCTGTCACTTTAACTATAGCTATAAAAGACGATAAAGAAACTATGATATAAAAAATAAAAAATCATCATTCTATCCTAGGATAGAATGATGATTTTTTATTGTATTCCAATGGCTAGTGTGTTAATGATATTAACATATCTTATTTATCTAGATTAACTATTGTTCTTCCCTTTAGCTTACCTTCTAGTATTTGATCAATGGAATCACTTAATTCTTCTAAGGATACTTCGTTTACATTTTCATGTAAAGTATCAGTCTTCCAGTCATTAGCTAATAAGTCCCAGATTTTTAATCTTAAGTCTCTTGGACACTGTACGGAGTCTATGCCATATAATGTAACTCCCCTTAATATGAAGGGATATACAGAGGCATCAAATTCATGACCTGCCACGTTACCACAAGTAGTAACACAACCACCATAATTTGTTGTTTTGATAGCAGTTGAAAGGTTATTACCACCAACAGTATCAACAACTCCAGCCCACTTTGATTTTAGCATTGGTTTACCAGAGTCATCATCCACTTCTTTTCTATCAATTATATCCTTTGCTCCAATGCTTATAAGCATATCTTTTTCACTTGCCTTACCTGTGGCTCCGATTACATCATATCCTAACTTGCCTAAGAAAGATACTGCAGTACTACCAACCCCACCTGTAGCTCCAGTAACTAATATTTCTCCATCTTCAGGCATTACATGACCCATTTGAGTAAGTTTATACACGGATAAAGCAGCGGTAAATCCTGCTGTACCAAATATCATACTTTCTTTTAGGCTAAGATTTTTAGGTAATTTAACTACCCATTCTGCTGGAACCCTTATATATTGTCCATAACCTCCAGAGGTATTCATACCCAAATCATAACCTGTAACTAAAACTTCATCACCTTTTTTGAAATTCTCATCTGAACTTTCTATTACTATACCGGAAGCATCGATACCAGGAGTATGAGGATAGTTTCTAGTTACGCCTTTATTTCCTATAGAGGATAAAGCATCCTTATAATTTAGAGAAGAATACTTAACATTGATTACTACATCTCCCTCAGGAAGGTCATCTATATTTTTAGTAACTATTTGGCGGGAGAAATTTTTATCTCCCTCTTCTTTTATTAATAATGCTTTAAATTCTAAATTGTCCATTTATATATCTCCTTTCTATTCTAATAGTATATTTATACCCTTGTATAATATAATTATAAACTTAAAATAGTTTGATGTCAAACTATACTTATTTATTGACACTTAAAGAATTGGATGATTATAATATAATTAATCTATTCAGAATATACGTAAGGGGTTTAAATATGAAGGAAAAATATATTGTTTATTTCATAAGTAAAACTAAAAAGAGAATGACTCAATTTATAGAGGATAAACTGAGAGAAAAAGGTATAAAGGATTTAGTGCCTTCCCATGGAAATATCTTAACTGTTTTATATGAGAATAATGGTAGACTAACTATGAAAGAGATATCAAGATTAATTGGGAAGGATAAATCTACAGTTACGGCTTTAGTAAACAAACTCTTAAACTTAGAATATATAGAAAAAGAAAAGTCCTTAAAAGATAAAAGAGTAACTTATATAACTCTAACAGAAAAAGGAAAAAATATTGAAGAAGTGTTTAAAAGTATTTCCGGAGAAATATATCAAACAGCTTACAAAGGATTTTCTGAAGAAGAAAAAGAAATATTTTTACAATTATTGAAAAAGATAAATGATAATTTTAAGAATGCGAAAGAGGAGGAATATTATTAAATGCTAAGAGAAGTTTATAAAAATATATATCAAAAAGAAATACCCCTTCCTAATAATCCACTGAAAATATTACATAGTTATATAATAGTTTCTGATAAGAGGAATTTAATAATAGATACGGGATTTAATAGAGAAGAATGTAGACAAGCCCTTATGTCAGCACTAGATGAACTCAATATAGACTTAAATAAAACTGATTTGTTTATCACTCACCTTCATTCGGATCATTCTGGATTGGCAGCAGAATTGAATAGAGAAGGGATAAAAGTTTATACAGGAGAGATAGATGGTAAAATCATTAATAATATGACCGATGAAAATTACTGGGAGAAGTTTAATGAATATAATAAATTATTTGATTTAGAGAAGTATGATATGTCTTACAAGACTCACCCTGGATATAGATATGCTCCTAAACATCCTGTGAAGTATGAACCTTTAAAGGAAGGGGATAGACTGACTGTAGGAGAATATTCCTTTGAAATCATTGATATTCCTGGGCATACCCCTGGACATATAGGATTATATGATAAAGATCATAAAATTTTTTTTGGAGGAGACCATGTACTTAACAGAATAACCCCGAATATTTCTTTTTGGGGCTTTGAATATAATATATTAGATACTTATCTTAAAAGTCTTAAAAAGGTGAAAGAGATGGATATTGACTATATATTTAGTTCTCATAGAAGAATAGTAGAAGCCCATAGAGAGAGAATAAATGAACTATATAATCATCATGAAGATAGATTGAGAGAAGTAACTGATATAATAAATAAAGATGAAAAAACAGTGAGTGAGGTTGCATCAGAAATGCATTGGGATTTTAAAGCGGATACATGGGATGATTTTCCTAATCCCCAGAAATGGTTTGCCACAGCAGAAGCTATGAGTCATCTTGAACATTTAGTATTTATAAATAAAGCGAAAAAAAGAGAAGAAAAAGGAAAATTATACTATATAGCTATTTAGCTATAAAAACTATCATATCTATAAAGGCATGATAGTTTTTATTTTTATTATAAAGGGTATTTAATCTATGGTGGAGAATATATTGTATATTGCCTCATTATATCATTAGGGAGGGTTGTATGAAGAAGAAAGGGATTGCTCTATTTTTAGTTGCATTATTTATAAATAGTATATCTGTAGCTAATATGGCTCAACCTATTCAAGATCCTACTAGTAATGCCATTATATTTAATGATAATTCTCAAATTAGTTTAATTGAAGAAACAGTAACCTATGATGTAAAGGATATTAAATTAAATAACGGACATGTTCATGTAGAATATATACTTAAAAATCTTGAATACATAGAAAAAGATTTTGATGTGATCTTTATAGCCTCATCATTGGAAAGTTCCGAAGTAGAATTGAAGCAAAATGGCGAAAGAATCCAACCTATAGAAATAAATGAGGATGGACAATTACCACAAAACTGGAATCCTAAACCAAAAGAAAATATAATAGAACCTATAAGTAAAAAGAAACTAAAAAACATTTATTCAGGAGTTACACAAAAAAGAGATATAACTAGAATAAGGTTTCCCATATCTTTTAAAGAGAATGAAGAAATTAAAGTGGAAGTTTCTTATATTAGTGTAGGAGGATTTTATAGGAGAGGTGTTATTAACACCATATATTCTCAGCAGTATTATTTAACACCAGCTAAATTTTGGAATGGAGACACAAAGGTCAATTTAGTAGTAAATCTCCCTGAAAAAAGTGATATGTCATTAAATTCAAATATACCTATGGATAGAGAAAAGAACTCATATACTACTACTTTAGAAGAAATACCTGAATATGAATGGATATTTTCCTATGTAAGTAAAGATAATTTATTATTTGATACAAATTATCGAAAAATTCACAATAGATACGTATTAGGGATTACCTTAGTAGTAATTTTATTAGGTGTAATTTTACATAAGTTAATAAATAAATATGTAGGCTTTATAATATATTTATTAAGTGTATTATTTTTAGGGAAGTTTATACATTTATCCTACGGAGCAACATTTTCTACTATGTTAATAGGATTTTTAATTATACCTATAAGTGGAATTATTATATTAATATATGTAATATTCGAATATTATGAGAGAAAAAATAAGGAGGAGTAATATGTTAAAATTTAGTGATTACAAATATGAAAGACCCAATATGGAAAGTTTAGAAAAAGGCTTTAATGAATTAATCGAGAAGTTCAATAGTGCAGATTGTAGTGAGACTCAAAATAGCATTATGAAGGAAATTAATAATTTAAGAAATACATTTGAGACAATGGAGAATTTAGTCCTTATTAGGCATACTATTGATACTAATGATGAGTTTTATGATAAAGAGAAGGACTTTATGGATGATGCTACACCTACATATCAAGGACTAGTAAGTAAGTTCTATAAGGCCCTTACTGAGTCTAAGTTTAGAGGGGAATTAGAGAAAAAGTGGGGAAAACAAATATTTAGTATAGCTGATTTACAATTAAAGACCTTTGCACCAGAAATAATTGAAGACTTAAAGAAAGAAAACAAATTATCTAGTCAGTATACTAAACTTAGAGCATCAGCTAAGATAGAATTTGAAGGGGAAGAAAGAAATCTATCTCAAATGGGACCTTTTATGCAATCTAAAGATAGAGAAACTAGAAAAAAGGCTCAAGAAGCTTTCAATAAATTCTTTGAAGAAAATGAAGAAAAGTTTGACCAAATTTATGATGAAATGGTGAAAGTTCGTCATAAAATAGCTAAAAAATTAAGATATGAGAATTTTATTCAATTAGGTTATGATAGACTTACTCGAAGTGATTATAATGCTGAAATGGTAGCCAATTATAGAAAACAAGTATTAGAAGACATCGTTCCTATTGCTAACAAATTAAAAGAAAGACAATTAAATAGATTAGGATTGGATGATCTTAAATACTATGACGAATCTTTAGAATTCCTTACAGGAAATGCTACTCCAAAGGGTGATCATGATTGGATGATAGAAAATGGCAAAAAAATGTATAAGGAATTATCTCCAGAAACTGATGAATTCTTTAATTATATGGTGCAGAAAGAATTATTAGATTTAATGGCTAAAAAGGGTAAAGCTGGAGGAGGTTATTGTACATTCATAGCTGATTACAAATCACCATTTATATTCTCCAATTTTAATGGTACTTCTGATGATGTGGATGTGCTTACTCATGAAGCTGGTCATGCCTTTCAAGTATATTCAAGTAGAAATTATGAGTTACCAGAGTATGTATGGCCTACATTAGAGGCTTGTGAAATACACTCAATGAGTATGGAGTTTTTTGCATGGCCATGGATGGAGTCTTTCTTTAAAGAAGATGTAGAGAAATACAAATTTTCTCATCTAAGTGGAGCTTTATTGTTTATACCATATGGTGTAACAGTTGATGAATTCCAACATTTTGTTTATGAAAATCCAACAGCAACACCGGAAGAAAGAAAATTAAAGTGGAGAGAAATTGAAAAGAAGTACCTTCCTAATAGAGACTATGAAGATAATGATTTCTTAGAAAGGGGAGGATACTGGTTTAGACAAGGACACATCTTTGGAAATCCTTTTTATTATATTGACTATACATTAGCTCAGGTATGTGCTTTCCAATACTGGGTTAAATCAAGAGAGAATAAAGAAGAAGCATGGAGTAGTTATTTAAAATTATGTCAAGCAGGAGGAAGTAGATCATTCTTGGAATTAGTTGAGTTAGCTGAACTTGATAACCCCTTTGAGGATGGAAGTATAGCTAAGATTACTGGGCCAATTGAAGAGTGGCTAAATACTGTAGAGGATAATAAACTATAAAAAAAGATTGCGGTCTATTGCTTAGGTGAGTAGTAGACCGCTACTTTTATGTAAAAAAAGCTATTGACATATATTTTGTATTAAGAGTATAATTAAATTAAGTCATAGACCGCATGGTCTAGACTGAATAGTCTATGAGGGGGTTTAATAATGTTTAAAGTTAATGATCTAACATTTAAGTATCCTAAGAATAAGGAAAATACAATAAAAGGAATCAGTTTTGAGATAAAAGAAGGGGAAATATTTGGTCTGCTAGGTCCTAGTGGTGTAGGTAAAAGTACTACTCAGAAGATACTGACTAAATTATTAAAGGATTATACTGGAGAGGTAACTTATAAAGAAAAGAGATTAAAAGAATATAATAAAGAGTTTTATCAAGAAATAGGAGTAGGGTTTGAGATGCCAGTTCACTTTTCTAAACTTACTGCAGAAGAAAATTTGAGTTTTTTTAAGAAATTATATAAATCACAAGCGGATACTGATGAATTATTAAAAAGAGTTGGACTATATGAAGATAAAGATAAAAAAGTTAATGAATTTTCTAAAGGTATGAAAACAAGACTTAATTTTGTAAGAGCATTAATAAATAATCCAAAGATATTATTTTTAGATGAACCTACTAATGGGCTTGATCCCAAGAATGCTAGAATTATAAAAAATATAATCAAGGAATTTAAGCAAGATGGGGGAACTGTTCTTTTGACATCCCATTTAATGAATGATGTGGATGAATTATGTGATAGGGTTGCTTTCATGGCTAATGGTAAAATAGCTGAGATTGATACCCCTAAAAATCTTAAGTTAAAGCATGGGCAAAGAAGAGTAGAAATAGAGTATGATGATAAAGAAGTAGTAAAAGACTCTTTTGATTTAGATAATTTAGGGGGAAATGATGAGTTTATCAATATAGTGAAGACTAAAAAAATAATTACAATTCATAGTAAGGAAACTACTCTTGATGATATATTTATTAAGGTAACAGGGGTGGTAAAACATGACTAATTTTAAACCACTATTAATTGGAGAGATTCAACGAATGAAGAAGTATAATATTCTAGGTGCAAGTTTAGTAGTTTCTCTGTTATGGATAGGAGTAATGTATTTTACCAAAATAGATGATGTAACTTCTTTATTTCCATTATTAGTATATTTTGAGGCTATCTCAATGTCGATGTTAATGATAGGAGTAACGATGTTTTTTGAAAAACAAGAAGGTGTTATCAAAACCTTGTTAGTATCTCCTATAAGTAAAACAGAATATATTATGGCTAAAACCTTTAGTAATATAGTATCAAACTTAATAACATTCTTTTTACTTTATGGTTATGCTAGAATATTTAAAGAGGTAGACATAAACATACTTTGGTTTACATTATCAATTATATTAATTGCATTTTTCCACTCCTTGATTGGGTTTATATTAACTTATTATTCAAAGGACTTTACTAATTTATTAATTGGGATGATGAAGTATATCTTTGTATTAATGATTCCGGTATCGTTACAAGATTTAGGATTTATAAAAAGTGAAGTATTTAATAAAGTATTATATATATTACCCACTAAAGCATCAATGATTTTATTAGAAGGATCTAGTGGTGGGGGAGTTGAAAAATGGAAAATATATTTTTCAATAGCATATCTTGTATTAGCATCTATATTAATATATATAGTGGTATCTAAAAAGTTCGATGAATTTGCTATAAAAGAAAGTGGGGTTTAATATGTTTAAAAATTTTATAGTAAGTGAATTTAAAAAATGGATTAGAGATTCAATTATGAAATTTCTTTTATTCTACCCTATAATTTTGGGACTAATAGGGCGATATGCTTTACCTATTATAGCTGAGAACAGTGGGTTTAGTATTGAAAGGTATGCAGATTTGATCTTAGTAATATTAACGTTATTCACTCCTCATATTTATGGGGCCTTAATAGGATTTTCTATACTAGATGATAGAGATGATAATATCCTTAGTTCTATTAAAGTAACACCTTTAGGGATCAATCAATTCTTATCCTTTAGAATAGCAATGGCCTTTGTGTTATGTTTTTTAGGTACGGTATTTGTTATGTGGTTTTCTGATGTAGGAGATATATCTATGATTAATATTATATCCTTAGCATTTTTAGCCTCTTTAGCTGCTCCTATGACAGGATTACTTATAAATTCTATTTCATCTAATAAAATAGAAGGGTTTGCAGTAGTGAAAGGCTCCGGAACTATATTAGCATTCCCAATAATAGCTCTGTTCTTTATAGATAAAAAAGAGTTCTTTTTTTCTTTTGCTCCTGGATTTTGGCCAGCTAAAGCTATAAGTAGTCTAATTCGAGGTGAAGAATTATTACAATTAAGTTATAGTCAATATTATCTAATTGGTCTAGTATATGTTATTATATTAAATATATTAGTTTATAATATATTCGTAAGAAAGACTCAACAAGATTAATATAGAGGTGAAATAGCTTGAGTGAAGATAAAGAAAAAAGTTTTGAAAGAAAAGAAGAACTAATAAATACTGCTATGAAAGAATTTGGAGAAAAGGGATATAGGAATGCTTCTCTAAATAATATTTTAAAAGAAGTTGGAATAAGTAAAGGGACATTCTATTATCATTTTAAAAATAAAGAGAGTTTGTATATATACCTTATAAATATGTTAGTTGATAGAAAGATCAAGTTTTTTGAATATAATATCCCTAAAGAAGCTTATGAGAAAGACTTATTTGAATTATTGAAAGTGTATACTATAGTGGGGATGAAATTTGCCAAAGAAAATCCTTATATAGCAAGTTTTTCTCAAACTTTAATGAGTAATAGAGATAGCGATATTAATAAAAAAGTAATGAATGACGTTGCAGGAGAAAGACAAGATTATATGGTAGTTCTTATAAACCGAGCTTATGATAGAGGAGAAATAAGAAACGACTTATCTAGAAATTTTGTAAGTAATTTAATAATTCACTTATTCGCTAATATATACGAATTAACGTCTATAGATAAAATAGAAGATTTTGAACCAGCTTTGGAAAATTTAATTAAGTTTTTAAAGAATGGTTTAGCTAAATAAATAGTTCATCACCTAGGTGATGAACTATTTATTTATGTTATAGTATAATTGAATTATATAGTGGACGGAGGGAGATAGAATGATAGAAAAGGGAAATGAACTTAATATGATTTATGAAACTCTAGTGAGAGTATCAAATGCTATAGTTAGTGTAATTAATGTTGACATCACAATAGTAGACAAGAGTCTAAATAGAATAGCCGGAACAGGAAGATATGTAGATAATATTGGAGAAAAATTAAATGAAAATTGTCTCTTTGCTTATGCTTTAGAAAAGGGAGAAAGTTTTATTATAGAAAACCCCAGATATCATGAAGCTTGTACTAGTTGTGAAAATAGATGTAACTGTAAAGAATGGGCTCAGGTATGTTGTCCTATAAAAGTTGATGATAAAATAGAAGGCATTATAGGATTAATAGCTTTTAATAAGGAACAGAAAAATATAATTAAGAATAATAAAGATAATCTATTGGAGTTTTTAAATAGAATGGCAGATTTGATATCTTCAAAGGTAAAGGAAAATAGAAAGAAAGAAGAAATTATACTTATGGCTGAAGAATTGGAGATATTACTAAATTCAATGGACACTGGAGTAGTATCTACAGACGATAGAGGTAAAATAAAGAGATATAATTCAATAGCTAAAGAAATGTTTAATATAGATGAAAATGATTTTATAGATGTAATAATACAAGATATTCCAATAGTGCATATGAAAAAAAGAAAATGTCAAATTCACAATAAAGAGTTTCAATATATAAATAATGGTAAGAAGTATAGAGCATTTTATAATGTGAAGCCTATAGTTATTGAAGGAGAGGTTACTGGTTATATATTTACTTTTAATAAAATGAAGGAAATACTGAAGGTGTTTAATGATTTATCCACTACTCATATGGTAACAACTTTTGATGACATAATTGGAAATAGTATTGAAATTGAAAAGGTAAAAGAATATGCACGCAATATATCTAAGGGAAATTCTACTGTGTTGATTCAAGGGGAAAGTGGAACTGGAAAGGAATTATTTGCTCGTTCAATACACTATCTAAGTGATAGACGAGATAAACCTTTTATAGCTATAAACTGTACGGCAATTCCGGAGAATTTAATTGAGAGTGAATTATTTGGATACGAAGAGGGAGCATTTACAGGAGCAAAAAAGGGTGGTAAATTGGGGAAATTTGAACTGGCTCATAAAGGAACTATCTTTTTAGATGAGATAGGAGATATGCCCTTGAACTTACAAACAAAGCTATTAAGAGTTCTTCAAGAAAATGTTATAGAAAGAGTAGGAGGAAGCAGTATCATTCCTGTGGATGTAAGAGTTATTACTGCATCAAATAAAATATTAGAAGAGAAGGTTCAGGATAAGGAGTTTAGAGAAGATCTGTTTTATAGATTAAATGTTATTCCAATAAATCTTCCTCCCTTAAGAGAAAGAATAGATGATATAGAAATACTATCAAATGATTTTCTTCAGAAATTTAATTATAAACTAAATCGTAATATAAAAAAGATAGATAAGTCGGTAATTAATCTTTTTAAAGGGTATAACTGGCCAGGAAATGTAAGAGAGCTTGAAAATGTAGTAGAATATGCAGTGAATATGTGTGCATCAGATACTATAGAGTTGACTAACCTTCCTAGAAAACTTAAAGAATCAACCACCTATACTAACAAACTAGAAAATAATAACATTATTCCCCTAAAAGATTTAGAGAAAGCAGAGATTAATAAAGCTTTGATTAAATTCGGTAGAGATAGTGATGGAATTAAACAAGCTGCCAATGAGTTAGGTATAAGTAGAGCAACTATGTATAGAAAAATAAAAACTTATGGTATATAGAAAGTCTCAAGTTGAGATAAAAATCTCAATATGAGACTTATTTTTTAGGGTTTTAGTCTCATATTGAGATTAACATGACTTGAATCCGCATAAATAGTTATGGCATGAATGTTGCAATAAATATTAATAAGAAATTAAATACTATAATTAGGGTGATTGTATGAAATTAGAAAATATGATTATTGATATTTTGAAAGATGAAGTTATACCTGCGATGGGATGTACTGAACCTGTAGCAGTAGCATATGCCTGCGGTAAGACTAAAGAAATTCATAATAATAAAGAAATAAATATGATAGAGATATTAGTTAGCCCTAATATATATAAAAATGGTTTAGGTGTAGGGGTCCCGAATACAGAAGAAGTTGGGTTAGATATAGCAGGAGCATTAGGCATAGTTATAGGTAATGGAGATAAAGGACTACAAATCCTTGGAGATGTTAATAAGGGACATGTGGATAAGGCTCATAGATTAATGGATAAAGATAAGTTTAAAGTTTCTATAAAAGATACAGATAAAAAGATATATATAGAAGTTAATATCAAGTCAGAAAGTCATCAAACTAAACTTATAATAGAAGACAAGCATAATGAAATAGTATACATTGAAAAGGGAAGAGATATTCTATATAAAAAAGAAAATAAGTTAGAAAATACCACTGGAAAAGATTTTAGCTATTTACAAAAACAAAGAATAAAGGATATTATAAAATCAATAGAAGATTTAGATGCTAAACGGTTAGACTTTTTATTGGATGGAATTTATATGAATGAAAAAATAGCTGCTGCTGGACTAAAGAAAAAACTAGGGATTGGAGTAGGCTATGATATGAAGCAATGGATAAACAAAGGAATATTATCTGATGACCTATTGAATAATGCGATGATGCTTACAGCGGCTGGAGCTGATGCTAGAATGTCTGGGATTAATATGCCAGTAATGAGTTCAAATGGAAGTGGAAATAATGGACTTACAGCAATACTTCCTATAGTTGCCTATAATAATAAATTTCCACAAAATGAAGAGAAGCTTATAAAGGGATTAGCTATAAGTCATATAATAAATTGCTATATAAAAAGCTATATTGGAAGACTCTCAGCACTATGTGGATGTGGTGTAGCTGCTGCTACTGGAGCAAGTGCAGCTATAACATGGATAATGGGGGGAGATTATAAACAGGTAGATGGAGCTATTAAGAATATGATAGCTAATATAAGTGGAATGATATGTGATGGAGCTAAAGGTAGTTGTGCATTAAAGGTCTCTACATCAGCATCTGTTGCTATTCAATCAGCTCTTTTAGCCATCAATAATACTATAACCTTTGAGAAAAATGGTATCATAGCAGAAACTGCTGAAGAAACTATTAAGAACTTAGCATGGATTAGTACAGAAGGAATGGTTAAAACAGATAGAGTTATATTAGATATAATGAAGAATATGGCATAGCTTTATCTTAAAAATAAAGGAGGAATTAATATGGAAAAAAACATAATATCAACAACGAAGGCACCAGCTGCTATAGGACCTTATTCCCAAGGTATAAAAGCAGGTAATATGGTATTTACATCAGGACAATTACCAATGGATCCTGAGACTGGTGAATTAATAACAAAGGATATAAAATCAGAAGCAAGACAATCTTTGAGTAATTTAAAAGCAGTTTTAGCAGAGGCTGGAGCTACATTAGAAGATGTAGTGAAGGTAACAGTATTTATAAAAGACATGAACCAATTTGGAGATATAAATGAAGTGTATGGAGAGTTTTTTAACACCCATAAACCAGCAAGAAGTTGCGTAGAAGTAGCAAGACTTCCTAAAGATGCAAATGTAGAGATAGAAGCAATAGCAATAGTATAAATATCAAAATAACCCTGACTTAAGGTCAGGGTTAACTTATTGCTTCCATAGGCTGAATACATTTGGAGAAGAATACTGTACTAATTCCATCGCCACGGTCATTTTCAAACATATGGAAGAGAGTATATCCGTAGTTTTGAAGTAATCTCATTTGAGGGAAATTGGAAGACCAAGTTCTTCTAACGATAAAGGGTAAAACCAACTCAAAAGGTAATTGTTCTTCTATAAATCTATTAAACCTAGAAGCTATTTTTTGACCTCTGTGTTCTGGGTGAACACATGCTATTTTAACATAATTACATGGTGTATATTGAGCAATTAGGTCTTCATAATAGTTGTGATAAAAAATTGAAAAACCTACTAGTTTATCTTTTGAAAAGGCTAGTATAAAATTTGATTTATCTGTAAATAATCCTTCGAAATATTTTGTAGGCCCTAAGGGGTTATTTTCTCTAGTGGATAGTGGAGGATAAAAATCTTTATCACACAAGCATAAAAGCTCCCACATGGTATCCTTAAAGGGTAAAATATCAAATAGATTGTTAATAAATTTTAAAGTTATCATTATTCACCTCGTCATATTATAATAAATTTTAGAGCTCCTAAATTTTAATTTAAATACAAATCTAAGAGTCTTAAAAAGATTATACAATATTATTTCTGAAATAACAATATATTAAATTAAATATTTAATATAATAAATTTTCTAACAATTTTCGACTAGTTATATCGAAATATGGCTATAGAGTTTGTGCCATTTTTCAATAGCTTCTTTCCCATATTTTACACCTTTTTCATAATCTTTAATTAAAGTTTTACTATCTGTAGTTAGCCTTGTGGTTTCAAAATCATTTGGTGGATTTATCTCTAACACATTTACTTCTTTTGGTGGGTTTCTCATAAAATCTAAAGATTTTTGATAAACATTAGCTCGTACTTTTATAGACCTAACAAGCTCTGGGTAATTTCTTAATAATAATTTACATAAAGGATATGATTTACTTATAGCCATGCTATAATCTACTGGTCTTGAACGAATTACCATTATATTTTTTGCTCCACGATTGTAGGCTTCTATAACTGGTATTGGATCTGCAATCCCTCCATCTGCATATTTTTTATTATCTATTTTTATATATTTTCTATATACCAAAGGTAATGCACTAGAAGCCTTTAATACATCATTAATATTATCTTTTCTAGGTTCAATATATTCGGCCTTGCCTGTTTCTATATTAGTAACCCCTATGAGATATTTTCCTTGGAATTCCATTATTTTATCGATGTTAATATCTAATTCTTTTAAAGAAATATCCCATAGCCAATCTAAATCTAATAGATCCCCTCCTTGAAGAAAACGTGTTAGATTTATAAACTCTGGCTTAGTAGAGTATTTAGTTATGACAGTCATATTTCGTCCTTTCATGTGAGCAAGGTAACCTGAGAGGTTAGTTGCTCCAGCAGACACTCCTATGCATAAACTAAAAGGATTAAATCCTTGAGATATAAAAGTATCTAATACTCCGGCGGCAAATATTCCCCTCATAGCGCCTCCTTCTACTACCAGGGCGCTTAAGTCATTACTTTCATAAGCTTTTCTTTTTCTCAAATAAATCACCCTAACTTAATATATTATCTCTTACATTTCTATTACATGTCTTAATACATTAATTACCTAATTTACAAAGAAATAATCAAACTATATTTTGAAGCTAAATTCATGCTATAATATTCTATGAAAAGGGGGACGAATTCTATGAATATAATAAGTTTTTTAAAACTTGTAGAAATTCAAACTAAAGTTGCAAGTCAGATTCCTTTCTTATTAGGAACAACCTATGCTTTATATAGGTACAACACTTTTGATTATAAAAATTTTATATTGTTATTTATTTCCTTGTTATCTTTTGATATGGCTACTACTGCTATAAATAATTATATTGATTATAAAAAAGCTATAAAAAAACATGGCTTTGGATATGAGACCCATAATGCAATAGTTAACTATAGGCTTAAAGAAAGTACGGTACAAATAACTATAGGAGTATTGATAACTATAGCCATATCATTTGGTATAGTATTATTCTTAAATACTAATCTAGTAATTTTATTCTTAGGAGTTTTATCTTTTCTAGTAGGGGTTTTATACTCCTTTGGGCCTATACCAATATCAAGAATGCCTTTAGGGGAAATTTTTTCTGGGATTTTTATGGGGTTTATTATATCTTTTATTTCTATATATATTCATATATATGATAAAGGTGTAGCTACAATATTATTACAAGGATCTAGTATTCATATTTCTTTTAATATGGTTGATATAGTAAATATATTTTTAGTATCATTACCGGCGGTAGTAGGAATAGCTAATATAATGTTAGCAAACAATATCTGTGATATAGATGATGATATACATAATAAAAGATATACTTTACCTATATATATTGGTAAAGAAAAAGCTTTAAACTTGTTCAAATACTTATACTATATATTATATATGGACATAATTGTATTGGTTCTTTTGAGGAGATTACCTTTAGTATCTTTATTGGTATTAATTACTTTTGTTCCAGTAAAGAAAAACATAGATAAATTTTTTCAAAAACAAACTAAAAAAGATACATTTATAATTGCAGTCAAAAATTTTGTATTGGTTAATATTATTAATATATTTTGCATAATAATTGGCTACATATTAACGGTTATCTTTGCTTGAGTATTTTCTAAAAGGGTAATAATAAGTTATTAATTATGGGGTATAATTCATTTATAATAAATATAGTGATATACGGGGGGGAGTATAATGAAAATAGGCTTTAGAAAACCTAGTCTGAAGAAGAGGATCTCATCAAGAACTAGTTTAAAAAGACAAATAGTCCATAGAAGAGGACTAAAGATGCCTAAAGGAACTGGCTGGATAAGAAATCCTAATAAAGCTGTTTATAATAAAGTGTACAATAAAACGAGCTTTGATATATTTAAAACCTTAAAGAAAATATTTAAGTAAAAGATCAAGGATATCCTTGATCTTTTACTTTTGTTATAATTAGAATATCAAATAGAATTGGGGGAGAAAAATTGATTAAATACTTTATGGAAGGATTTGCATTAGGACTAGCCTATGTAGCACCTATAGGTATGCAAAATATTTATGTAATAAATACAGCAATATCTAGAGGTAAGATAAAGGCTTATCAAGTGGCTTTTATAACTAGTTTTTTTGATATTACTTTAGCTCTGGCTAGTTTCTTTGGAATGGGAGCATTAATGGTGAAATATGAATTATTAAGAATGATAGTATTGTTGTTAGGGTCTGTAATGGTTACTTATATAGGAGTAGGACTCATTAGGAGTAAGCCAAATATGGAGAACAAGGTAGATGTTAACAAGACATTATATCAAGTGATTATAGCTTGTTTTATGGTGACTTGGATAAATCCTCAAGCTATAATAGATGGAACATTGTTATTGGGAGGCTTTAGAGCATCCTTACCGGAAAGTGCATCAGTGATATTCATAATAGGAGTAGCAGTAGCATCATTATCTTGGTTTATAGGGCTTACGACTGTAGTATCAATATTTAGAAAAAGTTTTAATTATAAAGTGATAAGGTGGATAAACATAGTCTGTGGAAGCGTAATCATTTATTATGGATTAAAACTTGGATATAGTTTTGTAAAAATAATCTAGTCAAAAAATATTATAGGAGGAATAGTATGGAGTTTATATTAGTGCTGATGATATTTCCAGCAATAATAATATTTTTATCAATGATAGCAACACTAATTACGAAGAAATTTTTTATATTACCAATAATTACTTTTATAACATTTTTAGTATTAACATATACAATATTTAATGACACTTTTTTGATTTGGGTAATAATATATACAGCATTATCACTGATAGTAAGTGTATCAACTCTTTTTATAATGAATAAAGAAAATAAGAATAAAGGAAAATAGGATAGAATTCTATGGAATATCAATATAAAAACTATACTATTGCATTCGAGATAATATATTCTAAAAGGAAAACCATGGAAATATCCATAAAACCTCCGGGTATTATCAAAGTAAAAGCTCCAAGAAGGTTATCAGAAGAACAGATAATACAATGGGTTAAGTCTAAATCTGAATGGATAGCTAAAAAAACAAGTGAATTCAAAGATATTGAGCATATGTTAAGAAAGAAAGAATATATAAATGGAGAAAAATTTATGTATTTAGGAGAAGAATATCCTCTCGAAATAATCATTGATAAATCCCTTGCAAAGTCAAAGGTAAAGAATCTTAATGATAAATTTTATATCCATACTTCTATTAGAGAAGAATATATTATGAATGATGCTATGGAACAATGGTATAGGGAAAGAACGGAAGAGATAATATTGGAGAAGATTAAATATTATGAAAAATACTTTAATGTAGTTCCCAATAAGATAAAAATTAAAGAACAGAAGAGAATATGGGGAAGTTGCAGTTCTAAAAAAAATCTTAATTTTAATTGGAGATTATCTATGGCTCCTATATCAGTAATTGAGTATATTGTAGTTCATGAAATGTGTCACCTAATACATATGAATCATTCTAAAAAATTTTGGAATTTAGTAGGAGATATAATGCCTAATTATAAAGAAAAAAGAGAATGGCTAAAAAAATATAGTGCAACAATTATGTTATAAAAACCTCCTAGGAGGTTTTTAATTTTTATTAAAGGAAAATTAACCTTATTTATAGAAATAGATAAATATGTAAATAAGGTTTTTTAGTCTGCCTCTATAATAAGTAACGAAAAGAATATTTAAGGTTTTTTATGTCCATCTACAATGGCACCTATTATAAGTCCTATGGACGTTCCCATTAAGAACCAAGATATATTAATGTTAATTAATAGGCTAACTAATATACCTAATCCTGTACCGATTATAATACCTAATGCAGTGAAGCTAAAACTAGATTTTTTCATTTATATCATTCCTTTATAATAAAGATATAGTATTGCTTCAATTATATCATAAGAATAGTGAAATAGATTTGGAGGGAATCTATGTGAAAAAGAAATCCATGATTTTTGTTGGTTTATTTTTAATTCTTATAATCATTCAATTTATATCATCCTATGAAATAATAGAAAAAATTCCTACCGGGAATAATAGAATAGACTATCTTGCTGATAAACATTTGAAGGAAGATACCTTTGACAGGCTTTGGGCTTACAAACATACAGGGGATATAAAAGACGTAAGGGGAGATACTTCAAATATCAAAAAGGTAGATGAAGTTAGAGGTTATTTTAATAATTTTAATTTAAAACAAGTTAGTAGAGAAAAGTATGGAGATAAGATAGATCATGGTTATCCTGAGTATAATATTAATCTGAAAAATGAGGCTAACTATGAGGGTATAAGTATAAGGATAATGGATAATCAGTATATAGAAGTAATAGTTGAGATATTTATAGAAGAATATAATAAAAAAGATAAAATTACTAAATATAGTAATGAACGAGAGCATCATTACTTTGAAATATTGGATGGTACAGTAGACTATAACTACTTAGATCAAATCATTAAAAGTATTCAATAGTAGTTAATTAATTTTCATATTTAAGGGTATATAAAATGTATCAATGTAATTCGTGAAAGTATAATAATAAAAAAGATATATCACAATATTCTATAAAAGAATTGAATCTGAGCTTAAATGGGCTCAGATTTTGTTTAATCTAATAAAATAAAGAAGGGAGAAAGTATATGGAGGCATTTATACAAGTTGCAATAGCTTTTTTAGGGATAGCTATTGTAGGAAGAATATCAAAGAAATTGAATAGTTTTTATCCTCCTTTTTATATAGTTGCAGGTATTATTTTAGGCCCATTTGGTTTGGGGTTGGTGAAAAACAAAGAGATAATTGAAGTCTTTGCTGATTTAGGAGTTATATTTTTGTTATTTTATTTTGGATTTAAATTTTCTTTTGATAAGCTGATAAATAACAAGAAATATTTTGGTACAGCAGGAATAATAGACTTTATTATAAATTTTAGTATAGGATTAGTTATTGGGAAGTTAATGGGACTAGATTTAATTTTAACAATTGCCGTAGCTGGACTTATTTATATGAGTAGCTCTGGGATCATTACTAAAACGTTAATTCAATTAGAGGCAATAGATGACCCAGAAGGAGAATTAATAATGGGAATAATGATAATTGAAGATCTAGTAATGGTTTTCTTTTTAGTTTTTGTAAGTTCTCTAATAGGATTTCAAGGAGAAATAGAACTGTTGAGTTTAGGTTTCAACATATTAATAGCTTTAGTATTTTGTGCTATCTTGATAATTGTTGGATATAAATATTCTCGTTTTTTAGAAAAACTTTTAGATGTAGATTCAAAAGAGATGAGATTACTTACTTTCTTAGCGATAGTACTTATAGTAGCTACTATAGGAATGAAACTAGGAGTTTCAGAGGCCTTGGGAGCATTCTTCTTGGGAATGGCTTTTTCTAGAACCAAAAATAAGGAAGAGGTAAAAAAGCTCACTTTAACATTTAGAGATATATTTGGTAGTTTCTTTTTTTTCTTTTTTGGAATGGAGTTTCAACTTAATAATCTAGGATTAAATACTAGTATAGTTTTAATTTCAATTATATTGGCTATAGTAGGTAAATTAATATCTTCTTATATTATATCTAAATTACTACAATGCCCTGCAAAGAAAGGTTTGTTTATGGGGTTAGTAATTGTATCTAGAGGGGAATTCTCATTACTCATTGCTGGAATGCTTTCTATGAGTGGGATTGATTTTAATACTTTTTCAATCATATTAATATTATCCACATCTTTTTTTAGTACTATTTCTTTTAAAATAATAGATTATTTATGTGATAAAAAAGGTATTTGTATAATTCCAAAGGAGTATATCAAATTTAATTAAGTAAGTTATTAATAATAACTTACTTTGTTTTTCCCTTGGTCTTTAGACATGTATAAGGCTTTATCTGCTCTATTAATTAATTCCTTTGGAGTGCTTGTACTACGATTTTTCATAGTAGTCACACCTATACTGATAGTAACATATTCCGATACCTGTGAAGAACTATGAGGAATTTTAAGATCAGATATTCTCAATCTAATTTCCTCGGCAATATGCATAGCTCCGTTTTTATCAGTAGAAGGTAAAATTATAGCAAATTCTTCACCACCATATCTAGCTGCTAAATCTCCTGGTCTTCTTATAGCAGAAGATAATGTTTTAGCAACTTTTTTTAAACATTCATCACCGGCTAGATGACCATATGTATCATTATATAATTTGAAGTTATCTATATCTAACATAATAAGTGATAATGAAGATGACATTCTTAAAGATCTATTCCATTCTCTTTCTAAAGTTACATCAAAAGTTCTTCTGTTAGGGATTCCTGTAAGTCCATCTATTCTAGATAATTCTTTTAACTTTTTTTCTATTAATTTTTTATTAGTAACATCCCTAAGATTCCAAAATTGACCCATATATTCATCATCAATAAAGATAGGTATGAAATCCCTTTCTAGTATTTTTCCATTATTTAAATGTAATTCTTCATTAAGGATTATTTTTTTATTCTCAACCAATGTATTTATATCATTTATATAATAATCTTTTTTTAGTTTATTATTAGTACTTCTTGCAAATACAATAGACTCAGTACCTATTAAGTCTTCTGGATTTATATCTAATTCAAATATATTTAGAAACTTTTGATTTACTAAGATTAGCTTTCTATTGATATCTTCAAAGACAATTCCTGAATTTAGATTTTTTATTAAACTATTTAACTGAGAAGACTTAAATTTTACTTCCTTTAAGTTATCGATATATTTATAGATATAGTCGGCTGTCAAATGTATTAATAGGCCAGCAATAATAGAGATAAAAAACTGAAGGGGATATATATTAAATACTACTTCCCAATTATTGACGTTTATAGAAAGGGGTACAAAGATAATCAATAAAGATGTTATATTCATATAATTTATTTTGATAAAAGTATTTGTTTTAGATTTAGAAATTAGTATTGCTACTAATCCTAATACAATCATAAATATAGATGAGATAAAAGATGTTGTAGTAAATCCAAATAGTAACAATCTACCTAATGATATTATGATGGTAGATATAAAAGCAGATGTTGACCCTATATATATTGCAGGTATTAGGATGGCTAAATGCCTCAAGTCCATTATGGAATTATTAACTAAAGGTATTGAAAAATGCATAAGTACAATACCTAATAAGCCATAAATAATCCCTAAATAAATTGATTTTTTACAACTTCCAATGGTATTTTTACTTTCGAACTTGAAATCTATTATAGATGAAAAGAATAAAAACGAAACTATTGATACTATATTAGTAAAAAAACTATCAATCAATTAGATCCCTCCGAATCAAATAACTCTGTTACTATTATATCAAAGGTAGAAGTGTTTGTATCGTAAATAAAATATAAATAGCGACTAATTTCCTATTGAAAAAAACTATTTTTCATTGAGATATTAATTTTAGTTAAACAAGTATGACTTATGTATGTCATACTTTTGGTATAATTATAGTAAGAGGTGATAAAAGGTGTATAGATTAATAGCTATAACAGGAGCTGGTATATCTAAGGCTAGCAATATACCAACTTTTATTGAAAAGGGGGATTTAAGAGACAAATTAAGTAGAGAATATTTCAATAAAAGTCCAAAAAAATTTTATCAAGCATTGACAGAAATGAAGAAGGCTATCGATATAGCTAAACCTAATGATGGACATAAAGCATTAGCTGAATATAATATTCCTATAATTACTATGAACATTGATGGTCTTCATGGAAAAGCAGGGAGTAAAAATGTATTAGAAGTTCATGGGAATTTAGATTTTGTTTATTGTAGAAAATGTAATATAAAGTATCAATTTAATCAAATATTCAAGGAAATAGTATGTGAGAAATGCAACGAAGTATTAGATACTAATGTAGTTCTATATGGAGATAGTATAAGAGACTATGATAAGGCTATAGACTTGGTACTATCTAGTAATAGAGTCTTGGTGATAGGAACTAGTTTTTATACATCAACTGTGAATTATTTAGTATCAGTTGCAAAGTCAAAACAAATCCCTATAGATATAATTAATGAATTGGCTGAAACTGAAGTAAGAAAATATCTAGAAAAGAAATTGTAATATAAAAAATATTGGATAATAATAAAAGAGATATAAACCTAGGTTTATATCTCTTTTATTATTATGGCTTGACTACCCATTTGCTCCCATGCCTTCTTAAAATTTTTAATATCATATTTACTTTCTTTATAATTTTCTAAAGGATCATTGAAATATATATAGTCATCATCATAACCTATCAATACTACAGAATGTTCTCTCATAGTTATATTTAGAGGTCCACTAGGTGTAATCCATAATTCCCAATGTTCATTTGAGAGTTCTTTAAATGTATCATTTGTAATAATCCAAATTGGAGTATTGTTTGATAGATATTTGAGAATTATATCAAAATTTTTTCTAGTAATATTTATAGCTCTATTATTTGAATACTTATTCGCCAGGTCTAATATAGCTGGATAATATACACCTAACCCGGGATTATCGAAAGAATACATATCACCTACAAATCCTTTGTAGGGATTACCAAAATATACTTTCCCATTCTCTTTTTTATAGGGAGTTTTATCTCTCTTTATTTCTTTTGCTAGAGTTAACTTATCGATATCTACTTCATAATAATTCAAAAGCATAGCCAAGCTAGTAACTTCACAGCCCCTAGGTAACTCAGGCATTTGAGATATAAATGGAACATTGATTATTTTTTTCATTACACTCACCCTTTATGTTCATATATATTTTTAAAATTATATTATAAGAAGAATAAATTTGATAAATACTAAAGAAAAGCATATGGAGGTCACTATGAAAAAGCTTATAATTATTATATCAGTAATTGTACTAATATCTATAATATATTTTTCTATGATGAAAGAAGAAAACTCAGTAAAGAATCCTGATTTTGATAAAGTGTTAAGGGTGATAGAATCAGAAATTTATAAGGATCTTAATAGAGTGGAAGATAGAGAACAGTATATAAATAGAATTATACAGATGAAAGGAACGGTAGAAGAGGTTGATACGCTAAACAAACAATTAATATTTGAAGCTGTAGAAGGAAGGATAATAGTTATACTACAAAAGGATCAAGATATCAATGGAATAATGGAAGAGGATCAGATTGTAGTCAGAGGAATAGGCATAATAGATGAAGAGGATATAAAGACTCTTCGATTGGTTACAAGTATAATAGTGAATAATTAATAAGTATTATAAAAATATAATGATATATCTATTGTGGTATAATTATATTGAAAGATATTAATTGAACTTGATAAAATTATAAAATATGATAGATAAATGATCAATAGTAAATTAAAAGGGGTGAAAATATGGGAGACGTATTTTTTAAAAATATCCAAGAAAATCCGGTAATTGCTGCAGTGAACAATTCTGAAAATCTGAAGAAAGCTATAGAGTCCCCATCTAATATAATATTTCTTTTAACGGGTAATATATTCAATTTATCCTCTATGGTAAATGAAATAAAAAGAAATAATATGGAAGTGTATGTACATATTGATTTAATAGAAGGTTTTTCTAAAGATACTGTAGCTTTAGATTATATAAATAAGAATATTAAACCAAATGGAATAATAACTACTAAAAGCAATTTGATAAGATATGCTAAAAATATAGGAGTTTTTGCTATACAAAGATTGTTTTTAATAGACTCATTATCACTAGAAACAGGTGTGAACTCAATTAAGGCTATTCGACCGGATGCAGTTGAAATACTTCCTGGTGTAATGCCTAAAATTACTAAGATAATTCATGAAAAAACTAGCATACCTATAATTACAGGAGGATTAATCTTAGATAAGAACGATGTGATAGAGAGCTTAAAGGCTGGAGCTATTGGTATATCTACTAGTAAGGAAGATATTTGGTATATGTAGAACACTAAGAATGTAGACTATCTCTAGAGTATTGAATAATAAGTATAGATTTAATGTGTTATGACAATACTTATTAAAAAATCATTCTAGGGGGAATACAATGAGAATACCTAATCATATAGGAATAATACCAGATGGAAATAGAAGATGGGCAGTTGATCAAGGACTTACAAAGGATAAAGGATATACCCATGGATTAGATCCAGGATTAGAATTATATAAACTATGTAAGGAAACTGGAGTTAAAGAGGTAACCTACTATGGATTCACTATGGATAATACCAAAAGACCTTCAAAACAAACTAAAGCCTTTCAAAAGGCTTGTGTAGACGCAGTAAAAATGTTACTAAAAGAAAATGCAAAACTATTAGTTATAGGAAACAGTGATTCGCCAATGTTTCCTGAAGAATTATTAGAATATACTACTAGAAGAACTATTGGCGAAGGTGGTATAAAAGTTAACTTTTTAGTTAATTATGGGTGGCAATGGGATTTAAAGAGTATTATTGAGAGTCAAGAGGAAAAGAATATACATAGTAGAATAAAATCTAATGATGTATCCAGAGTAGATTTAATAATTAGGTGGGGTGGAAGAAGGCGGTTGAGTGGATTTTTACCTATTCAGTCGGTATATTCGGACTTTTATGTAATTGAAGAATATTGGCCAGATTTTAAAAGTGACCATTTTAATCAGGCCCTTAGCTGGTATGATAAACAAGATATAACCTTGGGTGGATAAGAATCTAGAATTTACTAGGTTCTTATTTTTTTAATACATATTGACACATATCTATATGTATATTATATTATATATAGATGGATATCTATGTGATGAGGAAGGGGATTTATATGGAAGAAGAAATAAAAATTTTTAAAGCTTTATCAGATAAAAATAGATTGCTTATACTAGATATGTTATCCTGTGGTGAATTATGTGCTTGTGATATTATAGAGGGACTTAATTTAACTCAGCCTACTGTATCACATCACATGAAGATATTACAAGAATCTAATTTAGTTAATGGAGTTAAGCAAGGTAAGTGGACTATATATTCTATAAATAAAGATAATGTAAAGAGATTAACTTCTTTTATAGATGAATTAACATCATACAAAGATAAATGTATATGTAATAGAGTAAAAAGCAGTTGTGATATAGAAGACTAAAAGAAGGGGTGCTTTTTATGAAGATTACTATAGAAAATGATGCATTAAAATTTATTAAAGACAAAGGTGGATTTGCCACTATAAGACACAGTCAGAAAGGTTGATGTCATACTGGCTCAGTAGATGTACCCACTATACATTTAGGGGAGCCAAAGAGTAGTCTGGAAGACTATATAAAGAAGGAAGAAAAGGGAGTAATTATATACATTATTAAAAATATAAAATTATCTAATAATGAAATAAAGATAAGTCTATCTAAGCTTTTTAAATGGAAGAAACTTAGTATAGAAGGGGCGTTAGTAAATAAATAATTAGGAGGGATATTATGTCAGAGAATAAAAATGGAGGATTAGATTTTTTTAGTAGATACTTAACAGTATGGGTAGCAGCATGTATTGTTATAGGAGTATTAGTTGGTCAATTCATTCCTGCAGCACCAGAATTTTTAAGTAAATTCGAATATGCAAAGGTGTCAATTCCAGTAGCTATATTAATATGGCTTATGATATATCCAATGATGCTAAAAATTGATTTTTCTAGTATAGTAGAAGCTACCAAAAAACCAAAGGGATTAATAATAACATCAGTAACTAATTGGTTAATAAAACCCTTTACTATGTATTTAATAGCTGCATTTTTCTTGAAAGTAGTTTTTAAATCATTAATACCTGTAGATTTAGCATCAGAATATTTAGCAGGGGCTATATTGCTAGGAGCTGCTCCTTGTACTGCCATGGTTTTTGTATGGAGTCATTTAACTGATGGAGATCCTGCATACACTTTAGTTCAAGTAGCAGTAAATGATTTGATATTACTTGTAGCATTCACACCAATAGTTGCCTTTTTATTAGGTGTTAGTGATGTAGTTGTACCTTATGATACTCTATTCTTATCAGTAATATTATTTGTGGTGATTCCACTATTAGCAGGATATTTATCAAGAAAATATATAATAAAGAGTAAAGGCTTAGATTACTTTGAAAATGTATTTCTAAAGAAATTTGATAATGTTACTATTATAGGTTTATTATTAACATTAGTAATAATATTCTCTTTCCAAGGAGAAGTGATAATTAATAATCCTTTACACATTATATTAATAGCAATTCCTTTAATAATTCAGACTTTTCTTATATTTGGGATCGCCTATGGATGGGCTAAAGCATGGAAATTACCTCATAATATCGCTGCACCAGGGTCTATGATAGGAGCAAGTAATTTCTTTGAACTAGCAGTTGCGGTAGCTATCTCACTATTTGGGTTACAATCAGGAGCTGCTTTAGCCACAGTAGTAGGGGTCCTGGTAGAAGTACCATTGATGCTTACATTAGTTAAAATAGCAAATAAAACTAGACATTGGTTTTAAATAAGATAAAGTTATTAGGAGGAAAATATATGAAAAAGAAAGTAGCATTTGTATGTGTTCATAATTCCTGTAGATCACAAATGGCTGAAGGATGGGCAAAAAAAATAGGTAGTGATGTTATAGAGGCTTATTCAGCAGGAACAGAAGAATATCCAGAAGTAAAACCTAAAGCTGTTGAGGTAATGGAAGAAGCAGGAGTAGATATGAGTAGCCATCATCCAAAGTTATTATCTGATATTCCTGAAGAAATTGATATTTTAATTACTATGGGATGTAATGTAGTTTGTCCTTATGTACCTAATAGTCATAGTGAAGATTGGGGATTAGAAGATCCTTCTGGGGGACCTATTGAAGGATTTAAAGAAACTAGGGATATAATCAAAGAGAAGGTAGAAGATTTAATTAAGAGAATAGAAAAAGAAGAATTATAATATAAGAGCCTTCGGGCTCTTTTTTATTGTCTAGGAAGGTTAACTTAATAGAATCTCTAAACTATTGTTAATACTAAATTTTAATACTGAAGGAAATATTAGAAGATAATAAAAAAGAGGGGGTGTGGGGGATGAAATCCCCTGCCGTATTAGGGGGATGCTCAGGTGCACGTACTATGCACCGTCGAAAGGGACCTAGGGTCCCTTATGAGTAGAGAACCCAAATCTCTGATTTGGTGTGAATCACTTAGTTTCTTCATCAGCGAAGCGGACATGTTTCAAGTCCGCCTTTTTTATTGCTAAAAATTATCAAGAATAGAAAAAAGTTTGATGATTTTTAGCATACATAACTTTATAATATGTAAAAATGGACTGAAAATAGAGATTCATCAGCTTTGGCATATCCCTTGCAATATTGAATAATAAATAAAAAAATATGGAGGTGAATCTTAGGAATATTTAGTTTGGACAATACATATGTATTAATAGATAGGTTGTCCAAGGGGATGAACTAATACTATTTTATAGGAGGGGTAAATATGTCAAACATGGCTATGTATTTAGCGGAATTTTTAGGCACATTGATTCTTGTTTTATTAGGTGATGGTGTAGTAGCAAACGTAGTTCTTAAAAGAAGTAAAGGTGAAAACAGCGGTTGGATAGTTATAGCTACAGGGTGGGGTTTAGCAGTAGCTATGGCTGTATATGTAACTGGTTGGGTAAGTGGAGCTCATATTAATCCAGCTGTTACATTAGGATTGGCTGCAATTGGAGATTTTTCATGGGATTTAGTACCAGGATTTATATTAGCACAAATAATAGGAGCATTCTGTGGTGCAATACTTGTTTATTTATCTTATAAGAGACATTTTGATGAGACAACAGATAAAGATGGTAAGCTTGGAGTATTCTGTACAGCACCTGGAATAAGAGATATAAAATGGAATGTTATAACTGAAATTATAGGTACAGCTATGTTATTAATAGGAGTATTAGGTATAGGCAATAGCAATAATAATGCAGGAGCAATAGGAGCATTATTAGTAGGTTTCCTTGTATGGTCTATAGGTTTAAGTTTAGGAGGTCCCACTGGATATGCTATAAATCCAGCTAGAGACCTGGGTCCAAGAATTGCCCATGCATTATTACCAATAAGAGATAAAAGAGATTCTGACTGGGGATATGCTTGGGTACCTGTAATAGCACCTATAATTGGAGGAATATTAGGAGCATTTGTATATAAATTCTTTTTAAATATGTGGATATAATAAAACTAATGTATAATAAATAATAAGGGGGAATAGTAAATGGATAAAAAGTACATCTTAGCTTTTGATCAGGGTACTACTAGTTCAAGGGCGATATTATTCAATCATGAAGGTAAAATAGTAAAGACAGCACAAAAGGAATTTACTCAGATATATCCTAAAGCAGGATGGGTTGAGCATGATCCTATGGAAATTTGGGGAACTCAAAGTGGTGTAGCTAGAGAAGTTTTAGAAACAGCAGGAATAAGACCTGAGGAAGTAGCAGCAATAGGTATTACTAATCAAAGAGAGACTACTGTAGTATGGGATAAAAATACTGGAAAGCCTATTTATAATGCAATAGTTTGGCAATGTAGAAGAACTGCTGCTATATGTGATGACTTAAAAGAAAAAGGCTTAACTCAATATATAAAAGAAACTACTGGATTGGTAGTAGATGCTTATTTCTCTGGTACAAAGATAAAGTGGATATTAGATAATGTAGAAGGAGCAAGGGAAAAGGCTGAAAATGGAGACTTATTATTTGGAAATATTGACACATGGGTTATTTGGAATTTGACTCGAGGAAAGGTTCATGTAACTGACTATACTAATGCATCAAGAACCATGATTTATGATATAAAGAATCTTAAGTGGGATGAAAAATTGTTAGAAGAATTAGGAATTCCTAAGTCAATGCTTCCTGAAGTTAAGCCTTCAAGTGAAGTATATGGATACACTGATCCTCAAACTTTTGGTGGAGCAGAAATACCAATAGCAGGTATCGCAGGAGATCAGCAAGCAGCATTATTTGGTCAGGCATGCTATGAAAAAGGAATGGCAAAAAACACCTATGGTACTGGATGTTTCATGCTAATGAATACTGGTGAAGAAATGGTATTATCAAATAATGGACTACTTACAACTATAGCTTGGGGAGTAGACGGTAAGGTTGAGTATGCCCTTGAAGGTAGTATATTTATAGGTGGAGCAGTAGTTCAATGGCTAAGAGATGAATTAGGACTTATTAAAGATGCAGCAGACAGTGAGTATTTTGCATCTAAAGTAGAAGATTCTAATGGTGTATATGTTGTTCCTGCTTTTGTTGGTCTGGGAGCACCTTATTGGGATATGTATGCTAGAGGCACTATAGTTGGCCTTACGAGGGGAGCTAATAGAAATCATATTATTAGAGCAGCATTAGAGTCAATAGCTTATCAAACAAGAGATGTATTAGATGCTATGCAGGTTGACTCTGGGATAGATTTACAAGCCCTTAAGGTGGATGGAGGAGCAGTAGCTAATAATTTCTTGATGCAATTCCAATCTGATATCTTGGGTGTTCCGGTAGAAAGACCTGAGATAACAGAAACTACAGCTCTAGGAGCTGCATATTTAGCAGGCCTTGCAGTAGGATTCTGGAAGAATAAAAATGAAATAGCTGAAAAATGGAAGGTAGACAAAACATTTACAGCTAATATGAATGATGACAATAGAGAAAAGTACTATAAAGGCTGGAAAAAAGCTATCAAGAGAAGTGAAAAATGGGAAGAAACCGAATAATAATATAACATATAAGTATAAAAAATAATCATCCATCATATGATGGATGATTATTTTTTATACTTATATAGTCCATTGACCATGAACTATTCCAATTAAATGCCAAGTATTATCTTTTTGTTTAAATACTAATCTAAGACTTTGCCAGTCCATGCCTTGGGCTTGGGTATCTGAACCAGTAAAGTGAAACTCGATGAAATGACTATCAGGATAAATATCTTTAATATTATCTAAAGTGTTCCCTTCTCCTATTGGTACATTGTTCCCTATTATTTCTGGGTTTATAAAATCTTTATTATAAATAAACTCCTCGTAATATCCTTTAAATGTTAATTCTATAGGGTTTCCTGAACCATCATAATTACCCCACTTATATTCAGTAGAATTATCCCAAAGTTTGGCTACATCTTCTTTTGAAAACATCTTATCATTATCCTTATCTACATTAAAATATGGGCTAAATCTAAGGCCCTCTTCAGGATGTACATAAGAGGATAATTGATCTGTATTTTTTTCTTTAATGACTTTCATTACTTCAATTGACTTCGATATTATGTTATCTTTTTCATTATTGGTTTTCGATTCATCTAAGGTAGTTTGTAACTTTTGATTTTGTTTTTTTAATTCATCAATCTTTTGTTGTTTGGATTCTATCTCCTCTTCGAGATTTGATATTTCTTCTTGTGAACTATTATTTTCATCATTATTAGTAGATGTACATCCTGATAGAAGAATGACAAGTATTAATATGCTTATTGTGATATACATGTTTCTTTTTGTCATAAAACACTCTCCTTTTGAATTAAATATTATGTAGTTTAAAGCACAGCTTTCTTGATTCTTATTAAGAATCGATTTTATAACCCTCTTATATATTTGTATACCCAAGTAATAATCAATAAAATTTTTAATAAAATTAACAAAAAAAGCTTATAATCATTCAATACAATAATCATAATTGCATATAGATATATCATAGAATATAATATAAGTAACAACTAAATATTGGCCGGAGAATAAGGAGAGCCACATTAATCAGAACCTATGGAAGTAGGTCTTGGTTGATGTGGCATTTTTATATCCAAAAGGAGGAGAATAGAATGTATGATGTTACGATAATAGGTGCGGGAGTAATAGGAACTTTCATTGCAAGAGAATTATCTAAATATCAAATGAAAATTCTACTTTTAGATAAGGAAAACGATATTTCAAAAGGCGCTACAAGAGCAAATAGTGCTATTATTCATGGAGGGTATGATGCAAAAACTGGAACATTAATGGCAAAGTTTAATGCCTTAGGAAATCCCATGTTTGATAAGATTTGCGATGAATTAAAAGTGCCTTTTAAAAGGGTGGGCTCATTAGTAGTGGCTTTTGACAATGAGGACATGGAAACTATCAATAAGTTATATGAAAGAGGAGTTGAAAATGGAATCCCGGATGTTGAGATACTTTTAGGATCGGAAATTAAGAAAATGGAACCAAACATCAGCAGGAAAATAATAGGAGGACTGTATTCTAAAACTGCCGGTATAATAGGGCCTTGGGAATTAGCAATTGCTCTTGCAGAAAATGCCATGGAAAATGGTGTAGAACTCTCATTAAATACTGAGGTACAAGATGTACAAAAAAATGAAGGTAATTATAGATTAATATCTAACAAAGGGCAAATTGATACCAAATATGTAATCAACTGTGCGGGAATATATGCGGATAAAATAAATAACATGGTATCCAAAGAATCCTTTACAATAACACCTAGGCGAGGAGAGTACTATGTATTAGATAAGGGTATTGGAGTAGATTTTATGAGTACAGTGATATTCCAGTGTCCTACAAAACTGGGTAAGGGAATATTATTAGCTCCTACTGTTCATGGAAACATGCTGATAGGACCTAATGCTGAAAATATTCAGGATAAAGAGGGTATTCAAACAACTTATGAAGGATTGGAGTTTATTAAAAATACCTCTAATAAAAGTTCTGAAGATATTCCTTTTAACAAAAACATTAGAACTTTTGCTGGACTAAGAGCTCATCCAAGTACAGGAGACTTCATTATAGGAGAAGTAGAAGATGCTAAAGGTTTTATAAATGTAGCAGGAATTAAATCCCCAGGTCTATCTTCATCTCCAGCTATTGCTGAATATGTAGTCAATTTATTATTAGAATCAATAGAAAATTTTAATTTAAAAGAAGATTTTAATCCTTATAGGCAAAAACCTATAGTTTTTATGGAATTAAATGATAGGGGAAAAAATGAATTAATTAATAGAGATGATAGATATGGAAGAATTATTTGTAGATGTGAGATGATTACTGAGGGAGAGATTGTAGATACAATTAAAAGACCTGGAGGAGCTACTACAGTAGATGGTATAAAACGTAGAGTTAGACCAGGGGCTGGAAGATGTCAAGGGGCTTTTTGTGGACCTAGAATAGTTGAAATTTTGGCTCGAGAACTAGATAAGGATCCTGAGCAAGTGCTAAAGGATGGGGAAGGATCAAATATATTGATAGGTGAAACGAATAAAGGTAAATTAGCCTATGGGGAGGTGTAAAAATGATTAATTATGACATTGTAGTAATTGGAGGAGGTCCTGCTGGATTAGCGGCTGCAATAGAGGCTAGAAAAAATGGAATAGAAAGTATTTTGGTTATAGAAAGAGATAGAGAGTTAGGTGGAATATTACAACAGTGTATTCACAACGGATTTGGTCTTCATGAATTTAATGAAGAATTAACAGGACCAGAATATGCTGATAGATTTATTAAAGAACTAGAAGATATGGGAATAGACTATAAGATTGATACTATGGTATTACATGTAGATAATAAAAAAAATATTAAAGCAATAAATTCTAATGATGGATTTATGGAAATATCAACTAAAGCTATAATTTTATCTATGGGCTGTAGAGAGAGAACTAGAGGTGCATTAGCAATACCCGGGAGCAGGCCTGCTGGCATATTAACAGCTGGTACTGCCCAAAGATATATAAATATGGAAGGTTACATGGTTGGTAAAAAAGCATTTATATTAGGTTCAGGGGATATAGGTCTTATAATGGCAAGAAGATTAACTTTAGAAGGGGCTAAAGTATTAGGCGTAGCGGAAATAATGCCCTATTCAGGAGGATTAACTAGAAATATAGTTCAATGTTTAGAGGATTACGATATTCCACTATTTTTAAGTCATACCATTATAGATATAAAAGGGAAAGATAGGTTAGAAGGAGTATGGGTGGCTGAAGTAGATGATAAAAGGATACCTATTAAAGGTACAGAGAAGTACTATGAATGTGATACTTTACTACTTTCAGTAGGTTTAATACCAGAAAATGAATTATCTAATAACTTAGGAATTAAGATGGATAGTAGGACTCAGGGACCTATAGTGAATGAATCAATGGAAACAACGATTTCAGGGATATTTGCCTGTGGAAATGTAGTCCATGTCCATGATTTGGTGGATTATGTAACGGAAGAAAGTAGAAGAGCTGGAAAATTTGCTGCTAAATATGTTAAGGGTCTTATTAAAAACTCAGAAAATATAGTTAAAACTAATTCAGGGACTGGTATAGGGTATATAGTACCTCAAATCATACGAATAGAAAATATTGATAAAAAATTAAAACTATTTATGAGGGTTACAGATGTATACACCAATATAAAACTTATTATTAAAGCAGATGAAAATGTAATATCTCAACAGAAAAAGAAACAACTAAATCCAGGAGAGATGGAAATGGTTAATATACCTTTAGATAAAATACCTTCTGATATAGCAAAGATTACAGTAGAATTAGTAAAGGAAGGTGAGTAATGTTGAGAAAAGAAATTACTTGTATCGTATGTCCTATAGGTTGTAGACTATTAGTAGAAAAAGATGATAAGGAGGAATTGGGTTATAAAGTATCAGGGAATAAGTGTACAAGAGGAGAAGATTATGGAATAAAGGAAATGACTAATCCTACAAGAGTTATAACATCTACTGTAAAAGTATTGAATGGTTTACTTCCTAGAGTTCCTATAAAAACTGATGGACCAGTACCTAAAGATAAAATATTTAAATGTATGGAAGAGATAGATAAAGTGGTTATAGAAGCTCCAATAAATATTGGAGATATCATAATATTAGATATATTAAACACAGGAGTAAATGTAGTTGCCACAAGAGATATGAAATGATAGGGAGAGGGGTTATATGAAGGTAGTGACAATGAATTCGAAGTCAAAAGATAATATAATAAGCTACCCTAGACAGTATAAAATATATAATAAACCCTCCGAAAAAATTATATTAGATGAACCCTTTTCTTCAATAATTGGAGAAAGTTATAGGATGAAAAAGTTGCTTTATAGGGCACAAAAAGCATCTAAGACTCCAACTACAGTATTAATTACAGGTGAAAGCGGCACAGGAAAAGAACTAGTAGCAAAGGCTATACATAATAATAGTCATAGAAAAGAAAAAAACTTTGTGGCAATTAATTGTGGTGCTATACCAAAAGATTTAATAGAATCAGAATTATTTGGTCATGAAAAAGGAGCCTTTACAGGGGCATTAGAAAAGAAGATAGGAAAATTTGAGTATGCTAATGAAGGGACAATATTTTTAGATGAAATAGGAGACTTGCCCTATTCTATGCAAAGTAAACTTTTGAGAGTAATACAAGAAAAGGAAATTGAAAGGGTAGGGAGCAACAAAAAGATCAGTATTGATGCTAGACTACTAGCGGCTACAAATAGAGACTTATTAGATATGGTTAAGAATGGACAGTTCCGAGAGGATTTATATTATAGATTAAATGTAATACCCTTAGAATTACCTCCCCTAAGAGATAGAAAAGAGGATATTCCTGTACTAATTGATTATTTTAATAAAAAAATAGCTAAAAAATTATATTTAAATTTAGCAGTATTTACCGATGATGCTAAGGAATATTTACAGAACTATAGCTGGCCTGGGAATGTGAGAGAGTTAGAAAATGTTATGGAAAGATTGATTGTGCTATCCCAAGGAGTAGAGATTGATATTATAGATTTACCTCAAAATATATTTGAAGAATATAGCGGAGGAAAATTATACAATGGTGACATATTATTGATAAACTGTAATGGAGAAAATGATATTGCCACATGGGAAGAATATGAAAAAGATATAATAAAAGCAGCTTTACTAAGATATAGAAGCTTTAATGCAGCAGGTAAAGCTTTAGGAATAACTCATAGTACTGTGGCAAATAAAGCTAGAAAATACAATATAGTATTATAAGTGTAGAATCCCCATGGATGGGGATTTTCTATTTGTATAAGTGATATAATATTGGTATAGATATTATTAATCTTTTTAATAATAGTCTTTTGTGGTATTATATGACTTAATAAGGATTTAGAGATGAGAGGAGAAAAATATGAAGGATGTAGTTCAGTCGGTGGATAGAGCATTATCTATAATAGAAGTTTTATCTGATTATGAAGAGGGTTTAGGGATTACAGAAATTAGTGGCAAAATTAATTTGCATAAAAGTACTGTTTATAGACTATTATCTACTTTAATATATAAAGGTTATGTAAGACAAGACGATAAAAATAATAAGTATAAATTATCATTAAAATTGTTTGAGTTAGGAAATAAAAAGATAGAAAACACAGACATACTAATTATAGCAAAACCTTACTTAAAAGATCTTATGGAAGAAGTGAATGAAGTTGTACATTTAGTATTATTAGAGGGTGAAGATATAGTCTACATAGATAAGGTTGAATCTCATAATACAATAAGAATGCATTCTAATATTGGAAAGAGAACTCCGGCTTATTGTACTTCTGTGGGAAAATCGATAATGGCTTACTTTCCTGAAAACAAGGTTAAAGAAATATGGGACAATAGCGATATAAAAAATCTTACAGAATATACAATTACAGATTTTAATGAATTTAAGGAAGAACTTAAAAAAGTTAAAAGAGTCAATTATGCTATAGATGATGAAGAAAATGAATTAGGTGTAAGATGTATAGGGGCTCCCGTGTTTGACTATAAAGGTGAACCAGTGGCAGCCATTAGTATATCTGGACCTACAATAAGAGTTACAAAGGATAGAGTAGAAGAAATATCTCAAGAAGTAATTAAATATAGTAAAATGATTTCAAAAGAACTCGGTTATAAAGAATAATATAACCGGGTTCTTTAATTTTTAAAGAATATATAATGTTTTAAGTAATTATTAGAATTTACGAGTAACAGTTAGAATTATAGAGGTAAATTAATCTTATGGTCTTTTTTGATAAAAATGAAGTTTTGCCATAAGAAACTATGTTTTGTATAATGAAACCATGGTTTATAATACGAAACATAATAGGAGGCAGTTGAATGATTCCAAAGTATAATACTTTAAATAGAATATCAGAAACAGGGGTTGTTGCAGTAGTTCGTGCTGAAAACTCTAAACAAGCAGAAAATATAGCAAAAGCATGTATTGATGGTGGTATACCAGCGATAGAGATCACCTTTACTGTTCCAGGTGCAGATGATGTAATTAAGTCTTTAAAGAGCAAATTTTCAGAAGAAGAATTAATAGTAGGGGCAGGAACAGTATTAGATAGTGAAACTGCTAGAATAGCGATATTAGCAGGAGCAAAATACATTGTTAGTCCTTCCTTCAATGAAGAAACAGCTAAATTATGCAATAGATATCAAATACCTTACATGCCGGGCTGTATGACAATCACAGAGATAGTTAAGGCTATGGAGTCTGGAGCTGACATAATAAAGGTATTCCCTGGAAGTGCTTATGGACCAAGTATAATAAAAGCTATTAAAGGACCTATTCCTCAAGCGGTGCTTATGCCTACTGGAGGAGTAGATTTAGATAATGTAGGGGAATGGATTAAGAATGGATGTGTGGCTGTAGGTGTGGGTGGCCAATTAACTGGTGGAGCTAAAACAGGAGATTATGAAAAAGTGACAGAGACTGCTAAAAAATTTGTTGAACAAGTAAAAAAAGCTAGAGCATAGGAGGAATTTAAAATGAGTAAAAAAGTAGTTACTATGGGAGAGATAATGTTAAGATTATCCACTCCAGGATATAAAAGATTTAATCAAGCAGAGAAATTTGACGTAACATATGGTGGAGGAGAGGCAAATGTTGCTGTATCCTTAGCAAATTATGGATTAGATCCATATTTTGTATCAAAATTACCAGGGAATCCTATTGGACAAAGTGCAGTTAATCACTTAAGAAGATTTGGAGTAAACACTGATTACATTTCTCGTGGTGGAGAAAGAGTAGGTATATATTACTTAGAGGCAGGAGCTTCTATGAGACCATCAAAGGTTGTATATGATAGAGCAAATTCTGCTATAGCAGAAGCAACTTTAGAAGATTTTGATTTTGATAGTATTTTTGAAGGTGCAGAATGGTTCCATTTTAGTGGAATAACTCCTGCATTAAGCAAGGAAGCTGCTAAATTAACTGAAGAAGCTTTAAAGGCAGCTAAAAAACATAATGTAACGGTTAGTGTGGATCTAAACTACCGTAAAAAACTTTGGACTCCAGAAGAGGCTAAAGAAACAATGTCAAGATTAATGGAATATGTAGATGTATGCATAGGAAATGAAGAAGATGCAGAAAAAACTCTTGGATTTAAACCAGGAGAAACAGATGTGACAAAAGGCGAATTAGAGCTTGATGGTTATAAGAGTATATTCAAACAAATGAAAGAGAAATTTAATTTTAAATATGTAGTTACTACATTAAGAGAAAGTTACTCTGCATCTGATAATGGATGGTCTGCGTTGATTTATGATGGAAATGAATTCTATCATTCAAGAAAGTATGATATTAGAATAGTAGATAGAGTAGGTGGAGGAGATTCATTTGCTGGAGGACTAATATATAGTTTAGTTGATGGAAAAGATTTTAAAGATGCCTTAGAGTTTGCAGTAGCAGCATCTGCTATGAAACATACTATTTCTGGGGACTTTAACTTAGTTTCTGTGGATGAGGTTATGACCTTAGTAAATGGAGATGCTTCTGGAAGAGTTCAAAGATAATAAATAAGTCAATTTAATATCCTTAATATATTTGGAGTAGATTTTAATCTACTCCTTTTTTTATGGTAAAATAAATTCGAGAGAAGTATTGATCTTAAGGAGTAGATAATATGATAAAGAAAAATGTAAGTCAAGTAGTATTTGATACGATAGAAGGAAAGATAATAAGTGGAGAGTGGAAATCGGGGACTAAGATAACTTCAGAACCTCAATTAGCTAAAGAATTGCAAGTTAGCAGAATGTCAGTAAGAGAAGCTATAGAAAAATTGGTTGCATTAGGAATATTAACAAAGAAAAGAGGAGAAGGTACCTTTGTAAATGAATTAAAGCCTTCCGTATATTTAAATAGCTTAATACCAATGATTACATTAGATAGGGATGATTTTTTAGAGATTCTAGAATTTAGACTTATAGTTGAGGTGGAAAGTATAAGACTTTTTGTGAAGAAAGCTAATAACCAAGATATCATAGAATTGAGAAAATATTATGATGAGATGGTAAAGTATAAAGATGATCCAGTGAAATTTGCAGAATCTGATACTAGTTTTCATATGAAAATAGCTGAAGGAACAAAAAACTCATTGATTAAAAAAGTTAACTCAGTTTTAAAGAAATTATTAGATTATCATCAACAGGGACTATATGAAAATCTAGGACCTAAGGGAGGACTTATAGAACATAAAAAAATTTTAGAATCTATAGAAAAAAGAGATGAAGAATTAAGTGTATTATTTATGAAGCGGCATATAGAAAGAACAATTAATGATTTATATAAAATCAGAGAACAAAAAAAAGAAGGTTGATCAACCTTCTTTTTTTATATATGTTTCATAATATGAAACATATATATTACGATGTGAAAAAATCCTTGACGATAAAAAACACATCTTGTATAATGTAGATGTCAGACAAGTGAAAATGTTTTCTTGAGATTTTTTGTATTGAAACTGTAATTTAAAGAATGGTATAACTGAAAATAACAAAATACATCAGACAACTGCAGAGAAATTATGAGGTGATAATTGTGTTAAAAAGTCAAGAGCTAAGAAAAAAGGCTCCTGAAATGGATCCGTTAAAAATAGGTATGGGATGGAAAATAGAAGATTTATCAAAACCCCAAGTAATTATAGAAAGTACTTATGGGAATAGTCATCCTGGGAGTTCGCATTTAGATTTATTTGTAGAGGCTGCATATAAAGGAATAGAAGAAAAAGGTGGCAAACCTGCGAGGTTCTTTGCTACAGATATATGTGATGGTCAAGCTCAAGGTCATGATGGAATGAATTATTCCCTGCCATCTAGAGAGTTTATAGCAAATATGATAGAGATACATATAGGTGCTACTCCCTATGATGCAGGAGTATTTATAGCTAGTTGTGATAAAGGAATGCCAGCTCATTTAATGGCAATTGCTAGAATGAATATACCATCAGTAGTTGTTACAGGTGGAATAATGAAAGCTGGACCAAATATGCTAACATTGGAACAAATAGGAACTTACAGTGCCAAGTATGAAAGGAAAGAAATAACAGATGAGGAGTTCACATATTTTAAACATAATGCCTGTCCTTCTTGTGGAGCATGTTCTTTTATGGGTACAGCATCAACTATGCAAATAATGGCAGAAGCATTAGGGTTAGCATTGCCGGGAACCTCTTTGATGCCAGCTACAGCTGAAGAACTAAAAGAAATGGCTGAAAAAGCAGGTAATCATGCTATGAAATTAGTAGATATGGATCTAAAACCTTCAGACATATTAACTAAAGAAGCTTTTGAAAATGCAATAATGGTACATGCTGCAATAGCTGGATCTACTAATTCTTTATTACATATTCCAGCTATTTCTAGAGAATTAGGAATTGAAATAGAACCCAATTTATTTGATGAGATCCATAGAAAAATACCATGGTTACTAAATGTAAGACCTAGTGGATTGTACCCAGGAGAATATTTCTGGTATGCTGGTGGAGTTCCAGCCATTATGGAAGAAATAAGAGAACACCTTCATTTGGATGTCATGACAGTTACGGGTAAAACCTTAAAGGAAAACTTAAATGAATTAAAGGATAATGGATACTATGAAAAATGTTATAAATACTTAGATAAATTAAATGTTAAGAAAGAAGAAATAATAAAAACTAAAGATAAACCTCTTCAAGAACAAGGAGCAGTGGCTATATTAAAAGGGAATATTGCACCAGAAGGAGCAGTAACTAAACATTCCGCTATATCAAAGGATATGCATCAAGTTACTCTTATAGCTAAGGTTTTTGATAGAGAAGAAGATGCGATGGAGGCTGTACTAAATAAAGATATTAAACCAGGAAATGCTGTATTTATAAGGTATGAAGGCCCAAAAGGGTCTGGAATGCCAGAAATGTTTTATACAACTGAGGCGATAGCTTCCGATGAAGAATTGATATCAACTACAGCCCTTATTACTGATGGAAGATTCTCAGGAGCTACAAGGGGACCTGCTATAGGTCATGTTTCTCCAGAAGCTAGTGAGGGAGGTCCTATAGCCCTAGTAGAAGATGGGGATTTAATAAGAATAGATATTCCTAATAGATCAATTAATCTTATAGGGATTGATAGAGAAGAAAAGACTGGTGAAGAGATAAAAGATATATTAGAAACTAGAAAAAATGATTGGATGAAACCTGAACCTAAATTTAAAACTGGAGTAATGGGACTTTATACAAGATTAGCAGTATCACCTATGAAGGGTGGATATATGGGATAGTTTCCCTGTGTCTTCTTAGAGTTACAAATAAAAATTAAAGGGGAGAAAAAACATGTCACAAACAGGATTGATATTAGTAACATTGGCATCAATAGGAATTTTATTATTTCTAGTATTAAAATTAAAAATACAAGCATTTATATCACTATTAATAACTAGTATGTTTGTTGGTATTGCAACTGGAATGCCGTTAAATGAAATTATTAGTAGTATTCAAAATGGAATGGGGGGCACCCTAGGATTTGTTGCAACAGTTGTTGGACTAGGTGCTATTTTTGGACAGATATTAGAAGCCTCAGGGGGAGCAGAGTCTTTAGCCAGTGCATTAATTAAGAAGTTTGGTAAGGAGAAGGCTTCATGGGCTTTAGTTTTAGCTGGTTTTTTAGTAGCTATACCGGTATTTTTTGATGTTGGATTTATTATTTTAGTACCAATAGTTTATGCTTTATCCAAAGATACAAAAAAATCAGTATTACATTATGGGATACCCTTACTTGCTGGTTTGGCAGTTACTCATAGTTTTATACCGCCAACACCAGGTCCAGTAGCGGTAGCAGAAATAGTTGGTGCAGACTTAGGATGGGTTATACTTTTTGGTGCTATAGTAGGTGTACCTACAGCAATAATAGCTGGTCCTATATTTGGTAAATATATAGGGGAAAAAATACACTTAGATCCTCCAGAATACATGATAAAAGATGCAGATGAAATGAAGAAAGATATTAAGGAACTACCTTCTTTTGGACTGATAACAAGCATAATAGGAGTACCATTAGTTTTGATTTTATTAAATACATTAACAGACGTATTAACAAAGAAAGGTATCATAGATGAAGGGCTTTTTGTGGAAATATTAGGTTTCTTAGGTCACCCCTTTGTAGCTCTTACAATAGCAACTTTATTGGCAGTATACTTATTAGGAACTAAAAGAGGATTTACAAAAGATGAGTTATTAGAACTTAGTACAAAAGCATTGGGACCGGCGGGATTAATTATACTAGTGACGGGTGCTGGTGGTGTATTTAAACAAATGCTTATAGATAGTGGTGTTGGTAATATGTTAGCTGATAATATTTCAAACTCTAGCTTACCACCAATTATTCTTGCATATATTCTAGCTGTAGTAGTAAGAATTACTCAAGGTTCAGCTACAGTATCTATGATAACAGCTGCAGGTATAATGGCACCAGTTATGGAAGCCTTTAACTTAGGAGGTCCAGACAGAGGACTTATAGTTATTGCTATTGCAGCAGGGGCTACAATATTATCTCATGTTAATGATAGTGGATTCTGGCTAGTAGGAAGGTACTTTGGTATGACCGAAGAACAAACTCTTAAATCCTGGACAATGATGGAAACTATTATATCGGTAGTTGGTTTTGCTATAGCTCTTATATTAAGTTTCATATTCTAAATAAAATATAAAAAATAAAAGAACCCTTAAGGGTTCTTTTATTTTTTGAAGAGAGTGGGGGAATTACTGGCTACTATACTAATTCAGTCAAGGATATCAGGAAAATGGTAGCCTATATATTATCAATATTGTTAATTTCAACTTTATATATATATGATAACATTTATATTTTTATCTTATGTTAAGATTGTGTGAAGTGTTATCAAAATCTATATTAACAGTTTATAAATTACTGAAATTAACAGAAGTATGTTATAAAAGCATAATATAAATGGCATATGCTATTTATATAGTTATAAAATATTAAAGGGTAAGATTAATGGAGAAAGTACAACATATCAATTCTATTATAAAGAGAAGAGGGGGTATAAGTTAACTAATCAAAGAAAGTCTATACTAAATATTTTAATTAACTTTTAAAAGCATATAATGGTTTCAGATATATACAAAAAGGTAAAAAATAAAGGTATAGGCTTAGCCACTATATATAGAACTTTAGAATTATTTGAAGAAATAATGATAATTAAAAAGATAAACATTGATGGGAAAATATACTATGAGATGAAAATTTTTAATGGAGATCCTTTACATATTCATTTTCTATGCAGGAAATGTGGTAGTGTAATAGACATTAATAATGATATAATATACTTTGAAATTAAAAAATATAGAAAAGTAGGATTTTTACCTAAAGTTAATCATTTCGGCCCTTTAGGTGTAGGAAAATGTAATATAGAGAGTTTAAATTTAAAAATCGAAGAATTAGAAGCTATAAGACTTAAAGATATATAAAGTTTGTCTCAAGAAGAATGTGGGAAAAAGAATAATCATTGAAGGTGGACATTATAGACATTCTAAGTGTAAATATAGATGTACCCTGTGCGGTAATTCTTACCATATTGATTTTAAAAATGACGAGGCTAATTGCCCAGAATGCGGATCTGAAAAGGTTAAGTGTAAAAAGAATCTAGAAGTTTGCAGAAAATTTTGTAAAAAACCTCTTGACAAATAATAAGATATAAAATAATATGTATACAAATCAAAAAACGTTATATAAAAAGCGTTGATGAGAAATAGTAAGGATATTATATTCTTTTACAGAGAGTACCCGGTTGCTGAGAGGGACATTAGAAAATATTCTGAACACATCTCTGAGCTAGACGTCGAATCCTTTTGGTAGTAGGTCGTCTTCGGTTTCCTGCACCCGTTATAGTGCTAGAGTATAAGCATTTGCCGTACTCGATAAGGTTGATACTGTAAAGTGTCGATGAATTTAGAGGTGGGACCACGAGATTAATACCCTCGTCCTCTAGCTTAGGCTAGAGGACGGGGTTTTTTTATATATTAAATCTTTTGCGCAGAAGATTGTATTAAAAGGAATTCCTTATTTAAAATATGAATATAAGGAGAGGTTAAAATGAAAAAAATATTAGTAATAGCATTATTATTAATGATGAGTTTAGGAGTATTTGCAGGGTGTGAAAATAATAAAGAAACAAGTGGTGATAGTTTTTCAGATATAAAGGAAAGAGGATATATAGTAATGGGTTTAGATGATACCTTTGCTCCTATGGGCTTTAGAGATGATTCGGGAGATATAGTAGGCTTTGATGTAGATTTGGCAAAAGAAGCCTTTGGGAAAATGGATTTAGAATTAAAACTACAGCCTATTGATTGGTCAATGAAAGAGACGGAGTTGAACTCTGGAAATATTGATTTAATCTGGAATGGTTATACCATTACAGAGGAAAGACAAGAAAAAGTTTCTTTTACTAATCCTTATTTAGCTAATAGGCAAGTGATTATTACTCTTAAAGATTCAGGTATTAATTCAAAAAAAAAGTTAGAAGATAAAAAAGTAGCAGCTCAAATGGGCTCTAGTTCAGTAGATGCAATAAATAATTTTCCAGACCTAGTATCTTCCTTTGATGGAGGAGAACCTATAGTATTTGATACAAATAATGAAGCCTTTATGGATTTAGAAGCAGGTAGAGTTGATGCAGTAGTAGCGGATGAAATACTAGCAAGGTATTATATCAGCAAAAGAGGAAAAGAAAAATTTAATGTGGCTGATGAAGATTTTGGCAAAGAAGAATATGGAATAGGTTTAAGAAAAGAGGATAAAGAGTTTCTTAAAGAATTAAATTCTACCCTAGATGAATTAAAGAAAAGTAATAAGGGGCAGGAGATATCAAGAAAATGGTTTGGAGAAAATATATTGAGATAGTAGGTGGAAAATATGCAAGATGTCTATAATGTTTTACCTTCTCTGTTAGAGGGATTAATAAATACAATTAAAATATTTTTATTAACATTGTCACTATCTATACCTTTAGGGATAATAACAGCCTTAATACGCTTATCTAGTAAGAAAGGGTTAGAGATTACAGTTAGATTATATATTTGGATAATGAGGGGTACGCCCCTCTTGCTCCAAATAGTGTTTATTTATTTTGGGCTTCCTATTATCGGTGTTAGTCTTAATAGGTTCACAGCTGTGATAATAGCTTTTGTCATAAACTATGGAGCATATTTTGCAGAAATTTTCAGGAGTGGTATTTCATCTATAGATAAGGGGCAGTATGAAGGAGCTAGAGTATTAGGACTTAACCCCATACAAACCTTTAGAAGGATTATACTTCCTCAAACAGTGAAAAGAGTTCTACCTCCAGTTGCCAATGAGACAATCACATTAGTAAAGGACACAGCCTTAGTATATGTGGTAGGTATAGGAGAACTTTTAAGAGCTGCAAAAATAGCTTCTAATAGAGATGCTACTTTGATTCCTTTAGTTACGGCAGCCCTTATGTATCTTATATTAACTGCTATTTTGAGCAAAGTATTTGGTAGATATGAAGAAAAATATGCTTATTATAGATAGGAGGTTAAAATGATTTTAGAAGTTAAAAATTTAAAGAAATCTTTTGAAAATAATTTGGTGTTAAATGATGTTTCTTTTACCATAAATCAAGGAGAAATAGTAACGGTTATAGGACCATCTGGAGCAGGGAAAACCACTTTGCTTAGGTGTATTAATGGATTGGAAGATGTTGATAAGGGTGAAATACAAATAACTAATAAGTGCTTAGTAAAGAAATATCAATCTGACTATAGGGCTAAAGGAAAGGAACTAATAGAGATAAGAAAAAATATAGGCATGGTATTTCAAAATTTCAACCTGTTTCCTCATATGTCAGTATTAGAGAATATTATTGAAGCTCCAATGAAAGTATATAATAGGAATGAAAAAGATACTATTGAAGAAGCTTACGATGTGTTATATAAATTAGGGATAAAGGACAAGGCTAATAATTATCCTTATGAATTATCTGGTGGTCAAAAACAAAGGGTTGCTATTGCCAGAGCCCTTATATTAGATCCAAGATTATTATCCTTTGATGAACCCACATCTGCATTAGATCCTGAACTTAGATTAGAAGTGGCATCTATAATTAAATCTTTAGTTACTAAAGAAAGGGCTGTGTTAATAATAACTCATGATATGGAGTTTGCTAAAAGAGTATCTACTAGAATAATATTTATGGATAAAGGATATATAGTTAAGGATGATAATATGAATAATTATTTTAATAGTACTGATAATAAAAGAATTATAGAATTCATAAGATAAGGACAATTTTTATAAATATATGATTAGTAATATCTTCAATACTATTTAGAATAGGTTTAGATTTATTGATTTTTAAAATAACAATTTTAAAATAATAATTATATATAGCATACTAGTATGCTATATTTTTTTAGTTTATAATGTAGGATAGAGGGGAAATGATTTTATATTTTATTAAATTGGGGGATGTATAACATGACAAAACAATTAAAGGCAGATATAGCACTGCTATTAGTCACAATAGGTTGGGGAGCGTCATTTATTTTAACTAAAAATTCATTAGCAGAACTACCTACATATAATTTTCTAGCTATTAGATTTTTTCTAGCCTTTTTTATATCAACAGCTATATATTATAAAAGAATGATAAGAATAGATAAGGATACTTTAAAATATGGACTTATATTAGGTGTATTGCTATATGCCCATTATGCTTTCCAAACAGTAGGATTAAATTATACTACAGCTTCAAAATCAGCATTTATTACTGGATTAAATGTAATACTAGTTCCTATTTTTTCGGCTGTATTATTAAAAAATATTCCTGATAAAAAAGTTAGAATAAGTGCTACTTTAGCTATGATAGGCTTGGCACTACTTACGCTGAATCAAAAACTTGGTGGGATAAATATAGGAGATATTTATACCCTTATATGTGCAGTATTATTTGCTTTTTATATAATACTAGTAGGAAAATATACAAAAGATGTAGACTCTGTAAGTATGGCTATAATTCAATTAGGATTAGTAGGTTTATTTAGTACTATAACTTCTTTTGTGTTAAAGGAAAATCTAACCTTAACTGTAAGTGTTGGAGGGTGGATTAATATTACTATTTTAGCAGTAGTGTGTACATCAGGAGCCTTTATTGTACAAAGTGTAGCCCAGAAATTTACAACTCCTAATCATACAGCCCTTATATACACAGGAGAGCCTGTATTTGCTGGGGTCTTTGGATTTTTGTTTTATGGAGAGAGGTTAGGAATAAAGGGAACTTTGGGAGCTTTATTGATAGTAAGCGGTATGTTAATGGCTGAAGTAGATTTTAAAAAGATATTTAGCAAAAATAAGAAAAATGAATCAACTGAATCAAATGAATCAACTGAATCAAATGAATTAACTGAAGGATAGAATATCTATCCTTTTTTTGTGGATTCATATAGAACTTTTATTAACTATAAGTATATATATATTGTTATAAAATATGAAAAAAATCCATATATAAATCAAACAAAACTAATACAACCATTGGAATTATCGCATAATATTTGTTTAATATATTAAACAAATATTTTATTGACACTAATCATATAATGTTATATATTAATAAAGGAAATATTTCGTTGATTTTTTGGAAAGGGGAGAGATGCAGATGAAAGAACAATTTAAGACCCCATTATTGGATGCTTTAAAAGCATATCATAAGCGTGAAGTTATTCCTTTTGACGTTCCTGGTCATAAGCATGGAAAGGGTATAAAGGAACTAACGGAGTTTTTTGGAGAAAAAATAATGCAAGTTGATGTTAATTCTATGAAACCTTTAGATAATATAAGTAATCCCATAGGAGTTATAAAAGAAGCTGAAGATTTAATGGCTAAGGCCTATGGAACTGATCATGCTTATTTTTTAGTTAATGGGACTACTAGTGCTGTTCAAGCTATGATAATGAGCGTATTAAATCCTAATGAAAAAATATTAATGCCTAGAAATGCTCATAAATCAGCAATAAATGCATTAATATTAAGTGGAGCTATTCCGGTATATTTACAACCAGAAATAGATGATAATTTAGGTTTTGCAGTAAGCGTAAGTGTAGAAGGTATAAAAGAAGCTTTAGATCAAAATGAAGATATAAAAGCAGTGTTTTTAATGAATCCTACCTATTATGGAACAGTATCTGATTTAAAAGAGATAGTGAAAATTTGCCATGATAGAGATATACCATTATTAATTGATGAAGCTCATGGAGCTCACTTTAAATTTCATGAAGATTTACCTTTAAGTGGAGCTGAAATTGGTGCAGATATGGTAGCTGTAAGTTTGCATAAGACAGGAGGAGCATTAACTCAAAGCTCAGCCCTATTAGTGAATGATGGATATCTAGATAAAAATAGAATTAGACATATAATAAATCTTACTCAAACAACTAGCGCAAGTTATTTACTAATGACTAGTTTAGATGTATGTAGAAAAAACCTTATGGTGAATGGGCAAGAAATATTAACTGAAGTAATAGAATTAGTTGAAGATGCTAGAATACGTATTAATAAGATAGATGGACTTTATGCCTTTGGTAAAGAGGTAATAGGTAAGAATTCGGTGATAGACTTTGATGTTACTAAGTTAGGTGTAAATGTAACAGGAATAGGTCTTACTGGATTAAAAGCATATGACATACTGAGAGATGAATATAATATACAGGTAGAATTAGGAGATATGTATAATATATTAGCTATAGTAAGTTTAGGAGACTCAAAGGAATCCTTAAATGCTCTAGTAGAAGCACTAGAAGATATGGCTGATAAATATAGAGATAGAAGTAAAAAGGTGTTGAAGGTATCCCTTAAAAATCCTGAAGTGGTGGTAAGTCCAAGAGAGGCTTTTTATTCAAAGACAGTAAGTTTACCTATTAAAGATGCAATTGGTAAGATTAGTGGAGAAGCAGTAATGGCCTATCCGCCAGGAATACCGATTATTTCTCAAGGGGAAAGAATAACACAAGATACTATACAATATATAGAGTTATTGAAATCTCAGGAAAGTATGCTCACTGGAACCAAAGATCCTTATGTAAATAATATTGAGGTTTTGATATAAATTTTTTTGTCAGTTAGTTTAGTATATATAAATAAATTATTTAAAAAATATAAACAATTTGTGGAGGTATGAAAAATGAAAATAGAACAATTAGGCAGACACATTTTAGTTGAATTTTACAACTGTGATAAAGAAATACTAAATGATCATGGGTTAATTGAAGAATATATGAAAAATGCAGCAATAGAAGCAAAAGCAACAATAGTTCAAAGTGCATTTCACATGTTTAATCCTTGGGGAGTGAGTGGAGCTGTTATAATTCAAGAATCCCATCTTACTATTCATACATGGCCAGAATATGGATATGCAGCAGTAGATTTATTTACTTGTGGAGATACAGTTGATCCATGGGTAGCCTTTGATTATTTAAAGAAAACACTTAAAAGTGATAAAACAGAGACTACAGAAGTAGTAAGAGGAGAAGCTGGTAGAATAAGACATTTCTCTCCTGAAAAATATGATCAAATACATTTCAAACCAGTAGAAGAACAAGAGAAGAAGTGCGTATAAGTTTTGGAGGTGTAAATCATGGAATTTTGGTATACAGAAGATCACACTGATGAGGTAAAATTTTCAATAAAAGTTGATAAGCATATATACTCAGAAAACAGCGATTTTCAAAGATTAGATATTTTTGAAAGTAAAGAGTTTGGTAGATTTTTAACCCTAGATGGTCTTATGATGGTAAATGAGAAAGATGAATTTATTTATCATGATATGATTTCTCATGTTTCCATGGCAGTAAATACTAATATAAAGAAGGTTTTAGTTATAGGTGGAGGAGATGGAGGAACAGTAAGGGAGTTAACAAGGTATAAAACCATTGAAAAAATAGATATGGTAGAGATTGATGAATTAGTAGTTAGAGCCTCTCAAAAATATCTTCATTATACAGCATGTAAATTAGAGGATGAGAGAGTAAATCTATACTTTGAAGACGGAATAGAATTTGTTAAAGGGAAAGAATCTGAGTATGATTTAATTATAGTTGACTCTACAGACCCTATTGGTCCTGGAGAAGGTCTATTTACTACAGAGTTCTATACTAATTGCTATAAGGCATTATCAGAAGAGGGGATCCTTATAAATCAGAATGAAAGTGCATACTATGAAACTAATGCAAGAGAAGCTAAAAGAGCTCATAATAAAATTAAAAATATATTTCCTATAGCTATGGCTTACCAATATCATATACCAACTTACCCAGCAGGTCACTGGTTGTTTGGATTTGCCTCTAAAGCGTTACATCCAATTGATGACTTAAAGGCAGAGGATTGGAATAGTCTAGGACTTAAAACTAAATATTATAATACTGAACTTCATAAGGGGGCTTTTGGGTTACCGAACTATATCAAGGAGTTGTTAGAAAGTGAATAAAAATATAAGTACTTTTATTGGCTTTGATTCAGAATATGAAGAGGCAGATATAGTAGTATTTGGAAGTCCATTTGATGGAACAACTTCTTTTAGGCCGGGAACTAGATTTGCTCCAGAGGCAATGAGGAGAGATTCTTACGGGTTAGAAACATATTCTCCTTACCAAGATAAGGATTTGGAGGATTATAAGATATATGATGGTGGAGATTTAGATTTTCCTTTTGGAAATCCTATAAAAACATTAAATATTATTGAAGAATATACTAAAAAAGTAGTTAATGAAAATAAAATACCCCTAATGATTGGTGGGGAACATTTAGTGTCCTTACCTGCTATAAAGGCAGTTTATAATAAATATAGTGATCTATGTATTATACATTTTGATGCCCATGCAGATTTAAGGGAAGATTATTTAGGAGAGAAACTGTCTCATGCTACAGTTATGAGAAGAGTGTGGGATTTTGTAGGAGATAATAAAATTTTTCAATTCGGAATAAGGTCTGGAGAAAAAGAAGAATTTAACTGGTCTAAAGATCATACTACCTTAAATAAATTTAACCTAGAAGGATTAGATCAAGTTCTAGAAGTTATAGGAGATAAGCCTGTATATATAACAATAGATTTAGATATATTAGATCCATCAATTTTTCCTGGAACTGGAACAATTGAACCGGGAGGAGTATCCTTTAATGAACTTTTAAGAGGGATAACAAAGTTAAGTAAATTAAATATTGTTGGAGCTGATATAGTAGAACTTTCACCCCATTATGATAACAGTGGTACATCTACAGCTGTAGCATGTAAAGTTCTTAGAGAGTTGGCTTTAGTTATAAAATAGAACAGAATATTCTGTTCTATTTTTCATACTATATATTATTAATCATGACTTATATTCGACTTATTATGAACTATATTATATAATATATATGTATAATTCGATTTTATTTCATTGGAGGGGTATAGATGATTTATGATGTAATTATTGTAGGGGCGGGTCCTTCTGGGATATTTACTGCACTAGAATTAATAAGAAAAGGTTATGATAAAAAAATATTATTAATTGAAAAGGGAACTAGAATTGAAAAGAGGAATTGTCCTAAAGATCAGATTTTAGAATGTGTTTCTTGTAAACCTTACTGCCATATAACTACGGGATTTTCAGGAGCTGGAGCATTCTCTGATGGAAAACTATCTTTAAGTTATGAAGTTGGAGGAGACTTACCAAACCTTATTGGCAATAGAGTAGCCCAAGAAATGATAAACTATACCGACGATATATATTTAGAATTTGGTGCAGATTCCAAGGTTGAAGGATTAGAAAACAATGAAGCCATTAAAGAGATAAGAAGAAAATCTATTGAAGCAGGATTGAAATTAGTGGACTGTCCTATTAGACATCTTGGTACAGAAAAAGCTCAAGAAATATACTATAAAATACAAGAATATTTAATAAAAAATGGTGTAGAAATAAGATTTAACACACTTGTAGAAGATTTAATAATAGAAAATAATACTATTAAAGGAATAATGACAATAGACTCTACTAGAAAAAAAGAAAGAGAAGAAATATTATCTAATAAAGTAATAATATCTACTGGTAGAAAAGGGGCAGATTGGTTAAAACGTATGTGTATAAACCACGAAATTAATCATAGTTCTGGTACTGTAGATATTGGAGTAAGAGTAGAAGTAAGAAATGAAGTGATGGAAAAAGTTAATAATGTATTATATGAATCAAAATTGATAGGTTATCCTGCGCCTTTTAGAAATAAGGTAAGAACCTTCTGCCAAAATCCAGGTGGATTTGTAAGTCAAGAAAATTATGATGATGATTTAGCTATAGTGAATGGTCATTCATATAAAGATAAGAAATCTGATAATACAAACTTAGCAATATTAAGCTCTCATAATTTTATAGAACCATTTAATCAACCTATTGAATATGGTAAAAAGGTATCGGAGTTAGTGAATATGCTAGGGGATGGGAAGATATTAGTACAGAGGTATGGTGATATATTAGATGGTAAAAGAACGTGGCAAGAGGAATTAAATAGATCTAATGTTAAACCCACATTACCAGATGCTGTAGCAGGGGATATAACTTCAGCTATACCTTATAGACCTATGTTAAATATACTTAATTTTATTCAATCGTTAAATATAGTGGTTCCTGGTTTTGCTAGTAGGGAGACTCTATTATATGGGCCAGAAGTTAAGTTTTATAGTAACAAAATAAATATAGATCAAAACTTTGAAACAAATATTAAGGGACTACACTCTTTAGGTGATTCTAGTGGCTGGACTAGAGGCCTGATGATGGCGTCAGTAATGGGAGTAATGATGGCGAGAAATATTTCGAAGTAAATGTATAGTTTCAACTATATTAGTTAATAATGGATAAGGATAACGCAAAGGTTATACATATTTGGACATAATTAACCTTGCTATCCCCCACCTAAAAGAAGTGACTCCTACAAAGGGGAGTCACTTCTTTTATTTTATTCTTCATCATAAAAATCTAGATAGGAGTACTTCCTATTATCTTTTTTCCAACCTAATACTCTATCCATATTCACATTCTCTGCTGACTTAAATATAGATTTATCTACATCAATAAAATTTTCTTTTAACTGTTTAATAAGATCTTTTATTTCATGTCTCTTATTTCCGATTTTTTTAGCTGCTACCATACATGCACAGTTCAAAGGCCATATGCCACTAGTTTCTGTAAATCTTTCTATATTTTCTTCTCTGATATAATACATTGGGCGAATAAGATCTATCCCTTCATAATTCTCAGATTTTAGTTTAGGTAGCATTGTCTTAAAGTTTCCAGAATATAAGATGTTCAGCATAGTGGTTTCAATTACATCATTAAAATGGTGTCCTAAGGCTAGCTTGTTACACCCTAACTCTAAAGACTTTCTATATAAAGCACCCCTTCGCATTCTAGCACATAGATAACAAGGGTAATCACTAGCTTTTTCATCAGCTATTTCAAAAATCTTTGATTCAAATATCTTTACCGGAATACCAAGGTATTCACAATTCTCTATTAAGAGTTTTTTTATATCAGGATGATATCCTGGATCCATAGCCAAAAACTCTAAATCGAATTTCACTTTACCATGTTTATGAAGCTCTTGAAACAGTTTGGCTAAGAGTAAGCTATCTTTACCGCCAGATATTGCTACAGCTACCTTATCTCCTTCGTTTAATAGTTCATAATTGCTTATGGCCTTAACAAATGGAGACCAAAGGTATTTTCTATATTTTTTGATAATATTTCTTTCTATTTCTTTTAAAGGTTTCTTATCTTCGGTAGGGATTAACTGATCACAGCCTTCTCCTGCTAATTTACTCATTGTACCACCTCTTTTTCTTTTGCAATAATTCTAGTATATTATAACATTAATCATGTTTACTTGTTAATTATTTATTCCAATGTTTGATCATAATATTTACTGATCTTTCCATTTCTTTAGCAAAATCAGATCCAAATTTTCTTGAATACGCTATTTGTCCTATATTTTTTGCATCAAAGGCATTATTAGGATTAAAATTCTTACTTATATGTTGAAACATATTATCAAAGTCTTCCCCGGAAAGTCTTTTATATTCTTCTTCAAAGACTATATATTCTTTACCAAATCTTGGTTTTGTGGTTTTATCCATTCCATCAGGATAATAACCAAGGGTTAGCATACCAATAGGAAATACTTTATCTGGTAGATTAAGCATTTCTTTATGGATTTCATAGTTTTCCATAATATCCCCTATATAACAGGAACCTATATTTAATGATTCTGCTGCTATTACAGCATTTTGAGCAGCTATTAGGGCATCAGATATTGATAAGAACAAATCACCATTAGTGGGACCATGATATTCCATCTCTTTTTCCTTACAGAATTTTTTAATATCACAATGTTGTAAATAATCAGTCCACCTTTGCATATCAGCTAAAAATATTAATACTAAAGGTGCTTTAGCAATAAAGGGCTGATTATCACAAGATTTACTTAGCTTTTCAATCTTTTCTTGATCCTTTATTACTAATACAGTATAAAGCATCATATTACCGGCAGTTGGTGCTCTCATGGTTGAATAGAGTATCTGCTCTAGATGATCTTCCGAGATAGGTTTATCTTTATATCTTCTTAAAGATATCCTATTATTTAATACATTTAACGTTTCATTCATATAAAAGTCCCCCTTTAATTTAACGTATATATAATACATTATCAATTATATTAAAAGTTCTATAAAAATATAAATTTATCCTTCTAATATTTCTAACATATTTAAGTGTGTTTGAGAGCAAACTAAAATATATATCATAAAAGGAGTGAAATTATGGATAACACTACTGAAAAATCTTTGAATAGTCTACTACAAGGAGAGTATATGGCAGTAGACTCTTTTAATATATTTATTTCTAAACTACAGAATCAAAAATATAGGGATGTATTTCAAGATGTTCAAAAACAACATAGGGATAATATTTCAACCCTAGCAGAATATATTCAAAATATTGGTGGGAAACCAGATGAAAATTTAGGGTTTAAAGGAAATATGGCAGATATTAAAATTAATTTTGATATGTATAAAAAAAATGATAATTATATAAAAAATAAAGCTATAGAAGGAGAAACAAATGGTATAAATATGACTGAAAAAATCATGAGGGGTAACCTTGATAATAAGTCTAGAGATATTGTAGGGGAAATTCTTCACCGAGATAGAAATAGTATTGAAAGATTAAAAGAATTAAATTAAGCCTCGGAATATTCCGAGGCTTAATTTTTGTTTATTATTTTAAATTGTCATACCTTTCATTAATATAATCCCAGTTTACAACGTTCCACCATGCTTCTATGTAATCTGGTCGTCTATTTTGATAATTTAAATAATATGCATGTTCCCATACATCTAATCCGAGTAAAACTTTCTCATTATTCATTACTGGAGAATCTTGGTTTGGTGTTGATGTTATTTTCAAAGAACCATCTTCTTTAAGAATTAACCATGCCCATCCACTACCAAATCTAGTTTTTGCAGCATTAGTAAATTCTTCTTTAAATTTATCGAAGCTGCCGAAGGATTCTTCAATTTTATTTGATAATTCTCCTTTGGGGTTTCCTCCGCCTTTAGGACTCATAGCTTTCCAGAAAATAGAATGGTTATAAAAACCTCCACCATTATTTCTAACTGCTGTTTTTATATCTTCAGGTAAGCTATCTATTGATTTTAATAACTCCTCTATATCTTTTCCTTGAAGATCTTTATGACCCTCTAAAGCATTATTTAACTTCTTAGTATATCCTGCATGATGCTTAGTGTGATGTATTTCCATAGTTTTTTTATCTATATGGGGTTCTAGGGCATCATATGAATAACTTAATTCAGGTAATTTAAATTGCATTCAAAATTCCTCCTTTAAATTTGATCTATATAAATTATACCCATGACTTTTAATGATAATCATTATCATTAAAGAATTTAGAGGGAAATTTTTTATAATGTAGAAAATATATTATAAAGGTTATAAAGGAGTGATAAATATGAGAATTACAACTATACTAAAAGAAATAGAACTACCAAAAGAGATAAACATAAAGGAATTTCATAATTGCTACTTCCCATATATACAAAATATATGTAAAGAAGAAGGTTGGTTAACCTTTGTAGAGAGAGAAGAGAAATCTATGAATGCATTTCTTAATTCAAATATATGTTTAGTGATATTAGATAACAAAAAAGTTATAGGATATTTAAGAGGTATTACTGATAAGCATATATCTACCTATATAGCAGAGTTATTAATTCAGAAGGACTATAGGGGTCAAGGATTAGGTAGTTTATTATTAGAAGTAAGTCATAGAATGTATCCAGAGTGTAGATTAGAGGTTCTAGCAACTTCTGGGTCTAAAGATTATTATGAATATAAAGGATTTAGACCTTTTTATGGAATGAGAAAAGGCTTTATATAAATTGTAGGAGGGATTTGATGATTATAGGGAAAAAAGTAATAATAAGACAGTTAGAGCTAGGAGATGAAGAGTACTTATATAAATGGTGGAATAATGGTGAATTAATGGCTCATGCTACATTTGAATATGGTTTATTACAAAGCAAAGAAGCTATAAAACAAAGTATACATAAAGAATCATCTTCTAACGATTTATTTCCTGCAAAGAAACGGTTTTTGATATGTAGAAAAGAGGATATGATACCTATAGGTGAGATGAGTTATGGTGATTGGGATAAGAGAAGTCAAAAAGCAGAATTTGGAATAAAGATATGCAGAGTTGAGGAGCAAGGTAAAGGATACGGGATGGACGCCTTATTTCATTTTATAGATTTTATGTTTAGGTCCTTAAACCTTAATAAAATCGAGTTAACTTCAATGATAGATAATAAAAGAGCTCATAATCTATATAGAAAATTAGGGTTTAAAGAAATAGGAATAATAAGACAAGGATTTTTTGATAGTAGATGGGGAAATTTTTCTGATGTAATGTATATGGATTTACTAAAAAGGGACTGGATAAAAATAAGAGAACATATTGAGTTGAGTATAACTAAATGATAATAAGAGAATATAGATCCTCAGACTTAAATAGTATGTTAAAGTTATTTTATGACACTGTTCATGAGATAAATATAAAAGACTACTCACGAGAACAAGTAAATGTATGGGCACCAAAACTTTTAGAAAAGGAAAAGTGGAAAGGCTTTTTTGAAGATAACTTTACTTATGTAGCTATTATTGAAGATAGAATTGTTGGATTTTCTGATTTGACTAATGAGGGGTACTTAAATACTATGTATGTACATAAAGACTATCAATCTAAAGGGGTTGGTACTAGGCTTTTAGATAGAATAGAAAAAGAAGCTCATGGATTAGGAATTATTAAGTTAATAACGGAAGCAAGTATTACTTCTAGACCTTTCTTTCAAAAAAGAGGGTTTGCTATAGTTAAAAAGCAAAATAAAAAACATAAAGATGAAGTTTTTATTAACTATATTATGGAAAAAAGTATCTAGTTTTAGGGTAAGCAAGATAGAGGATTAACTATAAGGATAGAATACATTATTTTATTAGGAGGCCTCTTATGAAAATAGTAAATGTAGTATTAGAAACCGATAGATTGTACTTAAAGGTATCAGATATTGATTTTGTAGAGAAAGTCCTTGATTTTCATAGAAGAAATAAAGAGTTCTTATCTAAGTTTGAGCCTATAAAAGAAGACGGATACTATACCTTTAATTATCATAAAAAACTTATACAAGATGAAATAATTAAAACAAGTAGTGACAGTATGAGAAAGTTTTATATATTTAAAAAGAACAATAATGATAAGATAATTGGTAGTATTGCTTTATCCAATATAGTAAGGGGTGGATTTCAATCTTGCTTTCTAGGATATAAAATAGATCAAGAGGAATTGAATAGAGGATATATGACAGAGGCTATAAATGGAGTTATAAAGCATGCTTTTAATGAAATGATGCTGCATAGAATAGAAGCTAATATAATGCCGAGAAATAAAGCTTCATTAAGAGTAGTAGGAAAATTAGGATTTATAGATGAAGGAATCTCCAGAAAATATCTACGAATAAATGGAGTATGGGAAGATCATATACATATGGTTATATTAAATAAGAAATTAGAATAGGTGTGTTTAAATGGAAAAATTATATACAGATAGATTGATTATTATGCCTCTTAAATATGAAATGATAGATATTATTCTAGATAAGAGATCAGCATTTGAAGATAGATACAATCTTAAGCTTTCTAAAGAATGGCCAATGGAAGCGATAAAAGGATTATTACCTAAATATATAAATGTTGTTAGACATAATCCTGAAGAAGCACAATGGGGAGTTTGGATAATGATAGATAAAAAAAGTAATTATATAATAGGAGATTTAGGATTCAAGGGTTCTCCTGATAATAATGGTATTATTGAAGTAGGGTATAGTATAGTAGAAAGTTATAGAAATAGGGGACTCACTTCAGAAGGGGTTGGTGAATTAATTAAATGGGCCTTCTTGAAACAAGAAGTAAATAAAATAACAGCTAGATGTTTAGTAGATAATTATCCTTCTATAAAGGTATTAGAGAGATTAAAATTTAAAAAAGTTGTTCATAAGGCTGATATAATCTATTGGGAAAAAAACAGACTTTAAAAATGATGGTTTCAACCATCATTTTTTTATTGAACATTTATACTAAAAGAAATATAATAATATTATTTGAATAAGATTTACCATCAGGAGGTGGTTATATGATAGAGAAGAAGAAATTAACTGAAGGAAGTATTATGGGTTCCCTTACTGCTTTGGCAGTGCCTATTATGGCTACATCTTTTGGACAGATGGCTTATAATATTACTGATATGTTTTGGATAGGAAGAGTTGGTAGTGATGCTGTTGCAGCTGTAGGAACTGCTGGATTTTTTACGTGGTTTGCTATGGCTTTTATACTGATATCAAAAATTGGAGCAGAAGTTGGGGTGGCTCATTCTATAGGAAAGGATAATACTGTTGAGGCAAAAGGGTATATAAGAACCTCCATTCAGATTAATATAATTTTAGGAATAATATATAGTTTAATATTGATTTTATTTAGAGGGAAACTTATAGGTTTTTTTAATATAGCAGAAGATAATGTAGTAGGTATGGCTAAAGATTACCTGATAATTATATCTTTTGGAATTCCATTTTACTTCATTAATCCAGTTCTTACTGGAATATTTAATGGAACAGGAGATAGTAAAACACCTTTTAAAATAAACATTATAGGATTAATATCTAACATTATATTAGATCCAATCTTGATTCTAGGATTAGTAGGAATGCCTAAATTAGGTGTAACTGGTGCAGCTATTGCTACTATTTTATCTCAGTTTGTAGTTACAATATTATTTATTTACAGTATAAAAGGTAGAATAGATATATTTAATAGAATAAACTTTTTAAAAGGCATAGACAAGATATATTTAAAAAAGATAATAAAAATGGGAATGCCTCCTGCAGTTCAGAGTGGGTTATTTACTGTATTTTCTATGTTGATAGCTAGAATTTTAGCTAATTGGGGTGCTGTTCCAATAGCTGTACAAAAAGTTGGTTCTCAAATTGAAGCCTTATCTTGGATGACAGCAGGGGGGTTTTCTAGTGCATTATCTGCATTTGTGGGACAGAATTATGGGTCTGGTAAATGGGATAGAATATACAAAGGTTACTTTTCTGGACTATTGTTAGTAGGAAGTATTGGAATTGGTGCAACTATTCTTTTTATGTTTGGTGGAGAGTTAATAATGAGACAATTCTTCAGTGAACCTGATGTAATCCATGAAGGAATAATATATTTGAAAATATTGGGAGTATCTCAATTGTTTATGACTATTGAAATAGCTACAGCAGGCGCATTTAATGGTTTAGGAAAAACTTTACCTCCAGCTTTAGTTAGTATAGTACTAACTGGTGCAAGGGTACCTATGGCTTTAGTATTATCATCACCTACCCTTCTAGGACTTAATGGAGTATGGTGGAGCATAAGTCTAAGTAGTGTGTTTAAGGGTATTGTTTTAGTAATATGGTTTATATTTATATTGAAGAAAGTAAATGCTACAAAATCAATGGAAATTGTTGAAGCTGTATAGTAATACAATGTGAAAATATTTATGCAATAAATCAATCTAAGTACTTGTCCAAACAATATTATTGTGATATGTTTAACATAAGTAGAAGGTTGATTTTGTGTCTATTTATAGAATATTCTTACTATTACATATTTATACCTTTTACCCTTGTTCATCTACATAGGGATGTGTATTAGGACAATTATTGCATGAAAGGATTATATTTATAAAATTTGGGTATAATCTATTATGGTATCAAATTAAATAAAAAGGAGTGGTTTTATGAAGTTCAAAATGCCTAGTGCATACAGTATTCTTATTGCAATTATAATAGTTGTAGCAATTTTAACTTACGTTGTTCCTGCTGGTGAGTATGATCTTAATGAAGAAGAAGCACCTATCCCAGGAACATATGAATCTGTGGATTCAACACCACAAGGGCCAGCTGCTGTAATGATGGCACCAATTCAAGGATTCTATGATGCTAAAGATGTGGCTTTATTTATTTTAGTAATTGGTGGATTCTTAGGAGTAGTTATGAAAACTGGAGCTATTGATGCTGGAATAGCCAAAGTAGTAGAAACCTTTAAAGGTAGAGAAAATTGGATGATAATTATCCTTATGGCCTTATTTGCTGTAGGTGGTAGTACTTATGGTATGGCAGAGGAAACTATTGCCTTCTATCCCTTGATTATACCGGTATTTATAGCTGCCGGATATGATGCTGTAACTGCAGTATCTGTTATCCTTTTAGGTGCAGGTCTAGGAGTGTTAGGTTCTACAGTAAACCCTTTTGCTACAGGTATAGCATCTGGATTTGCTGAAGTAGCCTTAGGTAGAGGTATAGGAATAAGACTTTTAATTCTAGTAGCTGGAGAAATAATAGGTATTCTTTATACTATTAGATATGCTAAAAAAGTTAAGGAAGATCCATCTAAGTCTCTTGTAGCTAATATGAGAGAGGAGAATAAGGAGCATTTCCTAGGTAAGCAAGATACAGATTCTTTCCCGGAATTAAATGGTAAGAGAATATTAATTTTAGTATTATTTGCTTTGACTTTTGTAGTTATGATCTATGGAGTATTACCATTAGAAGACTTTGGAGTAGAAGCAATACCAACTCTATGGTGGTGGTTCCCAGAATTAACAGCATTATTCTTAGTAGCATCAATAATCATAGGTGTTATTCATGCCATTGGTGATGATGAATTTGGTGAAGAAGAGTTTGTTGGTTCATTCGTAAATGGAGCTAGAGATTTATTAGGTGTTGCATTAATCGTTGGGGTTTCTCGTGGTATAACAGTAGTGATGAATGCAGGTAATATAACTGCTACAGTATTACACGCTGGAGAGACTACACTATCTCAAGCGGGACGTATACCATTTATAGTATTAACATATTTATTCTATATTCCATTATCATTCTTAATCCCATCTACATCAGGATTAGCTACAGTATCAATGCCTATAATGGCACCATTAGGTGACTTTGCTAATGTAAGTAGAGGATTAGTTATAACTGCATATCAATCAGCATCTGGTATAGTTAATTTAGTAACTCCTACTAGTGCGGTTGTAATGGGTGGTTTAGCTATAGCAAGAGTACCTTATGGAACTTGGATTAAGTATGTATGGAAGTTATTAGTTCTAGTATTTATAATGACTATAGCAGCTTTAGTAATAGGATTATATTTTTAATATATAAAAAAAGGAGCCTAAAAGGCTCCTTTTTATATTCTTCTAATTATACTTTAATAGTAGCAGAATAATACTACTAAAAGAAGGAAGAAGAATAGTAATTCAGAGTTACATCCGTCAAATAATCCACCAATACCTCTTCTATATCCAGACATACATATACCTCCTTTAATAATTGCTGTAGCAGTAACTAAAAAGAATAACTAAAAGAAGGAAGAAGAACAATAACTCAGTGTCACAGCCTCCTAATAATCCTCCAAGTCCTTTAACTTCTGACATATGATTACCTCCTTTTTCAGATTAATAATTCTAAATTAATAAGTAAAAATTCATTCATTTTTTATCTTTAGTCTAGTTTCTACTGCTAATATATTATATGAATTATTATTAAGTTGGTGATTATTCTAAACAGGAAAATTTGTTATGGTTGTATAAAAATTGATATTGGTATAAAATTATTTTAGTAGAATAGAAAGGAGTTTGTTAAGGTGGAAATAGAAGCGTTAATGGAAGAGTTTTCAGACGAAAAAGATTACATTATTGAATCTACCAAAAAGCAATCTCTATATTATAGTAAACATGCTATTGAGAGGATGTGCCAAAGAGGAATAGAAGTTGAAGATGTAGAGAATAGTGCTTCAATAGGTAATCCAATAGAAAAACAATATCATGGTAAAGATGTTAAATTCTTGTTCCAGGAACCAAGATCAGAAAGGCCTCAGTATTATTCAGTCGTAGCTCTAGCTATACCTCCACTGGTGATATCAGTATGTCAATTCAAGGAAGATGTATGGGAGATGGTAGATGGAATTATGAAAAGGAAGAGTGAAGATGGATAATAAATTAAGGTGTTTTTTATGCGGAGAAGAATTAATAGAAGGTACTTCTGATGTTAGAGCTGGGTGGGGAAGGTATAGAGTTAGGTTTTATGGAGTAAGGTCACTAATATGTGAGGGATGTGGAGATACTATATTTAGTAAGTATGATGTATTTATTATTCAAAGTCTTTCTAAATTGTTTTTAGAATTTCCTTTTGCCCAAAGACCTAAAAAGATGGATTTAACTAATGTATATGATTTGTTTATTGAAAATGAACAACTAATTTATAATATAGATATTAAAGAATTAAAATTATATGAAGATAAAGGTATATATAGTTTTAGTAGGGAAGAATTAATAATGTATACAGATAAAAAAATGATGCACGCTTAGTGCATCATTTTTTTAAAAGGTTTTATTCTCTTTGTTCAAAAATTCTATCGGTTATTATCCACTTATTATTTTTATAACTGAATTTTACAGTGAAAGTATATTTGCCTCTTAATTGATCTTCAGTTTTTTGAACTAAATGATATTCTTCATTATCTACTTTTTTTAATTCATAAGGTTTGTCTTCATAGATTCTAGTTGGGCCACCTTTTGCAATGATATACAAACCATCTTCCTGATTCTTATAATAATTATTTACATATGTTTTCACTAAATCTCTATTAGCAATTTGAGATATATGATTGATTAATTCTTCTTTAGAGTTAAAGTCCTTAACCTTCTGACTATCAGCTTCCCTTTGGGGGAAAAGTCTATCCATATATTCATTTTCTATAGATATTGCTTTTTCCTTAGTTAAGTCTGCACCATTATTGTTATCCATATCTATATTGAAAGAATTAACCATTTTATCTAACGTATATTTATTTTTATTGTAGTACTCAATAGAAGTTAAAGATATGAAATGATACTCTCTATTATTATTGATATAGACCATCTCATAATGATACTTATCATCAGTTTCTCCTTTTATAATAGTTGCTTCAATACCAGTATCAAGGATTATATCTTCTTTAATGAGATTTTTCTCGTCTGCATTTTTATAGGGGGTAGAAATATCCTTCATATAGTTTGAACCGTAAATTCTAATGTCTTTTGAATCATCTTTTTTAAAAAATGTTATTCCATCTCCATTTTGTGATTCCTCATAGGGCCATTTTTCAGGGTGCTTTATATTAAATTCAAACCTAGAGTTGTTATATGTTTTCCATGTAATTTCATTATTTTCTTCACTGTCCTTATTCTTGGAGTCTTTCTCTTCTGAGTTATTATCCTTTGGGTCATTATTCTCATCAGGTTGTTCTTCAGTTTGACTATCATCAGGCATATCTACGTCATCTTCAGCATTACAACCAATAGTTATGGATAATAATATTATGAATATAACTGTTAATAATGTTTTTTTATATTTCATCAAATGCCTCCTATATAGTAGTTATATTATTTTCTCTCTTATTCAACTTATACCCAATACAAATTATTTTAAAAATTTATGGGATAATAGGCTTTAATGATATAATAATAAATAATACAAAGGAGAGAGAATATGATAAGAGTAAATGAAATTAAATTAGATATAAACGAATCTATTAATGAATTACCAAAAAAAATTGCTAGAGCGTTAAAAGTTAATGAAAATGAAATAGTAGACTATTCTATATATAGAGAATCTATAGATGCTAGAAGAAAAGGAAAGCTTTTTTTTGTTTATACTGTTGATGTAGAATTAAAAAACGAAAAAAATATTAGGTTCAAAAGAAACGTTTCAAAAACTCCTGATTATAGTTATAAAAATGTAGAGTCTGGGAATAAGTCTTTGAAATATAGACCAGTAATAATTGGTACGGGTCCTTCTGGGTTATTTGCTGGGTTACTGTTAGCCCAAAGAGGGTATAAACCAATTTTAATTGAAAGAGGTAAGGATGTAGACGGTAGAAGTGAAGATGTAGAGAGGTTTTGGAATAAAAGAGAATTAAACACTGAATCAAATATCCAATTTGGGGAAGGTGGAGCCGGAACATTTTCTGATGGAAAGCTTACCTCTAGAAGTAAAGATTTGAGAGCGAGAAAAGTAGTAGAAGAATTAGTGATAAGCGGAGCTCCTAAAGAAATAATATATTCCCATTTACCCCATGTAGGTACAGATATATTAAAAGAAGTAGTAAAGGATATAAGAAAAAGAATAGAAGAATTAGGAGGAGAAATTAAGTTTAATACTAAATTAACTAGTATTGAACTTAATAATGAATCTTCTGTAGAAGGAATTATTATTAATAATGAAGAAACTATTAATACTAATGCTTTATTTTTAGGAATTGGTCATAGTGCTAGAGATACTTATGAAATGCTATATAAAAAGGGGTTAAAAATGGAATCAAAGCCTCTTTCCATAGGAGTTAGAATAGAGCATCCTCAAATAATGATAGATAAAGTTCAATATGAAGAATTTTATGATAATCCTAGATTAGGAGCAGCCAGTTATAGGCTTAGTCATAGGGCCTCTAATGGTAGAGGAGTGTACACCTTTTGTATGTGTCCTGGAGGGATGGTGGTAGCTGCTGCTAGTGAGGAAAATATGGTGGTAACTAATGGAATGAGTGAGCATAAAAGAGATAAGGACAATGCTAATAGTGCATTATTAGTACAGGTTTCTCCTGAAGATTATGAAGATGATAATCCATTATCAGGAATAAAGCTTCAAAGGGAAATAGAAAAAAGAGCCTTTGAAATCGGGGGAAAGAATTATAATGCTCCTATTCAGTTAGTAAAAGATTTTTTAGATAACAAAAAAACGAATAAAATAGAAGGGGTAAATCCATCATATCTACCAGGAGTTACTTATTCGAATCTATGGGACTGTTTACCTCATTATATATGTACTGCTCTTAAGGAAGGTATAATAGATATGGATAAAAAGTTAAAAGAATTTGGGCGAGGAGATGCTATACTAACAGGTGTAGAAACTAGAAGTTCATCTCCTGTTAGAATTATTAGAGATAAAGAATCATTACAAAGCATAAATATAGAAGGAATATATCCCATTGGAGAAGGAGCAGGGTATGCTGGCGGAATTATTTCTGCTGCAATAGATGGTATAAGGGCTGCTGAAAAAATAATTGAGAATTATAAACCTTTTAATTAATTTTCATTAATGTATTTTTATTTTTGGGGAGGGGAAAAGATGATCGAAGTTAAATCATTAAGAAAAGTCTATAAGTTGAGCAAAAAACAAATGTTAAAAAACAATACAGTAGAAAGAAAAAAGGTAGCAGTAGATAATATTTCTTTTGTTACTAATAAAGGTGAAATATTTGGTCTATTAGGACCTAATGGTGCAGGCAAAACTACTACCTTAAGATGTATATCTACTCTTATAAAACCTACACAAGGAGAAATTTTAGTTGATGGGTTAAATATAAATAAACAAGCAGAAGAGGTTAGAAAGAAAATCTCCTTTTTAACTAATGAACTAAAGCTAGACACCCATTTTACTCCGAAATATACAATGGAGTACTTTGGGAGTTTTTATGGATTATCTAAAAGAGAAATAGAAGAAAGAACGGAATATTTGTTCCAAGAATTTGGCATAGATAACTTTGCTTATACGAAGATAGAAGAATTGTCTACGGGTATGAAACAGAAATTATCTATTGCAGTAAGTCTTATTCATGATCCAGAGTTGGTTATTTTTGATGAACCTACTAATGGCTTAGATATAATTACTGCTAGAGCGGTTATGAATTATTTGCAAAAATTAAGAGAACAAGGCAAATCTGTTATTATATCTACCCATATTATGTCTGTAGCTTCAAAACTATGTGATAGAATAGCTATATTAATTGATGGTAAAATTAGAGCAAATGGAACTGTTCAAGAAATACTATATAAAACAGGAGCAGATGATCTAGAAGATGCATTTTTCAAACTATACAATAATGTTAGTATTGGAGAGAAGATATGAATAAAAATTTAAGTGTAATTATAAAAAAAGAACTTAAAAGGGTATTTACAGATAAAAGAATAGTTTTTACTGCATTCATTCTGCCTGCTTTAAGTATAGCATTAATATATTCTATAATGGGAGTTGCATTGGGGAATATGATTGAGGATAGAGAAGAGTATATTCCTAAAGCTTATGTACGAAATATGCCCCAAAAATTTGAGAATTTAATTTCTAATGAACCCTATAATGATATGGTTGATATTGAAAAAATATCGGATGATAAAGAATTAGAAAATATAAAAGAAAAAATTAAATTAGGAGAAATAGATATATTAGTAGTTTTTGAAAAGAATTTCGAAGAAAAATTAAAAAACTATGAAAATAAAGAGAAACCTAGTATCAAAACTTTCTATAATTCTTCTGAAGATTATTCGTCAGATGCTAGATTTGGATTATTTAATCAATTGTTCAGTCGCTATGAAAATATGGTAATTGGTGAAAGGTTAGGTAATATTGAATATACTAGTGCTTTTAATATTGACATCGGATCCGAAATAAATGATTTAGTTGATGAGAAAGAAGCAACTGGGAAAGGTTTAAGCTTTTTAATGCCAATGCTTATATCAATATTTTTATTTGCGGGAGCAATGGGAATAGGTATGGATTCCATTGCAGGAGAAAAAGAAAGAGGAACTATGGCTACTCTTTTAGTCACTCCACTCAAAAGAGAAACTATAGCCTTTGGCAAGATAATTTCTTTGAGTATCATATCTATTATAAGTGCTTTATCATCTTTTATAGGGATAATAGTATCTTTTCCTTTTTCTAAAGCAGTTTTAGGTGGAGATAAAGATATGAATTTAACTAATCTGAAATTTGGGGCATCTGACTTGGGAAAACTATTTATTATAATGATTACCCTGGTAGGAATCTATGTGGGACTTATATGTCTTTTATCAATTATAGCAAAAACAGTAAAAGAAGCTGGAACTTATATAACTCCAGTTTATATGATAGTTATGGCATCTAGCTTTATGAATATGTTTAGTAATAGTGACCCTGAAATGTGGCAGTTCTTGATACCTATTTATGGTAGTGTAGTAGCTATTAAGAACATACTCATGTTTCAATTAACTTGGACCCATGTATTAATATCTGCTTCTGTGTCAGTAGTATCAACGATTTTTTTAATATATCTAATTAAGAAAATGTTCAATAATGAAAAAGTTATGTTTGGATAATTATCAAAAATATTGTTTAGGATGGGTTTAGTGATTTGTTTTTAGGACATATAAACTATTGACAGTTAACATCTTTGATAGTAATATTGTATAAATATTACTTTGAGGAGATTAGCTATGGGATATACTATACTAGACATATTAGATAAATTAATACAAGTAGAAATTAATATAAAAAACGTTTATTTAGAAGTTGCTAAGATAACAAAGTTTAGAAGAGTAAATATAGTGGCCAGGATATTATCAAAAGATAAAGAACGCCATATAGAATATTATAAAGAGATAAGGGAAGAAAATAGTTTTGAACTGGAGGAAGATATACCTTTTGATATATATGATAAAATATCATTTTTAGTAAATCAATTTAAAACTCGAATTAGAATTGAAAACTTTAATACATTAGATGAATTGTTGGATTATGCATTAGAATATGAAGAGATGAACAAAGCATTACTTATTGATATGCAGGGAAGATTATTAAGAAAGAAAGAAGATAATAATACTGTAGCTTATAAAGTATTACTAGAGATAATTAGAGAAAGACAAAAGCATATAAGTAACATTCAGAATTTTATTAAGCCTAAAAATAAATAAAATCAGAACTGGAAAATCACTGGTTCTGCTTTTTTATTTCTAATTTTATTATACCGTGATATACTATATTTTAATATTGGATATTGAAGGGAGCTTGTGAATACTATGAATAATTTTAAGAAGAGAGGATATATAGCTCTAGCAGATGCAGCCGCTTCCCAATTCTTCCTAGGATATATAATTGAAGGTTTTAGGATAACGTTATCAGTGGTAATATTTCCTGTTCTTCTTTATTTATATAAAGAACTTAATCCTATAATAACTGCATTATTTACGGGTATTATAGGAGTAATAATAAGAAGTATATTTATGGTGTTATCTGGATACACATTTATGGAAGGTTTATACCATAGCTATCCAGAGATAGTATTTTATATTGTATATGGAATTCTTTATTACTTCTTGTTATATAGAGTCAAAGAATCAAGTAAATCTCAATGGCTAATTAGTATTATAATATGTGACTTTGCATCTAATTTATCAGAGGTTATTTTTCGAATAATTATAATAGGTGGAAGAGACTTTAATCATATAATAAGATCTTTATTAATCATAGCCTTGTTAAGGGGAATCTTAGCGTTTCTAATATTAATATCAATTAATTACTATAAATTTTTAGCTGTAAAAAAGGAACATCAAGAAAGATATAGAAGACTAATAGATCTTTCGGTAGACATTGAAAGTGAAGTATATTATATGAATATGAATATTGATTATATTGAAAAGGTAATGACTAATTCTTATCATTTGTATGAAAAATTAGATGATGAGAATAAAAAAGAAGAAAGAGAGATAGCACTTCAAATAGCTAAAGATGTACATGAGATAAAGAAAAATTATATTCGAGTAATAGATGGTATAGAAGGAATAATGGAAAATAAAATAAGATATGTTAGTATGACTTTAGAAGATATAGTGGGTATTTTGAGAAAGAATATAGACTCATATATTCAAAGAAATAATTTAAATACCAGGATAACATATGATATAGAAGGAAATGTATCAGTTTCAAAACATTACTACCTGATGTCAATATTAAGAAATTTATTGATGAATTCTTTGGAATCAATAGATAACGATCTTGGAGAAATAGATTTGGTCTATAAAACTCAAAAAAACAACCACATATTTTTAATTAAAGACAATGGCAAGGGTATAAAAGATAAAAATATAGATTATATTTTTCATCCTGGGTTCTCTACCAAATTCAATCAGGATTCAGGAGCTATAAAGCGAGGAATTGGTTTAACATTAGTAAAAGATATAGTAGAAAAAATTTTCAATGGTAAAATATTTGTAGAATCTAACACTGAAGTTACTGTATTTAGGATAGTTATACCTATTGGGAAATTGGAGGAAAAGTAATGTTGAAATTGTATATAGTGGATGATGATATAGCGGTTATAAAATCTTTAGAGAATATTATTGAGGATAATGATTTAGGAAATATCGTGGGAGCTTCTTCTGATGGGGAGGAAGCAATTGTCGAGATTAAAAGGATGTTACCTGATATTGTAATAGTTGATTTACTCATGCCTATGGTAGACGGTATTGAATTAGTTCATAGAATAAAAACAATAGGTATAGATGTTAAATTTGTGATGATATCCCAAGTGAATTCAAAAAAAATGATAGAGAAGGCATATGACAAAGGTATAGATTTTTTTATAAGTAAGCCAATAAACATCATAGAAATTATAAGAGTATTAAAAAATGTTTCTGAAACTATAGAGTTAAAGAAAAAATTAAAGACTATTGAGAATGTATTTAAAGATACGTCTATACAGATGAATTATACCAACTCTAAAACTGACGAACTACAGGACATTAAAATTATATTAAATAAGCTAGGCATTATGGGAGAAAAGGGAGCAGAAGATATAATTGGTATATGTTCTTATTTAATAGAAACTAATTCTAGCATATTTGATTATAAAATAAAAGAAATATGTAATGAAACTACAGAAAACTCTACAGCAGCGGAACAAAGGATAAGGAGAGCAATAAACAAAGGACTATCTAATATAGCTCATTTGGGGTTAGAAGATTATATGAATGAAGTTTTTACTAGATATTCTAATACATTATTTAATTTTGAAGATGTAAAAGCTGAAATGGACTATATAAGAGGAAAAAAGAAATCGGGAGGAAGAATTAGTATAAGAAAGTTTATCGATAGTTTGATGACCGAAAAATATATGAATATAAACTAATGATTAAGAAATTAGGACATTCATTTTATACATATGTGTAAGCAAAACTTAGTAGAATATTTAGCAATATATTTGTATAAATATAACTTTCTGAAAATTCCAGTACTTTTTATGATTAATTATAAATTTTTTTGTATTTTTTTAAATTCCCTTTATTATAATATATTTATAAAATATTAAGGGGGATTTACATGTCAGATGATCATAATAGTACCAAAAAAATGACTTTTGGTTTGGCAATGATACCAGTATTATTTTTAATAGGATCATTGTTTGTAGCATTACAGATTTATGGAGCCGATCCACATATACCTTTGATTCTTTCAACAATTGTGGCGGCAGCTATAAGTATTAAAGTAGGTTATAGTTGGAATGAAGTGGAAGAAGGTATGATTGATTCTATAAAAATGTCTATGCAAGCAATATTAATATTAATGATTATTGGTATGCTGATAGGTACTTGGATATTATCAGGAGTAGTACCTACAATGATATATTATGGATTACAAATTTTATCTCCAGGTATATTCTTGATAGCAACCACTATACTTGCTACTATTGTAGCATTAGCTACAGGAAGTTCTTGGACAACTGCAGGAACTGTAGGTATTGCACTAATTGGTATAGGAGAAGGATTAGGAATACCATTACCTATAGTAGCAGGAGCAATAATATCTGGTGCATATGCAGGGGATAAAATGTCACCATTATCAGATACTACAAATTTAGCACCAGCTATGGCAGGATCCAATCTTTTTGATCACATAAAACATATGGTATATACGACTGGACCTAGTTATGTAATAGCACTAATATTATATGGAATTATCGGTATGAGATATTCTGGAGCAGAATCTAATGTCAACACAATTAGTAATATATTAGAAGGATTATCACAACAATTTACTATATCACCAATTTTATTATTAGCACCAGTAGTAGTAATAATGTTAGTAATATTTAAAATACCAGCGATACCAGGACTTATTGGAGGAGTATTTATTGGTGCGATATTTGCCTTTACATTACAAGGAGCGAATCTAGGTGAAGTTATAGGTGCAGCTCATTACGGATTTGAATCTACATCAGGAATAGAATCAGTTGACGAATTGTTAAGTGGTGGAGGATTAGATGGAATGATGTGGACTGTATCTTTAATACTCGCAGCAATGAGTTTTGGGGGAGTAATGGAGAAAACAGGAATGCTTTTTGCTATTGCTGAAAAAATATTAAAGGTTGCTAATAGTACAGGCTCATTAGTATTATCCACTATTTTAACTGCTATTGGAATAAATTTAGTAGCAGGAGATCAATATTTATCAATTGTTATTACAGGAAGAATGTATAAAGATGTATATGAAGAGAGAGGATTACATCCGAAGAACTTATCTAGAGTTTTAGAGGACTCAGGAACCCTTACATCACCACTTGTTCCTTGGAATACTTGTGGTTCGTTTATGCACCAAGCATTAGGCGTTCATCCTTTTGCCTATGCACCTTTTGCTTTCGTAAACTTGCTTAACCCATTGATATCTATATTCTATGGATATACTGGTATAACAATGGAGAAGATAGACAAAGTTGAAATTAAGAAGAAAGAAGTTAAAACTATAGCATAAAGATAGACACCCATTGGGTGTCTATTATATTATTTCTTTTTTCCATTCCATCATAAAATGCTTCATGGCTTGAAGTGTAGCATCTCCAGCTATTTCTTTTTCTCGATTTTTAGTCATACTCCAATCTTTGGTATCATTATTAAACTCTACTTCATCAATTAATTCTTGAAGTTTAATAATAGTCAAATTATCTTGATTTTTTCGTTTTAATAAATCACTATAAACTTTTTCATAAATCTCATCATATTTATATTGTTCTAAAGTATCATATCCCATAAATAAGGCCCCCTAATATATTTTAGTAATTAAAATATCAATTATTTTATATATTCCCTTCAATTGTATGATGAAACATTTCAACACTATGACAAGGGAAATATATATTATAGATTAGTCTAGATAAAAAGTATATAATATAATGAGATATTAAATTGTGTTAGGGATGTGGAATCATGATAAGAAGTTTATTTTTTGATAAAGAGTTTTATAAGAAGTTAGTATCAATTGCATTGCCTATTTCATTGCAAAACTTAATTTCTTCTTCACTAAATATGGTAGATACGGTTATGATAGGTCAATTAGGGGAGACTTCTATTGCCTCTGTAGGTATTGCTAATCAAGTATTTTTCTTTTTTGTATTATTATTATTTGGATTAAATAGTGGATCAGCAATATTTATCTCCCAATATTGGGGAAAAAGAGATATTATAAATATTAGACGGGTCTTAGGATTTGCTGTGGTAAGTGGTGTCTTTATATCAGTAATATTTACGGTAGCAGCCTTATTTTTTCCAGAGGAAATACTAAGTTTGTTTTCAAAAGATAACTCGGTTATAGAACTAGGTAGACAGTATTTAGTAATTATATGTTTTAGCTATATAATAACGTCGATAACATTCTCCTATTCATTTGCCTCTAGAAGTATAGGTAAAGCGAAACTACCAATGATAGTTAGTGCTATTTCTTTAGGATTAAATACATTACTTAATTATTTATTGATATTCGGTAATTTTGGATTCCCTCAATTGGGAGTTAAAGGGGCTGCAATAGCTACCCTTATAGCAAGAACAGTTGAATTGGTTTTATTGCTTTCAATTATTTATTCTAAAGGTTTTGTCTTAGATGCTAAAATTAAGGAGATGTTAGACTTATCAAAAGAATTTATTAAAAAAATACTTAAAACTACAACACCTGTAATTTTAAATGAGGCATTTTGGTCTCTAGGTATAATTACATATTCAGCAGTATATGGAAGAATAAGTACTGAAGCATTTGCATCAGTTCAGATATCTAATACGGTCCAGCAAGTATTTATGGTGGTTTCTATGGGGGTAGGGAATGCTTGTGCAGTAATGATAGGAAATAGTATTGGGGCTAATGAAGAGTCATTAGCAATTGATTATGCTAAAAGGTTTTCATTTATTACCCCTATAATTGGAATTATAATAGGAGTTTTTATTGTAGCTTTCTCTCCTATTATTTTAGGTTTTTTCGATGTATCCCCTGTAGTAAGATCCAATGTGGAAAAAATATTGATAATATTTGCCATATTTATGGCTTTCAAAGTATTTAATACAACCTTAATAATAGGAATACTCCGGGGAGGAGGAGATACTACCTTTTCTTTATTTTTAGAAGCTGGAAGTGTATGGATTGTAGGAGTACCATTGGCAATTATAGGAGGTCATTTACTACATTTGCCAGTATATTGGGTAGTAGCTCTTGTATCATTAGAAGAATTTGTTAAAGCTTTAGTAGGTATACCAAGAATTATATCGAAAAAATGGCTTAGAAATGTTATTGAAGATATATAAAACTAAGTAATGAATATATATTATGACAAATTTTTCATCTTTAGTTAACAATTAATACATGATTTTTGAGTAAATTTGTGCTACAATTGAATAGTCAATAAAAAAAGGGGTAAACTTAACAGTTGCTCCTTTTTAAATTGTTAGAAAATATCAAAAAGTCATTTAAATAGACTTTTCACAATTTAAGGAGGGAAAATTATGGCAACAAAGGTTAAAAAGAAAAGCTTTTTTAACAAATTCCTAGATGGAATTGAAACAGTGGGAAATAAGCTACCACATCCAGTGACATTATTCTTTATTTTTAGTTTAGCAGTGGTAATTATATCTCATATAGCAGCAAAAGCAGGCGTTTCTGTTGAATTCAACATGCTTGATAGATCAACTCTAGAAAGTAAAATGACTACGATAGAAGCAGTTAGTCTTCTAAATAAAGAAGGTATTAGATTTATGTTCTCAGAGGCGGTTTCTAACTTTACAGGATTCGCACCATTAGGAACAGTTTTAGTAGCTATGTTAGGTGTAGGAGTAGCAGAAGGAACAGGACTTATATCAGCATTATTAAGAAAATTAGTTATGAGTACTCCTAAAAGACTTATTACTGTAGTTGTAGTATTTGCAGGTATCATGTCAAATATAGCTTCAGATGCTGGTTACGTTGTTTTAGTACCATTGGGAGCAATCGTTTTCCTAAGTTTTGGTAGACATCCATTAGCCGGGTTAGCTGCAGCTTTTGCCGGGGTATCTGGTGGATTTAGTGCTAACTTACTTATAGGTACAGTCGATCCATTGCTTGGAGGTATTTCTACAGAAGCAGCAAAGATTATTGATCCGAACTACTTTGTATTTCCAACTGCTAACTGGTATTTTATGATAGCATCTACTTTCTTAATTACTATCTTAGGTACAATTGTTACAGAGAGATATGTAGAGCCTAGATTAGGTCAATATAAAGGTGATAGCAAGATAGAGGAAATAGGAGATATTAGTGCTCAAGAGAAAAAAGGACTAATATTTGCAGGAATATCATTTGTAGTATTTATTGCAATTATACTTGCGTTAGTAGTACCAGCTAATGGTATTTTAAGAGCAGATGATGGAACAATAATAGGACATACTCCATTTATGGATGGTATAGTTCCAATTATTATGTTATTCTTCTTAATTCCTGGATTATTCTACGGAATAGGAGCAAAAACTTTAAAGAATGACAAAGATTTAGCTAAAACTATGGGACAATCTATGGCTACAATGGGTGGTTATTTGGTATTAGCATTTGTTGCAGCTCAATTCGTACAATATTTTGCTTATACAAATCTTGGTACTATTTTAGCTGTTAATGGAGCTGCTTTCCTTGAAGCTACAGGACTTACTGGCTTACCATTAATTATAGGATTTATCATAGTATCAGCATTTATTAATCTATTCATAGGATCAGCTTCAGCTAAATGGGCTATCATGGCTCCAGTATTCGTTCCTATGTTAATGCAAGTAGGTAAAGGGTATTCACCAGAGTTTACTCAGGTAGCCTATAGAATAGGTGATTCAACTACAAACATAATATCACCATTAATGCCTTACTTTGCAGTAATAGTTGCATTTGCACAGAAGTATGATAAAGATACTGGTCTAGGAACATTAATTTCTACTATGCTTCCTTATTCATTAGTATTCTTAGCAGGTTGGGTAGTTTTACTATTAGTTTGGTTCTTAATAGGAGCGCCAATCGGACCAGATGCATTTATATTCTTAAATTAAATAATTTAAACTCCATCATTTGATGGAGTTTTTTCTTTTTATTGGGTAAAATATAATTGGAGGGATGAATATGAAAATTGTTAATATGTTAAATGATATTAATAGCTTTATTGATAATAATACAATGTCCTTAATAATGTTTTCTACTGATACCTGTTCTGCTTGTGTAGACCTAACACCTAAAATAGAGGAGTTGGTTAAACAATATCCTAAATTAGAAACAATAAAAGTAGATATGAATGAACTTACAGAAGCAGCAGGAGAATATTCTATTTTTACTATTCCAACAATATTATTATATATTGATGGCAAAGAAACCATTAGAAAAGGAAGATTTATTAGTATTGAAGATTTAGATGTTAATATATCTAGGTATTATGAAATGGTATTTAATTAGAAGATTAGTTCAAGGTCTTCTAATCTTTTTTTTATTTGAAAGAATATTTTCTCTTCTTCGATTAAAGAATCTGCTTCAAAGGTAACGGAAAATCGAAGATAGCCTCCTGCATTATCCCATGGAACAGTAGAAATCAATGCTTTTTTTAATATATATTCTGATGCTTGATGGGCATTTTTGAATAATATATTATTTTTAGTTCCTTTAGGAATTTTAGTATAACAATAGAAAGTGCCCTTAGGCATCTCAATATCAAAACCTATATCTTTTAATATATTTACTAAATTTATCATTCTTCTCTTATATCTTTTTAGATTATCATATATTATAGAGGGATTTTTTAGAGCCTCTATTGATGCTTTTTGTATAGGGAGAAACTGACCAGAATCAGAATTTTGTTTTACTTTTGCATATAGTTTGATTGCTTCTTTGTTTCCTGCAATAAATGCCATACGCCACCCTGTCATATTAAAAGCCTTAGACATAGAGTGAACTTCTACAGAAGTTTGTTTGGCATTGTTTATAGATAAAATACTTAAGGGGCTATTTTCATATACTAATGGACCATAGGCTAAATCTGATACTATTAATATATTATTTTTCAAACCAAAAGATACAATTTCCTCGTAAAAATCCTTATTTGCTACAGCTCCAGTAGGATTATTAGGATAATTTATATAAAAAATTTTAGCTTTTTGACTTACTTCATTTGGTATTTTATTTAGGTTAGGCAGAAAATCATTCTCTTTTAATAATGGTAAGTTATACACTTGTCCATCTAAGTATCTTGTATATGAGGACAAAACAGGGTAGCCAGGAACAGTATTTATAATATAATCCCCTTTATCTATAAAGCATAGAGAGAGATAAGCTAATATAGACTTAGATCCTATACCATGAAGAATTTCTGTATAAGGATCTATATTATCAACATTATATAAATTTTTAAGATATTCTGATGCAGCAATACAATAGTCAATAGAACCATTATCAGCATATTTTCTATTCTCTTTTTTTAAGCATTCTGTCTTTAATACTTCGCCTACTATAGGAGATGCTGCTTTGTCTGGTTCTCCTATACCCAAATCAATTATAGTTTTAGTAGGATTTGTGTTTATAACATATCTTTTTAAATCCTTAATCTTACCAAACTTATAATTATTAGAGCTATTCATCATACGATTAGATGCAATATTATTAATAAATGACATAAAAAATCTCCCCTTAACATTAGAATGGGTACAATATATGATATTCCATATATACATTAAATGTTAAAGGGTTTGATATAAGAATTTATCTTCTTTTAAATGTTTTTCTATCAAAAGCTAAAGTAGCATTCAATTCTCCTCCGATTAGTATAATTATACTACTGATATATAACCATATCAGTAGTATAATTATACCTCCTAAACTACCATAGGTTTTAGTATAGTTACCGAAATTATTTATATAGTAGGAAAATAACAAGGATATTATTATCCAAGCTGAAGTTGTAAATATGGAGCCTGGTAAAACTTCTTTAAAGTGTAACCTTTTATTAGGGGCATATTTATAAAAAAGAATAAAGACAATTATAAGTAAAAAAACTGGTGATAAAAGTCTTACAAATCCCCAGAACACCTTAAATATGTCTGAAAGTCCAAAAATGCTAAAAATATAATTACCTAATATTTCTCCAAAAACTAATAATACAAGAGCTAATACAATTCCCAAGGATAAGAATATCGTTATCAATATGGCAAAACCTCGTAGTTTGAAAAAAGATCTGTTTTCACTTTGATCATATGCTTTATTAAGTCCTTTTATTATTGCAGCTACTCCATTAGATGCAGTCCATAATGTACCTATGATACCAAAGGATAATAAGGATGTACTTCCATTTTCAATTACATCATTAATTGTACCTGAAACGAGTTCAAAGGATTGATCAGGAATTATAGTAGACAATCTTAACATAATATCTGCCGAAGATAAGGAGGTATGGCTTAAAATAGTTAGCAAAAATATTAAGAAGGGAAAGAAAGCTAATATTAAATAATATGTAAGTTGGGCTCCTAATGCAGGAACTTCATCATCTTGAATTCTAGATTTTAGTCTTTTAAATAATCTGATAATTTTCTTATTATCTAAATTTATCATACAATTACCTCCATTATATAAGTAGAAAAGATATTCTTAATATATATATAACCAAATAAGCAATCTAACTAACAACAATATAACCAATGTAATTATAGTATACCCATTGTTTAAATCTCCTCTCATAGGATATATATGTATTAAAGAGATGGAATATTTTAAATATTCCACAAATAACAATGTGAGGTGAATAATATGCTAAGATGGGCAGTGATATTTTTAATAATAGCCTTGGTAGCAGGTATATTTGGATTTTTTGGAATAGTAGAGGCGGCAGCAAGTATAGCTAAAGTGCTTTTCTTTATATTCCTAATATTATTTGTAATAATGTTAATAACGGGAAGAAAGTCAATTTGATAATTTACTTATGAAAGGAGAGATATAATGGCTGAGTTAAATAAGCCAATTAATGAAGAGGAAGTTGAAGATATGGAAAAACTTATTAAGGTTAATGATCTTGAAGGTTATGAAGTTAAAAATTTAGATAATGATAAATTAGGCAAAATAGAAGATATAGTAATAGATTATCATAATGGTGTTATAGCCTACGGAATATTATCTGTTGGAGGATTTTTAGGAATAGGTGATGACTTATATGCAATACCGTGGAGAGCTTTAACTTTAGATCCTAAAGAAGAAAAATTCATTTTAGATGCTGATAAGGAAAAGTTAAAAGATGCTCCTTCATTTAAAAAAGAAAGATGGCCTGATATGGATAAAAGAGAATGGCATACAAACATACATACATATTATTCCATGCAACCTTATTGGCGATTTGCAGGAAGTATGATAGATCAGGATACTCAAAGTAAGGATAAAGATCCACAACCTCGTATGAATGATACTTATCTATAAAAAGATTGCTTAAGCAATCTTTTTATTTTTCATAAATGAGTGTACCATAAGTGTATAGTTTATTGATTTAATCATGGGGTATAAAAAGTTATAGAAGAAAAATAAATTAAATACTTTAGGAGGTATATAATGGATTTATTAACAAGAGATGAATTAAGAAATCTTATTGAAAAAGAAAGCAAATGTTCGGTGTCAATTTATATACCAACAGTACAGGCTAGGATAGATGCTAAACAAGGACAAGTAAAATTAAAAAATGCTTTAAGAGAAGCTGAAAATCACTTAAAAGATTATGGATTAAAAGAAAAAGAAATTAAAGAATTGTTAAGTCCAGCAGGGAAGTTTGTAGAAGATACAAATTTTTGGTTAAAACATACTGATGGATTAGCCATATTTATATCAGATAATACTTTTGATTATTATAGATTACCTATAGAGTTTAATGAAACAGTAGTAGTTTCTGACAAATTTCATATCAAGCCCTTACTACCTTTATTTACTGGTGATGGCCTATTTTATATATTAGCAGTTAGTCAGAATAATATAAGATTATTACAAGGTACAAGAGATAGTATTAGTGAATTAGATTTAGAAAATGTCACTACTAGTCTAAAAGAAGCATTAAAATATGACGAATTTGAGAAACAGTTACAATTTAATACAGCAGGTAATAGAAATAATGGATCTGATTCAGTAGTTTACCATGGCAATGGAGCAGGGGATCAAGATGAAAAGAATCAATTATTAAGATATTTTCAGCAGGTAGATAAAGGACTTAGAGACTTCTTTGGTGATGAAAATTATCCTTTAGTATTTGCAGGAGTGGATTATTTATTCCCAATATACAAAGAAGCGAATCATTATAATAACTTTATAGAAAGAAATATATCAGGGAATCCAGAGCATAAAACAGATAAGGAACTTCACAAAGAAGCGTGGAAAATACTAGAGCCTATATTTAAAAATGAACAAAGAGAAGCTCAAGGACAATTTAAAGAATTAGAAGATACAGAGAAAACTTCTAAAAATATTAGAGAAGTTGTACCAGCAGCATATTTCCAAAAAGTAGATACATTATTTGTTTCAGTTAGTGATAAAGTATGGGGTGAATTCCATCCAAAATTCAATCAAGCAAATATTCATGATGAAGAAGGAGACAATAGTGATGAGTTACTAAATTTCGCTGCAGTTCATACTATTTTAAATGGTGGAAAAGTATATGCAGTAAATTTTGGTCAAGTTCCAGGTGGAGAAAAAATAGCAGCAATATATAGATATTAGGCATAAAGAAAGGAGCTCTTAAGAGTTCCTTTCTTTATGCCTAATATTATTCAGTTTCTTCTTCTGTATTTTCTGTATTGTCCATATTTTCTTCAGTTTCTTCTGAGTCCTCAGGCTCATCAATATCTTCTTCTAATTCCATATCTTCAGTACCATCCATATCTTCACCATCATCACATGCTACAACACTAAAAGTAAGAACTAGAGCTAATAATAATAACATTAATTTCTTTTTCATTTGTAAATCATCTCCTCATAATCTTTAGTATTTTTAATTGGTTAAACAATTACCTTGCCTATTTTTAAAGCTAAATTCAATCTAATAATAAATGAAACTATTATCTGTCACTAGAGTTACCGATAGGCTCATGAGTTTCTTAAGTCTAACGGACAATATCATATTTTCAATAACCTATCACCTCCTAGACACACTATGATATAGAAAAGCTTTTCAATATATATTTGCCCTGTACCTAAAATTTTAAACATAAATTCAATAGTATTATAGAACTATATAAAGGTAAAAGAGGTTGAAATCAATATATATATAAGAAATAACTAGATATATATATATATAAATAATTTTACAATTTCTTAATTATTTAGAATATTGATAAAAATGGGACGATTTAAAATGGTTTTTATTATATAATTAAAAATATAGATTTAATTATAGAAAGGTAGGGATTAGATGAATAAGATACCTAGTGATATTGATATTGCAAAGGCAGCAAAAATCAAACCTATATTTGAAATAGCTAAAGAATCAGATTTAATGGAGGATGAACTAGAACTCTATGGGAAATATAAAGCAAAAATTTCTTTAGATATTTTAGATAGACTTGAGAGTAAACCTAATGGAAAATTAGTTTTAGTTACTGCTATTAATCCGACACCTGCAGGTGAAGGGAAGACTACTACTAATATAGGACTTTCTATGGGTCTTAATAAAATAGGAAAAAAAGCCATAACTACTTTAAGGGAACCTTCTTTAGGTCCTTGTTTTGGTATAAAGGGTGGAGCAGCTGGTGGAGGATATTCTCAAGTATTACCGATGGAAGATATAAACCTTCACTTTACTGGGGACATCCACGCAATTACGACAGCCCATAATTTATTAGCAGCATTATTAGATAATCATATTCATCAAGGAAATGATCTTAATATTGATACAAGGAAAATAGTATGGAAAAGAGTACTAGATATGAATGATAGAGCTTTAAGAAATATTGTGGTTGGTCTTGGTGGTAAGTCTAATGGAGTACCTAGAGAAGATGGATTTGATATAACAGTAGCCTCAGAAATAATGGCTATATTATGCTTAGCTACAAGTCTTGAGGATTTAAAAAATCGTCTCTCAAAAATGATAGTAGCCTATACATATGATAAACAGCCTATAACTTGTGATGACTTAAAAGCAACTTCATCATTAGCTATATTACTAAAAGATGCGATAAAACCTAATTTAGTACAAACAATTGAAAATACCCCAGCTATTATTCATGGTGGACCTTTTGCAAATATTGCTCATGGATGCAACAGTGTAATGGCTACAAAAATAGCCTTGAAACTCGGGGAATATACAATAACAGAAGCTGGGTTTGGAGCAGATTTAGGAGCGGAGAAATTTTTTAATATTAAGTGTAGATATGCTGATCTTAAGCCTGATTGTGCAGTTATAGTAGCCACTATAAGAGCCCTAAAAAGTCATGGTGGTGTAGATAAAACTGAACTTAATCACGAAAATCTACAAGCTTTAGAAGAAGGGTATAAAAATCTTCAGAAGCATATAGAAAATATAAAGAAATTTGATGTGTCGGTAGTAGTAGCTATAAATAAATTCCCATCGGATACAGAGAAGGAATTAGAACTTTTATACGATAGGTGTAAAGTGGAAGAAGTACCAGTAGTAATATCAGAGGTATGGGAAAAAGGTGGAGAAGGTGGAATGGATCTAGCTAAAAAGGTTGTAGAGATAGTAGAAAATACAACCTCTGAATTTAGTCCTTTATATAGTGAAAATGAATCAATTAAAGATAAAATAGAAAGAATAGCTCAAGAAATTTATGGAGCAGATGGTGTTGAATACACCAAGGCTTGTGAAAAACAAATAAAGGAAATAGAAAATTTAGGATATGATAAGTTGCCTATATGTATGGCAAAAACGCAGTCTTCATTATCAGATGATCCATCTTTAAAAGGATGGCCTAAAGGGTTTAAAATAACAGTTAGAGAAATAAAGGCATCAAATGGAGCAGGATTTTTAGTTGCCCTTACAGGAAATATAATGACAATGCCTGGACTTCCTAAGATACCAGCAGCTAACAATATGCATATCTCTGATGAAGGCGACATTAGTGGATTATTTTAATTTTATTTAAGTATATTAAAGGGGGAATTTAATTGCTAAATAATATAGACATATCTAATTCTATGGAAATAAAATTAGATATTAAGGAGCTACCTAAAAAAACAAAATTTATTGAAGGAATAAGAAGAGCACCAAAAAGAGATTTTAATCTAAGTCAAAAGGATACAGAGCTAGCCATAAAGAATGCTTTAAGGTATATCCCGGAAAAGTTGCATAAGGAATTAGCAGAAGAACTTTTAGAAGAATTAGTTACTAAAGGTAGGGTTTATGGTTATAGATTTAGACCAGAAGGAAATCTAAAAGGGAAACCAATAGAAGAATATAAAGGGAAATGTATAGAAGGAAAGGCATTTCAAGTTATGATTGATAATAATCTAGATTTTGATATCGCTCTTTATCCTTATGAGTTAGTTACCTATGGAGAGACTGGACAGGTATGTCAAAATTGGATGCAATATAGACTTATAATGAAATATTTAGAGGAACTGACTGTAGATCAAACTTTAGTTATAGAATCTGGTCATCCTTTGGGGTTATTTAAGTCCTCGCCAGAAGCTCCTAGAGTCATAATAACTAATGCTCTTATGATAGGTATGTTTGATGATCAAGAAAACTGGCATAGAGCAATGGCTCTAGGCGTGGCTAATTATGGACAAATGACTGCTGGAGGATGGATGTATATAGGTCCTCAAGGGATAGTACATGGTACATATAGTACCATACTTAATGCTGGTAGAGATAAACTAGGTATACCGGAAGATAAAGACTTATCTGGCCATTTATTTGTAACCTCTGGGCTAGGTGGAATGAGTGGAGCTCAAGGAAAAGCTATTGAGATAGCTGGAGGAGTAGGTATAATAGCAGAAGTGGATGAATCTAGAATTAAAACAAGATATGATCAAGGATGGGTAACGGAGATTATATGTGATCCTAAAAAAACCTTTGAAATAGCCAAAGAATATAAACAAAAGAAAGAATCAGCTGCTATTGCATTCCATGGTAATATAGTAGACTTATTAGAATATGCCGCAGATAATGATATAAAGATTGACATGCTATCAGATCAAACATCATGCCATGCGGTATATGATGGTGGATATTGTCCTGTAGGATTGACTTTTGAAGAAAGAACAGAGATGTTAGGCAATAACAAGCAGAAGTTTAAAGAGTTAGTAGATAAGACACTAAAAAAACATTATGAAATGATAAAAAAATTAGTTAATAATGGAACTTATTTCTTTGATTATGGAAACAGCTTCATGAAAGCAGTATATGATGCTGGAGTACAGGAAATATGTAAAAATGGTGAAGATGAGAGAGATGGATTTATTTTCCCATCTTATGTTGAAGATATAATGGGTCCAGTATTATTCGATTATGGATATGGTCCCTTTAGATGGGTTTGTTTAAGCGGTAAGCATGAGGATTTATTAAAGACAGATAAAGCTGCTATGGGTTGTATAGATCCTAATAGAAGATTTCAAGATAGAGATAATTATATGTGGATAAAGGATGCAGATAAAAATGAATTAGTAGTGGGAACTCAAGCAAGAATCCTTTATCAAGATGCCTTAGGAAGAATGAATATAGCTCTCAAGTTTAATGAGATGGTTAGAAAAGGCGAGATAGGACCTATCATGCTAGGAAGAGACCATCATGATACGGGAGGAACAGATTCCCCATTTAGAGAAACTTCTAATATTAAAGATGGTAGTAATATTATGGCTGATATGGCTACTCAATGTTTTGCCGGTAATGCAGCTAGAGGCATGAGTTTAATAGCCCTACATAATGGTGGGGGAGTAGGAATAGGTAAATCAATCAATGGTGGGTTTGGCTTAGTACTAGATGGAAGTCAAAGAGTAGATAATATTATCAAGAGAGCAATTCCTTGGGATGTTATGGGAGGGGTTGCAAGAAGAGCTTGGGCCAGAAATGAAAACTCCATAACTACTTGTGTTGAATATAATGACATGAGAAAGGGAGAGGACCATATAACGATACCATATATTGCCAATGAGGAACTTGTTAAGGATTTAGTGGAAAGAGTATTTAATAAAAAAACTAATAGGGGGATGAATTAAATGAAGAAAATAATTGAATGTGTACCTAATTTTAGTGAAGGAAGAGATTTGGATAGAATAGAGAAAATAGTTTATCCATTTAGGGGAAAGGATGGAGTTAAACTACTAGACTATCAAAGGGATGAAGATCATAATAGAATGGTGGTAACTTTAGTAGGAGAACCAGAAAAAGTTAAAGAAGCAGTAATTGAAGCAATGGGAGTTGCTATAGAAGAAATAGATATGACTAAACATGAAGGTCAACATCCTAGAATGGGAGCTATTGATGTTGTCCCTTTTATACCTATAAAGAATGTTACAATGGAAGAAGCTATTGAATTATCTAAAGAGGTGGCTAAAGAAGCTGCTACAAAGTACAATCTTCCTATATTCTTATATGAAGAAAGTGCATCAGCTAGTCATAGAACAAATCTTGCCAAGGTAAGAAAAGGACAATTTGAAGGAATGAAAGAAAAAATAAAACAAGAAGAATGGAATCCTGATTTCGGACCTTCCGATATTCATCCCACAGCAGGAGTAACAGCAGTTGGAGCCCGTATGCCTTTAGTGGCATTCAATGTTAATTTAGACACAGATAACATTGATATAGCAAATAAAATAGCAAAGCAAGTAAGACATAGTGGTGGTGGATTAAGATATTGTAAAGCTATAGGAATAGAACTAAATGAAAGAGGAATAGTTCAAGTCTCTATGAATATGACTAATTTTACAAAAACAGCTTTATATAGATCATTTGAATTAATAAGAGTAGAAGCAAGGAGGTATGGAGTTAATGTGGTTGGTAGTGAAATAATAGGATTAGTTCCTATGGAAGCCTTAGTTGATACTGCAGTATATTATTTAGGAGTAGAAGATTTTTCTATGGATCAAGTCTTAGAATCTAGAATGATGGAGTAAGTATAAGGGACTTTTTAGTCCCTTATACTTATTATCTCAAAGGAGGGAAAAGATGAGTAAAAGACTTCTAATAAAAAATGTAAATGAGATAGTCACGTGTAGTGGATTTAAACAAAAAAAAGGAAAAGAAATGTCTGATTTACATATTATTAATGATGGAGCTATATTAATAGAGGATGGAATCATTAAAAAAGTGGGGAATAATGAAGCAGTATTAAAGGAAATAGATACAAGTGAAATTGATATAATAGACGCTAAGGATAGATGCGTATTACCGGGATTTATTGATCCTCATACTCATTTTGTATTTGGAGGTTATAGAGCAGAAGAATATGGGTGGCGCCTTAGAGGAGTCAATTATATGGAGATAATGAATCGTGGTGGTGGGATAGTAAATAGTACTAATTCTACAAAAGAAGCTACATTAGAAGAATTAATAGAGGCAGGAATGAAAAGACTAGATTCAATGGTATCCTTTGGAGTGACCACTGTAGAGGGTAAAAGTGGATATGGTCTAGATTTAGATACTGAGATTAAGCAATTAGAAGCTATGAAAAAATTGAACGAAACACATCCTTTAGATATCTCAACTACATTTTTAGGGGCCCATGCTGTTCCTAAAGAATATAAAGGGCGAGAAAATGAGTTCATAGATTATATAATAGAGAAGGTTCTTCCAGAAGTGGCAAAAAGAAATTTAGCAGAGTTCTGTGATATATTCTGTGAGGATAATGTCTTTTCTATAGAACAATCTAGAAAATTATTAAGCAAAGCTAAAGAATTTGGACTAAAACCGAAACTCCATGCTGATGAAATTGTACCTTTAGGAGGGGCAGAATTATCTGCAGAATTGGAGGCTATATCAGCAGATCATCTATTACAAGCATCGGATGAAGGAATAAAGTTAATGGCAAAAAATAATGTAGTAGCAACATTATTACCAGGTACTGCCTTTAGTTTAAAAGAAAAGTATGCCAGGGCTAGAGATATTATAGATGCAGGATGTGCTGTTGCACTAGCAACAGATATGAATCCGGGAAGCTGCTTTACAGAGTCTATACCATTAATAATAGCTTTGGCTACATTATATATGAATATGACTACAGAAGAGACTATAAATGCATTAACAATAAATGCAGCTGCTGCTTTAGATAAAGCTGATAAAATTGGGAGTATAGATGTTGGAAAAAAAGCAGATTTAGTCATACATGAATTTCCTTCATACAACTACATTCCTTATCATATTGGAGTGAGTACAGTAGAAAAGGTGATAAAAAATGGTAATATAATATATAGCAAAGAAGACAAAGGAGGATTATTATGTTACAAGATTTAAACTTAAAAGATTTTTTAGAAAAAACAGGTTCAAACTCACCTGTCCCGGGAGGAGGAAGTGCAGCGGCATTAACTGCTTCTTTATCTGCTAGTTTAGTTGAAATGGTATCTAATCTTACAGTAGGTAAGAAAAAGTATGAAGAAGTTAATGAAGAAATGGAAGAAATAAAAAAAATTGCAATGGAAATGAGAAAGAAGTTTCTAAATGATATAGATCGTGACTCAGAGTCTTTTAATGGAGTGATGGCTGCTTTTAAATTGCCTAAGGAGACTGATGAAGAAAAAAATACTAGGAAAGAACTAATTCAAAAGGAATTAAAAAATGCAGCTCTAATTCCTTTAGAAATAGCTAAAAATTCATATAAAATTCTTGATATATCAGAAAAAGTAGTTATTAAGGGCAATCAAAATGCAGTAACGGATGGTTTGGTCGCAACAATGTTAGCAAGGACGGCTGTATTATCGGCATTGTATAATGTGAAGATTAATTTAATATCTATAAAAGATGAAGAATTTATAAAACAAGTAACAGAAGAAATGGATAAGCTCTCAGATGTAAACAAAAGAGAAGAAAGTATATTGAAAAAAGTTGAATTATAAAAGGAGGCTATTAGGCCTCCTTTTCATAATTATATACAATGTTTTCGATCACAATATTTTTTTCTATCATCAAATCTATTAATGTATTAGTAGATAAGAGTTCTATCTTTGGTCTTAATGGAAATCCGCTAGTTATATCTTTAACTACACCAATATTTTTGTTACTTAATTTTACCATTGTGCCTATAGGGTAGGGAATGATTCTATTAGAAAATTTCTTAACTAATTTCATATCGAATTGAGTAGAACAATTACCATATAAATATTCTAATGCTTCATTAGGACTCATAGCTCTTCTATAAGGTCTATCAGAAGTGAGAGCATCATATACATCAGCAATTGCAACAATCTTAGAAAGCATATATATTTCGTCTTCTTTTAGTCCATTAGGATATCCAGAACCATCTATTTTTTCATGGTGTTGGATTGCTATAACTCTAGCTGGAGAAGGGATATCTTTACTTATTTTAAGGTAATCATAACCTTTTTTAGTATGGGATTTCATTGTTTCAAATTCTTCATCAGTTAAGGGTCCTTCTTTCAACAAAATACTTTCAGGGATTAAAGTTTTACCAATATCATGAAGTAAAGATCCTATGGCAAGGTGTTTGAGATGTTTAGTATCTAACTTTAACTCTAAACCTAAAATTATTGAAAGTATAGATACATTAAGACAATGTTGATAAGTATAATTATCAGTGCTTTTTATATCTATAAGATTAACAACTACATGCTTTTGGGACAATATGTCATCAAGAATATCTTCAGCAACTGAAGATATATCTGAAATATTTTCATTAGCTTCTTGTACAGATTTCTTTGTATAAGAATCATCTTGAGAATAGTTTTGTTGAAAATTATGGTAGGTTTTCTTTAGAGTAATAATAGCTTTACTTCTTATTTGAGGGGTAATTACATCGTTAAGTTCAACATTTGAATATTCATCCATTATATATATAGAGTATATACCTAATGACTTAATTTTTTTTATATATCTATCTCTTAATGCCGTTCCTTTTGATAATAAAATTCGTCCTTTTTCATCGTATATATCTTTTCCTAATATTGTTCCTTCTTTGACGAAAGATATTGGCATAAATCTCAACCAGATTCCCCCTTTAATAGCAATATAACGAGAGCCTAAGCCCTCGTTATATTATACTACAATTATGTAGTTGATACTAACTAAAATATTCCAGATCCAAAAATAAGAGCTATTACAAATAAAATCACAAATATAATAAATAATATTTTAGCTATTGAAGCAGAAGTACTAGCTACACCTCTAAAACCAAATAATCCTGCAATAGCTGCAACTATTAAAAATATTAATGCCCATTTTAACATCTACTACACCTCCTACGAAATAAACAATAATAATCTATTTAAATCGATTTAAATATTTCAATGTGTTAATAAATATATAACCAAAAAAAATAATTTTAAACAAGAAGAAAATATTATGAGTAAATAATTTGTTTTGATAAAAATTAATTTATCTAATACAATTATAAATATAAAGTTTGGGTAAAAATATATAGTAGAAAACGAGGAGGTATATTATGGATTATAAAAAAAGAGTAGAAGAACTAAAAGATGAGATGATAGACTCAATTATTAAAGTTGTAAATATTCCAAGTGTTAAGGACGAAAATAGTAAAGAATATCCTTATGGAGAAGACATTGATAAAGCACTAAAGAAAACATTAGAGATATGTGAAAGCTTAGGATTTAAAACTCACTATGATGAAGAAGGATATTATGGATATGCTGAAATAGGAGAAGGAGAAGAAATGCTTGGAATATTAGGGCATTTAGATGTAGTTCCTGCTGGAGAAATTACAAACTGGAACTCTGATCCTTTTAATGCAGAAATTAGAGAAGGAAAATTATATGGTAGAGGAACTCAAGATGATAAAGGACCTACCCTGGCAGCAATATATGCAGTTAAGGCATTGATGGATTCAGGAGTTAAATTTAATAAGAGAATTAGATTCATTTTTGGTACAGATGAAGAAAATCTTTGGGGTGGAATAAGCAAATATATGGATAATGAAGAGATTCCTACATTTGGATTTACTCCTGATGCTGAATTTCCGATGATTCATGCAGAAAAAGGTTTATTACAAGCTAAGTTAGTATCCGATGTTGGTTCAGATGTGAATCTATCATCAGGAAATGCGTTTAATGCAGTACCTGATAAAAGTAAATATAATGGAAAAGATAAAGGTGAACTTAAAAAGGAATTAGATAAATTAGGTTTTGAATATGAAGAGGATGAAGAGTCTATATATGTTATAGGAAAAGGAGCCCATGCTTCTCAACCACATAATGGAATAAATGCTATAGCTAGATTATGTATTGCACTAGATAATATAGGCATTAATAGTAAAGCTATTAAATTTATAGCAGAAGTAGTTGGTGAAGATTATAATGGCAAGAATATATTTGGCAACTGTGAAGATGAGCCTTCTGGAAAAATTACATTTAATATAGGAATGATAAACCTTGATAAGAATATGGAAGAAGTATCTGTGGATATTAGAATTCCAGTTACGAAAGAAAAGAGTGATATTGTAGAAAATATCAAAGAAAAAATAAAGGATTATGATCTTAAATATGAAGAGTTTGATTACTTAGATTCTCTATATGTACCAAAAGATCATGAATTAATTAAGACATTAAGAAAAGTGTATGAAGAAGAAACCGAATTGGACTCTACACCATTAGTTATAGGAGGCGCTACATATGCTAGGTCAATGGATAATTGTGTAGCTTTTGGAGCAATATTCCCAGGACAAGAAAAAGTAGAGCATCAGGCTAATGAATATATAGAAGTAGATAGACTTATGGATGTAACAAAAATATATGCAAAAGCAGTTTATGAATTGACTAGATAAATTTGTGAATTATATATAAATTTATTATGCAATATTCATAATTTCCCTAAAATAAGAGCATAAGACATAAACTTTATGATAGAATAAATAAAAGAAAATTATCTTATGGGAGGAGATTAAATGAGAAATTTGGAAGTAGAATTAAAAAATGAAACTGGGTTACATGCAAGACCTGCGAGTCTATTTATACGAGAATCTTCTAAATATACTTCTGATATCGTAGTAATAAAAGATGATACAGAGTATAATGGTAAGAGTATAATGGGCATATTGAGTATGGGAGCTACTCAGGGAGATAATCTTACAATAAGAATTGAAGGCGATGATGAAAACGAAGCATACGAAGGATTAAAGAATTTATTTGAAAATGATTTAAAATAATTATAGAAAAATATAAACCATTCTTTCAACAAAGGAATATGATGAAATATATGACTTTGTTTGAAAGGATGGTTTATTTATATGTATACAATAAAATACACAGTGAAACCAGGAGATAGTATATATACAATAGCTAGGAGGTTTGGAATATCAACTAGAGAGCTTCTTAGAGCTAATAATTTGAGTAGTCCTGATATATTTCCAGGACAGATTTTAGAAATACCTATCACATACTATACAGTAAAATCTGGAGACAGTTTATACTCTATATCTCAGAGACTTAATGTACCTATAGAAAGTCTTATAGAATTAAACAATTTGGAGAGCACAAATCTCTCAATAGGTCAGAGATTAGAAATACCATTTTATACAGAAGTAATAGTGAAAGCTGATGTAGCTAATATAAGATTAGGACCTGGAACAAACTTTGATATAATTGCTCAAATGGTAGAAGGTGCACCTCTGCCAGTAATAGACATAAACGACCAGTGGACAAATATTGAATTATATGATGGTAGAGAAGGATGGATATCTAACGACTTAGTTAATAGAAATGTATATGGAAGAGAGAAACCTATAATTGCTCTATTAGGATATTATACTTTAGAAGAAGGACCTACCCTTCCTAGCTCTTATGATTCTTTTGTAGCTCACAAAGAAGATTTAACAAATGTTCCCATGTTTCTTTTCCAAATAAGCGAAGATGATCCTACTACAATAGTAAAATTTGGTGAATTTACAAATCAATATGTGAAGGATGTAATAGAGATAGGTCATAGAAGTAATGTTAAAATGTTAGCATTAATTCATAATCTTCTATATCCAGGGGGAGTAGAGAAAGCTAAAGAAATAACTAGCAATATGTTAGCTACCGAAGAAACTAGAGGTACTTTCATTGAAAATACAATAGAACTTATAGAAGGTTATGGATTTGACGGTGTAAATATAGATATAGAAGATGTAGCTATTGAGGATAGTGAAAAACTATCACAGTTCTTTATAGAATTAGGAGAAGCTTTATCTGAGAGGGGCTACTATTTAGCAGCTTCTGTCCCATCTAGAGTTAGTGATGAACCTTTTAATCCATTTTCAGATCCTTTTGATTACGGAGTGATAGGTAAAGCTGTAGATGAATTTGATGTAATGTTATATAATGAGCATGGTTGGCCAGGAAGTGGGCCAGGACCAGTTGTTTCTATTGGATGGATGGATAGGGTGCTAAAATATACTATAACTAAAATGCCTAAAGAGAAGATTATGGCAGCAGTATCTGTCTTTGGGTTTGATTTTAATCTGACTACCGAAAAAAATGCTTATGTAACTTATGATAGGGCAATGCAACTAGCAGAAAGATATGATAAGGAAGTAATATTTGATGAAGAAACTCAAACACCATATTTTGCTTATACAGACGAAGACGGTAATGAACATGAAGTGTGGTTTGAAAATGCCCAAAGTATAAAGGCTAAAATAGATCTTGCAAGTGAGTTAGGCATTAAAGGGATAGCCCTATGGAGATTAGGCATGGAAGATGAATCCATGTGGAATATGATAATAGAAGATGTAGTAATCAAGAGATTTTAGAGGGGATGTATATCCCCTTTATTTTTTTGGAAACTTACTTATAGTATATGTTAAAATATACACATGAGATTATTTGGGAGGTAAATTATGCTTAAAGTGAAAGGGTTACTTAAGGATTATAAGAATGTAAGAGCAGTAAATGATATTTCTTTTGATTTAGAAGAAGGTGATATAGTAGGGTTATTAGGACCAAATGGAGCAGGGAAAAGTACTACAATAAAGACTATAGCAGGACTTTTAAGGGCTACATATGGAGATGTTACAATAAATGGACATAAAAACACTTCGGTTGATGCAAAGTCTAATTTTTCCTATATTCCAGAAATGCCAGAACTTTACGAAATGCTAACAGTATGGGAACACATAAAATTCATTGCTTATGCTTATAAGGTAAGTAATTGGGAAGAAAAAGCAGAAAAATTATTAAGACGGTATGATATGTGGGATAGAAAAGATAAATTGTCTAAAGAACTCTCTAAGGGTATGAAACAGAAGGTATCAATTTGTTGTGGACTACTACCGGATCCAGGACTATATTTATTTGATGAGCCAATGATTGGATTAGACCCTAAAGCAATAAGAGAAACAAAAATTATATTTAAAGAATTAAGTGAGAGGGGGAAAACAATATTTGTTAGTACCCATCTACTAGATAGTATAGAAAATCTATGTAAAAGAGTTTTAGTTATGAAATCAGGGACTATTATTGCAGATGAATCAGTAGATAATTTAAAGAAAAAACTAGGAAATAATACTGATGTATCTTTAGAGGATGTATTCTTAGAGGTGACTAAGGATGAGTAGTATGAAACTATTATTAAAAAGGGATCTGTGGGCTATAAAAAATCATATAGTAGAAATAAAAAGAAATCCAAAAAGATTAATTATTTATCTTCTTTATATATTATGGATAGGTTCATTAGTTTTTAATTCAATTATAGCCAATGATAATGCTGGAGGATTTGATATTCCGAGACAAAATGCTATAGAGTATATTTCTGCTGGGTATTTTGTATTGATATCTATATTATTCATATATAACTTGATTAAAGGATTACATGAGTCTAGTACGTTTTTTAATGTGGGGGATATAAACTTTCTGTTTCCTGCTCCAGTCTCCTCAAAGAAAATATTGTTATACAATATTATAAGAAAGACTTTATTAAATTTAATATTAGTTGGGTTTATAGTAATAGGTGTATTACCTCTTATTATTCAAATGGTAGAAATAGAAATTGAGTATTTACCTTATTTATATATGAGTTTAGTAGGATTTGCATTAACCTTAGAACCTCTTAAATTTGCACTGTTTGCCCTATCTACTAGATATAATAAAAAGACACTAATAAATAATATAGTTTATTTATTATTATCAATTTTTATAGGGTTCATTTTAATAGGTACTTTTAGAGAAGGAAATTTATTATCAAATATTCTAGATACATTAAATGATAGTAGACTAGATTATATACCTATTCTAGGATGGAGTAGACAAGCATTTTTGATTCCTATTGTAGGCTATTCTTTTACTAGGATGTTATATACCATACTTATTTATTTAGCTGTAATTATCTTAATATTCTTAGCCTATATATTAGGAGATGATTATTATGAAGATGTAGCTGATATCACCAGGGAAAGAGAAGCTAAAAAGAGAAGGAAAAAAGGATTAGATAAAGGTAATAATAAAATAAAATTCTTCAACAAAAAAGGAAATATAAATGTAAAGGGAAGAAAAAATGGAGTATGGTCATTGTTATGGAAAAGTAAGGTAGAATATAAAAGATCAGATATCCATGAATACTTAAGTATTACCTCCTTAGCATTTTTAGCATTAGGTATAGGTATTGGACTTTATACCCAATTTAGAAGTGGTGGATTTCTAATCCCAACATTAACTGGTGGATTAGCATATTTTATGTTCCTTATGTCAGCTAGAAGAGCTCGAGATAGTGAGTTATCTAAACCTTATATATATTTAATACCTGGTAGTTTTATATCAAAGATTTTAGCAATAAGTTCCTTAGACTTTATAAGAATGATGATAAATGGAGCATTATTATATGTACCATTAATATTAATTACAGATTTACCTTTTATGAACGGATTTATATATTGGTTATTTTTAATAAGTTTTTATGGTTTAAATTTAGCTTCAAATTTCTTAATAAGAGTATTATTTCCTGATAGTCTAGATAAAAAAGCATTATTCCCACTTTTTTTAATGTTACAAACTATTGTATTACTAATACCAGGGTTTATAATAGGGGGAATATTAGCAGCGATTTTTGGAGGTGTTTTATACATGTATCTAGGTTTCTTTATATCTAATGCAATATTAATAAGTGTATTTATATTCTTATCAAATAGGGTATTTGAGAAATTAGAATGGAGATAGATTGTAGCTAATAGAGTCAGTTTACTGAGATTGGGTATATTAGAATCATAAGATTTTAATAAGGAGTTGGAAATATGAACAAATCTCAATTTGACGGCTTAACCTCTCAACAAGTTGAAAAATCAAGAGAAGATAACGGAGATAATAAAATAGAAAAGGGGGAAACGGAATCCTTTTGGGATAAACTGACAGATAATTTAAAGGATCCTATTATTAAAATATTAATTGTAGCCTTAATAATAGAAGTAGGCTTTTTCTTTTGGGGAAAGGTAGAATGGTATGAACCTTTAGGTATAACTATAGCTGTAGTTATTGCTATATTTGTTAGTACCTATTCAGAATATAGCAATGAACAATCTTTTCAAAAATTGCAAGAGCAAGCTTCCCAGATAACCTGTAAAGTATTTAGGGATGGTTCTTTAGAAAAAGTTTCTATAGAAGATATAGTAAAGAGAGATAAAATACTTTTACAATCCGGGGATAAAATTCCCGTTGATGGTATAGTTTTAGAAGGGGATCTTAGTGTGGATCAATCAGTTTTGAATGGTGAAAGTGAAGAAGCTGATAAAAAAGAAGCTCCTGGAGACTATGAGTTTGATAAGGAAGAATCTGATTTTTTAGATGAGTATAAAGTCTTTAGGGGGACAGTAGTTGTAGAAGGAGAAGCAGTAATAGAGGCAGAAACGGTGGGCAAAAATACATTTTTTGGACAATTAGCTGAAGAACTAGAGTCAGAAGATAGAGATTCCCCGTTGAAAGTTAAATTAGGAAATTTAGCAGACAAAATTAGTAAGTTTGGATATGCCGGTGGTATTCTTATAGCCCTTTCTTTTATGTTTAAAAAAATTGTGTTAGATAATATTGCTGAAGGATTATCTTTAGCTTCATATTTTAGCGATATGTCCACTGTAATAAATGATGTGGTCACTGCCGGTATACTAGCTATAATAATAATAGTAGTAGTAGTACCTGAAGGTTTACCTATGATGATAGCCTTTGTACTCTCTATGAATATGAAAAAATTATTAAAGGATAATATATTAGTTAGGAAATTAGTAGGTATAGAGACTTCCGGGTCATTAAATATTTTATTTAGCGATAAGACAGGAACAATAACAAAAGGAGAGTTAGAAGTAATAAGCTTTATTACTGGCAATATAGATAATTATGAAAATTTTGAAGAAGTGCCAGATGAATTAAGGAAATTATTAGATGTCTCTATTAAAGAGAATACTGAAGCTGTATATGAGGAAAATGATGAAGGAGAAATGGATGCTATAGGAGGGGACTTTACAGAACAAGCTTTATTACATTTTACAGGTGATTCATCCCAAAATTATGATATAGATACTGTAGATAAGATCCCTTTTAATAGTGAGAATAAATATTCAGCTGCAGAAGTACAGGGAGATTATAATACTACTTTAGTCAAAGGAGCCCCAGAAGTATTATTAGAAGGTTGTGATCAATATTATGATAAAGATGGCAATAAAAAAGAGTTGAATAAGGAAGATAGGGATAAAATACAAGATAAAGTAAATGAAATGGCAGATAATGCAATCAGGGTAATAGCCATTGCTACCTCAGAAAAGTCAGTGGATAATGATGTAACTAATGATTTAACTTTAGTAGGCATTGTAGGAATAAGAGATGATGTAAGAAAAGAATCTATTAAATCTATTGAGCAAGCTCAAAAAGCAGGTATTCAAGTAGTCATGATCACTGGAGATAAAAAAGAAACTGCTTTAGCAATAGCTAAAGAATCAGGTATTATCCAATCTGATGACGATGTGGTTTTAACTTCTAAGGAACTAGATGAAATAAGCGACCAGGAATTAAAAGAAAAATTACCTAATATAAAAGTTATAGCTAGAGCATTACCAACGGATAAAAGTAGGCTAATAAAAACATCTCAAAGTTTAAATAAAGTGGTAGGAATGACAGGGGATGGAGTAAATGATTCTCCTGCTTTGAAAAAAGCAGATATTGGATTTGCTATGGGTTCAGGAACAGAAGTAGCAAAGGAAGCGGGGGATATAGTTATATTAGATGATAATTTCAACTCAATAACAAAGACTATTCTATATGGTCGTACTATATTTAAATCTATTAGAAAGTTTATTGTATATCAGCTAACAGTGAATATTGCAGCTGTACTAATAGCCTTTGTAGGACCTTTTATAGGAATAGAATTTCCTTTAACCATGACTCAAATGCTCTGGGTTAATTTAGTAATGGATACCTTTGCTGCATTAGCCTTTGGGGGAGAACCTCCATTAGATAAATACATGGATGAAATGCCTAAGACTAGAGATGAATCTATAATAAATAAATATATGTGGAGCTCTATAATTACCAATGCTATAGTAATAGGTGGATTAAGTATATTTTTCTTAATTAGTGATATGATTAAAGGATTATTTAGACAAGGCCCTAATGGAAATGAAGATATATATTATCTTACTGGATTCTTTGGGTTCTTTATCTTTATAAATTTATTAAATATGTTTAATGCAAGAACTAAAGATATTAATATATTTAATAATATATTGGAGAATGATAAATTCTTAAAGATAGTAGGGTTGATTTTTATTGTTCAAATAGTAATGACTTATATTGGAGGAGCGGTATTAAGAACTGAAGGTTTAATTATTAAAGAATGGCTAGTGATAATACCGATGGCTATGATTATAATACCTATTGATATTATTAGAAAACTTATCGTTAATAAATTAATAGAATAAACGGAGGGATTTCTATGATTGATTTAAATAAAGCTATAGAAGAAGTAAAGAGATGGGCTTTAGAAGCTGGAAAAATACAAAGAGATAATTATGAAAAAGAAGACTTAAAAATAAGCACTAAATCTAGTGATGTTGACTTAGTTACAGAGATAGATGAGCTATCAGAAAAGCTTATACTTTCAGCAATAAAGGAAAATTATCCTGACCATGGAATATTATCAGAAGAGTCGGAGTATCATGAAACTAATTCTGACTATTTATGGATTATAGACCCATTAGATGGTACTTCAAACTATGCTCAAGGATTACCTATCTTTGCAGTTTCAATAGCCTTAGAATTTAGGGGGGAGGTAGTGTTAGGTGTAGTATATGAACCAATACTCAATGAGATGTTTAGTACTATTAAGGGTAAAGGGGCTTATCTTAATAATAAAAAAATAAAGATAGGATCAAAAAATAAACTGAGACAATCATTATTAGCTACTGGTTTCCCCTATGATAGAGATACTAACCCTGATAATAATCTTAATTATTTCAATAAAATAATTCCAAAAGTAAGAGGAATACGAAGAATGGGAGCAGCAGCTTATGATTTAGCAAATGTAGCCTGTGGAAGAGTAGATGGATATTGGGAGTTAAATTTGAAACCTTGGGATGTAGCTGCAGGAGCACTAATGATAAAAGAATCTGGAGGAGAAGTAGCGGAAATCTCAAATAAGAGGGATGTATCAATAGTTGCAGGAAATAAAGAAATATGTGACTTGATAATGAAGGAAATAAAAGAAGTAGATAGAGGGTAGTTAATTGTTATTCAAAAGAATATATATAATAAAAAAGAGCCTAGTAGGCTCTTTTTTATTATACTCCTCTATTTCTTGATGTAATCATAGCTATAAGATTTGTTATAAGTCCTATCAAACCAAAAAGCACATAGTATCCTGCCATAGATATATTTAATCCGAATAATTCATGTATCCCATCAACTATTACTCCTGCAAAGCCTAATAACCAAAGGAGCCAAGCTAATAAAAGCCCACCAAGTATTCCAAACATATTAATTCCTCCTTATATCATGTACTTCATTAATACCCTACTATTAACAATAAAAATCAGTTAAGAAATTGTTTTCTATAAAATGTTTTGGGAATATATGTAATGTAGATAAAAAACAAAGGAGGAGAATTGATGAGTAGATTTGATTATCCAAACAACGTACCAGCACAGCACCAAGATAAGCAACCGGGAGTAAATAAAGAAATGAACCCTAATCCGATATATGAAGATGAGGATTATATAGGTACAAATAAACTAAAGGATAAAGTAGCTATTATTACTGGAGGAGATAGTGGTATAGGTCAAGCTGTATCTATTGCTTATGCAAAAGAAGGAGCAGATTTAGCTATAATCTATCTAGAAGAAGATGAAGATGCAAAAAAAGTTAAAGAAAGAGTAGAAGAATTAGGACAAAAATGTTTACTAATTTCAGGAGACATAGGAGAAGAAGAATTCTGTAAGAGTACTGTAGATAAAGTTATAGAGGAATATAAAAAAATCGATATATTAGTTAACAATGCAGGAGAACAGCATCCAAAAGAGAGCATATTAGATATTAGTACAGAACAATTAGAGCGTACTTTTAAAACTAATATATTTGGTATGTTTCATATGGTAAAAGCAGTGCTTCCTCATTTAAAGGAAGGTAGTTCAATAATTAATACTTCATCTATAACTGCCTATGAAGGAAATCCTTTACTATTAGATTATTCATCTACTAAAGGAGCGGTAACTACCTTTACTAGATCCTTATCCCAATCCTTAATAAAGAAAAAAATAAGAGTAAATGGAGTAGCACCAGGACCTATATGGACTCCATTGATTCCATCTACTTTTGATAAGGAGCATGTAGAAGGTTTTGGGGATGGAACTCCTATGGGAAGACCTGGACAACCTATAGACTTAGCTCCCTCTTATGTATTCTTAGCATCAGAAGATTCATCATATATAGCAGGCCAAATGATACACGTAAACGGTGGAACAATAGTTAATGGATAATAAATAATTTTAAAATATTTAAATAAAATTGTTTTGAAAACTCCATTGGTGGTATATATAGATTAACAATTAAATATTACTTTTATTTAACATATAAAGGCAAACTTATCGAAAGATAAGGACGCAAAGTTACAAGTCTAAAGCTATTTTAGCTATGACAGTTGGGCTGCTATGTATATTACATAGCAGCCTTTTTTATTTATTAAATATTTTAAGGAGAGGTATATAATATTTTTTTAAACGTATACTGATAATAAATTACAATTGAATATAATTATTATAAAAAGGGCAAACTTACTGAAAGGTAGGGACGCAAAGCTCGAAGTCTAAAGTTATTTTAGCTATGACAGTTCGGCTGCTATGTATATACATAGCAGCCTTTATTATTTATCTATTAAATACTACATAAGAATATATCAGAAAATTAAGCAAAGGGGTGATAGGAGAAAATATAATAATGATTGGCAAACTTATTGAAAGATAAGGACGCAAAGCTCGGGAATCTAAAGAGAAATCTATGATAGTCCGGCCGCATATAAAACTCGTTGTAGATAATATTTAAATTAAAGAGGAGTGTAAATATGAGGAAATCAATTAGAGCGAGCTTATCAATATTATTAGTTTTTGTATTAACTTTTTCATTAACATTTATGCAGGTGGGTAGCATAGCAGCCTATGCTAAAGGATTAGACAATAATATAGAAAGAAAAGATGGATACGATAAAGTAGACAATTGGTCAGATAATGACTCAGAATACACTTATACTCAGCCTGAGGGTTATATTGTAATTAAGGTAGAAGTGAAAGCAGGAAATAATATATATACCTATAAACCAGACGGTACTAAAGGATCAAATTATTATACAGTCAACTTTAACGGAATATCAGCATCAGTAAAGGAAGATTGGACATCAGATACCAAAACATCAGATATGAAAGATATAAGTCATGTGAACTTCTATTATAGTAATAACAACGATGGAGGAAATGAAGATCCGGAAGATCCAGTAGAATATAAACCATTAAAGCCAGTATTAGAATATGTAGAAAAAGTTAATGGAGAATATATAGCTCACTGGGGATATGAAAATAAAAATGATGAAACAGTGGATGCTCAGTTAAGTAAGTTTACTGGCAGTGTAATAGAAGGAGAACCAAAGTCAGCTGACTTTGAACCAGGAAGACATGTAGATGTATTTACTACAAAATTTAATAGTAAAACATTAGTATGGACATTAAGAGGCCCGGATGGAAGTACAAGAACAGCAACTGCAAGTGGAGAGAATGCAATAATAGATGTACCAGAAGAACCAATAGAATATGAGCCATTAAAACCAGTGGTAGAATATGTAATAGATAATGGAGATGGAACATTTACAGCCCATTGGGGATATGAGAATAAGAATGAAATGGAGGTAGATGCAGAGTTAAGTAAGTTTACAGGAAATGCTACAGGTGGAACAACAACACCTCCACAGACAGGATTCCTAGAAGGAAGACAAAGAGACGTATTTACAACAGAGTTCGATGGAAACAACCTAGTGTGGACATTAAGAGGTCCAGATGGAAGTACAAGAACAGCAACAGCAAGTGGAGACAATGCAATAGTACCAGAAGAACCAGAAGAACCAGAAGAACCAGAAGAACCAGAAGAGCCTGAAGAGCCTAAAGAGCCTATAGAGTTAGATATAGATATGGAAGATGATGAGTTTGAAATAGAACAGGATACTAAGTTAGAAGAAGAAGTTAATGTAAGT